>CAVXBJ010000070.1:0-18292 GCA_963759915.1 uncultured Actinomycetota bacterium | reverse complement strand
TCGATCAGGAGAGGGTGTCGTCCGCACCGGCGGTCGGAGCCCGCGGCGTGGGCCGCGACCGCCGGTACGGGCCGACGGTTCAGGAGATCGTCGCGGCCGCGGCCTCGACGTCGGCCGACAGCTTCGACGACAGCGGCGCCATCTTCGCGGTCTTCACGGCGTCCTGCTGGCCGGCCTCCGAGGCGACGTAGCTCAGGTACGACTTGACCAGGTTGGCCGTCGCCGCGTCCTTGTACTTCTGGCAGGCGATCGCGTACGACAGCAGCACGATCGGGTAGACGTCGCCCTCGGCGGTGCGGTTCAGCTTGATGGTCCAGTCGTTGGCCGAGCGGCCGTCACCGGTGACCCGCTCGGACGCGTCGACGATCGCGGCCGCGGCCTCGGCGGTCGGCTTCTGGAACCCGTCGCCGACCTTGATCTCGGCGACGCCCAGGTCGCCGGCCTTGGAGGCGTCCGCGTAGCCGATGGTGCCGGTGCCGTTGGTCACGGTGTCGACCATGCCCGAGGTCTGCGGGGCAGCCTCGCCACCCTTGAGCGGCCACTCGCCGTCCGGCTCCGAGGTCCACACCTTCGGTGCGGCCTGGTGCAGGTAGTCGGTGAAGTTCTCGGTGGTGCCCGAGTCGTCCGCGCGGTGCACGGCGGTGATGGTCTGGTCCGGGCAGCGTCGCGCCCTCGTTCAGCGCGGCGATCTTCGGGTCGTTCCACTTGGTGATCTTGCCGGCGAAGATGCCGGCCAGGGTGTCGGCGTCCAGCTTGAGATCGGTGACGCCCTCGACCTTGTAGATCACGGCGATCGGGCTGATGTAGATCGGCAGGTTGATGGCGTCTGGCTGGCGTCGCAGCGCGAGCTGGCCAGGGCCGCCGCGGTGATCTCCTCGGGCTTCATGGCCCGGTCGGAGCCGGCGAAGTCGGCGCCGCCCCCGGCGAACGCCTCCCGTCCGGCCCCCGAGCCGTCGGGGGAGTAGTTGACGGTGACGCCGGGTTCTTGGTCTGGAAGGCGGCGACCCAGGTCTCCTGGGCGGTGGCCGCCGAGGACGCGCCGATGCCGGTGAGGGTGCCGGACAGGCTGGCGCCGGACTCGGTCGAACCACCCGGAGCCGCGCCGCCTTCGTTGGCCGCGCAGGAGGACAGGGCCAGCGCGGCAGCGGTGGCGAGCGCCAGGACGGCGCCCTTGCGAGAGATCTTCACTCGTTCCCCTTGTCAGACTCTGACTCAGTCTGGTGAGCATGGGAGCCACGGTGGCTCCGTTCCGGACGCTAGGGAGGTTTTCTGTCCGATCGGGGACGGTTGGGTGAACAGCAGACCAACGGCTCGTGCGGTGCGTGCCTCCTGGCCGCGCTCCCTCGACCTGCGCTTCCGTCCGCCCCCAGGTTCTGAAATTTCCGTCACTCGACGGATATTGCGGCCCTCGACCCCGTCCGATGCAGCAGAAGCCGTCGAATGACGGAAAATTCAACCATCCGTGAGGCCGCAAACCATCCTCGGTTCGCACACCGACTCGGGAGCCGGCCGAACCACGCCTGGCGATCAGGCCTGCGGCCGGTGCCGCTCGATCGCGTGCACGTCGTCGGCGGTCAGGTGGGTGACCAGCATCTCACCGGTCGCCAGGGTGGCCGGAGCCAGCTCCAGGGCCTCCAGGATCGAGGGCAGCACCGGTCGGTGCACGCAGATCGCGGTCGGCAGCCCGCTGGCCAGCACGCCCTCCCGGATCTTGCCGATCAGGCGTACGACGGCCTCCGGTTCGCCCGTGCCGATCTCCTCGGTCAGGGTGTCGTGGGTCTCGATGCCGATCCCGGCGCTGGCCGCGTACGGCTCCAGCGTGGTCAGGCAGCGCGCCGAGGTGGAGCTGATCAGGTTCTCGATCCCGTACGACGCCAGGAACGGCACCAGCTGTCGGGCCTGTTTGCGACCGCGCGCCCCGAGCGGGCGGAGGGTGTCCTTCTTCGACCAGTCCTTGCGGTCCATCGCCTTGCCGTGCCGCACCAGCACCAGCGTCGTGGTGGTCGGGTGCTCCAGGTGCTGGCGGACCAGCTCCTTGTCGTGCTCGAAGCTGAGTCGGTGCAGGGCCGCCTTCACCGGCAGCCAGGACACCACGTCGACCTCGTCGTCGGGAGCCCGCTTGATCACCTCGAGCGGCTGCCCGGACCAGTAGCGGACCTCCTTGGTCGACCCCGAGCTGAGCGGGTAGAGGACCGTGTCCAGGGGCGACTGGAGCCGGATGGTCACGCCGGTCTCCTCGCGGACCTCGCGCGCCGCCGCGGCCACCACCGACTCGCCGGCCTCCACCTTGCCCTTGGGCAGGGTCCAGTCCTTGTAGCGATCCCGGTGGATGATCAAGATCTCCGGGTCCTTGCCCGGGCGGACGCGGCGGACGACCGCGCCGCCGGCGAGGACGGTCTTCCTGTCCTTGCTGCTCACAGCCGGCTGCTCACTTCGCTCGACGCCGGCTCTTGACGCTGATCAGGTGCGCCTGCATGTCGGTCAGCGGCTCACCCTCGGCGTCGACGGTGTGCTGGGTCCAGGTGCCGTCCGAGTTCAGCCACCACGCCGCCGTGCCGTGGTCGAAGGCCAGCTCGAAGAGGCCCTCGATCTCGGCCACATGTGCGGGGTTGGTGATCGAGGCGAGCACCTCGACCCGTCGGTCCAGGTTGCGGTGCATCAGGTCCGCCGAGCCGATGCCGACCGACGGCTGCCCGTCGTTGGCGAACCAGAACAGCCGACTGTGCTCCAGGAACCGGCCCAGGATGCTGCGGACCCGGATGTTCTCGCTCAGCCCCGGGACGCCGGGTCGGATGGTGCAGATCCCCCGGACCCACAGATCCACCGGCACGCCGGCCTGCGAGGCCCGGTACAGCGCGTCGGACACGGTCTCGTCGACCAGCGAGTTGACCTTGATCTTGATGCCCGCCGGCTTGCCGTCCTCCTGGTTGGCGATCTCGTTGTTGATCCGGTCCAGCAGACCGGTGCGGATCCCGTGCGGGGCGACCAGCAGCCGGCGGTACTGCGTCTCCTGACTCATCCCCGACATGTGGTTGAACAACCGGCCGATGTCGTCGGTGATGATCGGGTTGGCGGTCAGCAGGCCCATGTCCTCGTAGAGCCGCGCCGTCTTGGGGTTGTAGTTGCCGGTGCCGATGTGGGCGTAGCGGCGGAGCCCGTCGGGTTCGTCGCGGACCACCATCGACAGCTTGCAGTGGGTCTTCAGACCGAGCAGCCCGTAGACCACGTGGCAGCCGTGCTGCTCCAGCCGCCGGGCCCAGGCGATGTTGGCCTGCTCGTCGAAGCGGGCCTTGATCTCGACCAGCGCCAGCACCTGCTTGCCCTGCTCGGCCGCCTCGATCAGGGCGTCGATGATGGGGGAGTCGCCCGAGGTGCGGTAGAGGGTCTGCTTGATGGCCAGCACCTGCGGGTCGTCGGCGGCCTGCTCGATGAAGCGCGTCACGCTGGTCGCGAACGAGTCGTACGGGTGGTGCAGGAGCACGTCGCGCTGCTTCAGGGCGGCGAACATGTCGGCCGGCTGGGCGGTCTCCACCTCGGCCAGGTGCGGGTGCGTGGCGGGCAGGAAGGCCGGGTACTTCAGCTCCGCCCGGTCCAGGTCGGTCAGCGAGAACAGCCCGCGCAGGTCGAGCGGACCCGGCAGCGCGAAGACCTCCTTCTCGCTGATGTCGAGCTCGGTGGTCAGCAGCTCGAGCATCTTGGGGTCGATGTCGTCCTCGACCTCCAGGCGCACCGGCGGCCGACCGACCTTGCGTCGCAGCAGCTCGCGCTCGAGAGCGACCAGCAGGTTCTCGGCGTCGTCCTCCTCGACTTCGACGTCCTCGTTGCGGGTGACCCGGAAGACGTGGTGCTGCACGACCTGCATGCCGGTGAACAGCTGGTCGAGGTGCCGGGCGATCACGTCCTCCAGCGCCACGAACCGGCCCTCGTCCAGCTTGACGAAGCGCGGCAGGACGCTCGGCACCTTGACCCGCGCGAACTGGCGGATGCCGGTCACGGGGTTCTTGACCAGCACGGCCAGGTTGATCGACAGACCGGAGATGTAGGGGAAGGGGTGCGACGGGTCCACGGCCAGCGGCGTGAGCACCGGGAAGATGCGCTCGGCGAACAGCTCCCGCATCCGGTCCTTCTCGTCGGTGGAGAGCTCATGCCAGCGCAGGATCTCGATCCCCTCCGCGGCCAGGGCGGGCCGGATCTCCTCCTCGAACACGCGGGAGTGCTCGTCGGCCAGCTCGCGGGTCCGGGTCAGGATCGCCTGGTGCACCTCGCGCGGCATCAGCCCGCTGACCGTTCGGACGGCCACGCCGGCCGCGATCCGGCGCTTCAGGCCGGCGACGCGGACCATGAAGAACTCGTCCAGGTTGTTGGCGAAGATCGCCAGGAACTTGGCCCGCTCGAGCAAAGGCACC
The DNA here is from genome assembly GCA_963759915.1 of uncultured Actinomycetota bacterium. Lineage (GTDB taxonomy): Bacteria > Actinomycetota > Actinomycetes > Propionibacteriales > Propionibacteriaceae > Microlunatus. The sequence continues at coordinate 13,886 of CAVXBJ010000070.1, read as the reverse complement.
CGCTGGGAGTCCTTGGCCAGGTCGAGCACCCGGTTGTTGAACGCCAGCCAGGAGAGCTCACGGTCGGAGTAGCGGTCCTCGGGCAGCCCGTCGCCCTCGACCTCGACGTCGCCCCCGACCACACCGGTGCTGTCGAGCAGGTCGTTCGCCAGGTCGGGTGCGTTCATCGTTACTCCTGTGCTCGCCGGGTGCAGGTGAATCGTATCGACGGGGACGATCGGCATCCGTATCGACGGAGGCGATCGGCGGTTTTCGTCAGTCGGACGTCTCGGCCGGGGCAGCCGGGGCGGCGTACATCACGTCGGCACTGACGAGGGAGAAACCGTACCGGTGGTAGAGCGCCAGGGCGCGGTCGTTGTCGGCCTCGACGTAGAGGTCGACGTCGCTCGCCCCCACCGCGCGCAGGTGGCGGAGCCCCACCCCGAGCAGCGGGGTGCCGAGGCCGCGCACCCCCGCCGCGGGGTCCACGCCGATCACGTAGACCTCGCCGGTCGAGGAGCCCGGCTCGCGCTTGGTCCAGTGGAACCCGACGATCGGTGAGGTCTCACCGGCCGGGGTGCCCTCGGCCGGTTCGTCCCGCACCGCCACGAAGAACCCGGCCGGGTCGAACCAGGGCTCGGCCATCCGCTGCTCCAGGTCCGCACGGGTCTGTGATCCCTGTTCCGGGTGGAAGGCGAAGGCACGGGCGTTGACCGCCAGCCAGCTCTCCTCGTCGAGGCCGCGCCGGAAGGTGCGGATGGTGATGCCGGCCGGCGGGTCGGCGGGTGGCAGGTCTCCGCTGAGCGAGCGACCGAGGATCTGGAGGGTGCGGACCGGGCGCAGTCCCTGGGCGGCCGCCAGGGCCCGAGCCGCCGGGGCGTCGCCCTTCGCCCAGACACGCAGCGGGGCGCTCGAGGGCTCCGCTGCCAGCCGTCGCCACAGGGTCGAGCCGAGACCCTGGCGTCGGTGGCCCGGGTCGACGACCAACGCGGCCACCCGGCCTGACCCCTCCGCGATCGCCTGGGCGTAGCCGATCAGCTCCCCGGTTCCGCGATCGTGGATCAGGACGTGCTGGGACGCCGTGGCGTCGGCGGGGTGCTCGCTCGGACTACGCAGGGCGAGCAACCCGGCCTCGTTGACGCTCGCGTGGCCGTCGACGGTCGCAGCCCGCCCGATGAGGGCGATCACCTGGTCCTGCTCGGTGGGGACGGGTGCTGGGTGACCGTGAGCGTGGCCGGCGGGGGTTCAGCCATTGGCACAACCTAACGGCAGGTCCGACGCGGAGGTAGCGGCACGTCCGCGCCGGACCTCTGCGCATGGCCGGCCCGGCGGCCCCGCGCCTTATGCTCGCAGCCATGCGAGACGAGCAGTACGCCGCCGAGGATCTCCCGTCGTACGGGGCGCACGAGCAGCCGGCGATCGTGTCCCGCACCCGCCGGCACCTGCGCACGACCCTGCTCGGCACCATCGTGGCCGCGCTGTCGCTGGTGTCCGCGGTGGCGGCCCTGGTCACCTATCCCGACATCGACGGCGTCTTCCAGGGTCGCGGCTGGACGCGGGCCATGGTGTGGTGCAGCGTGGCGATGCTGGTGCTGTGCCTGTGGCAGCACCTGTCCTGGCTGCGCGCGACCGCGGTGTGGCACGGGCGCCGCCACAGCGACCTGGCGGCCGTCGTGGCGGTCTCCTGGATCCTGCAGCTGGTCTCGTACGCGATCTCGGTGATCGCGCTGGTGGTCTGCGTCGTCGCCCTGGTCGAGGTCGGACGCTTCGCCACCACCGCGGTGTTCCTGGTGTTGTCGCTGATCGCCCTGCTCGCGGCCCAGGTGCTGGCCGGCGTCCAGTACGTCCGAGCCGAAGGCCCCCCCGGCACAGTTCCCGCCCACCTGAAAGTCAGACGGGACTGAGTGCTGCGCCGCAGATCTTGAAACTCAACCCTCACCGGATCGCGCGCCGACGGATGGAGGAGCGATGAGCGAAACACGCTCTCGTCTCGCGAAGAGTGACGACACCGTCGGGTTCGAGCGGGATCCGCGTGCGAGCGGAGCGAGCACCAACAACAGAGCGCTAGACCCTGCTGTCCTCGGACTGGGCGACGAAGCGGTAGCCCGACGTTGCGGACGGTGCCGATCACCGACTCGTACTCGGGGCCGAGCTTGGCGCGCAGGCGGCGGACGTGGACGTCGACCGTCCGGGTGCCCCCGAAGTAGTCGTACCCCCACACGTCGCTGAGCAGCTGCTGACGGCTGAACACCCGGCCGGGGTGCTGGGCCAGGTACTTCAACAGCTCGAACTCGGTGTAGGTCAGATCGAGCTGGGCGCCGTTGAGCTTCGCGGAGTAGCCTGCTTCGTCGATGACGATGTTGCCGGTCTGGATCAGGGGCTCCCCGGTGTTGCTGGCAGACGGGGAGGTCGCCAGCCGGATGCGGACATCGACCTCGGCCGGGCCGGCGGTGTTCAGCAGGATGTCGTCGAACCCCCAGTCCGCCGACAGTGCCGCCAGACCGCCTTCGCTGACCACGACCAGCAGCGGGGACTCCTTGCCGGTGGTCTCGATCAGTCGGCACAGCGAGCGGGCGCCGACCAGGTCGCGGCGGGCGTCGAGCAGGATGACGTCGGCCGGTGGAGCGTCCAGCAGCGCGGTTGCCTCGGCCTGGGCCACCTTCACCTGATGGGGGAGGAGCTCCAGGGCGGGCAGGATCTCCGCCGACGCGTGCATATCGTTGGTCAACAGCAGCAAGGTGGCCATCGAGGTCTCCTCCGGCTCATCTGGTTAGGCGTCATGACAGCACAGGAACCACAAGACGGTCGAGACAGGTGCCCACCGCCCGGGGCCTCGTCGCACCATGAGAATACGGCAAGAACGACGGTCGACCTGGTGTTCTGGGCCGGCGCCAAGGCGGTCGCCGGCACGGGTTCGGAACGGTGGCCAGCCGAGACCCTCGGGGAGGCGCTGCGGGCGGCCGCGGCCAGCAGGGCGCCCGACGCCCGATTCGACCGCCTGCTTGCGGTCTGCACGATCCTGGTCGACGGCGTGGTCGTGCATCCGGAGCACTGGGAGGCGCCGCTCGACGGGCCCGTACGGGCGGAGATCCTGCCCCCGTTCGCCGGCGGTGCGGAAGCAAACCTGCATGTACGACCGATGTAACGAACATGAACGCACATCGAAAAACCGGTTGCGAGTGGTCCAACTCACAGGTTCCCATCTCATCCAGCGGATGTGGAGACCCCTTGCCCGGGGCAATGAGAGAGAAGGCGCTAGATCGTCCACATGGTGGATGTCTGTCTCACTGAGTGAGAGGACCCTTGGAGAGGCGTGCTCGGCGCCCCTAGCCTGTTCCTCATGATCGCGACGACCGCGTGGGCGACTCCGCTCACCCGCCGCCTGGCCGTAGACCACGGCCGGATGCGCTCGTCGCTCTGTCGATCTTTCTGATCACCGGAACTCCCCGGCCGGTCACCCCGCTGCGCGCACGCGCCTCGTCGTGTCTGCGCACCCCACAGCGCACCACCAACGTCACCTACCTACAGGAGCACAGGACATGAGCAGGCAAGAGGTACTCGTCGACGCCGACTGGGTCGCAGAGCACGCAGGCGATGCAGGTGTGGTGCTGGTCGAGGTCGACGAGGACACCACGGCGTACGACGGTGGCCACATCGCCGGCGCGGTCAAGATCGACTGGAAGACCGACCTGCAGGACCCGATCCGTCGGGACTTCGTGAACAAGGAGCAGTTCGAGGCGCTGCTCTCCGAGCGGGGCATCAGCAACGACGACACCGTCGTGCTGTACGGCGGCAACAACAACTGGTTCGCGGCGTACGCGTACTGGTACTTCAAGCTGTACGGCCACAGCGACGCCCGCCTGCTCGACGGCGGCCGCAAGAAGTGGGAGCTCGACGCCCGCGAGCTGACCTCGGAGACCGTGACCCGGCCTGCCACCGAGTACAAGGCGGCGGAGCCGAACCTCGACATCCGGGCCTTCCGGGACGAGGCCATCGCCGCGATCGGCAACCTCAGCCTGGTCGACGTCCGCAGCCCCGACGAGTTCGCCGGTCGGCTGCTCGCCCCGGCGCACCTGCCGCAGGAGCAGGCGCAGCGCGGCGGTCACATCCCGACCGCGGTCAACGTGCCCTGGAGCAAGGCGGCCAACGACGACGGCACCTTCAAGTCCGACGACGCGCTGACCGAGCTGTACGGCAACGCCGGGCTCGACTTCGACCGCGACATCATCGCCTACTGCCGCATCGGTGAGCGCAGTGCGCACACGTGGTTCGTGCTGCACGAGCTGCTCGGCAACGAGAACGTGAAGAACTACGACGGGTCGTGGACGGAGTACGGCTCGCTCGTGGGCGTGCCGGTCGCCGTCGGCGACGAGCCCGGCGAGGCCTGACCCAGACCCGACCCGGGCGGTCCGCGTGATCGTCCCGGGTCACCAACACCCCCCGACCCCCGAGCAAGTGAGGAACCAGAACAATGTGCGGAGCCACTCAAGGCGGACTCAGCGTCCAGGGCATCGACGTCACCAAGGAGGCGGTGATCCAGGGCCGCGTGCTGCGCAGCGGCCAGCCGGTCAGCGGCGCCTACGTGCGTCTGCTCGACTCGACCGGTGAGTTCACCGCCGAGGTGCCGACCTCGGCCACCGGCCACTTCCGGTTCTTCGCCGGCGACGGGTCCTGGACCCTTCGTACGCTGGCTCCCGGTGCGCAGACCGATCGCCAGGTCGTCGCCTCCCGGGGCAACGTGCTCGAGGTGGATGTCCTCCTCGACGCCGTCGCCGCCTGAGGCAGGTCCTCAGCACGATCCCGCCCACCCCGGCTGCGGCCGGGTGAGCGGGTTCCTGGTCGCCGACCGAGGCGCCGTCCCCCTGCGGTGGTCGGCGCCTCGTTCGCGTCCGGGATCGGACCGCTCAGTCGGCGTCGAGGATCACCGTGACGGGTCCGTCGTTGACCAGGCTGACCTGCATGTCGGCCCCGAAGACCCCGGTCGCCACGTCGGCGCCCAGGTCGCGCAGGGCTGACACGAACGCCTCGATCAGCGGCTCGCTCACCGGTCGTGGGGCCGCGGCGCCCCAGGACGGTCGACGACCCTTCGCCGTGTCGGCGTACAGCGTGAACTGGCTGACCACGAGAACCGGTGCGTGGGTGTCGGAGGCGGAGCGTTCGTCGGCCAGGATCCGCAGCGTCCAGATCTTCGCGGCCAGCTTGGCCGCGGTGGCCGCGGTGTCGGTGTGGGTGACCCCGACCAGCACCATCAGCCCCGGCCGTTCGAGGGCGCCGACCACCTCGCCGTCGACCGTCACCGACGCCGATGCGGCCCGCTGCACGACGGCCCGCATCAGCCGGCGTTCGGATCGCCGACCGCTTCCGCCAGCTCGGCGGCGGCCACGCTCCCGGGTCCGGCACCGTCGCGGATCGCTGCGCGGGCCAGCCGGGCCAGGCGCGCGTTCACCGGGGCCGGACGACCGTGCTCGTGGGCGATCCGGACGATCTCCCCGTTCAGGTAGTCGGTCTCGATGGAGCCGGCTCCGCGGGACAACGACTGCCAGCTGGAGCTGCCCAGCCGCGCGTCCTCCAGCCCCGGTACGGGTTCGATGGTGAAGCCCTGCGCGCGGGCCGCCGCCTCGGTCGCGTCGTCGACCACGGGGACGTTCGCCGCGGTGAGCACCGCGCGGGCCTCGGCGTCGGCCGCCGCGGTCACCGGCCGTGCCGCGCGCGGGTCGTCCACCAGGGCGTCGACCACGTTGGCCAGGTTGCTGATCAGCTTCCGGTGCTTCCACGCCATCACGTCGGCAGGCAGGGCGATGTCGAACGTGGCCCGCCGCCAGTCGGCGGCCACCTCCGCCAGCAGCGCGTGGTCGGCCGGTTCGGTCCGTTCCGCGGGCACCCGGCCGAGGTGCAGGATCCCCGACATCGGCACGCCCCGGATGATCACCTCACCGGGCTCCAGGTGCACGGCCGGCATCCAGATGCAGACCCCGAACACCCGGCGGACGTACCGCGCGGCCAGCCCTTCTGCGCTCACCCCGTTGGTGGCCAGGAAGACCGGCAGCAGGTCCCCGGCAGTCCCGATCACCGTGCCGTCCTCGGCGTGGACGGGCGCGTCCGCGACGTCGGGCAGCACGCCCAGCACCTGCTGGGTCTTGGTCGCGACCAAGATCACGTCGTCGCTGCCCAGGGTCACGTCGGCGATCGCGCCGACGGCGGTGACCGGCAGGTTGACGTCCTCCCGAGGGGTTCGCAGCCGCAGCCCGTCCCGCTGCATCGCCGCCAGGTGCTCGCCGCGGGCGATCAGCACGGTCGGCAGACCGGCCTGCACCAGGCGGGCGCCGATGCCGCCACCGATCGCTCCGGCCCCGACGATCACGTACCTTCTCATTCGCCCGACCCTATGCGGGCCGGGTGGACGCCTTCGGCGAGGATCGACGGGTGACCATCGACGTGACGTTCCGCGACCTGGAGCCGTCCGACCTGACCGACCTCGACTGGTCCGGGGGGTCCGAGCACCTCACCGCCATCGCCGAGGTGCTGCCGCTGATGGTGGCCGACGAGGCGGAGTACGTGGTCGGGGAGCTGCCGAACGGACGCCTGGTGGCGGCCGGGGGCGCCGATCTGCGTCCGGTGCCCGAAGCCGGCGTGATCTGGCAGCTGGCCGTGCACCCGCTGCTGCAGGGCCTGGGCCTCGGCAGCGCCATGGTCGCCGACCTGGAGCAGCGGATCCGCCGCCGTGGTCGGACCGAGGCCCGGCTGAGCGTGGAGCAGGACAACCCCGCCGCGGCCCGTCTCTACCGGCGCCTGGGCTATCGCGAGCACGGCTCGGCGCTGGAGTCCTGGCCGGTGGCCGGCGGCCGACGCTACGTGTGCGTGACCACGGTGTTGCGCAAGCCGCTCCCCGCCGTGTCCTGACAAGCGGCGCGCTTCCGCGGCGTACTCGCCCCGCAAGTGCGCCGCCTGTGCGCGCCAGACACGGGCGGCGCCACTCGACCGTCCTAGACTCGCGGCCATGTCGCTCGTCAGCGTGTTCGCGGTCCTGCTCGTCGCCGGCGTCGCGCTGCTCGGGATCGCCGCCCTGGCCGCCCTGGTGCTGCTGTTGGTCCGTGGGCGTTCCGTGGAATCCTGAACGGGTGCCTTTCGAGATCTCACCCGACCTGAATCCTGCCCTGACCCCGGTGGCCTGGTTGCTCGGCCGCTGGGAAGGCACAGGTCGTGCCTCCTACCCCGACACCGACGACGTCGAGTTCGGTCAGCAGATCGACTTCGCCGACAACGGCGGTGACTACCTGCACTACCTCTCCCAGACCTTCGAGCTGGACGACGAGGGCAAGGCCAGCAAGCCGTTGTCCATGGAGACCGGCTTCTGGCGGCCCCAGCCCGACGGTGGCCTGGAGGTCATCCTGTGCCAGCCGGGCGGCTACGCCGAGGTCTGGTACGGCCACATCTCGGGCGCCAAGATCGAGCTCGCGACCGACGCCATCCTGCGCAGCGTCACGGCCGCGGAGTACACCGCCGGTCAGCGCCTGTACGGCTACGTCGAGGGCGACCTGCTGTGGACGTTCGACAAGGCGGCCGACGGGCATCCCCTGCAGAACCACCAGTGGGGGCGGCTGGTGCGCACCCAGGCCTGATCGGGGCGCGCTCAGTCGGCCTCGGTGTCGCGGAGCTGCCAGGCTCGTCGTACCGCTGTCGACACCCGCCCGCGGGCGGACACCGCCATCCCCTGGCTGAGGGCCCAGCGGCGGATCACGGCCTCCTCACCCTTCGGTCGTCGCGACCCTGGCTCGGGTCCCGGTGCAGCACCGGGATCCGGCAGCGGCTCACCGGCCGCGAAGGTGTCCTCGACCCGGTCGGTGGCCCGGGCGAGATCGTGCTCCCGCCGGCACGCGCCCAACCAGCGGTAGACCCACTCCTGCGCGAGCGAGCGGTTCTCGCAGAAGACGATGGGGACCGACGGGAAGCGGGCCTGGGCCTCCGCGAGCGACTCCGCGACGGTCGCACCCGGTGCGTGGGAGAGCTTGAAGATCTTGCTGTAGCCGCCCTCGACCACGACGGCGGCCCGGGGCAGGCTCGCCAGGTCGGCCATCAGATAGCTCATCCGTCCGGAGAGGAGAGTGCTGGACAGGTCCTCCACGGACTTGCGCTCCACAGCGGCGATCACGTCGGCGCCGTCGGTGATCGCGTAGTCCCCGGCTCGCAGCGGGGCTTTGTGGGTGGTCGCCTGCTGGTGGGAGAACCCGTACGCGTACCGCTCGTGCACGTCCACCACGATGTCGAGCACGTGACCATGGGCCTTCGCCGTCGGCAGGCTCACCTGGGGTCGGGCCTGCTTCGCGGTCCGGGCCGACTGCCAGAAGATCATCTCGCGGCCCCGCGCCCGGGTCAGGACGAACTGCGACCGGTTCTCCCGCCCTCGCGCCAGCACGAGGTCGATGGCCGCCCCCCTGCGGCTGATCGAGCGGACGGGAAGCCGGTCGATGATCTCGGCGTCCGCCGGCCAGGAGTCGGCACGGTGGCAGTAGACCTTGCTCGTGCGGGGCCAGGTCTCCCGCGTCTTCACCACGATCCCGAGCTCGCCCAGCGGTATCCGCACCACGTACGGCAGCGTCGAGTCGGGCTCGGGGTTGCGCGCGATCAGCAGGTCGTCCGGCACGCGACTAGCCTGGCAGGTATGGCCACGCTCCGTCCCTCCGCCGTTCTCGCCGAGTCCGGTCTCGACGCCGGGCAGCCCTGGCACTTCGGCGATCCGCTGCGCGAGCAGCGCCGCCTCGAGGCCGGTGACGGAGCCGTCGACCTCTCCCACCGCGGCGTCCTCACCGTCAGCGGTCCCGACCGGCTGAGCTGGCTGCACTCGCTGACCACGCAGCAGCTCGCCGATCTGACACCCGGCCTCGGGGTGACCACGCTCGTGCTGTCGCCCCAGGGTCACATCGAGCACGCCCTGTACGGCGTCGACGACGGCGAGACGTTCTGGGTGCACACCGAGCCCGGGGCCGCCGCCGCGGCCGCCGCGTGGCTCGACCGGATGCGGTTCATGATGCGGGTGGAGGTCACGGACCGGTCCGCGGAGTACGCGGTGGTCTGGATCGCGGGTCCCGCCGGCGCCGGCCTGACCCGTACCGGGCCGGACTCCCTGGGCGGCCACGAGATCTTCGTCCCGCGCGGGCAGCTGTCGGCGACCCTGGCCGACCACACCCCGGCCGGGCTGTGGGCGTACGAGGCCCGTCGGATCGCCGCCGGGATCCCCCGGATCGGGGTGGACAGCGACCACCGGACCATTCCCAACGAGCTCGGGCTGCTCGGGCCGGCCGTGCACCTGGACAAGGGCTGCTACCGCGGCCAGGAGACCGTCGCCCGGGTGCACACCCTCGGCCGGCCGCCCCGGCGTCTCGTCCGGCTGCACCTGGACGGCTCGACCGACACGCTGCCGCCGACCGGGGCGCCGCTCACCCTGGACGGGCGCGCGGTCGGCTTCGTCGGCGGCTCGGCCCGGCACTACGAGCTCGGTCCGATCGCCCTCGGCCTCATCAAGCGCAACGTCGATCCGACCCGCGATCTGCTGGCCGCCGGTCCCGGTGAGGACGGCCAGCCGGTGATCGCGGCGGCCCAGGAGATCCTGGTCGACCCGGAGATCGGGCTGCACGTCCGTGCCCGCCTCTGACCCCGCGCCGTCGACCGCGGCTTCTGCACCGTTCGCCCCACATCACGTGGTTCTCGGTGCAGAAGTCGCCGGGGTAGTAGCCTCCGACAGCGTGACCGACGCCGCCGCACCCCAGTCGAGCCCGGAGCAGGGACCGTTCGAGAGTGACCCGATCCTGGTCGAGGTCGTGCGCAACGGCACGATCGAGAGCGTCCACCACGGTCGGGTGGCGGTCACCGGTCCGGACGGGCGGCTGATCCGCTCGCTGGGGGCGATCCTGGCGCCGATGTACCCCCGCAGCTCCAGCAAGCCCCTGCAGGCGGTCGGCCTGGTCCGGGCCGGGCTCGATCTCCCGCCGGACCTGCTCGCCGTGGTCTGCGCCTCCCACTCCGGCGAGCCGTTCCACGTCGACGCCGTCCGCCGGGTCCTCAGCCAGGCCGGTCTCAGCGAGGAGGATCTGCAGACCCCGCCCGACTGGCCGTCCGACGAGGAGGCGACGCACGACCTCATCCGGGCCGGCGGCGAGAGGTCGTCGATCACCATGAACTGCTCCGGCAAGCACGCCGGGATGCTCGCCACCGCCGCGCTCAACGGCTGGCCGACGACGACCTACCGCGATCCCGACCACCCGGTCCAGCTGGCGATCCTGCAGACCATCGACGACCTGGCCGGTGAGCAGGCCGGTCTGCTCGCGGTCGACGGGTGCGGCGCCCCCTTGTACGCCGTCAGCCTGTACGGGCTGGCCCGGTCCTTCGGCCGGATCGCGGCCGCCGACGAGGGACCCGAGGCGCGGGTCGCCGAGGCGATCCGCAGCCACCCCGAGAACGTGTCCGGCACCCGTCGCGACGAGCTGGCCCTGCACCGCGCGATCCCGGGACTGGTCGGCAAGGCCGGTGCGGAAGCGGTGTACGCGGTCGGGCTGCCCGACGGAACCGGGGTCGCCGTCAAGATCAGCGACGGCTCGCCGCGGGCCCGGGCCGTGGCCATGGCGGCCACGCTGCAGCAGCTCGGCTACGGCTCACCCACCCTGGACGAGCAGGCCGCCACGCCGGTGCTCGGCCACGGCGAGCGGGTGGGGGAGATCCCGTCGCCGACGTTCGCCGCAGGCGTTCGCCCGCCTCTAGACCGCGCTGCCACCTGTAACACTTCTCGCCTAGTGTTCTCGCCGTGAACACCGACGACTTCGACGCCGTCCTCTTCGACCTCGACGGCGTGCTCGACGCCGACGGCCGAGGTGCACATGAGGGCCTGGGAGAAGATGTTCTCCGACTACCTCGCCGCGCGCGGCATCGCCGAGCCGTACACCGAGGCCGACTACTTCGACTACATCGACGGCAAGCCCCGCTACGACGGGGTGCGCTCGTTCCTGGCTTCGCGCGACATCACCCTGCCCGGAGGGCGGCTCCGACGATCCCGCCGACGCCGAGACCGTGTGCGGGCTGGGCAACCGGAAGAACGACGTGTTCGCCGCGGTGCTGGAGACCGAGGGTGTGACTCCCTACCCCGGGTCGGTCGCCTACCTCGACCAGCTGGCCACCACCGGCACCCAGGTCGCGGTGGTCTCCTCCTCGCGCAACGCCCCGGCCGTGCTGGCCGCCGCCGGACTGGCCGACCGCTTCGAGGTGGTCGTCGACGGTGTGCTGGCCGCGGCCGAGCACCTGGCCGGCAAGCCGTCCCCGCAGACCTTCCTGTTCGCCGCCGAGAAGCTCGGGGTGTCGGCCGAGCGGGCGGTCGTGGTCGAGGACGCGCTGTCCGGCGTGGCGGCCGGGCACGACGGCGACTTCGGGCTGGTGATCGGCGTCGACCGCGGCGTCGGTGCGGATCGGCTGCTGCAGGCCGGCGCCGACGTGGTGGTGGCCGATCTGGCCGAGCTGGTGGTCGCCGATCCGGCCCAGTCGGTGACCGAGTGAGAGGCTCCAGCGGCGACATGCCGCCGGCCGCCGCCGACCCGATGGACCGCCACCGGTTCCCGATCGAGGAGTGGCGGTTCGTCGAGAGCGCGTACGGCAGCGAGGATCTCGGGGTCACCGAGACGCTGTTCGCGGTCGGCAACGGCTACCTCGGCCTGCGCGGGAACGTCGAGGAGGGGCGCGAGACGCACGCGCACGGCACCTTCGTCAACGGCTTCCACGAGGTCTGGCCGATCCGCCACGCCGAGGAGGCGTTCGGCTTCGCCCGGGTCGGTCAGACCATCGTCAACGTCCCCGACAACAAGACGATCAAGCTGTACGTCGACGACGAGCCGCTGCTGCTCGCGGTGGCCGACCTCAGGTCGTACGAGCGGGCCCTGGACTTCCGCGACGGGGTGCTGACCCGCGACATCATCTGGCGGACACCAGGCGGCAAGTCGCGTGCACGTGAAGTCGACCCGGATGGTGTCGTTCCCGCAGCGGCACCTGGCGATCATGACCTTCGAGGTCACCATGCTCGACTTCGCCGCCCCGGTGGTGATCTCCTCGCAGACGCTCAACCGGCAGGACGGCCGCGACGAGTACCACGTCAAGGCCGCGGCCATGGGCGCCGGCGTCGACCCGCGCAAGGCCGAGGCGTTCGACGAGCGGGTGCTCGATCCGCAGCTCGCACCAGGCCGACGGCGATCGGATCGTGCTGGGCTATCGCTGTCACAACTCGAAGATGACCCTGGCGGTCGGTGTCGATCACGAGATCGTCACCGACAACGAGTACACCAAGCACATCAGTGCCGACGAGGACACCGGCAAGATGGTCTACCGGGTCGACGCCGAGCCGGGCAAGACGATCACCGTGACCAAGATCGTCTCCTACCACTCCTCGCGGGGGGTGCCCGTCCGCGAGCTCGTCGACCGGTGCCGGCGGACCCTGGACCGGGTGGCCCGGCAGGGCGTCGCCCAGCAGTACAACGACCAGCGTGCAGTGGCTGGACGAGTTCTGGGCGCGTTCGGACGTCGAGGTCTCCGGTCAACCGGAGGTCCAGCAGGCCGTCCGCTGGAACCTCTTCCAGCTCGCCCAGGCCACCGGCCGCTCCGAGCAGTCCGGGGTGCCGGCGAAGGGGGTGTCCGGCTCGGGCTACGGCGGACACTACTTCTGGGACACCGAGATCTACGTCCTGCCGTTCCTCACCTACACCTCGCCGTGGATGGCGCACAGCGCACTGCGGTTCCGCTACAACATGCTGGACGCGGCGCACCGACGGGCGGAGGACCTGGCCCAGGAGGGCGCGCTCTTCCCGTGGCGGACCATCAACGGCGAGGAGGCGAGCGCCTACTACGCGGCCGGCACGGCGCAGTACCACATCGACGCCGACATCTCGTACGCGCTGATGAAGTACGTGACCGCGACCGGCGACGACGACTTCCTCCGCAGGGAAGGTGTCGACATCCTGGTCGAGACGGCGCGGTTGTGGGCCGACCTCGGCTTCTGGCGCGAGCGCAGCGTGTACGACGGGGCCGCCCGCTCGTTCCACATCCACGGGGTGACCGGTCCGGATGAGTACACCACCGTGGTCAACGACAACCTGTTCACCAACGTGATGGCGCGCTTCAACCTGGCCAAGGCCGCCGAGGTCGTCAGCCGGCTGGCCGACGAGGACGGCGTGCTGTTCGACCGGCTGGTCGATCGGCTGGGCCTGGAGCAGCGGGAGGTGGAGGAGTGGGCCGCGGCGGCCGAGGCGATGTCGATCCCGTACGACAGCGGCACCGGCATCCACCCGCAGGACTCGCACTTCCTGGACCGGGAGGTGTGGGACCTCAAGGCGACCCCGGCGGACCGGCGGCCGCTGCTGCTGCACTACCACCCGCTGGTGATCTACCGCTTCCAGGTGCTCAAGCAGGCCGACGTCGTGCTCGCGCTGTTCCTGCAGGGCGACCACTTCACGCCTCGAGGAGAAGCGGGCCGACTTCGACTACTACGACCCGATCACCACCGGTGACTCGACCCTGTCCGGCGTGGTCCAGTCGATCATCGCCGCCGAGGTCGGCTATCGGAGTCTGGCGCTGCGCTACTTCTACAGCTCGCTGTTCGTCGACCTGGCCGACCTGCACGGCAACACCAGCGACGGTGTCCACGTGGCCTCGACCGGCGGAGTGTGGAACGCGCTCGTCTACGGCTTCGGCGGCATGCGCGACCACAACGGCACGATCACCTTCGATCCCCGGCTGCCGGAGGACTGGGACCGGCTGACCTTCCGCATCACCTTGCGGGGGACCCGGCTCAAGGTCTCGGTGGTACACGACTCGATCACCTTCGAGGTCGAGGTGGGTGACCCGATCACCCCTGACCGTTCGTGGTCACCAGGTCACCG
>CAVXBJ010000069.1:0-10604 GCA_963759915.1 uncultured Actinomycetota bacterium | reverse complement strand
TGTGGTGCGTCGCTGAGTAATCACAATGCTGGCCTCATCTCTCGTGCCTGGGGACAGCAGGCGACCATTGCCGGCTGACAGTAGGGGCCCGCGCAGGACTTGAATTCCTATCTCCGAGCGCGCTGTCACGCTAACGGTGCACTCGATTGCCACCAACAAATCGGCGAAATCCTATCTCGAATTTTCTATCAGATTGCTCTATTGAACAGTCCAACGCTTCCCCGATCCGCGTGGTCTGCACCGCGGCCACCAAGAAATGGCGAATCCATTCCTGGTTCACAAACCACTTTCCATAGAAAGGACCAAGTTGATGCCCACTACTATCCGTGCAGGCCTCGCAGGGCTGATATCAATACTGCTCGCCCTCGCATTGCTCGGCGGCACACCACGGGCGGAGGCAAGCCCGCGCATGTCACCCCCGCCCGATGGCGCAGGCAGTCAACGCGGGGTGACGCTGTCCGCAACGCAGTGGAAAGCGGCCAAGCTCGTCACGAGCACTCGCAACAGCGCCGTGTCCAAGGGTGGAGGAACCATGGACTACAGGAAGGCCAAGAAGATCTTTGCGACGAACAAGATTTACGGCACCGATTGGCGGCGCCAGATGGCGGCCGGCTACCGACAGACCGGAGGCAAGATCCTCCACATCAGCAAGGCTGAGAACAAGAAGGTCGAGGCCGTGCGCAAGAAGCTCTACGGAAAGAAGAAAGCTCGACTGCTCTCGGACACTCCCGTGAGAGCGTTCGGACCTCACTGCACTGGCAAGAGCGGAAAGGTCGTGATCAACAAGCATGAGTCGCACACCTACTTCAACTCCTGCCAGACAAACGACATTGCCTATGCCTGGGCCGGATGTGTTGCGACGATGGGTGCCGTGATCAAGTGGCTAGCAAAGAAGGTTCCTCAGGCGGAGATCCCTGCGTATCTTGTCGGTGGCTTCTGCACCTTAGAACTTGGCACGGTCAAACGAGCCCAAGAAAACAGCGGGGTCAAAGCCATCTTCGTCCGCATGTATCAGCAGCAGACTTACATCCCCTATCCAGGTGGGGTTCGGTACTTCATCCACTACACTGTGGAATCTCAGTGAGAGGAGCCAATATGCTCTACCAAATTCGTACCTGGGGTGTGACCCTTATCGGGGTGCTCATCGGCGGCATGCTCATCGGCAGCTGGCTCGCTGGCAGCTCGGTTCTGTGGTGGCTCATGATCGTTTTGGGAGCGATTGCTTTCGGTGGCGGAGTGATCCTCGCCGTCCTCGACAAGAGCAAAGCATCCAGGCAGGAGCCGCTCGCCAGGGTCTGAGCTGCCCATCGGACAGACCAGACCTAGCGACCACGGCACGTCATCGTCTGCCAGCGAGTCCGTGTGTGTTGACGTCAACACGCGAGGCGGGCACGTGGAGTAAAGCCCACCGTGATTTACAGGGCTGACCAGCTCCCTGATCTCACCGGGCCCCTTCCAAGAACTCCTTCAGCAGCGGGCCGGCGGTCTTCGACCCCGACTGCCCGGTGTTCACGAAGACGGCGACGGCGAGATCACCCTGAGCGGCGATCATCCAGGCGTGGGTCTTCAGGGGGTTGTCGTTGCCGTACTCAGCGGTGCCCGTCTTCGCGATCACGTTCGGCCCGGGCAGGTCGGCGAGGCTCCGGCCGCTGCCTTCGGTGACGACGGCCCGCATCATCGACTTCAGCGAGGCGCGCCTCGGCGGCGGACAGCGGGGCCGCGGTGGTCTTGGCCGCCTCGCCGTCGACCAGCACCGGGATGATCGTCCGACCGCCGCTGACCGAGGCGGCGACCGCGGCCATGGCCATGGGGGAGGCCAGGACCGTTCCCTGGCCGATCATGGCCGCCGCGCCGCCGGTGCCCGAGGCGTCGTCGGGCACCTCGCCGAAGAAGGACGGGAAGCCGGTGTCGTAGTCGGCGCCCAGGCCGAGCGAAGCGGCCGCCTGAGCCAGGTCACCGTCGTCGAGCTTGGTTCGCGATCCGATGAACGCGGTGTTGCAGGACTGGGCGAGGGCGGTCTTCAAGGTGATGGTGCCGAGCTGACTGCTGGGGTAGTCGCTGTAGTTCTTGAACCGACGACCGTCGACGGTGACGGTCTCGGGGCACTTCACCTCCGACGACGGCTTGACGCCCGCCCGCAACAGGGCGAGGGCCGACACGACCTTGAACGTCGAGCCGGGCGCTGCCTGACCGGCGGTGGCCAGGTTCTGGTCCTTGTTCCCCGGGCCGTTCGCGGCGGCCAGCACGGCTCCGGTGGACGGTCGGATCGCCACGATCGCGCTCGCCGACTTGGTGTCGGCGAGCGTCTTCTCGGCGAGACCCTGCAGGTAGACGTTGAGGGTCAACCGCAGGTCCTTGCCGGCGACCGGTTTGGCCTCGAACACGACGACCGGGGCGGCCGGGCTGGCGCTCCCGCTGGGAGGGCTCGGAGCGGGGGAGACCGACCCGGGCGAGGGGGACCCGGAAGGCGACGGCGACGCCGAGGAGGAGCCTGACCTCAGCGGCAGCAGGCCGACCTGGACCCCCGGTGTGCCGCGGAGGGTGCTGTCGTACCGCTTCTGCAGTCCGGACAGTCCCACCTCGTCGCCGGCCACCACGGCACCGTCGGAGTCGTCCACGATCTCCTTGGTCGCCTGCCCGACGATGCCGAGGATGGGCCGGGCGAAGTCCCGGGTGGGGGCCAGCATCTGCTCACTCTGGATCGGCAGCGCCCCCTTGATCGCGAACACGTCCGCGTTGGAGGGTCGGGCGTCGTCGGTCTCGCGGTAGGTGATCGCCTCGACGAAGGCGTCATCGCCGGCGGCCGCGACCAACTTGCGATACGTGGCCGGGTTGATGTCGACCAGCTTCGCGAGCTTGGTCGCCGCGGCGGCGGCCGCGTCACCGTCGACCACGGTCTTGTCGATCCCGATCCGCACCACCGAGCGCAGCTTCGCGATCACGTCGTCGTCCTCGCCGAGCACCTCACCGCGGTCGGCGGCCACCCGTCGCTGGCTGAGCCGGTTCGAGCCGTTCAGCTGGGGCTCCACGATCGACGCCTGCCAGGCCGTCTTCCACCGACCGGCGTCGTTCTGGAGCTGCGCGGTGGAGGTGTACGTCCACTTCTGCGGTACGCCGGGGAACGTCCAGGTGACGTCCAGGGTGGCCGTGGCCGCCGAGCCCGACCGGTCGACCTCGCTGACGCTGACCGCGGGCGTCACGGGGCCCATGCCCCGGACGAGGGTCTGGAAGGACGCGTCCACGTCGGTGCTCGCGGCGGCCACGAACTCGACCGGTGTGAGGTCCTTCGCGGTCAAGCCGGCCGCCAGCTCGGTCGCCGCCCGTTCCGGGTCGTCCCCGTTGGGAGTGGGCAGCCCACCGGTGCAACCGGTCAGCAGGAGCGCCGTGGCCAGCAGACCGCCGAGCACCCACCGTCCACGACCGCGAGGCCCGTACCGTCGATCCTCACCGCATCTGTCGTTTCCTGAGCCGAACATCCCGGCCATCCTGCCATCCGACTGCGAACCACCCCCGGACCACACCGGGGGCGTCGCCTGATCGTGTCGGTTTCCCCCCGGCCGGCGGGGGAGATGTCAACCCTTGTCCCAGCGGCCCTGTTCCACTTGGATGAGGGGGTGAGGCGCCATCAGATCGAGACACCGTTGGGAAGCGGGATCGACCGGGGGATGCACATCATCACGTACGGGCACTACGGCCGTCCGGTGCTGGTGTTCCCCTCCGAGGCAGGTCGAGCCTGGGACTTCGAGAGCAACGGCATGGTCGCGGCCGTCGCCGACCTGGTGAACGCCGGCCGGGTCAAGCTCTACTGCGTGGACTCCCTCGACGCCGACACCTGGTCGGACAAGGGTCTGCCGATCGAGGAGCGCGCCCTGCGGCACGAGGTCTACACCCGCTGGCTGACCCACACCGTGGTCCCCTACATCCACGACGACACCACCGCCGGCGCCGAGCTGATCACCATCGGCTGCAGCATGGGCGCGTACCACGCGGTGCACTTCGCCTTCCAGCGCGCCGACCTGGCGCCGTTGGCCATCGGCATGTCCGGCAACTACGACGTGATGACCTGGCGTTCCTGGGGCGACCGGGGCGATGCGACGTACTTCGCCAACCCGACCGACTACGTACCCAACCTGCATGGAGACCACCTCGAGTGGCTGCGCAAGCAGCTGACGGTGCTGCTGGTGGTCGGCCAGGGCGCCTGGGAGACCCATCCGACCGGGTCGTTACCCTCGACCGTGAAGCTGGCTCAGCTGGTGCAGGAGAAGGGCATCCGCTGCGAGCTCGACCTGTGGGGATTCGATGTCAGCCACGACTGGGAGTGGTGGCAGCAGCAGCTCGCGCACCATCTGCCACGCTTCTGCTGAGGTCCCGTCCCTGCGACCCCCGAGCCCGCGTTACGAACGTCCATCTAGGAGAGGAGTCGCGGTGTCCGACACCCGCCATCTGATCGGTCTGCTGCTCGGCGCGGAGGAGGACTGGCCGCGAGCCTTCGAGGCCATCGTCGAGCGTGTGGGAGCCTTCTCCTACGGCAACCAGACCCACGCCCTCGACACCGAGCGGGTGCACATCTCCCCGTTCAACCTGCGCGACCAGGCCCGGCACACGCTGGTGATCGACCGACTCGCCTACTGGTACTACCACCCGCGGGAGTGGCTGAAGAAGGTCGCCCTGATGGACGACGTCTACCTGATGAACTCCCCGTTCACGTTCCAGTCGCTGGAGAAGCACGCCGCCTACTGCGCGCTGATGCGGCTCGGCATGCACGTCCCCGACACGGTGCTGGTGCCGTACAAGAACCCGGTCGACAACACCCGGTGGGCCTACACCGCCCAGAACTACAACGACCCGTTCGACCTGCCCAGCATCGCCGCCGAGATGGGCTACCCGCTGTTCATGAAGCCGTTCGACGGCGGCGGCTGGCGCGGGGTGTCGCGGATCAAGGACGAGCAGGCGCTGATCGCGGCGTACGACGAGTCCGGCGAGATGTTGATGCACCTGCAGAAGTCCGTCGAGCCGTACGACGTGTTCGCCCGCGCCCTGACCATCGGCCCGGAGACGATGGTGATGCACTTCCGGCCCGACGAGCCGATGCACGACCGGTACGCCGTCGACTACGACTTCCTGTCACCGGCCGCGGGACAGGAGGCGATCACCATCGCCCAGACCGTGAACGCCTTCTTCCGCTGGGAGTTCAACTCCTGCGAGATGCTCGTGCAGGGCGACACGGTGCTGCCGATCGACTACGCCAACGCCTGCCCCGACGTCGCGGTCACCTCGCTGCACTACTACTTCCCCTGGGCCATGCGCGCGCTGGTGAAGTGGGCCGCCTTCTGCGCCGCGACCGACCGGCCGGCCAAGCTGCACGTCGATCCCACGCCGTGGTTCGCGGTGGCCGACGACCCTGACCTGGACTACGGCGCCAAGCTCGGGCAGTACCAGCGGCTGGCCGATGAGCACTTCGACACCGAGCGCTACCACGAGTTCTGCGCCGAGGCGCTACCCGACATCGACGACATCGTGCTGGAGTGGGTCTCCTCGGCGCACTTCGACCGGATGCTGGTCGATACCGTCACCGCGACCTATCCCGAGCACGAGCGGGAGCGGTTCCTGGGGCACTTCCGTGGGTTGGTGGGTCTCTGGGTCAGCGACGAGAGGACACGACTCGGCTAGTCGGTGGAGCGAACCGAGCAACGAGCGAGGACAACCAACTTCAGCGAGCCCGGCTGTTGCCGTCCAGCAGGTCGGCGTAGGCCGGGTGCGAGGAGATGAAATCGGCGGTGAACGGGCAGCGGGCCACGACCTGCAGACCGCGGGTGCGGGCGTCGTCCAGCGCCGCTTGCGTGACCTGGGCGGCGTAGCCCCTGCCGCGCCACCGGTGCTCCGTCCCGGTGTGGATGACGATCATGGTGTCGCCGCGCAGCACGTAGTCGACGAGACTGACGAGCTCGCCGTCGTGTCGACCTTCGTATCGGGAGCGCGCGTCGTTCCGCTCCACTGCCAAGCTGCTCATGGCGGGAGCCTACGCTGTCCGCCTCCGGCGTCAATCCCCCTGGTCAGAGCGTGACTGGAGGCTGGTCGTCAGGCGCCGACGAGCGTCGGGCCACTCGGCGCTGAGCATCGAGAACTGCACCGTGTCGCGCCACGACCCGTCTCGACGGATCCGGTGGTGGCGCAGCACCCCCTCCCGGACGGCGCCGAGGCGGGCGATCGCGGCCTGGGAGCGGACGTTGCGGATGTCGGTGTGCCAGACCACCCGCTCCGCCCCCAGGCCGTCGAACGCACGCTCGAGCATGATCAGCTTCGAGGCGGTGTTGACGAAGGTCCGCCAGTGCCGCCGGGCGATCCAGGTCGACCCGATCGCCAACGCACGCAGGGATTCGTCGATCTCGTAGAACGACGTGGTGCCGACCAGCTCACCGGTCTCGGTGAGCCGCTGTGCGTACGTGATGCGGTGCGGTCGTGGCCCGTGCCGCGGAGATCACGGCGACGGCAGCAGCAAGATCATCGGGCGGGTGGTACGGCAGGTGCTGCAGCACCTCGGCCGCCTCCTCGGGCGTGCCCAACGCCGCGAGGAAGTCCTCCGCTTCGCTGATCTCCAACGGGTCGAGCGTCAGCCCGAATCCCTGCAACTGAAGCGGTTCATGCCAGTCCGGTGTGTCGGCTTCGGCTGTGGGGAAGATCACGAGCGATCCAGGTGCCCCACCACGAAGATCCTCCGGAACGGCAGCACCGTCCCGTACGGACGTTCGGGATAGGCCTCGCGGAGTCGCTCCTTGTAGACCGCCTCGAACGTCTCCCGCAGCTCGGTGGGCAGCGCCTGCAGGACGGGTCGCGCGGCGGTCGCGGAGATCCAGGTGAAGACGGGGTCCTCGCCGGTGAGCACGTGCAGGTAGGTCGTCTCCCAGGCGTCCACCGCGCAGCCGAGGACGGAGAGGTCGGCGAGGTACTCGGCCGGATCGGCCGAGGACGGTCGCAGCAACCCCGCGGTGTGCTCCGCGTACGGCGCGGTGCCCGCGAGCTCGTGCAGCAGGAGGTGGCTGGGCTCGTCGAAGTTGCCGGGCACCTGGAACGCGATCCAGCCGCCCGGGGCCAGCCGTTCGACGAAGCCGGGAAGCAGCCGGCGGTGATCAGGCACCCACTGCAGGGCGGCGTTGCTGATCAGCACGTCGGTGCCGGGGTCGGGCCGCCAGTCCCGGAGATCCCGTTCGAGGAACCGGAGGTCGTCGACGCCCCTGATGGTGCGCGCCTTCTCGATCATGGCGGGGGAGGAGTCGACCCCGACGATCTCGGCGGTCGGCCAGATCCGGCTCAACGACGCCGTCAGCTCGCCGGAGCCGCAGCCGAGGTCCACGACCCGGCGCGGGCGATCGGCACCGATCCGGCGGACCAGGTCGCCGTACGGTCGCGATCGCTCGTCGGCGTACCGGCCGTAGTGCGCGGGATCCCAGTCGGTCATCGGCCCTCCTCGGCTCACCTCCCAGCGTAGTGCCGGTGGGACCGCCGGATAGGTTCGAGATCATGACCGAGCACGATGACCCGACCGCCGGCGACCACGTGGCCGACAGCCGGATCGAGATCGCCACCGCCGACGGACCGATGCCGACCCAGGTCTGGTTGCCGCCGGGGGGCACGGGGGCGGCTGTGGTGGTCTTCCAGGAGATCTTCGGGGTGGGCCGCTACATCCGCAGCAGGTGCGCCGATCTTGCCGCCCTCGGGTACGTGGTGCTCGCACCGGAGATCTACTGGCGGCTCGGCGTCGTCGCGGTGGACGAGGACGCCGACGACCTGCTGGCGCAGGGAATGGCGCTGATGCAGCAGGTCGACTGGGCCACCGCGGTCACCGACGGGGTCGCCGCCGTCCGACACGCTCGCGGTATGAGTGAGGTGACCGGCGACGTCGGTGCGGTCGGCTTCTGCTTCGGTGGCGGCCTGGCCTTCAACGTGGCCGCCGAGGAACCGCTCGACGCGCTGGTGAGCTACTACGGATCGGCGTTGCCCCAGCTGCACCCGCTGGCCCCTCGCGTCGGGGCGCCGAGTCTGCACCACTTCGGCGACGCCGACGCGTTCATCCCGATGGACACCGTCGCTGAGATCGAGGCCGCGGTGACCGCTCAGCCCGACGTCACGGTCGAGATCCACCCCGGCGCCGGTCACGCGTTCGACAACCCGGCGCCGGCGTTCCACCATCCGGCGGCCTCGGCGGCCGCCTGGGCGAGCACCGTCGAGTTCCTTTCCCACCACCTGCGGACCCGCGCGCAGTACGCTACCGAGTGATCTGGCGGTCGCCTCACGCGCTCGAGCGGCGCCCGCTGGCGAGCACAGAGCTGTGAGGGGGCGCGATGACCGGATTGATCGAGACTCGGGAGGGGTCGGCGACAGACGACGGAGGCGGTGAGCAGACCGCCCAGCGGCCGGCCTTGTCGATCTTGATCACCGTCCGGGGTGCGCTGCCGAACCTGAGGCCCGCCGAGCAGCGGGTGGCCGATCTGGTGCTGTCCGATCCGGCCGGGGTGTCGGAGAGCTCGATCACCGCGGTGGCGAGGCGCTGCCAGACGTCGGAGACCACGGTGCTCCGCTTCTGCCGGGCGATCGGACTGGCCGGCTACCCCGAGCTCCGGATCGCGTTGGCCCGCGCCGCCCTGTGGGAGGAGTCCGGCCAGGCTCCGGGACACCCGACGACCGGCCAGATCGATCCGGGCGACTCCCTGGCCGACGTGGTCGCCAAGATCACCCACGCCGACGCGTGCGCCATCGCCGACACGGCGGCCGCCCTCGATCTCGACGTGCTGGAGAAGGCTGTCGTGGCGGTGGCGGGAGCCCGCCGCGTCGACATCTACGGGATCGCGGCGAGCGGTCTGGTCGGCGCGGACCTGCACCAGAAGCTGCACCGGATCGGCAAGATCTCGTTCGTCTGGTCCGACCCGCACCTTGCTCTCACCTCCGCCGCCGTGCTGGAGGCCGGGGACGTGGCCGTCGGCATCTCCCACACCGGCACGACGCTGGACACCGTCGACGCGCTGAGGGTCGCGCGCGGACGGGGTGCGTTGACGATCGCGATCACGAACTTCTCCGGGTCGCCGATCGCCGGGGAAGCCGACCTGCTGCTCACCACGGCCGCACGGGAGACGACCTTCCGTACGGGCGCGATGTCGAGCCGCATCGCCCAGCTGGCCCTGGTGGACTGCCTGTTCGCCGGCGTCGCCCAGCGCTCGTACGACCAGGCGATCACGGCGTTGGAGTCCACCTACGCGGTGGTCCGCAGCCGGCACAACGATCGGTCGCCGTTGCCGGTCGACTGAGAACGGGTCGGCTCGAGGACCGAGGCGTCGGTTGGCCGAGACGGGTCGGGCGCAGGTGCCCGCCTGGCACAGTGAGCACGTGCCGAGCCCGACCGACCCGCCCACCGACCACGGCGCGGGCCACGCCGTCCGCGATCGGCGTCCCCGCCGCACCATCGTCGTGCTGGGCCTGCTCTCCACCTTCGGCCCGATCTCGCTCGATCTCTACCTGCCCGTCCTGCCGGAGCTGGCCGCCGACCTGGAAGCCGGTGCCTCCAGTGCGCAGCTGACGATCACCGCCTGCCTGCTGGGTCTGGCGGTCGGGCAGCTGGTGGCCGGTCCGCTGTCGGATCAGTTCGGTCGCCGTCGGCCGCTGCTGATCGGTCTGGTCTGCTACCTGCTCACGTCGCTGGCGTGCGCGTTCGCTCCGAGCATCGAGGTGCTGCTGGTGCTCCGGCTGCTCCAAGGACTCGCCGGGGCGGCCGGTCTGGTGATCGCGCGCGCCGTGGCCCGGGACCTGTACGACGGGCGGGCCCTGCTGATCGTCTTCTCCCGGTTGATCCTGGTCTCCGGGCTGGCTCCGGTCGTGGCGCCGCTGCTCGGCGGCCAGCTCGCACGGGTGACGGACTGGCGCGGGATCTTCGTGGTGCTGGCGGGTTTCGGGCTGGTGCTGGTGGTGGCCGGCCTGGTCGGCGTCCCCGAGTCGCTGCCGGCGGAGCGCCGCAGCGGCGGCGGGCTGCGGGACAACGTCACCGGCTTCCGGGAGCTGCTCGGCGACCGGCTGTTCCTCGGTGCGGCCTTCTCGTCCGGACTCGCCGGGGCCGCGATGTTCGCCTACATCGCGGGCGCGACGTTCGTGCTGCAGCGGGTCTACGGGATGTCACCCCAGGGGTTCTCGTACGTGTTCGGCGTGAACGCGCTCGGCATCATGGCCATGTCGGAGGTGGGCGCCCGGTTGGCCCGCCGGTGGCCGGCGGAGCGGTTGCTCGGAGCCGGTCTGGCGATGAACCTGATCGGGTCGGTGGGGGTGCTGCTCAGCGCACTCACCGACGCGGGTCTGGTGCCGCTGCTGATCTCCTTGTGGGTGATGGTCAGCCCGGTGGGTCTGGTCTTCCCGTCGGCGACCACGATCGCGCTGGCCGACTACCCGCACCAGGCCGGCCGGGCGTCGTCGCTGCTCGGGTTGGGTCAGTACATCGCCGGCGCCCTGGTCGCGCCACTGGTCGGTCTGGGCGGCGAGGGGACCGCCGTGCCGCTGGGACTGGTGGTGGTCGGGGCTAGTCTGCTGGCGGTTCTGGTGTTCTGGCAGCTGGTGCTTCGGACCCT
>CAVXBJ010000068.1:0-53873 GCA_963759915.1 uncultured Actinomycetota bacterium | reverse complement strand
GCTCAGCCGATGGGGTTCTACTCGCCGCAGTCCCTGGT
This sequence comes from uncultured Actinomycetota bacterium, assembly GCA_963759915.1. Classification (GTDB taxonomy): domain Bacteria; phylum Actinomycetota; class Actinomycetes; order Propionibacteriales; family Propionibacteriaceae; genus Microlunatus. The sequence goes on along the minus strand of CAVXBJ010000068.1, from coordinate 53,835 downwards.
GGCCGACGCCCGCCGGCACGGGGTGGAGGTGCGCCGTCCCGACATCGCGGTGTCGGGAGTGGACGCGGACCTGGAGCAGCTGTCCACGGACGAGGTGTCGGGCGCTTCGGGGCCGGGTGCCGAGGTGATCACGCCCGGGGGGATGGACTCCTGCCGGACGGCCGATCAGCCGGAGGTCGGACCCTTCCGGCGGGGTTCGCCCGACCGCGGCGCGGAGCACCGGCGGGATGGGGGAGCGGCGGTCCGGCTGGGGCTGACCTCGGTGAACGGGATCGGTCGCGCGCTGGCCGAGAAGATCGTGGCCGAGCGGGCGCAGCAGCCGTACGTGGACATGAACGACGTGGTCCGCCGGGCCGGGCTGACCGTGGTGCAGACGGAGGCGTTGGCCACCGCGGGGGCGTTCGACACGTTCGGGTTGAGCCGGCGACAGGCGTTGTGGAACGCGGGCTACGCCGACTCCCTCGACACCCTGCCCGGGACGGCGGTCGACGCCGCTCCGCCGGAGCTGCCGGGCATGAGCGACGTCGAGCTGACCCTGGCCGACCTGTGGGCCACCAAGATCTCGCCCGGGGAGCACCCGATCTCCCACCTGCGGGGGGCGCTGGAGGAGCAGGGGATCCGCCCCGTCGGGTCGTTGGGCGAGCCGGACGACACCCGGCGGGTGCGGGTCGCCGGGCTGGTCACGCACCGGCAGCGCCCGGGGACGGCCGGCGGGGTCACCTTCCTCAACCTGGAGGACGAGACCGGGATGCTCAACATCGTCTGCTCGGAGCCGATGTGGAAGCGGTATCGCCGGGTCGGCCGACAGAGCAACGGCCTGGTCATCCGCGGTCGGGTCGAGTACGCCGACGGGGTGACCAACCTGGTCGCCGACCGGTTCGACCCGCTGGCGGCGGTGCTGCCCCAGTCCTCCGCCACGGTGGCCCGGGCGACGTCCCGCGACTTCCACTGAGCGGGGTCGGCGGCTTCTGATCGACTGACCTGGGGTCCGACCTGCGGCGGTCAGCGTTCGTGGGGCACTGCGTTCGTGGTTGCCCGTTTCCTGCCACGGAGTCAGGTACGGCGGACCGAGAGCCGTCCCGTCCGCCGCTTCCCACCGCCGCTTCCCACCGGCGAGTCACGTCCGGCGGGTCGGGTGCCGCCCGTGGTTGCCGCTTCCCACCGCGGAGTCACGTCCGGCGGGCTCGGGTGCCGTCCGGGCTGACCGTTTCCCACCGTGGAGTCAGGTCCGGCGGAACCGGACCCCCCGAAGTCGCCGTTTCCCACCTCCGAGCCACCTACGGCCGCGCCGTGCCCTCTCTATGTTACCGACGAGTAGGGTTTAGGTTCACAGGCAGAACGACCCCCCGTGCAAGTCCCGTACAGAGGAGCCGAGAACCGTGCAGGTTGTCGCGATCGTCGTCTCGCTGGCGATCACCGCCGTCGCCGTCGTGCTGGCCGTCCGGGCCGTCCGCTCGATGCTGTCCGTGATCCGACTCGGGCGGCCGGCGGTCGGCCGGGACGACCGTCGCGGTGAGCGGTGGAAGGGCCTGGTCACCGAGACCCTGGGCCACACCCGGATGCTGCAGTGGCGGCGGGTCGGGTTCCTGCACTGGTTCGTGATGATCGGCTTCATCACCTTGAGCTCCTTGGTCGCGACGGCGTACGGGCAGTTGTTCGTGCCGACCTTCGCGCTGCCGATCATCGGCCACTGGATCGTGTTCGAGTGGTGGGCCGACATCTTCTCCTGGCTCACCCTGATCGGGATCGTCGGGCTGATCGTGATCCGGCAACGGAACCATCCCCGCACCGAGGGCCGTCGCAGTCGCTTCTTCGGCTCCACGTTCTGGCAGGCGTACTTCGTGGAGGCGGTGATCCTGGGCGTCGTGGTCTGCGGACTGATCCTGCGCGGCCTCGAGTACGCCCACGGCACCGGCACGAAGTGGGACTTCCCGCTCACCTGGTTCCTCGGCGTCCCGTTCGAGGGTCTGAGCACGGCGACCCTGGACAACCTGGTCTTCGCCGTCGCCATGGTCAAGATCATCATCTCGATGACCTGGGTGATCGTGATCGCCCGGCACATCACCATGGGGGTGGCCTGGCACCGGTTCAGCGCCTGGTTCAACATCTGGTTCAAGCGCGACCCGGGCACGACCTCGCTGGGTCGGCTCGACCCGATCATGGTCGAGGGGAAGCCGCTCGACTTCGAGCAGCTGGAGGACCTCGACGAGGACGCCGCGCTCGGCGTCGGCAAGATCGAGGACTTCACCTGGAAGGGCCTGCTCGACTTCACCTCCTGCACCGAGTGCGGCCGTTGCCAGTCCCAGTGCCCGGCCTGGGCCACCGACAAGCCGCTGTCGCCGAAGCTGTTGATCATGGGACTGCGTGATCACGCGTACGCCAAGGCCCCCTACCTGCAGGCGGCCGAGGAGGCCCGCGGCGCGTTGCCCGAGGCCACCGTCAAGGAGGCCGAGCGGCCCCTGATCGGCACCGCCGAGCTGTTCGGCGTGATCGACCCGGACGTGCTCTGGTCGTGCACGTCCTGCGGTGCCTGCGTCCAGCAGTGCCCGGTCGACATCGAGCACGTCGATCACATCATGGACATGCGTCGCCACCAGGTGCTGTTGGAGTCCGACTTCCCGTCCGAGCTCAACGGTCTCTACAAGGGCCTCGAGAACAAGGGCAACCCGTGGAACATGGCGCCCAGCAAGCGGATGGAGTGGGCCAAGGAGCTGCCGTTCGAGGTGAAGCAGGTCGGGGTCGACGTCGAGGATCTGACCGAGGTCGAGTGGCTGTTCTGGGTCGGCTGCGCCGGTGCGTACGAGGACCGCGCGAAGAAGACCACGCAGGCCGTGGCGGAGCTGCTGCACATCGCCGGTGTCGACTTCGCCGTGCTGGGCAAGGGCGAGACCTGTACGGGCGATCCGGCCCGTCGCTCCGGGAACGAGTTCGTGTTCGCCGGCCTGGCCGGAGAGAACGCGGAGACGCTCAAGGAGGCCAAGGCGACCAAGGTGGTGGCCACCTGCGCCCACTGCTTCAACACGCTGAAGAACGAGTACGCCCAGTTCGGGGTCGAGCTGGAGGTGGTCCACCACACCCAGCTGCTCAACCGCCTGGTGAAGGAGGGCCGGCTGAAGCCCGTCCCCCCGGCCGCCGAGGACGACGTGGCCGCCAAGAAGATCACCTATCACGACCCCTGCTTCCTCGGCCGGCACAACCAGGTGTACTCCCCGCCGCGCGAGCTGCTGTCGGTGATCCCGAACACCACCTTCGAGGAGATGCCGCGCAACTCCGAGCGCTCCTTCTGCTGCGGCGCGGGCGGTGGCCGGATGTGGATGGAGGAGAAGCTGGGCGAGCGGATCAACGTGAACCGCACCAAGGAGGCGGTGGCCACCGGAGCCGACCAGATCGCCGTCGGCTGCCCGTTCTGTCGGGTGATGCTCTCCGACGGGCTGACCGCGGAGCAGCACGCGGGCGAGGCCCGCGAGGAGGTCGAGGTGCTCGACGTCGCGCAGCTGCTGCTCACCTCGGTCAGGCGAGGCGAGAACCCCTGAGGCGCCGCCCCAGCGGTTCCGTCGCGGCCGTCAGCCGCGGACCGGCTGCGGGGCCCGGCCGAGGAGCGTCGCGGCCAGCGGCATCAGCAGCACGGTGACCGCTCCTCCGGCCACGAGCACCGAGGCGTTCTGACTGGTCATCTGCCCGGCGGACACGGCGGTCGAGGTGACGGCCACGATGATCGGCAGGCCGGTCGCCGCGAACAGCCCGATCCGCGCGCTCTCCCGGGTGTCGAACAGCCGCCGACCGGTGCCGAGCTCGCGTTCCAGCTTGCTGGACAGGAAGACCGGCAGCCCGCGGACCACCATGATCATGATGATGAAGAGGACGAGGGCGAGGGGCTCCGCGCCGACTGCTCGCGGGTCGATGGCCATCCCGGAGGTGACGAAGAAGATCGGGATGAGCAGCCCGAAGGCGAGTCCGTTCAGCTTCTTCTCCAGCTGCTCGTCGCCGCGGGGAAGGGCCTGTCGCAGGATGAAGCCGGCCGCGAAGGCGCCGAGCACCACGTCGAGATCGAAGACCTGGGCGAGCACGCTGAGCCCGACCAGGAGCAGCACGGTCAGGCGCACCGTCGTCTGCGCGGTGGTCTCCGACCCGGCCCGGATCAGGTACATGATCTTGGAGGTCTCCTGGCGGACCCGGCGCCACGGCAGCGTGACGGCCGCGGCGATGAGCACGAACATGATCACGGCCACCACGGCCTCGGCCGGTCCGCCGGTGCCGAGCAGCACCGCCATCGCGATGACCGGACCCAGCTCGCCGTAGGCGCCGTGGTTCATCACCGCCTTACCGACCTTGGTTCCCAGCAGCCCGCCGTCCTTGAGGATCGGCAGCAGGGTGCCGAGCGCGGTCGAGCAGAGGGCGATCGCGACGGCCACCTCGGCGTGGATGGTGCCACTCAGCCCGATCACGAACACGACGGTCAGGGCGACCGCGAGGCAGAGCACCCAGGTGAGCAGCGCACGTCGTCCGGACCGACCGGTGAGCTCGGAGACCTCGATCTCGTAGCCGGCCAGCAGGAAGAGCATGCCCAGCCCGAGCTCGCGCAGGATGCCGATCGCGTCGTCGGTGGTGGCGAGCCCGAGACCGAACGGTCCGATCAGCACCCCGGCGACGAGCAGGATCACGACCTCCGGCACCAGTCGTCGCGGCACCAGCCCGGCGAGCAGCGGGGCGATCACCGCACACAGCGCGATCCACAGCAGGGAGACGAACGACGACTCCACGGCAGCCTCCTCGAGTCCCGGGGCGCCGCCACAGTAGCGGTCTGCGTCCGGCACCCCGATGTCGCGCCTCGCTCGGATCGGCACCGGCCCTCGCCGGTGTTACCGTGCCCGCGGAGTCGGGCCGTGGGGATGAACGAGGGCCGATACGTTGTAAACTCAGGACTTTGTCGGCTCGGACATGCCCACGGCCAGCTGGAACACAGGAGCACCCGATGGTGAACGTCCCGGATTTCGACACCCTCTACCGCGCCGATCCGGACCCCTGGCAGGTCGCCTCGAGCTTCTACGAGCAACGTAAGCGAGCTGTCCTGCTGGCGTCCCTGACGCGCGCGACGTATGCCTCCGCCTGGGATCCGGGCTGCGGAACCGGGGAGCTCGCCGCTCAGCTGGCGAACCGCGCGGACGCGGTGCTCGCCACCGACACCTCCGTCGAGGCCGTGCGGCTCACCGCCGCCCGGTGCGCCGAGCTGCCCCGGGTGGCCGCCGAGCGGATCCGCCAGCCCGGTCTCCCGGGCCCGAACGACCTCGGCTTCGACCTGATCGTGGTCGCAGAGTTCGCGTACTACCTGACGGCGCCCGATCGGGCCGAGATGTGGCGCACGATCTCCGCCGCCGCGGCCGAGGACGCCGAGATCGTGGTGATCCACTGGCGTCACGACCCGCACGACGCTCACCTCAGCGGCTTCGACGTGAACGCCGAGGCCGTGCGGGCCCTGACGTCCGAGCCCGGGTGGCGCCCGGTGGTGCGCCACGATGACCAGGACTTCGTGCTGGACGTCCTGCGTCGAGGCGACTCGTGACGCCGACGACGGCCGCCCTGACCCCGGAGCCGCTGCCCTGGACGCTGCCGGACGACTACCCACGCCATGACCCGGAGCCGTCCGATCTGCACGCCGCCATGGACCGGCTGGCGGGCCACCTCGACTGGCGGCAGCTGAGCTGGACGGGGCTGGTGGAGGGTCTGCTCCGGGTGGGCGTCACCGACATCCCCCTGGGTCGGCTCGTCGAGGGCCACGCCGACGCGCTCCGCATCCTCGGTCAGGCCGGCGTCGAGCCGAAGCCCGCCGCCCGGTACGGCGTGTGGGCCTCGCGCTCCGCGGGAACCGGGGTCGCGGCCACGCCGACGGGCACCGGCCTCCGCCTGAACGGCACCATCCGCTTCGCCTCCGGAGCCGGGATCCTCGATCGAGCCCTGGTGCCGGTCTGGCTGGATCCAAAGACCCACCTGCTGGTGGACCTCGCCGTGGCGGGTCTGCCGGTGGACCGCAGCCACTGGAACACCTCGGCGATGCGGGTCAGTCACTCGCACACGGTCGCCGTGTCGGACCTGGTCGTCGACGCCGACGAGGTGGTCGGCGAACCCGGCTTCTACCTCGATCGCCCGGGTTTCCTCCCCGGCGGAGTGGGCGTCGCGGCCGTCTGGGCCGGAGGCCTGAGCAGGGTGCTCGGCGTCACCGTGGCCATGCTGGCCGGTCGCCGCGTCACCGAGGCCCAGGACGCTCGGCTGGGACGTGCGCGGTGGCAGCTCATCGCCGCCCTGATCGCGGTACGCACCGCCGGGGCCCGCCTCGACGAGCTGTGGCCGGAGCGAAGGCACGCGACCACGGCGGAGATGATCGCCGACGTCGTCACGGAGTCACGGGCGGTCGTGGCCCAGGCCGTGATGGCGGCCCTCACGGAGGTCCGCCTCCTGGCCGGCCCGGCCGGGCTGGCCTTCGACCCCGACCTCGGCCACGCGTTGGACGATCTCGGGCTGTACGCGGCTCAGCTGAACGTCGACGCGGAAGCCACGCGGATGGGCGCGGCCCTGCGGTCCGGTCGGCCCTGAGTCCTCGCCCTGGCCTCCGGCCGGCCCGGAGCGCCTCCGGTCGGCCCTGACACCCCTGCGCTCCGGTCGGCCTGACGGCGCACGCGCCGGCGGCTACCGAAGCCGGAACCCGACGGCGCGCGCACCCGAGCCGGTGAAGGTGATCCGCACCCGCCCGTCGGCGATCTCCAGCGGCCGTACGACCTCGCCCAGGTAGGTGGCCTCCCACGCCTCGCCGGTGCCCTCCGGCAGGGTGAGCTCCGCCGTCGCGCCGGCCGGGTCGAGCGAGACCAGCCGAGCCACGATCGAGCCGTCGTGCAGGTGTCGCAGCCCGAGGAGCCGCACGCGCTCGTCGGACAGCGCGAGCAGCGAGCGGTCGGTCGGCGGCTCCGCGCCCGGGGTCTCCGACAGCACCGCCCGGAGCGGTTGCACCAGCGAGGACGCCGTCCGCGCCGCCAGGCTGGGAGCGTGCCCGGTGCCCGCCGCCACCCGGTAGCGGAAGGTCGTCTCGAACGCCTGCTCCACGGGGAAGTTGGTGTCCCAGATGTTGTTGTGCACCCACGAGTAGATCGTGGCCGGCTCGACCACGGGCAGCGTCGGCGGGAACGGGACGTACGGCAGGCCGATCGTCCCGACCTCGACGAGGGGGGCCTCGGCGGTGGCCCAACCGATGGCCGTGTCACCGTCGCCGAGCGAGACGAAGTGCCGGATGGCGCGCATGTACGCCGCCCCGCCCGGCACCGACTCCTCACCGGAGCCGGTGAGACCGCCGGCCGACTCCTGCAGCACCTCGGGGTCGGACACGGCGAACGGGAAGGCGAAGTAGGCGCTCTCCTTGTCCCAGGTGCTCGACTTGGCGAGGCGGTTGGTGATCTCCAGGTGGGCGAGGTCGCGGGGGAGCCGGTAGGTGACCCGCAGCCAGTCGGCGCCGACGACACGTTGCTCGAGCACCACCTGCTGGCCGCGAGCGTCCTCGGTGGCCTCCACCACCGCCGCCGGTCCGCCGACGTCGCGGCTGCTGATCAGCGCCAGGTTGCCGATGTCGGCGAACTTGGAGGAGTTGTGGTTCGACTGACCCACGGTGGCGTACCGGTCGTACACGTAGTGGTTGAAGCCCAGGGCCGGCGTCGCGGTTGACGAGCTCGCGGCCGGTGGCCCGGTCGACCACCGAGCTCAGGGTGCCGGTCTGCAGGTCGATCCGGACCGTGAGCGCGTCGTTCTGCAGCAACGTCGGATCGGGCAGCGGCGTGCTGGTGTCCGTCCGCTCACCGGCCAGCGTGCCGAGGTCGAGCCGGACGAAGCCGACCGGGGGGACGCCGGCGACCCGGCAGCGCAGGTAGCGCCCCAGGCCGCGGCTGCCCGCGGGCTCGTCCCGCTCGGTGTGCGGCAGCGTCTCCTGGGTGCGGCTGTCGGTGACCACGATGGGGGTCGTCAGCCCGACGACGCTGGCCGGCAGGAACACCTCCACCTCGTCGTCGCGCCGGACCGCGGTGGTGTTGAGGACGTAGAGCGAGGCCGCCGCGTGCTGGGCCCGGGGGAGCGCGCGACCGAGGGCGCCGGTGGCCAGCTGCAGCGCGTGGTCGGAGGCGTCCAGGGCCTCGTAGGCGCGCGCCACCTTCCAGTACCACTGGTGCTCCCCGGCGTCGGCACCGTGGTCGGCGTGGTTCCACGAGTTCGCCGCGCCCCAGGTGTGCTCGTCCCACAGGGCCAGCTGGTGGTAGCCCGCGGTCGGGGTCGACCACGGGGCCGTCGGCGACGGCGGTGCCACCCAGCAGGGCCGCGCCGGCGCCGAGGGTCGACGCGTCCGCCAGGTCGTTCTGCGCCTGTCGACCGAGGCCGACCGGCGCAGCGGCCGCGCCCCACCCCGTGCGCCCACCAGTCGTTCCAGTCGCCCCGGTACGTCGGGATCGTGTCCCCGGCCCGTTCGACGGCGGCGTCGAAGAAGGCTTCGTTGGTGGAGACCCGCAGGTGCGGGAACACCCACCGGCGGTTCCACTCCTCGACGATGTCGCTGACGGCCCGGCTCGGACCGGCGTTGTCCGACCAGCGGCCGTGGGTGCGCAGATGCAGGACCTCCCCACCGAACGGGGGTCGGCTGTCGGTGTCGGCGCCCCCGTCGAGCCAGCCGAAGATGCTGCCCAGGGGCAACGGGTACGGACGGGTGCCGAGCGAGGCCAGGTAGGCGGGGAACACGTCCGTGGCGACGTCGTACGACTCGTGGAACCCGACCATCGGGCCCTCCATGTAGGCCAGTCCGTGGGGGGTGTCGGTGCGCCAGACGACCAGCTCGCCGCCTTCGGGGCCGATCCAGCGGAACAGCCGTGGCATCGGCAGCTGGCCGGTGTTGTCGGGGTCGGAGCGACCGGCCCAGTTGTGCGCGACGCTCAGATACCGCACCCCGAGGCCGGCCAGCGCGTCGGGCAGCCCGACGACCTGACCGGGGACGTCGGTCTGCATGGCCACCCGGAAGTCGAGCCCGTAGCGCCGCTTGAGATCGAGGGCGGGCGCGAGGAGCTCGTGGAGCTCGTCGGTGGAGCACATCTCGGTGTGCAGGTTGAACGGCATCGCCGAGAGCGAGATCCGGTTCTCCCGGATGCGCTCCAGCAGCTCGGCGTGCCGGGAGACCGGCCGGTTCGCCAGCCACTCGGTGACGGCGTACAGGGCCTCCTCGTTCCAGCGGAACCGGGCGGCCTCGTCCAGGGAGTCGGTGTCGCGCATCAGCCGCAGGGCGGCGTCGAGGTAGCCGATGTGCTGGGCGCGCACGACGTGCTGCCGGTCGGTGTAGCCGATGTCGTAGTGGCTGTGCTGGATCAGGTGGACGTCGTAGTGCCGGGGGCGCTGCAGGACGGCGGTGAGCTCGACGGCCGGATCGGTGATGCTGACGGCCAGCGGCGTGGGGCCGTCGACCTCCGGGACGAGCAACCGCAGGCCGCCGTCCCCGACCGGTTCGGCCCGGGTGGGCACCTCGGCGTCACCCAGCCGGATCCGGACCGTCGCCGGGTCGATCGGTCGGTCCCCGCCCACCACCTGCAGCCGTACGGCCTGGAGGAAGCGGTCGCCGTCGGCCGCGACCAGGGGCTCGGCGATCAGTCCGACGGTCACGCCGTCGACGACGGTCTGGGCGTCCATCGCGTGCGCGATGATCTTGGTCCGCTGGAGCGAGGCGTCCCAGACCGGGCTGGGCGAGAGGATGGCGTGGGTGGCCACGGTCGAGCCTTTCGGTGGGGTTCGGTGCACCCGGAGATCGGGTGGGAGGTAGCGGAGGTAGCTGCACGGCGCTGGTATCGTTACCTCGCGTCTACGCTACCGATCGTCCCGCGGCGGGGCAAGTGGCGGACCTCGTCGGCATCCGACGGTGAGGAGCAGGGAAGCGTACGAGCGGAGGAGCAGCATGGCGACCAGTCGGCGGCCGACGATCACCGCGGTCGCCGACCATGCGGGGGTGAGCCCGATGACGGTCTCCCGGGTGCTGGACGGCCGCTCGACCGTCTCACCCGAGCTCGCCGAGCGGGTCCGGATCTCCGTTGCTGCCTTGGGATACCAGCGCAACGAGCAGGCGCGGAGCCTGCGCCCGGGCCAGCGATCCGGACTGGTCGGGGTGGCGATCACCAACGTGGCCAACCCGTACTACGCACAGTTCCTGCTGGGGGCCGAGGAGGTGCTGGCCGAGACGGGCCGGACGCTCATGATCGGCAGCACGGCGGACAGCGTGGCCCGGGAGGAGCGGCTGGTCGCGGAGTTCATCGGACGGCAGGTCGAAGGTCTGCTGGTGGTGCCGACGGGCGGGCGGACCCATCTGCTGCCGCGGCGGCTGAACGGCGTGCCGGTCGTGCTGGCCTCCCGCCAGGTGCCCGGGATCGGCGCCGACACGGTCGTCGTGGCCGACGTCCACGGTGCCTACGTCGGCACCACCGCCCTGCTGGAACGCGGTCACCGGGTGATCGGCTTCCTGGGCTCCGGGATGTCGTCGTTCACCGGTGGCCGACGTCTCGAGGGGTTCCGACTGGCTCACGAAGACGCCGGCGTGGCGGTGCGGGAGGACCTGCTGCACCAGGGCGGAGCGGGCCTCGCCGACGACCCCGATCACCACCGGATCATCGCAGAGTCTTTGCTGCACGAGCATCCCGACCTGACGGCGGTGCTGTGCGCCAACAACCGCAACACGGTCGGGCTGGTGCGAGCGCTGGCTCGGCGGGGAGAGCTCGGCCGGTCCGCGGCGGAGCTGACGGTGCTGGCCTTCGACGACTTCGAGCTCGCGGACGTGGTCGACGTCGCTCTCCTGGTCGTCGATCACGACGGGCGAGAGCTGGGGCGCTGCGCGGCCAGGATGCTGACCGAACGACTGGACGGCGGGTTCGACGGACCCGCCCGGCTGGTCGAGCTGCCCACCAGCCTGCACCTCCCGACGCGTGATGCCTCCGCGACCGGACAGGTCTGATGCAGGGCGGTCCCGGGCGCGAAGATGGTAACGTTACCTCGTGCCGCCTCTGACCCTGGGACTCGACCTCGGCGGGTCCACGCTGAAGGCCGCCTGGATCCGCGACGGCGTGGTGCTCACCTCCGGCACGCTGCCCAACCGTGGAGAGCCGGGCGACCTCGACGCCGTCGCACGATTGGCCGAGGAGCTGCGGCCCGACGGTGACCGGCTGCGCATCGGCATCGCTGTGCCGGGTGTCGTCGATCGCGAGGGAACCCGCCTCGTGGCCGCCCACGGCAAGTACGGCTACCTGGACGGCGTCGACCTCGCCGGCTGGTCGATGACCCGGTTCGGCGTGCGGGCGGCGGTGGAGAACGATGCCCGCGCCGCCCTGCTCGGCGAGCTCGCCCACGGCGCGGCGGCCGGGGTCCGCGACGCGGTGCTCCTCGTGGCCGGCACCGGCATCGGTACGGCCGCCGTGATGGACGGGCGCCTGATCCGCGGCCGGTCCGGTCACGCAGGCATCCTCGGTGGGCACCTGACCATCGACCGCGGTGGTGAGCCCTGCAACTGCGGCAACCTGGGCTGTGCGGAGGTCTACGGCGGCTCCTGGAGCCTGCCCGCCGGGACCACCATGGCCGAGGTCTTCTCCGCCGGTCGGGATGCCGAGGGGCGGCGGCTGGTCGACCGGGTGCTCCAGAGCTGGGCCATCACCGCGGTGAATCTCTGCCACGCCTACGACCCGAGCGTGGTGATCCTGTCCGGAGGCGCCGTCGAGCTCGCCGGCGCCCGGGTCCAGCAGATCGAGCGCTACCTGCATCAGCACCTCTGGTCGTCGGTGCCGCGACCCAGGGTCGTGGTCTCCGACGATCCCGCCCGGTCCGTGGTGCGGGGACTCGCGGCACTGACCCAGACCACAGCGAGGGACGACAGATGAGCACCGTGCCACCCGACCACCGCGGCTACGACAGGTTCCCGGCGATCGTGGTTCCACCGCAGAGATCCGACGCCGCTCGGGTCAGCTCCGGGTCCGCGGCCTGGACCACGCTGCGGCAGCGGGCCGAGGCGGGGGACGCGACGCCGTTGATCATCATCGACACCTACCCCGGCGTCGACCTGGCGGCGCTGACCGCGGCCGCCCACCGGCACCTCCCCGGCTACCGCGTCGTGGACGTCGAGGCGGCGGCGGCCCGGCCGATCGAGGAGATCGACGCGCTGCTGGCCCGCAACCTGACCGAGGACCGGGTCTTCGGGGTGCTCAGCCATCATCGCCTGGACGAGCTCTACGACCAGCAGGCGCTGGCGGCGATCGCGGCGCAGATCCGGGACGTTCCGGCTCCGACCGTGGTCCTCGGTTGGGGGGCGGCCCAGCTGCTCCTCGACCACGCGGCCGGGGCGGTGTCCGGCGGACCGGCCGAGGGAGCCGCCGCACGGACGGCCGTCGTCGTGCTCGCCGATCTGCCCCGGTGGGAGCTCCAGCAGCGCTACCGCCGCGGGATGCCCAACTGGCGCTGTGAGAACGGCGCGCAGGACGTGCTCCGCAAGGTGAAGCGCGGGTACTTCGTGGAGTGGCGGATCGCCGATCGGCACAAGCGGCGGCTCTTCTGGATCATGGACTTCCTGCTCGACACCACCCGGTCGGTCGACGACGCGCACCTGATCACCGCCCAGGCCTTCCACGCGGGGCTCGAGCGCGCGACGTCCGGGCCGTTCCGGCTGGTGCCGTTCTTCGACCCCGGACCGTGGGGCGGCACCTGGATGGCCGAGGTCGTCGGGCTGGAGGCGGTCGACAACAACTACGCCTGGTGCTTCGACTGCGTGCCGGAGGAGAACAGCCTGCTGCTCGACGTCGACGGCACGATGATCGAGATCCCGGCGATGGATCTGGTGCTGAGCCGGCCGCGGGAGCTGCTGGGACCGCTGACCTTCGCCCGCTTCGGCGCCGAGTTCCCGATCCGGTTCGACTTCCTGGACACCATGGAGGGCGGCAACCTCTCCCTGCAGGTCCACCCGCTCACCGACTACATCACCGACACCTTCGGCATGACCTACACCCAGGACGAGAGCTACTACCTGCTCGACGCCGGGGACGACGCGGGCGTCTACCTGGGACTGCGCGACGACGCCGACGTCGACCAGATGTTCCGCGAGCTCACGGCAGCCCAGGACGGGCAGCACCCGTTCGATGCCGAGGCGTACGTGAACCGGTACCCGGCCGCGAAGCACGACCACTTCCTGATCCCGGCGGGCACGGTGCACTGCTCGGCCCGCAACTCCATGGTGCTGGAGATCTCGGCGACCCCGTACCTGTTCACCTTCAAGATGTGGGACTGGGGGCGGCTCGGGTTGGACGGCGTGCCGCGTCCGGTCCACCTCGACCACGCCCGGGCCAACGTGCAGACCGATCGGCGCACGACCTGGGTGGCCGAGAACCTGGTGCACCGCACCGAGGAGCTGGCCACCGGTCCGGGTTGGGTGGAGGAGCGGACCGGGCTGCACGAGCTCGAGTTCATCGAGGTGCGTCGGCACTGGTTCACCGGACCGGTTGCCCACGACACCGCCGGCACGGTCAACGTGCTCAACCTCGTCGAGGGGGCAGAGGCGGTCGTCACCAGCCCGGCGGGCGCCTTCGAGCCGTTCGTCGTCCACTACGCCGAGACGTTCGTCGTGCCGGCGGCGGTCGGTCCCTACACGATCGCCCCGCACGGGACCTCGGTCGGGCAACGGCTCGGCACCGTCAAGGCCTACGTGCGCGGCACCTCGACGACGTCTCCGGTCGGGGACGACACCGGCCGGACCGAAGCGTGAGCGGCGGCCGGTCCGGCGTCAGCTCAGCCGGCGTCGCCTGATCAGCAGGATGGCCACCAGCGTCACGCCGATCGCCACCGCGCCCAGCACCGCGGGCGGCAGCTGCCGTACCTGGTCGAGCACGTCCTCGGCGCCCGACTTCACCTGATCGGCGGTCTCGGTGGCCTTGGCCTTCGCCTGGGCCTTCACGTCGGTCTTGGCCACCAGCGCCTCCACCGACGCGGCGAGCCGCTCTCGGGTGGCGGCGCGATCCGCCTCCAGCTGGTCCACGGTCGGATTCGGTTGGTCCACCGCCGGCGTGTCCACGGCGGCAGGGCTGGGAGTGGTCGGATCGACGGTCGGGTCGTTCGGCTGGCTGCTCATCTGCGGGCGCTCTCCTTGATCTCGGCCACGTCGGCCTTGACGTTCTCGACGGCGCTGGTGGGCATCGGCGGCGTCGCCTCACCCACCTTCTTCTTGCCGATCAGTGCGGCCACGCCGGCGACGGCGAGCACGAGCACGCCGACGATCAGGGCCGCGGCCCAGGTCGGCAGCACCAGGGCGAGGGCGAAGATCGCGGTGACGATCAGGCAGCCGATGCCGAACAGGGCGAGGACGCCGGCCACTCCGAAGGCGCCGATGCCGACGCCGGCGGTCTTCGCCTTCGCCGTCATCTCGACCTGGGCGAGCTTGAGCTCGGTGCGCACCAACCGGCTCGATTCCTCGGTCACCTGGCTGATCAGCGCCGCGATCGAGTCATCGGGTGGGGTGGTGGCGGGCGTGGCCGCCGAGGGTCGGGTGGCCGGGACGTCTCGGCCCTCGGTGTCGCTGGTCATGGCGAGTCCTCTCGCAGCAGGGTTGTCGGCCGTGGCGTGGTCTGCGGCATCATCGCCGGTGTCGCTGTCGACGTCGGTCGGGGGGCGGGAGTCGGCCGCGACGGCGCCGCGCTGACCCAGCGGCTTCGCGGGTCCCACCGTCGAGTCCTTGATCGTCTGCTGCTCGGCTTCGGCGTTGATCTCCGCCCCGAACAGGACGGCGTACGAGGTCAGCCACAGCCACATCAGGAGCACCACGATGCCGGCCAGCGCCCCGTACGTCTTGGCGTAGCTGGCGAACAGCGTGACGTAGAGGGAGAAGCCGACCGAGACGACCAGCCACAGCAGGGTGGCCACGATGGCGCCGGGCGAGGCCCAGCGCATCTTCGGGGCGTCACGGTCGGGCGCGACCCGGTAGAGCACGGCCAGGCCGACCATGATCAAGACCGCGATCAGCACCCAGCGGACGACCTGCACCAGCCAGCGCAGCGGACCCCCGTCGAAGATCGAGAAGATGATCGGCAGCACCGCGATCAGGGTGACCAGGACGATCATGAAGACGATCGCCCCGAGGGTGAGGGCCAGCGCCAGCAACCGCTTCTTGACGAGGGGCCGGTCATCGGTCTCGTCGTAGGCGGTGTTGATCGCCAGCACGAGGTTGGCGACGCCGCCGGACGCGCTCCACAGGGCCAGCAGCAGCGAGATGATCACGCCGACGCTCAGGGCGCCGGTCCGCTGGGACTGCTCGGTGAGCTGGGTGATGATGAGGTCCTTGACCTCCGCCGGCAGGGCCGTGCCCAGCGAGTCGATCTGGGTCGCGATGGTCGACGGGTCGGCGAACAACCCGTACGCGAGCACCAGCGCGATCAGCGACGGGAACAGGGCCAGGAAACCGAAGAAGGCGACCCCAGCACTGAGCAGCGGGATCTGGTCCTCGGTGGTCTGCGCCCAGCTGCGCTTGAGGATCTGGACCCAGCCGCGGCGGGGGATGTCCTGGGGGCGCTCCGCCTGCGCCCCGGGAGCCTGCGGACGACCCGCCTCGGTGGCGGGTGCATCACCCACGTCAGTTGCTGACCGGTCCGACATGGTTCACCTCTCGTGCCACCCGCAGCGGGCCACTCATTAGGTATACAGCGTAAAGTCCGAGTATCCCAGCCGCAGACGAGGACCAGGAGATGGCGACGATGAGAGCAGTGACGTGGCAGGGCAAGCGCAAGGTGTCCGTCGACGAGGTACCGGACCCGCGGATCGAGCAACCGAGCGACGCCATCGTGCGGATCACCTCCACCAACATCTGCGGATCGGATCTGCACCTGTACGAGACCCTCGGCGCGTTCATGAACGCCGGTGACATTCTCGGGCACGAGCCGATGGGGATCGTGGAGGCGGTCGGCTCCGAGGTGTCGCGGCTGTCGGTCGGTGACCGGGTCGTGATGCCCTTCCAGATCTCGTGTGGTCACTGCTTCATGTGCGACCAGTCCCTCTTCACCCAGTGCGAGACCACCCAGGTGCGTGAGCAGGGCACCGGTGCGGCCCTGTTCGGCTTCTCCGAGCTGTACGGCTCGGTGCCGGGCGGCCAGGCGGAGTACCTCCGGGTGCCGCTGGCCGACACCACCCACATCAAGGTCCCGGACGGCCCACCGGACGAACGCTTCGTCTACCTGTCGGACGTGCTGCCGACCGCCTGGCAGTCGGTCGAGTACGCCGCGGTGCCGGACGGCGGGACCCTGGTCGTGCTGGGTCTCGGTCCGATCGGCGAGATGGCGGCCCGGATCGCCTCGCTGCGACCCGGCATCGCCCGGGTGATCGCGGTCGACCTGGTGCCGGAGCGGCTGGCCCGCGCCCGGGCCCGCGGGATCGAGGTGCTCGACCTGTCCGAGCACCCCGACGACCTGCCCGACGCGGTGCGCGAGCTGACGCATGGTCGCGGGCCGGACGCCGTGATCGACGCGGTCGGGATGGAGGCGCACGGGTCGCCGGCGGCGTCCATGGTGCAGAAGGCGGCCAGCCTGCTTCCGGACGCCATCGCCGCTCCGCTGATCTCCAAGGCTGGTGTCGACCGACTGGCCGCGGTCTACGCCGCGATCGACATGGTGCGACGTGGCGGGACGATCTCGCTGATCGGTGTCTACGGGGGGATGGCCGATCCGCTGCCGTTGATGACCTTGTTCGACAAGCAGATCCAGCTGCGGATGGGCCAGGCCAACGTGCTGCGCTGGGTGGACCACATCATGCCCCTGCTCACCGACGACGACCCGCTCGGCGTGGACGACTTCGCCACCCACCGGCTCCCGCTGGAGCAGGCCCCGCACGCGTACGACATCTTCCAGCGCAAGGCCGAGGGCGCGATCAAGATCGTCCTCAAGCCGGGGATGGCCGGCTGAGACCGGTCGGGAAACCCGGTGGCGGCGGCCGCCGGGTTCGGCCGATGATCATGGGCATGACCACGCTGGCAGACCACTGGCCCCCGTACCGGCTCCGGCTGCGTGCCGGTGACCTGGAGCTGACCGTGATCACCGACGACGACGTACCGGGCCTGGTGGACCTGGCGCTGGCCGGCATCCACGCCCCCGATGTGATGCCGTTCTCCACGCCGTGGACCCTCGCGGGGCCGGAGAAGCTGCCGGTGGAGATGATCCGCTACTTCTCCTCGGTGCGCGCCGGGTTCGGCGCGGAGGCGTTCGACCTGCTGTTCGCCGTCCGGGTCGACGGCGAGCTGGTCGGCACCCAGGGGCTGCACGGACGCGACTTCGCCGTGACCCGGACCGTGGAGACGGGATCCTGGCTGGGTCTGACGCACCAGGGCCGGGGGATCGGTACGCGGATGCGGCAGGCCGTCTGCGCGTACGCGTTCGACGAGCTGGGGGCCGAGGAGGTGACCTCCGGGGCCTTCCTGGACAACCCGGCGTCGCTGGCGGTGAGCCGCAAGGTCGGCTACCGCCCGAACGGCGTCCTGCGGCTGAAGCGGCGGGACGGGGAGATGGCCCTGAACCAGAAGCTGGTCCTCACCCCGGCCGATCTCCGTCGTGGGGAGCCGCTGGAGGTCTCCGGGGCCGCGGATCTTCGCAGCTTCCTCGGGCTGAGCGAGCCGGGCGACCGGTGACCTGGGTCGGTCAGCGGGAGACACCGGCGACGATCAGACCGACGCCGGCGCCGGCCAGACCGACGGTGAGACTGGCGGCGCCCAGCCACAGCAGGGTAATCCAGCGGTTCCGTCGACAGGAGGACCGCTGCACATCCGCGACGGGGTACGGCAAGGCATCGAGAAGGAGGTTGGGCACCGCTGTCGCGACGGTCGGCGAGCCGCGACGGCACCTGATCGGCAGCATCGTCGTGCTGGTCGTCCTCATCCTCGGACCCGACGTCCGGGGAGTGAGGTTCGACCAGTCGTGGCCGCCGAGATTCTTCTGTGTCCGAGGGGGGACTTGAACCCCCATGCCCTGTAAGGGGCACTAGCACCTCAAGCTAGCGCGTCTACCTATTCCGCCACCCGGACTCCGCCGCCCTGGCCGGACAGCGACGTGAACTATAGCAAGCCCACGAGGGGCCGCGAACCATTCCGTGAGGCCGACCTCCGGTGCGCCGACGTGGCCCTACTGGTCGTGCCGATCGTGCCAGTGCCGGGCGATCGCCTGCGGGAGCGGGTCGATGATCGTGCCCTGGGCGCGCAGCTCGGCCCGGGCCAGTCGCCGGGTCCGGCGCAGGCTCAGCAGCCCGAACGCCCAGACCACGTACTGGAAGCAGAAGGCGATCTTGAAGTCGGTCACGGTGTAGTCACCGTCGGGGGCGAGCAGGTCCAGCACCACGCCGATCGCGAAGATGGTCACCAGGGACGCGATGAAGCCACCCATGTTGACGATCCCGGTCGCGGCGCCCAACCGGGTCGACGGGTTGAAGGTCCGAGCGAAGTCGAAGCCGACCGCGGAGGCCGGACCGTACGCGGCCAGCGTCAGCACCAGCACCACGACCAGGGGAAGCGGAGCCGCTCCCGGCCACAGCAGCACCACGGTCCAGACGGCGATGGTCAAGATCAGCACGCCGAAGATCAGGTTGGACCGACGCATCGGGTACCGAGCCGTCAGCGCACCGAGCACCGGTCCGATGATGGTCGCCGTCAGCACCATCAGGGTCAGCAGCCACCCCGCCTGCGTCGGGGAGTAGCCCAGACCCAGGGTCATGAAGGGGAAGCCCCAGAGCAGCGCGAACACCATGCCGGAGAACTGGGTCGCGAAGTGGCTCCACAGGCCCAGCCGGGTGCCCGGCTGCTGGAAGGACGCTCGCAGATCGCGGACGGCCTGACGCCAGCTCGCGTGCGGCACCGGATCGGGCGCCCCCGGTGGCCGGTCCCGGACGGCGAGCAGCACCAGGATCGACACCAGCACGCCCATGGCCCCGGCCCCGAGGTACGACCACTGCCAACCCACGCCGTTCAGCAGCGCGACCAGCGGGATCGTGCTGCCGATCTGGCCGACCTGTCCGAGGAGACCGGTCAGCTGGGTGACCAGCGGCACCTGCCGGGACGGGAACCAGGCCGGGATCAACCGGAGCACGGAGATGAAGGTCATCGCGTCGCCGGCGCCGACCAGGATGCGGGCTCCGATCACCTCGAGCGGGGTGTCGACGAGGGCCAACGCGACCTGGCCGGCGGCCATCACCAGCGCCCCCGAGCCGATCATCACCCGCGAGCCGAAGCGGTCGACCAGCACGCCCACCGGGATCTGCATGGCGGCGTACGTGAGCAGCTGCACCACCGCGAACAGCGACAGCACCGAGGCGGTGACCCCGAACCGGTCCGTCGCGTCCTCGGCGGCCACGGCCAGGGACGTGCGTTGGAAGACCGCGACCGCGTACGCGGTGACGGCCACCCCCCACACCGCCCAGGACCGTCTCATCACCGGGGACGGTGCGCGAGGGATGTCAGCCGCCGTCACCGGGCCATTCTCCGGCACGCAGACGGGGTGGACGATGATGGACCGATGAGTGAGTCCGGCGCCACGACCTCCGACGCTCCTGCTGGCGAACCTGGCCGGGAACCCCGTTCCGGGGATGCCGAGGTCGTCGACATCTGCCGCGACCTGATCCGGATCGACACCTCGAACTACGGACCCGATCCGGGGCCGGGGGAGCGCCTGGCCGCCGAGCACGTGGCGGCGCTGCTGGACGAGGTGGGGATCAGCGCGGAGCTGGTCGAGTCCGAGCCCGGGCGGACGTCGCTGGTGGCGCACTGGGAGCCCGAGGGCACCGACGCGAGCCTGAGCCCGCTGCTGATCCACGGCCACCTCGACGTGGTCCCGGCCGACGCCGCCGACTGGTCCGTCCCGCCGTTCGCCGCCGAGGTGGCCG
Source organism: uncultured Actinomycetota bacterium (assembly GCA_963759915.1). Classification (GTDB taxonomy): domain Bacteria; phylum Actinomycetota; class Actinomycetes; order Propionibacteriales; family Propionibacteriaceae; genus Microlunatus. Next base: position 33,906 of record CAVXBJ010000068.1, on the reverse strand, counting down.
ACGACTGCATCTGGGGACGTGGCGCGGTCGACATGAAGGACTTCGACGCCATGCTGCTGAGCGTCGTCCGGGCCCGCGCCCGGGCCGGACGGGCTCCTCGGCGACCGATCCGGATGGTGTTCACCGCCGACGAGGAGGCCGGTGGTGCGAAGGGCGCCATCTGGATGGTGGAGAACCGGCCCGACCTGCTGGAGGGGTGCACCGAGGCGATCGGGGAGGTCGGCGGCTTCTCCCTGACGGTGCGCGACGACCTGCGGCTCTACCTCGTCCAGACCGCCGAGAAGGGCATGGCCTGGCTCAACCTGATCGCCGACGGCCAGGCCGGGCACGGCTCGTTCCGGCACGACGACAACGCCGTCACCGAGCTCGCTGCCGCGGTGGCCCGGATCGGCGCGTACGAGTGGCCGCACAAGATCACCGACGCCCAGCGGGCCTTCCTGGACGCCGTCTCGGAGGCGTTCGGGATCGAGCTCGACCCGGATCGGGCCGAGGAGACGCTGGTGCGGCTCGGCAGCATCGCCCGGATGGTCGGCGCCACGATGGCCAACACGGCGAATCCGACGATGCTGCGGGCCGGCTACAAGCACAACGTGATCCCGGGCAAGGCGACCGCTGCGATCGACGGTCGTTTCGTGCCGGGTGGCCGCGACGAGTTCTACGCCACGATCACCGAGCTGCTGGGGGAGAAGGTCCGCTACGAGGTGGTGGCCGACCACCCGAGCGTGGAGACCGAGTTCGCCGGGTCGCTGGTGGAGGCCATGCAGGCCTGCCTGGTGGCGGAGGACCCGGGGGCCCGCGCGGTGCCGTACCTGCTCAGCGCCGGCACCGATGCCAAGGCCTGGGACCGCCTCGGCATCCGCTGCTTCGGTTTCGTCCCCCTCAAGCTGCCGCCCGACCTCGACTTCGTCAGCCTGTTCCACGGGGTGGACGAGCGGGTGCCGATCAGCTCCCTGCAGTTCGGTTGCCGGGTGCTCGACCGGTTCCTCGACCAGGCCTGAGGATGGCGGGAGAGCGGGCCGCCCTGTGGACGACGGCCGCCGCGGTGGTCGACACTGGGCCGACACCACGACGAAGGAGCACCGCTGTGAGCACGTACGCCGTCATCGACCCGTCGACCGGACAGGAAGTCCAGGCCTACCCGACGGCCACCGCCGCCGATGTCGAGGCAGCGGTAGCGGCCGCCACCGAGGTGTTCGCGACCTGGTCGCGGCAGACGACCGTGGCGGATCGAGCCCGTCTCGTCCGTCGGGTGGGCGAGCTGCACACCGAGCGGCGCGAGCAGCTCGCCGACATCATCGGTCGGGAGATGGGCAAGGCGAAGGCGGCCGCCCTCGGCGAGGTCGACTTCTGCCGGGAGATCCACGACTACTACGCCGATCACGCCGAGGCGTTGCTCGCCGACAAGCCGGTCGAGCTCCAGGGCTCGGGCACCGCGGTCGTCCGTCGCAGCGCGTTCGGCGTGCTGCTGGGCATCATGCCGTGGAACTACCCCTACTACCAGGTCGCCCGCTTCGCGGCGCCCAACCTGGTCACCGGCAACCCGATCATCCTCAAGCACGCGCCGCAGTGCCCGGAGTCGGCCGCGGCCCTGCAGGCCATGTACCTCGACGCCGGGTTCCCCGCCGGGGCGTACGTCAACCTGTATGCCACCAACGACCAGGTGGCGACCATCATCGGTGATCCGCGGGTGGCCGGGGTGTCGCTGACCGGCTCGGAGCGCGCCGGGGCCGCTGTGGCCGAGATCGCCGGCCGTCACCTCAAGAAGGTCGTCCTCGAGCTGGGTGGCTCGGATCCGTTCGTGCTGCTGTCGGCCGATGACCTCGGTGCCGCCGTCGACGCCGCCGTCGAGGCCAGGCTGGAGAACACGGGCCAGGCCTGCAACGCCGCGAAGCGGTTCATCGTCGCCGAGGGGATCTACGACGACTTCGTCGCGCGGTTCACCGAGCGGATGCTGGCCGGCAGCGACGAGCTGTCCCCGCTGTCCTCGGTCGCCGCGGCCGAGACCCTGGCGAAGCAGGTCGATCAGGCGGTCGCCGAGGGCGCCGAGCTGGCCACCACGGGCGAGCGGCGCGGCGCCTACTTCCCGCCCGGCGTGCTGACCAAGGTGACCGAGGAGAACTCGGTCTTCCGGCAGGAGCTCTTCGGCCCGGTCGCCATGGTGTTCAAGGCGGCCGACGAGGAGGAGGCGATCGCCCTGGCCAACGACACCCCGTTCGGACTGGGTTCCTACGTCTTCAGCGCCGACCCCGAGCAGGCCGCGCGGGTCGCCGATCGCCTCGAGGCCGGCATGGTGTTCATCAACGGGGTCGGGCTCGAGGCGGCCGAGCTTCCCTTCGGTGGCATCAAGCGCTCCGGGTTCGGCCGGGAGCTCGGCACCCTCGGTATCGAGGAGTTCGTCAACAAGAAGATGATCCGCACGGCCGGTTGATCGCTCTCACCACTCGGGTCGCACCCGCGGGACCCGTTTCACAGACTCAGTGGTGCGTCTCCCGACCAGCTCACCCGTCAGCGACGTCTGGGCACGCACCTCGCTGCGTTCTCCTCGGTCGGGATACGACGCGGTATCCCTTCCTCGTCGGCCTTGCGATGCACGCACCCAGCCGCCGCTGCCTGGCAAGCTGGTAGAGAGACACACCACTAGGCTGACAGTGATGAGCAGCCGTGTTGTCGAGTACGAGGTGACCAAGGTCCGGCTGGACCGGTCCCTGCCGCGGAGCGCGGTCCGCAAGCTGCTCACCGACCAGGCCGAGTACGGCGGCTGGGAGCTGACCCGGCTGCGGCGGTACCGCGACGGGTCCCGGGACGTCTGGATCCGGCGCAAGATCATCCGCGTGCCGCTGACGGTCTGAGGCCTATCCCCGCGATGGCCCGACTCAGCTGCCTTCGTCCCCGGGGGCCGGCTGCCGACCGAGGTGCGGCCCGCCGGAGACGTCGTCCAGGGCCGAGATGATCTCGGCCGGCAGCGTCATCGTCTCGGTGGCCAACGCCGGTGCGAGCTGGCCCGCGGTCCGGGCGCCGAGCAGGGGAGCGGTCACCCCGGGGGCGTCTCGGACCCAGAGCAGAGCCACCTGCAGCGGGGTCAGATCCAGCCCGTCCGCGGCCATGGCCACCGCCTCCACGACTCCTTTGCTGCGCTGCTCCAGGTAGGGCTGGACGAACCAGGCGAAGTGGTCCGACGCCGCCCGGGAGCCTTTCGGGATGCGGGAGCGGTACTGGCCGGTGAGCACCCCACGGCCCAGTGGGGACCAGGGGAAGAGCCCGAGGCCGAAGGCCGCGGCCGCCGGCACCAGCTCGAGCTCGGCCCGCCGGGCCAGCAGCGAGTACTCCACCTGCAGGCTCGTCAGCGGCGCCCGGCCCGGGACCGCCTTCTGCCAGGTGGCCGCCTGGGCCGTCTGCCAGCCGACGAAGTTGCTCACCCCCACGTAGCGGGTCATCCCCTGGCGGACGGCGTGGTCCATCGCGCTCAGCGTCTCCTCGATCGGCGCCTCTCCCCAGGCGTGGATCTGCCACAGGTCGACGTAGTCCGTGCCGAGTCGCTCCAGTGACCCGGCGAGATCACGCAGCAGCGCCCGGCGGGAGGTGTCGACGACCCGCTTGCCGTCGCGGACCGCGAACCCGGCCTTGGTGGCGATGACCACGTCCTCGCGGGGGGCCAGCTCGCCGACGAGCTTGCCGAGCAGCCGCTCGGCATCACCCGCGCCGTACGCCGCGGCCGTGTCGAGCAGGGTGCCGCCCGCCTCCAGGAAGGCCTGCAGCAGGCCGCGCGCCTGCTCCTCGGTCGTGTCCCGGGCCCAGGTCAGCGTGCCGAGTCCGAGCCGCGACGCCCGCAGCCCGCTGATCCCGACCCGACGCGTTTCCATGGTCGGAGAGGCTATCGGCCGCGCCGAGCGAACTCGGTCCCCAGGTCGAGCTCCGGGTGTAGTTACTCACCGGTAGGTTCGGCTCATGCGACTGGGACTGAATCTCGGGTACATGGTCGGCGCTGACGACGCACGGGGGCAGCTGGCGCTGACCCGGCACGCGGAGTCGCTGGGCTACGAGGTGGTCTGGGCCGCGGAGGCGTACGGCTCCGACAGCCCCACCGTGCTCGCCTGGTTGGCCGCCCAGACCTCGACGATCGCCATCGGCTCGGGCGTGATGCAGATCCCCGCCCGGACCCCGGCGATGACGGCGATGACCGCGGCCAGCCTCGATCTGCTGAGTGAGGGCCGCTTCCGCCTGGGTCTGGGGGTATCCGGGCCGCAGGTGTCGGAGGGTTGGCACGGCGTCCGCTTCGACCGGCCCCTGGCCCGTACCCGGGAGTTCGTGGAGATCGTCAGACTGGCGCTCAGCCGCAGCACGGTCGCGTACCAGGGCCGCACCTACCAGCTGCCGCTGCCCGACGGCCCCGGCAAGGCGCTCAAGCTCACCATCGCCCCGCACGCCGACCGGATCCCGATCTACCTGGCGGCGGTGGGCCCGAAGAACCTCGAGCTGGCCGGGGAGATCGCCGACGGCTGGCTCGCGGTGTTCTTCGCGCCCGGGTACGCCGACGAGCAGCTCGGTCACGTCGACGCCGGTCGGACCGCGGCGGGCCGGCCCCGCGACGGCTTCGACGTGGTGGCCACCATCCCGCTCGTGGTGGGGGCGGACCCGCGGGCCTGCGCCGATCCCGTCCGCGCCTACACGGCCCTCTACGTCGGCGGGATGGGCAGCCGCGACAAGAACTTCTACAACCAGCTGGCCGTCCGGATGGGGTACGAGGAGGCGGCCGCCACGATCCAGGACCTCTACCTGTCCCGCCGACCGCGGGATGCGATGGCGGCGGTGCCGTACGAGCTGATCGACTCCACCTCGCTGCTCGGGCCGAAGGAGCGGCTGGCCGAGCGGCTGGCCGAGTTCGCCGCGGCCGGCGTGACCACGGCGGCGCTCGCCCCGTACGGCGACAGCCTGGAGGAGAAGCTGGCCGCCCTGACCACCGCGGCGGAGGCGCTGGAGCTGGCCGGGGTCTAGCCGGTCGACCCTCGCATCGTCTAGCCGGTCGGCAGGGGCTGCAGCACCCCGGTCAGCAGCAGGATCGCCACCAGGGCGGCCAGGGCGAGCCGGTAGATCACGAACGGCAGGAAGGTGTGGGTGCTGATGTACTTCAGCAGCCAGTGGATGACCGCCAGCCCCACCCCGAAGGCGACCACGGTGGCCAGGATGATCGGCCCCCACGCCGGCTCCACCGGGTCGGCGGAGATGTCGAACAGCTTGAAGAAGCCGGAGCCGACGACCGCGGGGATGGCCAGCAGGAACGCGTACTTGGCGGCGGCCTCACGCTTGTAGCCCATGGCCAGACCGGCGGCGATGGTCGCCCCCGACCGGGACACCCCGGGGATGAGGGCCAGGGCCTGGGCCAGCCCGAACAGCACACCGTGCTTCCAGGTCAACGACTCCAGGGGACGGATGTTCTTCGCGTAGTGGTCGGCGATGCCGATCACGATGCCGAACCCGGCCAGCATGGCGGTGGTGATCCACAGGTTCCGCAGCGCGTGGTCGATCGCATCCTGGAAGAGCAGCCCCAAGATCACGATCGGCAGCGAGCCGATGATCACCAGCCAGCCCATCCGGGCCTCCGGGTCATCACGGGGGATCTTCCCGACCAGAGCCAGTGACCAGTTCTTGATGATCAGCCAGATGTCCTTGCGGAAGTAGATGATCACCGCCGTCTCGGTGCCCAGCTGGCTGATCGCGGTGAACGCCGAGCCGGGGTCCTCGCCGCCGTAGAACTGGCCCACGATCGACAGGTGCGCACTGGAGGAGATCGGCAGGAACTCGGTCAGTCCCTGCACGATGCCGAGTACCAGAGCCTCGAGCCAGCCCATTGCCCACCTTCGATCGTTCGTCCTTGGCCGTGCGACCCGACACAGGGGCCCGCACCACCGTAGAGGGTCTGCTCGGCTGCGGCGGACCGTCCCGACCACGTGTGGGCGAGAAATTGCGCTCGCGTCCGCGCGGCGACGCTGAGCCGGCGCCCGCTCGCCCCGGAGGAGTGAGGAATTGCCGCATCTGGACTAGAACTGGTGAGGTGACCATCCACAGCGACCACCCGTTCCTGCCGCCGGAGGGTGACCGCAGTCCACTGCGCCGCTTCCGTGGTCGGATGGTCGCCCCGGTCAGCCTGTGGACCGCGTACGCCGACGAGCGCCGGGTCGGCTGGACCGTCTCGTCGCTGCTGGTCGCCGACGGCCCGGAGCCGATGCTGCTCGGTCTGCTCGATCCCGACGCCGACCTGACCGAGGCGATCGAGCCCGCCGAGGGTTCGGTCCGCACGGTGGCCGTCAGCCTGCTCGGCTGGCGGCACCGGCAGCTCCCGGACGCGTTCGCCGGTCTCGCTCCGGCCCCGGGCGGTCCCTTCCGCCTGGCGGAGTGGCAGGAGACCCCGTACGGCCCGGTCCTCGTCGATGGTCCCGGCTGGCTGGGCGCCACCGTGGTCGAGGTGCGGACGGTCGGCTGGTCCACGCTGGTGACGGCCCGGATCGACCGGGTCGAGCTGGGCGGCGCGGATACCGAGCTGCTCGGGCACCTGCGCGGTCGCTATCTGCCGGTCTCGCTCTGAGAAATCGCCGACTAGGGTCGGTCCATGGCCACGGTCCTCTTGGTCCGCCACGGGCGGACCTCTGCCAACACGGCCGGCATCCTCGCCGGCCGCAGCCCCGGTGTGGAGCTCGACGACTTCGGTCGGAGCCAGGCGGCCACGCTCGGCGAGCGGATGGCCGCCGTCCCGCTGGCCACCCTGGTCAGCTCGCCCCTGCGCCGGTGCCGGCAGACCCTGCAGGCCCTGGTGGCCGCGCGCACCGACCCCGTGCCGTCGGCCGTCGACGCGGGCCTGATCGAGTGCGGGTACGGCGACTGGACGGGCAAGAGCCTGAAGGAGCTGAGCAAGGAGAAGCTCTGGAAGACCGTGCAGCAGCAGCCGTCGGCGGTCCGGTTCCCCGGGGGCGAGGCGATGACCGAGATGGCCGCCCGCGCCGTGGGGGCGGTCCGGTCCTGGGACGACAAGGTGTCGGCCGGGCACGGTGAGGACGCGGTCTGGGTGGCGGTCTCGCACGGGGACGTGATCAAGGCCATCCTGGCCGACGCCCTCGGCACCCACCTCGACACCTTTCAGCGGATCCTGGTGAACCCGGCGTCGGTGTCAGTGGTGCGCTACACCGAGACCCGCCCGTACGTGGTGACCATGAACTCCTCGGGCAGCGACCTGGCCTCGCTGTTCCCGCCGCGCAAGCCGGCGGCCAAGCGCTCCCGGCGGGCGCGATCGGCCTCCGACGACGCCCCGGTGGGCGGGGGACTGGGCTCGCAGGAGCCGACCCCGTGAGTGGCGGACTAGGCTGACGTCATGGCGATCCTCGTCCACCGCTACGACTCCCCGGACCGGTTCGTGGCCGGCACCGTCGGCCAGCCGGGGGAGCGGACGTTCTTCCTCCAGGCCCGCGAGGGGAACCGCATCACGTCCGTCGTCGTCGAGAAGCAGCAGGTCTCGGTGCTCGCCGAGCACCTGGACAAGGTGCTCGACGAGGTCCTGCGCCGCAGCGGCCCTGCCGCCGACGTGCCCCCCGCCCGCGAGAAGCCCAGCGACTTCGATCCCCTGGACGCCCCGATCACCGAGGAGTTCCGGGTCGGCACCATGACGATCGCCTGGGACGCCGAGATCAACAAGATCGTCATCGAGCTCTTCTCCAACGTCGACGACGAGGCCGAGTCCGACGACCTGGGCGACGACCTCGAGCTCCCCCCGACGTCGGCCGCGGCCGCCGCGCTGGAAGGGGCCGACGAGGTCGATGCCGACGAGGTCTTCGTGGTCAAGATCAGCGCCGCATACGCCCGCGACTTCGTGGCCCGGGCGCAGGCTCTGGTCTCCGCCGGCCGGCCGCCGTGTCCGTTCTGCCTGCAGCCGCTGGATCCGGCCGGGCACGTGTGCCCGCGCGCCAACGGCTACCGACGCCCGCTGTTCTGAGTCGCTCGTGCCGCAGCTGCGTCCTACGGACACCTCCGTTCCGAACGTGCGCCTTCCGGGCACGTCCGGCCTCGATCTGCGTCTGGCCACCGCGTCCGGGCCGAATCCCGAGGCGTGTTGAGCGACGCCGCCGAGATCCCCGACGAGCCGCACCCGGCCCTGACCGCCGCCCTGACCGACGGTGAGCTGCAGATCGCCGGCCGGCTGTCGAACGCGTCCAACGCCACCTACCTCACCGTCCTCTCCACCGACGCCGGACCGATCGAGTGCGTCTACAAGCCGATCCGGGGCGAGCGGCCGCTCTGGGACTTCCCGACGGGCACCCTCGGGCTCCGGGAGGTGGCCGCGTACGAGGTGTCGGCGGCGGCCGGGTTCGACGTGGTCCCGGTGACGGTGCTGGTCGACGGCCCGCTCGGCACCGGCTCTCTGCAGGCCTGGGTCGACGTGGACGCCACGGAGACCGACGCCCTGGTCGACCTGGTCCCGACCGAGCAGGTGCCCCGCGCCGGCTGGTTCGACGTGGTCGACGGGCTGGACGCGCGGGACCGGTCCGTGTCGGTGATCCACGCCGACTGCGCACCCTTGCGGCGGATGGCCGTGTTCGACGTGCTGGTCAACAACGCCGACCGCAAGGGCGGCCACATCCTGGGCAGCGGTGGCCACGTGTTCGGCGTCGACCACGGTGTCTGCTTCAACACCGATCCCAAGCTGCGCACCCTGTTGTGGGGGTGGGCCGGGGCCGAGCTCACCGACGACGAGCTCGCGGCCGTCCGTCGGGTTCGGGACGAGACCCCCGACCGGCTGTACGAGCTGCTGGCCGAGCCCGAGATCGAGGAGCTCTGGGGCCGCGCGGAACGACTGCTGCGCCGCGGCCGCTTTCCCCGCCCCCGCTCCGGCCACTACCCGGCGATTCCCTGGCCCCCCTTCTGACCGCACTCCGCGCGTGCTCGAACCCTCGCGGAGTCGCAGCTGTCCCACTCCGCGCGTGCTCGAACCCTCGCGGAGTCGCAGCTGTCCCACTCCGCGCGTGCTCGAACCCTCGCGGAGTGGGAATGGGCAGCGGCGGGCGGGTGCTGCGCCCGCCGAATAGGGTGGCCCGCATGCACGCATGGACCGCGCCCGAGGTGCCTCAGCTCGATCCCCTCGCGGAACGGCCCCGACTGCACCTGTTCGACACCGCTCAGCAGCAGCTGCTCCCGGCCGGTCCCCAGCGCGGCGACGGCCGACCGGCCCGGTTCTACGTGTGCGGGATCACCCCGTACGACGCCACGCACATCGGGCACGCGAACACCTACGTCGCCTTCGACCTGCTGAACCGGGTCTGGCGGGACGCCGGGCTCGACGTCCACTACGTGCAGAACGTCACCGACGTCGACGACCCGCTCCTGGAGCGGGCGATCCGCGACGGGATCGACTGGCAGCAGCTCGCCGCCGACCAGACCGAGCTGTTCCGGACCGACATGACCGCCCTGAACGTCATCCCCCCGGCGCACTACGTCGGAGCCGTCGAGTCCATCGGCGAGGTCGTCGAGCTGATCGGGCAGCTGCAGGCCAAGGGGGCGGTGTACCCCGTCGACGACGCCACCTACCCGGATCTCTACTTCGCCCGATCCTTCGACCTCGACTTCGGATCGGTGTCCCACCTGGCCGGCGCCGAGGCGTTGGCGGTCTTCGCCGAGCGCGGCGGCGACCCGGACCGACCGGGCAAGCAGGATCCGCTGGACTGTCTGGTCTGGCGCCTCCAACGTCCCGATGAACCGGGCTGGGACTCACCGCTGGGCCGGGGCCGCCCGGGCTGGCACATCGAGTGCACGGCGATCGCGCTCAACCGCCTGGGCAGTGACTTCGACGTCCAGGCCGGCGGCTCCGACCTCGTCTTCCCGCACCACGAGATGTGCGCGTCGGAGGCCCGGGTCGCCACCGACCAGCCGTTCGCGCAGCTCTACGTCCACAGCGGGATGGTCGGACTCGACGGCGAGAAGATGTCGAAGTCCAAGGGCAACCTGGTGCTGGTCTCGAAGCTGCGGGAGGCCGGCGTCGACCCGATGGCGATCCGCCTCGCCCTGCTCTCCCAGCACTACCGCGACGACTGGATGTGGACCGACGACATCCTGGCCGCGGCTGTCGAGCGCCTGGCCGGCTGGCGCGAGGCCGTCCGGCTCGACGCCGGTCTGAACGCCGACGCGACGATCGCGGCGGTCCGGGCGGCGCTGGCGGACGATCTGGACGCGCCCGACCGCGCTGGCCGCCGTCGACGCCTGGGCGGGCGCCTCGGTCGCCATCGACGGCGACGACACCGACGCCCCGTCGTCGGTGGCCCGGGCCGTCGACGCCCTGCTGGGTGTCCGGCTCTAGCGTCGCCTGACGGAAAACTGCCTCTCATGCCGCCGGAATCGGCGTGTCGCGCGGCGTGTCCTACATGACGGCGCTCGTTTCCGTCACCCCGCCGAGCGGCGTACGCTTCTCCCGACGAGTGATCACAACTCGCGCGTGTACCGGGGTCGGTGTAAGTCCGAACCGGCGGTGACAGTCCGCGACCCGCAGGCAGCCAGTCTGCGGTTGACCTGGTGGAATTCCGGGACCGACGGTGAAAGTCCGGATGGGAGGTTCACGCGAGCGCGGCCTGGCCGTACGCCGACGACGGCGTACGGGCGTGGGTGGCGTCTCTCCACACCCCGGTGTTCGTGCGACCGGAACAGTGGAGGATCCCCATGGACTTCTCAGCACTACTGGAGCGGTTGCTGAACGCCCAGCTCGATATCGGACCCGGCATCCTCTGGCGGGAGATCATCGGGAACGGCTTCGGCTTGGCCAGCGCCATCCTCGGCATGCAGCGCAAGGTGCTGGCATGGCCGATCGGCATCGTGGGCAACGTCTTGTTGTTCACGGTCTTCCTCGGTGGGGTGTTCCACACCCCCCAGGACCTCGACCTGTACGGCCAGGCGGCCCGACAGGTCTTCTTCCTCGCGGTCAGCGTGTACGGCTGGTACCGCTGGTGGTCGTTCCGGCGCTCCGGGGCCGGCGGCGCCGCGGGGGTGGGCGTCGCACCGGCCTGGGCCGGGTGGAAGGGGCGGGTGCAGCTGCTGGTGGCGGCGGTCGTCCTCTGGACCATCTCCTACTACGCCCTGACCGCGCTCGGCTCCTGGGGCCCGGCGGCCGACGCCTGGATCCTGACCGGCTCGATCCTGGCCACCTACGGGATGGCCCGCGGGTACGTGGAGTTCTGGCTGATCTGGATCGCGGTCGACCTGGTCGGTGTCCCGCTGCTGCTCACGGCCGGCTACTACCCGTCGGCGATCATGTACATCGTCTACGGCGTGTTCTGCCTGATCGGCTTCGTCTCCTGGTGGCGGATCGAGCGCGCCGGCCGGACTCCGGAGCCGGTGGGCGTCGACACCCCGGAGATCGAGACCGTCGGCTGACTCGGCGAGGGAACCGTCGGCTGACCCCGGCAGGTCAGCCGACGGCCGGCTCTCGGTTCAGTGGGTGTCGCGCCCGGACTCCTCGCGGATGCCCGGCTGGTAGCGAGCGGCGGGCTGCCACTGCTGCTGGTCGATCTCCCCGCCCTGACGGCCGCCGTACGGACGACCGTGGTCGGCGTACTCCGCGCGGAAGTAGACCATCGTCCAGGGACCCATCTCGATCCTCGCTCCGGTCCGGAGCTGGGTCGGTCGCAGGATCCGTGAGCCGTGCACCCGGATGGGCAGTCCGTCCGGCGCGGGCTCGATGACGTACTCGTCCTGCGCGTTCCGGCGGATGGTCGCCTGACGCGCGGCCACGCCGGGCAGCCGCAGATCCGCGTCCTCGCGGTCACCGACATTGACCTCGGGCCGCAGGTAGAACACCTTCAGCCGGGCGCCGGCGGTGTTCGCGGCCGGGAAGTACAGGCGCGGACCCCCACCACCGGCGGGGTCGTGGGTGGTCGAGACGCGCTGCCGACGGAGCACGGTCGGCGCCACCGGCAACACGGTCGACGGCGGGGTGAACAGCATCGCCGGCGGAGCGGTCGCCGCGGAGGTGCCCCGGCCGCGCCGCGGCAGGGTCCGCAGCGCAACGCGCAGGTCGTGCACCCGGACGTGCGGTGCCCGGACGAACGGTCGTTGCCACCACGGGGTGCGTACCCCGGCCCCGACGCTCATCAGGCGCCCGTTCGGGCCCTCGACGACGACCCGGAGACCCTGCCCGAGCAGACCGGCGGCGACGCCGCGGATCAGCTCGGTGGACGGGCGGGCGGCGAGGCCCGGGATCCGGTCCAGGCGGACGTGCACGACGTCGGACTCGGACCGGATCACGATGCCGAGCGCGTCCTCGCCGTCGCTCGGACTGACGTCCACCTGCAGGTCCGCCCGCACGTGGAGGGTCGTGCCGGGCGTACGGCGCTGGGCCATCTCAGGAGGCGTTGTCGCTGGTGGTGATGCGCAGCGTGCCGTTGAGCTTCCAGGTGGCGCGGGGGGCGTCGGCGCCGGTGTCGCGGGGCACCTCGATCGCCATGTCCATGAAGCTGTAGTTGATGGCGGCGTCGCGCCCGGTCAGGTAGGACCACATCTCGCCGCCGAGATCGGTCCAGGAGACGGGGTGGTCGGGGGTGACCTCGACGGGGGTGTTGGTGGCGGTCTCGCTCATGATGCGTCCTCTCGAATCGCCGGCCGTCACGAAGAGACGGTCCGCGCGTGTCTATGGTTCTCGCCGCCGTCCGCCCTGGATGCAGCCGCCGCCCGGTCCGTACGCGGCGCGGAGAAAGCGTCACCCACTAGGGTGTCCGCGTGTCGTCCGCCAAGACCTTCGAGGACCTGTACGCCGAGCTGAGCGCGAAGGTGGCCGCCGGCGACCCGACGTCCTCGACCGTGAAGCGGGTCGAGGCCGGGGTGCACGAGATCGGCAAGAAGATCGTCGAGGAGGCTGCCGAGGTCTGGATGGCGGCCGAGTTCCAGACCACCGACGACGCGGCCCTGGAGATCAGCCAGCTGATCTACCACCTGCAGGTGATGATGCTCGCGCTCGACCTGACGCCGCAGGACGTGTACCGGCAGCTCTGAGGGGCCCGCTCGCGACGGCGGCGCGCTGTCACCGGCTCCGTCGCCCTTCGCGAAAGCAGAGAGCGTGCCTTCGCTCACCGTTCCGCCGCCGGCCGGGCGGGCCGTCTCCCCGCTGACGGCACCTAGGATGGCCGCCGTGAGCTCGAACCCCCTGATCAGGATCGCGGTGCCCAACAAGGGCTCGCTGTCCGAGGCCGCGGCGCAGATGCTGCGTGAAGCCGGGTACGCCCAGCGCAGCGACCCCAAGGAGCTGGTGCTGCTCGACGAGGCCAACGGGGTCGAGTTCTTCTACCTGCGCCCGCGCGACATCGCCGTGTACGTGGGGGAGGGCACCCTGGACGTCGGGATCACCGGTCGCGACATGCTGCTCGACTCCGGCGCCGACGCCGACGAGGTCATCCCGCTCGGGTTCGGTCGCAGCCGCTTCCGGTTCGCCGCCCCGGTCGGCACCGAGCGCACCATCGAGGATCTGCACGAGAAGCGGCTGGCGACGTCGTACCCGGGTCTGGTCGGCGGCTACCTCGCCGACCGCGGCGTGCACCCGCGGTTGATCACCCTGGACGGCGCGGTGGAGACCGCCATCCGGTTGGGCGTGGCGGACGCGATCGCCGACGTGGTGGAGACCGGCACAACCCTGCGGCAGGCCGGGCTGGAGCTGTTCGGGGATCCGATCCTGCACTCGGAGGCGGTGCTCATCCGGCGCCGCAGGGCCGAGTCCCCGGCCGGTCTTGACCTCCTGCAGCGGCGGTTGAACGGCGTCCTGGTGGCGCGCAACTACGTGATGATGGACTACGACGTCAGCGACGAGGTCATCGACCTGGCCTGCTCCATCACCCCAGGCCTCGAGTCGCCCACGGTGGCCCCGTTGGCCAAGGAGGGCTGGCTGGCCGTCCGCGTCATGGTGCCCCGGGCCGAGGCGCAGAAGATCATGGACGACCTGTGGGCGATCGGGGCCCGCGCGATCCTGGTCACCGACATCGCTGCCTGTCGGATCTGATGACCCCGACCGATCAGCCGCCCCAGACGCCCGCGGACCCGAACCGACCGGTCGCCTACCGGTCCAACCGACTGCGGTTCTTCGTGATGGTCGCCGCGCTCGGTCTCGTCGGGCTCAGCTTCGTCTTCTGGGTGGCCCTGCCGGCCAACCTCAAGGCCGAGTTCACGCTGTCCCAGGCGGTCACCCTGCTGATCATCCTCGGGCTGTTCGTGTTCGCCCTGCTGGTGGTGGGCAACGGTGTGGTGAAGGCCGACGCCGACGGGCTCTACTTCCGCAACGGACTGAGCCGACACCGCTACGCGTGGTCGCAGATCCATCGGGTCATCATGCGACCGGGCGACGCCTGGGCCCAGGTGCTCCTCATCCCCACCGACCGTCCCGTGGAGGTGGCCGCCGACCTCGACCACCGGATGCTGATGGGCATCCAGCGGGGCGACGGTGCGTACGCGACCGAGGCCGTCGACGACCTGAACCGACGCCTGAAGGCCTCCCGCCAGCAGCGTCGGGGTTGATCGGTCGCTCCCGCGACCACGGTGGGTCCGGACGGCCCTCGTTCGATCTCGTCGAGCAGGACCGTCGAGCTAGTTGATCCCGCGGTTCTTCAGGATCGCCTCGATCTCGGCCATCTCGGGGTCGACCTCCTGGGCCGGGGCCTTGCCCTTCGGTGCCGCCTTCGGTGCGGCCTTCGAGGTGCGGCTCGTCGTGGCCGTGCTGCCGGTGCCGACGGCCGGCCTGTTCCCGGCGGGAGCCGCCGGAGCCGAGCCGCGCTTGCTCACCGCGCGCCGGGTCAGCAGCCCGCCGACCACCCACAGCACCACGCACAGACCCAGCAGCGAGATCCCGAACCACATGGACGGGGAGAAGATGATCGAGGTGGCCCAGTTCGCCAGCGCCACCACCGCGTCCCAGACCAGCCGGAGCAGCCCGGTGAAGTAGAGGGCGATCGGGGCCAGGGCGAGCCCGATGCCCTGGACCACCCGGCCGCGGCTGCCCTTGCGCCACGCGACGCCGGCCACGATCACCCCGATCAGAGCGAGACCGATGCAGAGGGGGAGGAGCACGACGTCCGAGGGTGGCATCCTTCCAATCTGCCACAGGGCAGCGAACGCGGCGATGGGGACAACCACCCACTTCCCACCCGTTCGACCGGGGGATCCCCGGCGGGACACCCAGCGGAGTTCACTGCCTTCGCTACGTTGGCGAGGTGCCAGCCGCCCCCGATGACCAGACGCCCCAGGCCCGGGGCCCGCACGGACCGACCCCGCTGAACGGGCACGCCCCGCACGAGCGGGCTCTCGCTCCCTCCCCGTTCCCCGGCGACGACGGTGCTCCCCGGGCCGACGTCCGGGAGGCGCTGGGTCGCTTCGCCGCGACGTCCGAGCCCACCGACTACCTGCGAGCCGTCGCGGCACTGTGCGGTGACCGGTTGCTGGTGCCGGTCGTGGCCACCGCGACGCAGGTGGGCACCACCGTCGGGGGGCTGGCGTCGGACAAGGAGGCCGAGATGGCCGTGGTCCTGCTGCAGCGGGCGGACGGGGGCAAGGCGATGCTCGGCTTCACCGGTCTCGACGCTCTGCAGGCCTGGGACTCCCGGGCTCGTCCGGTGCCGGTGACCGTGGACAAGGTGGCGGAGACGGCGACGGCCGAGGGAGCTGTCGCGGTGCTGGTCGACGTGGCCGGACCCCATCCGCTGGTGCTCGAGGGGGAGGTGCTGGACGCCCTGGCCCGCGGCCATCGGCTGGTCGACCTGGCGGACGGCTTCGGCTGGGCGATGCCCGCCGCCGATCGGGACGACACCGCGGAATAGCCGTACGCGCGGCTGACGTTGCCCCAGACGTCGGCGCCTCGGCTCCCGGCGCGATGTGACCTCATCGTGGCTCGGGTGATAACCTGGGCGACGTTCGATTCGGCATCCGTGCCGGATCCGCCAAAGTGGAGACCTGATCTCCCACCCGCACGACATCCCAGTGATCGTCGTCGGGTCGGTTCCGCGGCCGCGGCCCTTCGGGGTCCTGCGTCCGCACCATCAGGGTCTCCGCCTGCGCGGGGGCCCTTTCTGTGTTCCTGCGAGGAGGGCGGGTCCGACTGCGTTCGTCGGGTCGTCCACCATCACACACACCATCTGGAGGACCAATCAGCAGCACCGAACCGCGGATCAACGACCGCATTCGCGTCCCCGAGGTCCGGCTCGTCGGACCCGCCGGGGAGCAGGTGGGCATCGTCCGCATCGACGACGCCCTGCGCCTGGCGCGCGAGTCCGAGCTCGATCTCGTCGAGGTCGCCCCCATGGCACGGCCACCGGTGGCCAAGCTCATGGACTACGGCAAGTTCAAGTACGAGAACGCGCAGAAGGCGCGGGAGAGCCGCCGTAACCAGACCAACACGGTGATCAAGGAGATGAAGCTCCGGCCCAAGATCGACAGCCACGACTACGAGACCAAGAAGGGTCACGTCGTGCGCTTTCTCAAGGCCGGGGACAAGGTCAAGATCACGATCATGTTCCGTGGGCGCGAGCAGTCGCGTCCCGAGCTGGGGTACAACCTGCTGCGCAAGCTGGCCGAGGACGTCAACGAGTTCGGGTTCGTCGAGTCCGCGCCCAAGCAGGACGGTCGCAACATGCTGATGGTGCTGGGTCCGATGAAGAAGAAGACCGAGGCACGGGCCGACGTCCGGGCCGAGCGTGACCGGCGGGCCGCCGAGCGAGACGCCGCGGCCGAGGAGGAGCGGAGCCAGCTGGCCGACCTGCGGGCGCAGCACGCGGCCGAGCCGGCCGCCCCGCGTCGCCGTGGTCCGGCCGACAACCTGGATCCCGACGTCGAGGTCTGAGGTCGCCGGACTCCCCGAGCAAGACCTGTACGACCCCGTGGGTGCCGACGCGCCCACGCGGGGGATCGAGTGAAGACGAGTATCGAACGATTCGTGGGCACCTCCGTGCCCACGACGAACGCAAAGAAAGCGAGCGGCAGCCATGCCGAAGATGAAGACGCACTCCGGTGCCAAGAAGCGGTTCAAGGTGACGGGTTCGGGCAAGCTCATGCACCGCAAGGCGGGCAAGATGCACCTGAACGAGCACAAGCCGAGCACCCGTACGCGTCGGCTCGCCGGCGACAAGGTTCTCTCGGCCGGCGATGCGGCCAAGGCCCGCAAGCTGCTGGGCCTGTAGAGCGCCCTCACCCACCACCATCACTGACATCAAGGAGTAATTCGCATGGCTCGCGTCAAGCGCTCGGTCAACGCCCACAAGAAGCGTCGTGAGGTCCTCGAGCAGGCCTCCGGCTACCGGGGTCAGCGCTCCCGGCTCTACCGGAAGGCGAAGGAGCAGCTCCTTCACTCCGGCGTCTACGCCTACCGTGACCGTCGCGCCAAGAAGGGCGACTTCCGGCGGCTGTGGATCCAGCGGATCAACGCTGCGGTCCGTGCCGAGGGCATGACCTACAACCGCTTCATCTCCGGTCTGAAGACCGCCGAGGTCGAGGTCGACCGCAAGATCCTCGCCGACCTCGCCGTCACCGACCCGGCGGCGTTCGTCGCCCTGGTCGAGGTCGCCAAGGCCAACCAGCCCGCCACGGCCGCCGCCGCCTGACGACGCTGACCGGCTTCGGTTCCCACGAGCCGATCGTCCCGCCACCCGCTTCGGCGGCGGCGGTGCGGTCGGCTCGTCGGCTGTTGCGCCGCAAGGAGCGCCGGGCCACCGGCGAGTTCCTGGCCGAGGGGCGCCAAGCCGTCTCGGAGGCGCTCGCCGTCGGCGGCATCGTCGCTCGGCTGCTGGTCGCGGAGGCGGCCGTCGACGACCATCAGGATCTGCTGCGCACGGCTGCCGCCGCGGCGATCCCGACCGGCACCCTGCCGGCCGAGGTCGCGGGCGAGCTGACCGACACCGTCACCCCGCAGGGTCTGCTGGCCGTCTGTCGATCGGTCGACGTCTCGTTGGCCCAGGCGCTGACCTCCGGTGCCCGCCTGGTGGTGTTCTGCGACCAGGTCCGCGACCCGGGCAACCTCGGTACGGTGATCCGCTGCGCCGACGCGTTCGGTGCCGATGCCGTGCTGGTCTCCTCTGATGCGGTCGACCTGTACAACCCCAAGACCGTGCGGGCCAGCACCGGCAGCATCTTCCACCTGCCCATCGCGGTCGGGGTGGACCTGGCCGCCGCCGCCTCCGCCGCCCGGGCGGAGGGTCTGCGGGTGTTCGGGGCCGACGGTTCCGCGAGCTGCTCGGTCGACGATCTCGCCACCAGTGGCGAGCTGGCGGAGCCGGTGCTGTGGGTGCTCGGCAACGAGGCCTGGGGTCTGACCGCGGACCACGCCTCCCTGCTCGACCGCCTGGTGGCGCTCCCCCTGTACGGCCGGGCGGAGAGCCTCAACCTCTCCACCGCGGCCGCGGTGCTGCTCTACGCCACCGCCACCGCGCAGCGCGCGCTCCCTCCCGAGTAGCGAGGGCGGGGTCGCCGCGCGGCGACGACTGAGCGGTCGGACTCCGACCCCGGGGCCTTGCGGCCCCGGATGGCCGCCGCCGCGGATAAGCGCCGCCGCGGATAAGCGCCGCCGCGGATAGGCGGCGGCCCGGGGGGCTCGTTCCTCCTAGACTGTCCCGGGCGTCCGGCCACCTGGCGGCGCCGCAGACCTCTTTCCCGTACCGAAGCAGGAGTCATGTCCGGCCCGAACTCGAGCTACGACCCCGTCCAGGTCACCCCGCTGGACGCCGACCACGTCGAGGCGGCCGTCGCCGAGGCGCTGGGCGCGTTCGCGGCGGCGACCTCGCTGGCCGAGCTCAAGGCGGCACGACTCGCCCACGCCGGGGATCGGTCGCCGATCGCTCTGGCCAACCGGGAGATCGGTGCCCTGCCGCCCCAGGCGCGCAAGGACGCGGGCCGGCGGATCGGCCAGGCGCGGGGGCGGATCAACCAGGCCCTCACCGCGCGTGAAGCCGAGATCGCCGAGGTCGAGCTGGCCCAGCGCCTGGTCGACGAGCGGGTCGACGTGACCCTGCCGGTGGAGCTGGCGCCGACCGGGGCGATCCATCCGATCACCGCCTTGATGGACCAGATGATCGATGTGTTCGTGTCCATGGGCTGGGAGGTGGCCGAAGGCCCCGAGCTGGAGGCGGAGTGGCTCAACTTCGACGCCCTCAACTTCATCCCCGACCACCCGGCGCGGACCATGCAGGACACCCTGTTCGTCGGCGAGCCGGACGCGGGAGTCGTGCTGCGGACCCACACCTCGCCGGTGCAGGCCCGCGCGCTGCTGACCCGGGAGCTGCCCGTGTACGTGGTGTGCCCGGGCAAGGTCTACCGGGCCGACGAGTACGACGCGACGCACCTGCCGGTCTTCCACCAGATCGAGGGACTGGTGGTCGACAAGGGCATCACCCTCGGGGACCTGCGCGGCACCCTGGACCACTTCGCCCGCGCCATGTTCGGCGAGACCCGGACCCGGATGCGGCCGAACTACTTCCCCTTCACCGAGCCGTCCGCCGAGGTCGACCTGCAGTGCTTCGTCTGCCACGGCGACTCGGTCGGCCACCCCGAGCGGCCGTGTCGTACGTGTCGGAGCGAGGGCTGGATCGAGTGGGGCGGCTGCGGAGTGGTCAACCCGCGGGTGCTGGAGGCGTGCGGGGTGGACTCGAGCGTCTACTCCGGCTTCGCCTTCGGGATGGGCGTGGACCGCACCCTGATGTTCCGCAACGACGCCGAGGACATGCGCGACATGATCGAGGGAGACGTGCGCTACAGCCGTTCACTGCTGGGACTCGCCCGATGAGGGCGTCGTCGATGGGACTGCGCTCGCCTGCGGGCGTCGTCGATGGGAGGAGCCCGATGAGGGCGCCACTGAGCTGGTTGCGCGACTACGCCGCCCTGGCCGAGGACCTCGACGGTCGCGGACTGGCCGAGGACCTGATCCGGGCCGGTCTGGAGGTCGAGACCGTCGAGCAGGCGGGCGCCGACGTCACCGGTCCGCTGGTGATCGGTCGGGTGCTGTCGTACGTCGACGAGCCGCAGAAGAACGGCAAGGTCATCCGCTGGTGCCGGGTCGACGTCGGCCCCGAGCACAACGACCCCGCGGGCTCCGACGTCTCGGGCGCCGAGGTGCCGGCCTCCCGGGGCATCGTCTGCGGCGCGCGCAACTTCGCCGTCGGTGATCTGGTCGTCGTCTCGCTGCCCGGCGCGGTGCTGCCCGGTGGGTTCGCGATCGCGGCCCGCAAGACGTACGGGCACGTCTCCGACGGGATGATCTGCTCCGCCCGGGAGCTCGGGCTGGGCGACGAGCACGACGGGATCCTGGTCCTGCCGCCGACCGGGGGCGGCGACGACCCCGCCCCCGGCGACGACGCGGCCCCGGTGCTGCACCTGCGCGAGGAGGTGCTGGACATCGCCGTCACCCCGGACCGCGGCTACTGCCTGTCCCTGCGCGGACTCGCCCGGGAAGCGGCCCAGGCCACGGGGGTGGCGTTCCGCGACCCGGTGGCGCTCACCACGCCGGCCGCCGTGGCCGGCGGCTATCCGGTGCGCTCCGAAACCGAGGCCTGTCCGCTGTTCGTCGCCGTCTCGGTGACCGGTGTCGATCCGGCGCGTCCGAGTCCGCGCTGGTTGGCCCGACGGGTGCAGCTGGCCGGGATGCGCTCCATCTCCCTGGTCGTCGACATCACCAACTACGTGATGCTGGAGACCGGGCAGCCGATCCACGCGTACGACGCGGACCGCCTGGACGGGCCGATCGTGGTCCGCCGGGCGACCGCGGGGGAGAAGCTGACCACTCTCGACGACGTGGTCCGCGACCTGAGCACCGACGACCTGCTGATCACCGACGGTTCGGGTCCCATCGGACTGGCCGGCGTGATGGGTGGGGCGAGCACCGAGATCGGTGCGGACACCACCTCGGTCGTCGTGGAGGCGGCGCACTTCGATGCGATGACCGTCGCCCGGACGTCCCGCCGACACAAGCTGAGCTCGGAGGCGAGCCGTCGCTTCGAGCGGGGCGTGGATCCGGCGGCGGCGTACGCGGCCGCCCATCGGGTGGCCGAGCTGCTGGTCGAGCTGGCCGGCGGGACCCTCGTCGGCGGCGAGACCGTGGTCGGTGCCGTCCCGGCGGCCGTCCCGCTCACGATCGAGGCCGATCTGCCGGGCCGGATCCTGGGCACCACCGTCGACCACGACACCGTGGTCTCGCTGCTGGAGGCCGTCGGCGCCACGGTCGTGGTCGACGGCTCCGCGCTGACGATCACCCCGCCCAGCTGGCGGCCCGACCTGACCGACCCGTACGACTACGTCGAAGAGGTCGGCCGGCTGGTCGGCTACGACACGATCACCCCCACCGTGCCCCGGGCGCCGGTGGGTCGCGGGCTGACCAACGCCCAGCGAGGCCGTCGAGCGGTGACCGCGGCGGTGGTGGCCGCCGGCTTCGTGGAGGTGCTCAGCTTCCCGTTCACGTCCGCCGAGGAGCTGGACAGGCTCGGGGTGCCGACCGAGGACCGGCGACGCCGGCTCAACCGGATCGCCAACCCGCTGGCCGAGACTGCGCCGTACCTGCGGACCACGCTGCTGCCGGGCCTGTTCGGGGCGGTCGCCCGGAACCGCAGCCGTGGCAACGACGACCTGGCGCTCGTGGAGACGGGCTCGGTGTTCTACGCCGCCGAGCCGGCCACGTCAGCGCCCCGGCCGGCGGTGACCGGACGACCGACCGAGGCCGAGCTCGCCGCCATGGACGCCGCGCTCGGCGACCAGCCGAGGCACCTTGCTGCGGTGCTGACCGGGTCCTGGCGCCCTTCCGGCTGGCAGGGTCCCGCCGTACCGGCGGGTTGGCAGCAGGCGCTCGCCGTGACCGATCTCGCGGCCCGGGCCCTCGGCGTCACCCTGGTCCGCCGGTCGGCGGAGCAGGTGCCCTGGCATCCGGGCCGGTGCGCCGAGATCGCCACGTCGGACGGCGTGGTCATCGGGTACGCCGGCGAGCTGCATCCCGCCGTGATCGCGGCGTACGGGCTCCCGGACCGCGCCGCCGCCGCGGAGATCGACCTGTCGGCGCTGCTCGCGGCGGCCCCGCCGCGCGGAAGTGTGGCCCCCATCTCGTCCTACCCGGTGGCCAAGGAGGACGTGGCCCTGATCGTCGGCAGCGAGGTGCCGGCGGGAACGGTGCAGGCGGCGCTCCGACGCGGCGCCGGGCCGCTGCTGGAGTCGGTCGAGCTGTTCGACGTCTACACCGGCCCGCAGGTCGGTGAGGGTCGGAAGTCGCTGGCGTTCGCCCTGCGCTTCCGCGCGCCGGACCGCACCCTGACCGACGCCGAGAGCGGTGCCGCCCGGGATGCGGCCGTGGCCGCCGCCGTGGCGGAGGTCGGAGCCGAGCCCCGGGTGCTGTAGCGCCGGCTGCTGGGGGAGGGCTCGGCTGCTGCCGCGGGTGACCGTCGGTGACTCCGTGGCGGCATCGAGCATCCAGCCGGCCTTTGGGCGGACGCCGTCGGTGACTCCGTGGCGCTGAAGCGCGTCGTGTGACCAGGTGGGCGGGGGTCCTGGGCGGGGTCAGCGGCGCCCGACGGCGAAGTAGGCCAGCGGACCGACGAAGTTGATCAGCGCCACCGCTCGCCAGACCGCCTTCGGACCGTTCACCTGCTCGTCGGTGCGCCGGCTCAGGTCGATCTGCGCGGCCACCAGGAGCCCGAGCTGCACCACCCCGAGCAGTCCCATCCCGGCCTGCTGGGCGCTGGTCAGGTCATCCCACGTCTTCTTGTGTGCCATGGCCCCATCCTCCTCCGGTCGGTGTGTCGTCCGACACCGAGTAGCCCCGGGTGCAGAACTCTCCCGGGACACCCGGGCCGACCGCCGCGCCCGGGGCACGACGATCGGGGGTCATGGTCCCGTCGTAGGCGGGGAGCCGGATCGGTGCTTCGCCGGGCCAGATCTGGTTCCCGAGCCGGTTGAGTCCGACCGTGCCGTGCTCGCGGACCTCCCGCACCTTGTCCGGGTCGATCTCCACGATCGTGACCGCCGGTGCAGCGTCGGGGCGTTCGGCGATGAGTTGGCCGTCGGGGTCGACGTAGACGCTGCGGCCGGCGCCGATCGGACCCGCGGCGTTGACGCTCAGGAAGTAGACCTGGTTGACGATCGCGTTGGCCTGGGCCAGCACGACCTCCTGGGCCCGGTCCTCGCCGACCGTCTTCACCAGGTTGAGGACGATGTCGGCGCCCAGCCAACCGAGCTGCCGGGTCGACTCGGGGAACCAGCTGTCGAAGCAGATCGACAACCCGAACCGTCCGATCTCGGGCACGTCGAAGGTCACCCAGTCCGCCCCCGGCGCCCAGGCCTCGTACGGCCGCCACGGGAACACCTTCCGGTACGCGGTGACCAGCCGGCCGTCCGGGGCGAACACGACCGCGGTGTTGTAGACCGCTTCCCCGTCGCGCTCCGCGAGCGAACCCGGGACCAGCCAGATCCGGTGCGCCGCCGCGATCTCGGCGAGCGCCGTGACCCGGGGGCCGTCGAGCGGCTCGGCCACGTCAGCCAGCCACGCGTTGGCGTCGGTCGCCAGATCCGAGCCACCGAACAGGTGGATCTCGGGATAGACGACCATGGACAGGTCGGGCCGGTCGGCACAGAGCGCCGTGACCTCCTCGGCGAGCGCGGCGACGGGATCCTCGCCGGTGGCGGGAGGTGCTTGGACGAGGGCGACGAGCCACGGACGAGACACCACCTCAGTATCGTCGTCCGTCACGGGCGCCGTCGGGCCGCTCCACCTGCGCCACGGGCGAAAGAGTTTGCATAACCTTGCTGCCAATGGCATATTCATGCAGGTGGTAGCGAGAGTAGCGGTGGCCGGCGCCACCGGATATGCGGGCGGGGAGCTGTTGCGGCTGCTGCTCGCGCACCCGGAGGTGGAGATCGGGGCGGTGACGGCGAACGCGAGTGCCGGCCGCCGCCTCGGTGAGTCCCAGCCGCACCTGGTGCCGCTGGCCGATCGCCTCGTGGAGCCGACGTCGGCCGAGACCCTGGCCGGCCACGACGTCGTCTTCCTCGCGCTCCCGCACGGTGCCTCCGCCGAGATCGCCCGGCAGCTGGGGGAGGGCACCGTGGTGATCGACTGCGGGGCGGACTTCCGGCTCGCCGACCCGGCCGCCTGGGACCAGTTCTACGGTGGCACGCACGCGGGCACCTGGCCGTACGGTCTGCCGGAGCTGCCCGGCCAGCGGGAGAAGCTGGCCGGCGCGCGGCGGATCGCGGTGCCCGGCTGCTATCCCACCACCGCCACCCTCGCCCTGCTGCCCGCCGTGACCGGCGGTCTGACCACGGCCGAGGACGTCGTGGTGGTCGCGGCCAGTGGTCCGTCCGGAGCGGGCCGGTCCCTGAAACCGCACCTGCTCGGGTCCGAGCTGATCGGGTCGGCCAGCGCGTACGGCGTCGGCGGCGGCCACCGGCACACCCCCGAGATGATCCAGAACCTGGCGCACTGCGGCGCGGCGGCCCCCACGGTGTCCTTCACCCCTGTCCTGGTGCCGATGTCGCGGGGCATCCTGGCCACCTGCACCGCACCGCTCGCGAACCGGTCGACGACGACCGCGCAGGCGTACGAGGTCTACGCCGCGGCGTACGCGGACGAGCCGTTCGTCCACCTGCTGCCACCGGGTCAGTGGCCGCAGACCCAGTCCACCCTGGGGGCCAACACCGTGCACGTCCAGGTCGCCGTCGACAGCGCCGCCGGCCGGATCGTCGCCGTTGCCGCCCTCGACAACCTGACCAAGGGCACCGCCGGGGGAGCCGTCCAGTGCCTGAACCTGGCCCTCGGTCTGCCCGAAGGCCTCGGCCTGCCGCTCGTGGGGCTCGCGCCGTGAGCGGGACGACGGGCTGGCAGCTCACCCGGCACGCCATCGAGGTCGGCATGGCACAGCTGCCTGCGCACGACTCCGTGCCGAGGTGGGCGTTGGACGACGCTCACGAGACACCCTTCTGGTGCGTCACCCGCACCGCGGACGAGCTGTCGATCATCTGCGCGTACGAGGCCCTGCCGGGCACCGTCACCGCCGTCGGACCGTTCGCCGCGTTCAGCATCGACGGACCCCTGGACCACTCCCTGATCGGGGTGCTGGCCGGACTCACCGCACCGCTGGCCGAGGCCGACATCTCGATCCTGGCGCAGTCCACCTTCGACACCGACTGGATCCTGGTGCCGGTCGCCCAGGCCGGACACGCGATCGAGGTCTGGGAGTCCGCCGGCCACACCGTCGACACCGAGGAGCTGGACC
Source organism: uncultured Actinomycetota bacterium (assembly GCA_963759915.1). Taxonomy (GTDB): domain Bacteria; phylum Actinomycetota; class Actinomycetes; order Propionibacteriales; family Propionibacteriaceae; genus Microlunatus. The sequence continues at coordinate 8,674 of CAVXBJ010000068.1, read as the reverse complement.
AGTGAGCGTCACCCACCCCGTCGGGTTCTCCGCCGGCGGCGTCACCGCCGGACTGAAGCCGAGCGGCAGACCGGACCTGGCCCTGGTGCTCAACCACGGACCGCGAGCGGCGGCCGCCGGGGTGTTCACCAGCAACCGGGTCCAGGCCGCACCGGTGGTGTGGTCCCGGCAGGTGCTGAGCGACCACTCCCTCCGAGCCGTGATCTTGAACTCCGGCGGGGCCAACGCCTGCACCGGTCCCGACGGTTTCGCCGACACCCACCGCACCGCCGAGCAGGTGGCCGGTGCGCTGCAGGCCGCCGGCCACGACGTGGGGGCGATCGACGTCGCCGTCTGCTCCACCGGACTGATCGGTGTCCGGCTGCCGATGGACAAGATCACCGGCGCGATCCCTGCCCTGGTGGACACCCTGACCACCGACGGTGGAGCCGCCGCCGCGGAGGCGATCATGACCACCGACACCGTCGCCAAGGAGGCCGTCGCCGTCCGGGACGGGTGGTCGGTGGGCGGGATGGCCAAGGGGGCGGCGATGTTGGCCCCCGGGCTGGCCACGATGCTGGTGGTGATCACCACCGACGCCGTGGTCGACCCGAGCACCCTGCCCGAACAGCTCGCCGCGGCCACCGGCGTCAGCTTCGACCGGGTGGACAGCGACGGCTGCATGTCCACCAACGACACCGTGCTGCTGCTGAGCAGTGGCGCATCCGGGATCGCGCCGGAGCCGGCCGAGCTGACCGCTGCCGTGACCGCGGTCTGCACCGACCTCGCCCTGCAGCTGGTGGCCGACGCCGAGGGTTCGAGCCACACGATCACCATCGACGTGGTCAACGCGGCCTCCCAGGCCGACGCCGTCGAGGTGGGCAAGAGCATCGCCCGGAACAACCTGTTCAAGTGCGCCGTGTTCGGCAACGACCCGAACTGGGGCCGGGTGCTGTCCGCCGTCGGCACGACGGCGGCGGTGTTCGAACCCGACCAGCTGGACGTGTCGTTCAACGGCGTGCAGATCTGCCGAGCCGGCGGCATCGGCGAGCCCCGCGAGCTGGTCGACCTGACCGGGCGTGAGGTGTCGGTGGTGGTCGACCTGCACGCCGGCGATCAGCAGGTGCGGATCTGGACCACCGACCTGACCTACGACTACGTCCGAGAGAACGCCGAGTACTCGACATGAGCGGCACGAGCGCAGCGAGTCCCAGCCCCACCGGCGAGGTGTGCACATGATCACCAGATCGGCTCAACCCCTCTCCCTGGTGGAGAAGGCCTCCATCCTGACCGAGGCCCTGCCCTGGTTGGAGACGTACGCCGGCAAGATCGTGGTGATCAAGTACGGCGGCAACGCCATGATCGACGACGACCTGAAGCGGGCCTTCGCCCAGGACATCGTGTTCATGAAGCGCTGCGGCGTCCACCCGGTGGTGGTGCACGGTGGCGGTCCGCAGATCTCGCAGATGCTCCAGCGCCTGGGCATCACCTCGGAGTTCCGCGGCGGGCTGCGGGTCACCAGTCCGGAGGCCATGGAGGTCGTGCGGATGGTGCTCGTCGGTCAGGTCGGGCGTGAGCTGGTCGGCCTGATCAACCGGCACAGCAGTCTCGCGGTCGGCATGTCCGGTGAGGACGGTGCCCTGTTCGTGGCCGAACGGCGCGGCACCGTGATCGACGGGGAGGAGGTCGACCTCGGTCTGGTCGGTGACGTGGTCGCGGTCAACACCGAAGCCATCGAGGGGCTGATCGGAGCGGGTCGGGTCCCCGTGGTGGCCAGCATCGCCCCCGCACTGAACGGCGATGTGCTCAACGTCAACGCCGACACCGCGGCGGCGGCGCTGGCGGTCGCGCTGGGTGCGGAGCGGCTGGTCGTGCTCACCGACGTGGAGGGTCTGTACGCCGACTGGCCGCGGAGCGACTCGGTGATCAAGGAGCTGTCCGCCTCCGAGCTGAGGGAGCTGATGCCGACCCTGGAGTCCGGCATGCTGCCCAAGATGGAGGCCTGCCTCCGCGCCGTCGAGGGCGGTCTCACCCGCGCGACGGTGACCGACGGCCGGGTGCCGCACGCGCTGCTGCTGGAGATCTTCACCAACGCGGGGATCGGCACCATGGTCACCCAGGACGGTCTGATCCGGCTGGGCAGCCGGGCCTTCTCCGCCGCCGACGGGATCCCAGCGCACGAGATCGCCAACGGGGAGTTCGGGCAGCTGCCGATCCAGCCCGTCCCGCCGGAGACCGACCCGGGTCCTCGGACCGACAACGATCAGGAGACGTCGTGACCGCCGAAGCCGTGGCCGTCACCCGGCAGCTGTCCGCCCCTCCGGCCGGAGGCTCGACCGCGGTGCTGGAGCACTACCAGCAGCACGTGATGAACACGTTCGGCACGCCGAAGCGGGTGTTCGTGCGCGGCGAGGGCCCGTACGTCTGGGATGCGGACGGCCGCAAGCACCTCGACCTGCTGTCCGGGCTCGCGGTCACCGCCCTGGGCCACGCGCACCCGACCGTGCTCTCGGCGATCACCGGCCAGATCGCGACGTTGGGGCACGTGTCCAACTTCTTCGCCACCCCGGCCCAGGTCGCGCTGGCCGAGCGGCTGACCGCGATGGTGGGGGCACCCGGCGAGGCGAAGGTCTTCTTCACCAACTCCGGCACCGAGGCCAACGAGGCCGCGTTCAAGATCACCCGGGCCACCGGCCGGACCAAGATCATCGCGACCGAGGGAGCCTTCCACGGGCGCTCCATGGGCGCCCTGGCGATCACCCACAACCCGAAGTACCGCGAACCGTTCGCCCCGCTCCCCGGAGACGTGATCTTCGTCCCGTACGGCGACGCGGCGGCCCTGGCGGAGGCGGTCGACGACGAGACCGCCGCCGTGGTGCTGGAGCCGATCCAGGGCGAGAACGGGATCGTCGTCCCGCCGAGCGACTACCTGGCCCGGGCCCGAGAGATCTGCGACGCGCACGACGCCCTGCTCTGGATCGACGAGGTGCAGACCGGCATGGGGCGCACCGGCAGCTGGCTCGTGCACGTGGACGCCGGTGTCCGGGCCGACGTCGTCACCCTGGCCAAGGGCTTGGGCAACGGTTTCCCGATCGGCGCGTGCGTGGCGATCGGTCGGGCCGCGCAGCTGCTCGGGCCGGGCAGCCACGGCAGCACCTTCGGGGGCAATCCGGTGGCGGCGATCGCGGGTCTGGCGGTCATCGCGGTGATCGAGCGCGACGACCTGCTCACCCGGGCCACCCAGCTCGGTGAGCACCTCGTCACCACCATCACCGGCCTCGATCACCCGCTGATCACCGGCGTACGGGGTCGGGGCCTGCTCCGTGGCGTGACCCTGGCCGAGCCGGTGGCCGCCCAGGTGGCCGACGCCGCGCTGGACGCCGGATTCATCATCAACGCGCCGCGACCGGACGTCCTCCGGCTCGCCCCGCCCTTGATCATCACCGCCGAGCAGCTGGACGGTTTCGTCGCCGTGCTGCCCGAGCTGCTCGACGGGGCCACCGCGGCGGGGGCGGGCCGGTGACCCGTCACTTCCTCGTCGATGACGACCTGAGCCCGGTGGAGCAGGCTCAGGTCCTCGACCTCGCCGCGCAGCTGAAGGCGGCACCGTACGGTGTCCGGTCGTTCGCGGGGCCGCGCTGCATCGCCGTGATGTTCGACAAGCCGACCCTGCGCACCCAGAGCTCGTTCGCGGCCGGCATCGTCGAGCTCGGTGGTTACCCGATGATGGTGGACGGCCGGCTGGCCGGCATCGGTGAGCGGGAGTCGGTGGCCGACACCGCCCGGGTGCTCGGGCGGCAGGCCGCGGCCATCGTCTGGCGGACCTTCGCCCAGTCGGCTCTGGCGGAGATGGCCGAGTACTCCGGGGTGCCGACGGTCAACGCCTTGACCGACAGCTTCCACCCGTGCCAGATCCTGGCGGACCTGCTGACGATCCGCGAGCGGTTCGGCCGGGTGGCCGGGCTGCGCTTCGCCTACGTCGGCGACGGTGCGAACAACATGGCCAGCTCCTACCTGCTCGGGGGGGCGACGGCCGGCCTGCACGTACGCATCGGGACTCCGTCCGGCTTCCAACCCGATCCCGCGATCGTCGCTCGGGCCGAGGAGATCGCTACGCAGACCGGCGGCAGCGTGATGATCACGACCTCGGCGAGCGAGGCGGTGGCCGGTTGCGACGTCGTCGCCACCGACACCTGGGTGTCGATGGGCCAGGAGAGCACCGGTCGCGAGTCGATCTTCGTGCCGTACGCCGTCACCGCCGAGCTGTTCGCCCAGGCGTCACCGGACGCGATCGCCCTGCACTGCCTGCCGGCCTACCGCGGCAAGGAGATCGCCGCCGAGGTGATCGACGGACCACGATCGGCGGTCTGGGACGAGGCGGAGAACCGGCGTCACGTGCAGAAGGCGGTGCTCGTCTTCCTCGAGGCCGCGTCGCGCGGGGAGACCCTGGCGTCGGTCACCGTTCGCGGCGCGCACCCCGCGGACGTGCTCGACGACCGTCGAGCCGACGGGTGACGATCATGACGTCGGCCGCGCGCAGCCCCCAGCCGAAGACGGCCCCCCTCACCAAGACCGCACCGATCACCAAGACGGCCCGTCAGGCACGGATCATCGCGATCCTGGAGCAGTACCCGGTGCGGTCCCAGTCCGATCTCGCCGAGCTGCTGGCGACCGAGCAGGTGCAGGTCACCCAGGGGACGCTGTCCCGCGACCTGGTCGAGATCGGCGCGCTGCGGGTCCGCGGGCAGGACGGTCACCTGGTCTACGCCGTGCCGGCCGACGGGGGCGACCGGACGCCGCAGGTGGGGGAGTTCGCCACGTTCGAGAGCCGGCTGACCCGCTTGTGCAGCGAGGTGCTGGTGTCGGCCGAGGCCTCGGCCAACCTGGTGGTGCTGCGGACCCCACCCGGTGCCGCCCAGTACTTCGCGTCCGCGATCGACCGGGTCGCCTGGGACAGCATCCTCGGCACCATCGCCGGCGACGACACCATCTTGTTGATCACCCGCGACCCACTCGGGGGCGACGCCATCGCGGATCGCTTCCTCCAGATGAGCCAGGGCACCCGCCGTACCGACGCCCCCTGATCTCCGGCCTTCTGCACCGCTGTCCACGCCTAGGGTGGTCTCCGGTGGAGACGTTCGGCCCAGCACCCAGCACAGCGAGGAAACGAACACCGTGACGGAGAAGACGCCGACCGACAGCGGCGAGCACGAGGGACGGCTGTGGGGTGGACGGTTCGCCGGTGGCCCCGCCGAGGCCATGTTCGCGCTCAGCCAGTCGACCCAGTTCGACTGGCGGCTGGCCCGATACGACCTCGCCGGCTCCCGCGCCCACGCCCGGGCCCTGCATCGTGCCGAGTTGCTGACCGACGACGAGCTGGCCGGGATGATCGAGGGACTGGATCGGCTGGAGGCCGACGTCGTCTCCGGGGCCTTCGGGCCGGCCCCGACCGACGAGGACGTGCACGGTGCGCTCGAGCGGGGGCTGGTGGAGCGGGTCGGCACCGAGCTCGGCGGACGGCTGCGGGCCGGGCGGTCCCGCAACGACCAGATCGCCACGCTGATCCGGCTCTACCTCCGTGGGGCCGTCCGCGATGTCGGGGCCGAGGTGCAGTCGGTGATCGTGGCCCTGCGCGACCAGGCCCGGAACCACCTGGGCGTGGCGATGCCCGGCCGTACGCACCTGCAGCACGCCCAACCCGTGCTCCTCAGCCACCACCTGCTGGCCCACGCGTGGGCGCTGCTGCGCGACATCGACCGGCTCCGCGACCTGGACCGCCGGCTCGCGGTCAGCCCGTACGGTTCGGCCGCCCTCGCCGGCACCTCGCTCGGGCTGGATCCGACGTACGTGGCCGGGCTGCTGGGCTTCGACTCCGCGGTGCCCAACTCCATCGACGGCACGGCCGCTCGGGACCTGGTGGCGGAGGCGTGCTTCGTCTTCGCCCAGATCGCCGTCGACCTCTCCCGGATCGGTGAGGAGGTCATCCTCTGGTCGACGCACGAGTTCGGGTTCGTCCGGTTGGCCGACGCCTGGTCGACGGGGTCCTCGATCATGCCGCAGAAGAAGAACCCCGACGTGGCCGAGCTCGCTCGCGGCAAGGCCGGTCGGCTGATCGGCAACCTCACCGGTCTGCTGGCCACCCTGAAGGGTCTGCCGCTGGCCTACAACCGGGACCTGCAAGAGGACAAGGAACCGGTCTTCGACTCCGTCGACCAGCTGCTGATCCTGATCCCGGCGGTCGCCGGTCTGATCGCCACCCTCACGTTCGACACCGAGCGGCTCGCGGACCTGGCCCCCCGCGGGTTCTCGCTGGCCACCGATGTCGCCGACTGGCTGGTCCGGCAGCGGGTGCCGTTCGCCGAGGCTCATCACATCGCCGGGGCCGCCGTGCAGTTCTGCGAGGCTCGTGGACTCGAGCTGTCGGACCTGACGGCGGGACAGCTGACCGAGATCTCGCCGCGGCTGCAGCCGGCGGTGCTCGAGGTCTTGACCGTCACCGGATCGATCGACAGCCGGGACGGTCGTGGCGGGACGGCGACCGTACGGGTGAGGGAGCAGCTGACGGAGGTCCTCGACCGCGTCGACGAGGTCTCGGCCTGGCTCTCCGCCGGGGTGGATCAGGGGAGCGGCGGGTCCGTCGGGCTGCGTGACTGACGCGAATACCAGTGGGCCGGCACCGACCCGCCCAGTAGGGTCGACCCGAATCGACACGATCCGGAGGGTGGCAGGAACAGGGTGAGCGCAGTCTTCGACGAGCTGAGATGGCGGGGCCTGGTGGCGAACTCCACCGACGAGGCCGCGCTGGCGGAGCACCTGGACGCGGGACCCGTGACCTTCTACGTCGGTTTCGATCCGACCGCACCGAGCATCCACATGGGCAACCTCGTCCAGCTGATGGTGGCGCGTGCCCTGCAACGAGCCGGTCACCGACCACTGCTGCTGGTCGGGGGGTCGACCGGGCTGATCGGCGACCCGAAGGCTGCGGGTGAGCGGGTGCTGAACAGCAAGGAGACCGTGGCCGGCTGGGTCGCGAACATCCAACGTCAGGTCGAGCGTCTGCTCGACTTCGACGGGCCGAACGCGGCACAGCTGGTCAACAACCTGGACTGGACCGCCGGGCTGTCGGTGCTGGACTTCCTGCGCGACGTCGGCAAGCACTTCCCGGTGAACCGGATGCTCGCCCGCGAGGTGGTGAAGGCGCGGTTGGAGGACGGGATCTCCTACACCGAGTTCTCCTACGTCCTGCTGCAGTCACTGGACTACCTGGAGCTGCACCGGGCGTACGGGTGCACCCTCCAGTTCGGTGGCAGCGACCAGTGGGGCAACATCACCGCCGGTGTGGAGCTGGTCCGGCGGTCGGACGGCGGCCACGTGCACGCGCTCGCGACCCCCCTGCTGACCAAGGCGGACGGGACCAAGTTCGGCAAGACCGAGTCGGGCACCGTGTGGCTCGATCCGGCGATGACCTCGCCGTACGCGTTCCACCAGTTCTTCCTGAACGCCGAGGACGCCAAGGTGATCGAGTACCTCAAGGTGTTCAGCGAGCGTCCCCGGGAGGAGATCGCTGACCTGGAACGACAGACCCAGGAGACACCGCATCTCCGCGCGGCCCAGCGGGTGCTGGCCGACGACATCACCGCCCTCGTCCACTCACCGGGGGAGCGGGACGCGGCGGTCGGGGCGGCGGCCGCGCTGTTCGGGCGGTCGGATCTCGGTGAGCTGTCGGAGCACACGTTGGCCAGCGTGGTCGGTGAGCTGAACGCCCCGGTCGTCAAGGTGGGCGCGGACCTCCCCGGAGTCGTGGACGTCCTCGAGGCGAGTGGGGTGGTCGCGAGCAGGTCGGCGGCGAGGCGGGCGATCGCCGAAGGCGGTGCCTACCTGAACAACGCCCGGCTGAGCGACCCCGATGCGCGACTGGCCGACGGTGACCTGCTGTACGGGCGCTACGTGATCACCCGACGGGGCAAGCGCACGGTCGGTGCGGTGTCGCTCGAACGCTCGTAGGGGCGATCGAGTCCGCGCCGCGACGGGGTGAGCGCGGTCACAACAGGCCGACTTGACTCCCGCAGACCGCACGCGTAATGTTCTCTGAGCCTTGAGGGGTGCGGGACGCGGCAAGGAGGACACTCCGAGCAGCGGCCGACCCGAGAGGAAACCCACCACAACCAAGTAACCCTTGGTCCTGCGCGCTCTGGAACACGACGACAGGAACGAGGGTCCACGCGGTGCGGGCGGGGCCAGGAACGAGACCGAGTCGCTTGACTTGGATCGAGATCCTGGTAAGGTAGGGCAGGTTGCCTCGAAGCCGGATCCACGAAAGTGAAACGGCAAAGAAATGCAGCTGGGATCGGAAAGTCGGATTTGACTCCGAGTGAGGATCTGAATAAAGTAAGTCGAGTTGCCGAGGGCGAGATTGTGAAAGCGATCAATACCTCGACAGCCACAAAGAAAGGGTCTGAAACCGGATTTGACTCCGGTGAAAGACTAGAATAAAGTAAGTCGAGTTGCCCCAAGCAAGAGTCGCTGAGACAAATGCGCGGTGTGCACCCGAAACTTGAGAACTCAACAGCGTGCTTAAAAGTCAATGCCAAATAATGCACTAAATACCCCGTGCTCAGGCATCAACGAAAGCAGACCAACCGGCTTAGCGCCGGGGAAGGCTGTGATCGGTCTGAGTTCGGATTTCCTTTGATTG
>CAVXBJ010000067.1:0-251701 GCA_963759915.1 uncultured Actinomycetota bacterium | reverse complement strand
TGGCCGCGACTCGCCGCGCTGGTCCGAGGCAACGACTGACACCGGCATCCGCCGGCAGCGAACCCAGCTCAACGATCGAGACGGCAGCGCGCCGCCACCCGCCTGTCATCACCTGCCTGCCAAGCACGCGATAAGCGGCGACAGCGAAACCGGCCAGCCTGCTACTTTTCGTGCTGGTCTGCTGCGTTACTGGCCCTGACCTTGTCCGTGCCGTCACCGGACAGGGCACCCAGGGGCGGCAGACCCATGCGGGCACTGGCCTGCGCACGGCGTCGGCGTGTTCGCACGACGACCAGAACGACGACTGCAGCGAGCACGACCAGCGCGGCCACAATGATCACAGTCGTTGTTGTACTCATCAAGTTTCCTCCTGTTTGCTTTGCGGCGCGTCGTCTCGCAGCCGAGCAGTCGACAGTGCGGAGCCTGGCGCACAGGGAACATGCCTTCCCATCCACTATTCGGCAGTGATTGCTGTCACGCAACCATTGCAACAGGTCGATACTCACCTGTTATGTGCTGGTGGAGCGCGGCTGCTGCTGGCCATGATGCAGGAACGGCATGCCCGGGCTGGAGTCGCGACTGTTAACCTTCGCCGGACGTGATGACGGCGAGCGGTGCGCTCTGCCGTCGTCGCGCAGTCCCGTCGAGCGCTGACGTGATCCGACGACGTGCCCCGCCTGCCGTGTGCTCGGCTGGTCCGATGAGTGCTGAGGAAGGACCTGATGGCCTCCAGGAGGCGCGGAAACCTCGCAACAGTGATCGACTACGTCCGGTCCAGCTTGTGGCCGCTGCCCGCCGTCTCTGTCCTGGTCGCAGTCGTCGCCGCAGTGATCTTGACGACCGTCGACCGAACGGTGGAAGGTCTCCCCGACGTCTATGCCTCGCTGATCTTCGGTGGTGACGCGGCCGCCGCGCGGTCGGTTCTGGAGGCGGTGGCTGGATCGGTCATCACCGTCACGGCGCTGACCTTCTCACTGACCGTGGTCACCCTCCAGCTGGCGAGCAGCCAGTTCTCGCCAAGGTTGCTGCGGATGTTCACTCGGGACCGCGTCGTGCAGGGCACGTTGTCGCTGTTCCTCGGCACCTTCGTGTTCACGCTGACCGTTCTGCGGGTCGTGCGGTCCGCCTCCGCGAGTGGACCTGAGTTCGTGCCGCGGTTCTCGGTGACCGCGACGTATCTCCTCACCTTGGCCACCGTGCTGGGACTGGTGCTGTTTCTGGCGCACCTGGCCCGGGAGATCCGCGTCGAGACCATGCTGCGCGTCGTTGCCGGGGAAGCCACCGACAACGTCGACCACGTCCTCGCCGGTTCTGAAACCACCGACGACCACGTTCAGATCCCGTCCACGGCCGTGCCGCTGGTGTCATCGACATCGGGTTTCGTCGGACAAGTCACCACCGCCCAGCTCCTCGAGGCGGCGGAAGACCTCGATGCGGTGATCGTCATCGACGCCGGCCCTGGGGACTCCGTCATCCACGGTGTCCCAGCCGGGATGGCCTGGACCGTCCGGACCCAGGCAGGGGTCTCCGCCGACGCTCGCGAACGGCTGCAGCAGGCGTTCGCTGCCGCCGTCAACGTGACGTACGAGCGCACGGGGGTCGATGACCCCTCCTTCGGTCTCCGGCAGCTCTCCGATGTCGCGGCCAAGGCCCTATCGCCTGCCGTCAACGACCCCACGACGGCCACGCACGCCCTCTCCCACAGCTCAGCACTGCTCTGTCACCTCGTCCGTCTACCGCTCGGCGACGAGCTGATCCGCGACGACACCAACACGATCCGCGTCATCGTCCGACGACCCACCCTCTCCGATCTCCTCCACCTGGCCGTGGATCAGCCGCGCCGATACGGCATCGACGAACCCCAGGTGGTCGAACGGCTCTTCTGCCTGCTCCGCGAAGTCGCCTGGACCGCTGAAACCTCCGTCCACCGCGACGCCGTACGAGGCGAGCTGCGGAGGCTCCGCGCAGCCGTGGCGGGGGTTCGCCCTGAAGCCGATCAGACCGCCCGGTACGACGCGCTGGCCGCGACCGTGGAGGCCGCCATCGAGGGGCGCTGGCCGGGCGTCGTTCCCTCCACCTGAGAAGCACATGGCCGTCCTCGATGGTGTCTGTTCACCGTGTCGCTGCCATCGGTGACCTGGCCGACGGATCGGGTAGTGGACGCCACCACCACTCGACAGCGACACGACGTCACCCAAGACGTCTCACGACTTCGAGGTCGCCCCGGACCGCTGGATCACCCGGCTGCAGAGGAACTCTCTCCCGCGGCGGCCTCCGGAGGGATAGGGTGGGAACCGGTGTGCCGGGAAGCCTGGTCGGCGTCGTATCGGCGCTCGTGAAAGGCACACACCATGTCCGCTGTGAGTGACGCCTCGAAGCCAACCACAACGACACCGTCTGCACGACCCCGTCGATTCCTGGCGCCCGTCCCTGAATCTGGTTCGGACGGAATGAGGATTCGCACCCGGGGCCTGGGCAAGCGGTACGGCCCATCGTGGGCAGTCCGCGATCTTGATCTTGCCGTGCCTCCCGGTGAGGTGTTCGGCTTCCTCGGCCCGAACGGGGCGGGGAAATCGACCACGATCAGGATGCTGCTCGGGATGGCCCGGCCCACGGCAGGTCGGGCGTGGCTGGCCGGTGTCCGGGCCGACGACGTCCAGCGCGCGCATCAGCACGTCGCCTACGTTCCCGCCGACGTCGCGTTGTGGCCTCAGCTGACCGGCCGCGAGGTGCTCGAGCTGGTGGCGCACCTCGGCCCACCACCGGACGTGGCCTACCGCGACCGACTGGTCGATACGTTCGGTCTGGACGTGGGCAAGCGCACCAGGGCGTACTCCTCGGGAAACCGGCAGAAGGTCGTGTTGGTAGCCGCGTTCGCCACCCGGGCGCCGGTGCTCATCTTCGACGAGCCGACGAGCGGACTGGATCCGCTGATGGAACAAGCGTTCCGCACTGCTGTGATCGAGGCCCGCACGGCCGGGCAGTCCGTCTTCGTGAGCTCCCACCAGCTCGCCGAAGTGGAGGCGATCTGCGATCGGGTGGGGATCCTGCGCGCCGGGGAACTGGTCGAGGTCGCAGGTCTTGATCACTTGCGACAGCTTCGACGGGTCGAGATCGATGTCCGCTATGCCGGCGACGATCTGCAGGTGAGCGATCTCCTGGCCCTGCCAGGGGTCGCGGAGGCCCGACGGATGGAGCAAGGACACCTGATTCTGCACCTCGCCGGCAACGAGGCGCTGGGTCCCGTGCTGGGGCAGCTCGCGCAGGCAGAGCCGACCGCACTGGGCGTCCGGGAACCCTCGCTGGAGGAGATCTTTCTCGAGTACTACGGGAACCCGGCATGAACACGGCCGCCGTCCCCGGGGTGCCGGTGCGCCGGGCCCCGGGACGCGCCATGGCCCTCACGGGCCTCGCCGTCAGACTCATCGGGCGAGGTGCCACGATCATGGTGATCGTGACGGCCGGCATGTCGGCGCTGGTGGTGCAGCAGTACCGAGGACTGGCCGGAGCGTTCGATCTCGCGTCCATGCAGGCGCTGGCGGAGAACCCGGCCATCCGGGTCCTGTTCGGACGGCCGGTCGCGCTGGACGATCCTGGGGGGTTCACGGTGTGGCGGACCGGGACTCCGCTGGCTGTGCTGTTGGCGGTCTGGGCGATGTTGGCCGCGGTGCGGATCACCCGCGGTGAGGAGGAGGCCGGACGGTGGAACCTGCTGCTCGCCGGCCGCTGTCGGCTGACGTGGCTGGTGGGTCTGCACCTCACCGCCATCCTCGCCGCCACCGTGATCACCGGGGTGAGCGCGACGGCCGCCATGATCATGGCTGGGGCCCGGCCCGGCGGATCCGCCCTGTACGGGGCGGCGTTGACCCTGGTCGGAACCGCGGCGGCCCTGTTCGGCGGGCTCGCCGGGCAGCTGGTCGCCGACCGGCGACGGGCCGTGGTCCTGGCTGCCGCCGGACTCGGGGCCGGCCTGCTGGCCCGCATGGTCGGCGACGCCGCCGACTCGCTGCACGGGCTGCACTGGATCAGCCCGTTCGGGCTGCTCGGACTCACCGAACCATTCGGTGCGGCCAGGCTGCCACCCCTGGCCGTGCTGCTGCTCGCGAACATCGCTCTGGCCATTGGGGTAGGGACGGTCAGCGCTCGGCGGGACGTCGGCGCCGGCCTGCTCCCGACTCGGGACCGCCCGGCATCACGACTCGGGTGGCTTCGGTCGCTCCCCCGGTTCGCGGTCCGGCGTAGCGCTGGCGCGTTGCTGGTTTGGGGCGCGGGGGTCTGGCTGTACTTCCTGCTGATCGGGCTGCTCGCTTCCTCCCTGACCACTTTCCTGTCCGACAATCCGCTCTTCGCCGATCTCGCAGCCCGGGCCGGGTTCGGTTCGCTCACCACGGTGACGGGCTACCTGGCGTCGCTGTTCGCCCTCCTGGCCATCCCACTCGGCCTGTACGCCGCGAGCCGCATCGCCGCCGACAGCGCCGACGAGCAGGACCGCCACCTGACGCTCGTGTTCGCCGGGCCGGTATCTCGCCGGCGTTGGTTCGTCCTCCAGGTCGCGACCGGCGTCGCCGGCGTGGTGGTCCTGGCCGCCGGAGCAGGGGCGTTCAGCTGGGCCGGTGCGACGGCGGTCGGCGCGGAGGTGCCGCTCGGCGCGGCCCTCGCCGGCGCCTTCAACGTCGTACCGATCGCCTGGCTCAGCCTCGGTGCCGCATTGTTGGCCTTCGGCTGGTGGCCACCCCTGACCTTCGCGGTCGGAGCTCTCCCCGCCGTCGGCGGCTTCCTCCTCCAGGTCCTGGCCGAGACCCTGCGGTGGCCCAGCTGGGCCCTGGCACTGTCGCCGTACGAGCACGTCCAGGCTGTCCCTTACGACACCGTCGACTGGGCCGGCACCATCGCGATGACGGCCATCGCCGCTGCTCTGGCCGTGGTGGGCCTGCTCGGCTTCACCCGACGCGATCTCCACGGCTGAGTCACTCACCGTCCGATCCGATCAACCGGCAACCCGGTCCCTCAGCAAGGAGCGATCCCGTGCGAGTTCTCATCCTGACGTTCGGCACCCGCGGCGACATCCAGCCCTATGTCGCCCTCGGACGAGCTCTGATCGACGCTGGGCACGAAGCGGCCGTCTGCACCGCCGAAGGCTTCCGCCCTCTGGTCGAGGACGCCGGCGTCCCCTACCTCCACATGGGCAACGACATGCTCGACCTCATCCAGACCGCCATGCCGGAGATGTCCGGGCCGCGTGAGGCCCTCCGCCTGCTCCCGCAGATGACCGCGGCCATGCGATCCTCCCTCCTCGACCAGTGGGGGGCCGCCCAGACGTTCGGACCCGACCGGCTTGTCTACCACCCCAAGATCCTCGGCGGTCTGCACATCGCCGAAAGGCTCCAGATCCCGGCCGCGGTGTCGCTGCCCCTGCCGTTCTTCACCCCGACCACAGCCTTCCCCATCCCCTTCATCACACGCTGGCCACTGGGCGGCGCCGCGAACAAGCTCAGCTACCAGTTCAATCGCTTCGCTGGCCTCGGCTACGGCTCCATGATCAACATCTTCCGCCGACGCACCCTCGGTCTCGCCGGGATGAGCCGTTGGAGTGACTACCTGACCTTCCCCGACGGCCGCCCCGTCCCAGCCCTGTACTGCTTCAGCCCCACCGTCGTTCCCATCCCTTCCGACTACCCACCCCACGCCCACGTCACCGGCTACTGGTTCCTGCCCGACCAGGACACGTGGCGGCCGACTCCTGAGCTGGTCGCCTTCCTCGCCGGCGGGGAACCGCCCCTCTACATCGGGTTCGGCAGCATGGGGTTCGGCAGTCGCGCCGCTCACCACGGCGCCTCCGTCGTCGAGGCGGTCCAGCGACTCGGCCTACGGGCCGTTGTGGCCACCGGATGGGGCGGCATCACCATCGACACGACCTCCGAGAACGTGCACGTCGTTCACGACGTACCGCATTCCTGGCTACTCCCACGCACCGCGGCCGTCGTCCACCACGGCGGAGCGGGCACCACCGCCGCGGGTCTGCGCGCCGGACGCCCGACCCTGATCTGCCCGGTTCTCGGCGACCAGGGATTCTGGGCCGAACGCATCCACGCCCTCGGCGCCGGCCCTCGACCACTGCCGAGCCGCCGAATCACCACCACCAGACTCGTGGCGCACCTCGACCAGCTCCTCACCGACGAGAGCTACCGGTCGCAGGCCGAAGCTCTCAGCCAGGCCATCCGCTCCGAGGCCGGACTCGACCAGGCGATCCGCGTGATCGAGGACCTTTCCTCCACCGGTCGTCGCCCCCGGACGCGGCATCATGCGAGACGGTCCAACCGGGACTGACTTCCCTGCCTGGCCACTCAGCCCTCAACGCGAGGCCGGACTGAGGTGGCTTGGAGTATCCATTCGACGCGGTGCTCGGAGTCAGACTCGTAGCGGCACTCCAGACCGGTCCGGATCTGGCTGCGAAGGTGTCGGCCAAGCCAGGCGTCTGCTTCCGCGATCCGTGCCAGGGCCGCAACGATGGCCTTGCGAACCGCGACTCGTGCACGTTCGTCGTTCGAACCTGTGTGTCGGTTGCGGCCAGCCCGTCCAGTCGCGGCAGACAGGTACGCGGCGATCGCAGCGCGTTCGTCGCGGAGATCGGCCCGATCGGCAAACTCCAGCTCGGCGTCGAGTGCGGTGATGCGGTCGCTGAGCACTCGTCGTCCCTCGTCGTCGATCAGCTCCAGCCCACCCTGGACGACGACTTCGGAGCCCATGAGGGCGCGCGCTGGCACGTCGGTGTCTGGGCTTGCCAGGAGCACGTGGAGGTGGTGGAGGCCCCGCATCGCCGGCAGCACGAATGTTGCGCCTTCGCGTCCCACGAGCCACAGTCCCCCCGGCTGCGGATGAAGGTGCACGATGGAGTGATCTGACCGTTGGACTCCTTCGTCCGGAAGATGGGCTCGCAGTCGTTTGCTCCACCAGAGCGCACCGATCCGCTCGTAGGTGGCGAGGGCGGATGAGCGGTGCCGTGCCGAGGCGTCGAAGTCTCCGAGCAGGGCGAACGCGCGGGCGAGGGTGTCGTCTGTGACGCCGTGCCACATGACGGCGCCGGCGTTGACCACGGAACGGCCAGCGTACGGCGCCAGCAAGGCGACGACCGCGCTCGCCACGTCGCGATCACCGACGGCCACCGCCCCCTCCAGCACGCATTGGAGGGTGAGGAGCCAATCGCTGTCCCGCGGCAGCCCGGCGAGGACCTCGCCGGAGAAGGCACCGATCATGTCAGCGACCTTGTCGAGCCGCCCGGCCCCCAGCCAGATGACCGCCGCCTCCGCCCGGACCGCCGGCACCCCGGTCTCGATCGCGTACGCCTCGAAGGCCGGTGCGCTGGCAGCGCAGCCCGCGGCGTCTCCGGACAGCAACGCGGTGTAGCCGCGCATACCGTGCAGGACCGCGTCGGCGTCGGGAATCACCGCGCACGTCGAGGCTTGTTCGGCCTGGGAGACCAGCATCGGAGCCGCCGTGGTGTGGTTGCGAAGCAGTTCGAGCGCCAGCCGTCGGCTGGACGCGAAGAACCGGGCCCGCGGGGACTCCTCTGCCAGCTCCTCGATGGCTCGCATGCTCCGGTGCATCCGCGGCAGGTCGAGCACCTCCCAAGCCACGGTGAGGCCCCACAGCTGCGCCTGCAGCCGCGCGTCCACATCGGGCAGGTAGGCGACGGCGTCGTCGAGTCTGACCGCCCAGTCGCGGCGACGGACGAGGTCGTCCGGGCCCCAGTGTGAGGCCAGCGCCGCGTCGAGAGCGTCGGCCAGCAGGACCGGGCTGTCGAGCTGGTCGGCCAGATGCAGGGCCTCGAGAGCGAACGGCCTCGCTCTGCGCGACTGGTTCGCATAGGCCCAGCAGCGCGCCAGTGCAGCGGCAAGGCGGGCACGCTCAGCCGGGATGGTGCTGCCGTCGTAGACGGCATGCAAGCGGACCGGCAGCATCCCGGGGACGAGGTTGTACTGCTGCCCGCGCGCAAGGCCGAGCACAGCTGCCACCCGCGTCTGAGAGTCGCCCTCGATCTCGGCCCGGTCGACCGCCCGGACGAAGAGGGCCATCGCGGTCCCGCCGTCGCCGCCCGCCCAGGCCGCCTCGGCCCGCGTGACCAGCTCCACCGCCGAAGCCGCGTCCGTCGCCACCCTCGACAGGATAGGACGACCGACACGGCTCCGGGACGGCTCAAGGGCGGACGAGGTGCACCGCCCTCCGATGCTCGTGCTGACGCGCCTCGTCCCAGTCGCCGGTGCAGTAGACGACCAACTCGCTGATCCGTCCATTGCTCACCGCGGCGTGGACCTGCTCGCGGCAGTACCAGTCCTGGCCTGCAGCCACCCACCGCTCCTCGAACTGGAGCAGGAAGCCGCGCGAGGTGGCGTCCAGCGCCTCCACCCGCACCGTCCCCGAAAACGGGTGGCTGTCCTCACGCAGGTGGAAGGTGGCATCGGGCCCCTCCGCCTGCACCCGCCACTGCGGCAACGACAGATCGGCGAACACGTCATCGGCGAACATTCCCGTGGGACGTGCGCCGGTCTCCAGCCAGCTGACGAACCGGTGCGCCAGGTCGGAGAGCATGCCCTCGAGGACAGGAACGACCGTCAGGGCGGTCATGCTTCGGCCCTCGCGGTCGCGTCGATGTTGCGCTCGATGGTGGCCATCACCGGCTCGAGCTCGGTGGTCTTGCTGAACTCCACCAAGGCTGTGCCGGCGGCGATCACCGGCCGGTGCCCGGGCGGCGCCACGTAGGCGTCACCCTCGACGTAGGTCTCTTCATGATCAGACCACCGGAACGTGATCTGACCCGCCGTCACGTAGCCAACGTGCGGACAGGTGCAGGCGTCGTCGGGCAGCCCCCGGAAGTACGGTGCGACGTCGAGGTCCTGCTTGAACGTCTCGAACGAGACCGTGTAGTCACCGAGTGCCGCGTAGCGGCCCTCGACGATGTCGAGGTCGATCGCGACAGGCGTGGTCGAGCGGGATGCACTAGGCATCAGGGTCCCTCCTCGGGGTGACGAGTAGTGGTGTCACCCAGAAGGCGTGACATCTCCCGTCACGACGTGCCGCGGCAGGTATCGCGGTCGCCGTCGGAGGGCTATCGCCTCACTCCCCCATTCACACGTCAGTCCGACAGCTCGATCTCCTCGGGATCGAGGGGATACAAGCTGGCCCCACCGTCGACCAGGAGCGTGGCACCGGTCATGTACGTCGACATCGGCGAGCAGAGGAACACCAGGGCGTCAGCGACCGACTCAGGGGGCTGCAGGCGACCCAGCGGCACCGCCCGGCGGGCCCGGCGACGGAAGTCCGGTTCGTGGGTCCACTGGTGTTCGGCCATGCCGGCCGCCACGATTCCCGGTGCCAGCACGTTGGCTCGGATGCCCACCGGCGCGAGCTCTCGGGCGAAGGAACGAGCCAGTGAGCGCAGGGCTGCTTTCGACGCGGCGTAGGGTCCGACGCCCGGCCACGGCACGTCCTGGACCCACGAGCTCACGAAGACGAGTTGACCTGGCCTGGCCTCGGATCGCCAACGACGGGACACCTCCTGCGCGACCAGCATCGACCCGAGGAGATTGAGCCGGAAGACCGCGTCCACGTCGTCGGGCGTCTGTTCCAGGACCGGAGCGCTGTGCACCCGTCCCGCGAGCAAGACCACGTCGGTCAGAGTCCCATAGAAGTCCCACGCTCGATCGACGAGCGCCACGACTGCCTCGGGATCGGTCACATCGGCACCGACGTAGCCGATGTCGTGACCGGGATCGTCGGGCGGTTCCTCGGCGCGATCGGCGACGACGACCTTCGCGCCGGCCCGCAGCAGTCTCCTGGTCGCGGGTCGGCCGAGCGCACCGAGCCCTCCGGTGATCAGGACGATCCGTCCGTCAGCCAGTCCTCGCACCGGATCATCCGCCGCGGACAGCTCCGTCACCGCGACCTCCTCACGGTCGCCGAGCCGACGTACTCGGGTTGCAGGGCAGTTCCCCAACCTGTGCCTGGACAGACCGAGACCGAGCCGTCGACGACCGGAGGGACCTGGGTGACGACGTCGGCGTACCAGCCCCGCAAGGCCGCCCTCACCGTCTCCTGGAGAACGGTGGTCGGTGCCGCCACAGAGAGCTGGACGGCAGCGGCCAAGGCGATCGGCCCGGTGCAGTCGTGCGGAGCCAGCAACCGACCGCAGGCCCCGGTCAACGCTGCCACGGGGAGCGCCTCGGACAGCCCGCCGCACCAGGTGAGGTCGATGGTCACGACGTCGACCGGACCGCCGCCCGGGGTTCCGTTGATCAGGGGCAGGAACTGACCCAACCCGGACACGGTCTCCCCTGCTGCCACCATCGTCCCCGCCGCCCTGGCGGCTTCCCCGGCGGCGGCGAGCCCACCCACCACGTCGGCGCGCACGGGATCCTCCACCCAGTACGGCTCGTACTCCGCCAGCGCGCCGATGATCGTTCTCGCGGCCGGCACCGTCCACAGCCCGTGCAGCTCGATCATGAGCATCATGTCCTGACCCACCGCCTCCCGGATCGCCCGCACCGGTCGCAGGGCCGCCGCGAGGTCCGCGTTGGTGATCATCGTGCCGCGGCTGTTCTCGGCGTACGGGTCGAAGGGCCAGATCTTCATGCCGCGGATTCCTTCGGCGAGCAGCTCTTCGGCCAGTCCGCCCGCGTCGGTGAGGAAGCGCTGCAGGTCCTCCAGCGCGCCGTCTCCACGTTCGAGACCCCAGGATCGGGTCGACTGCCCCCCGGAGCGGACGTACTGGCTGCCGGCGCAGGTGTTGTAGACCGGCACCGACTCGCGGGTCCGACCTCCGATCAGGTCGTGGACGGGCAGTCCCGCGGTCTGCCCGCGGATGTCCCACAGGGCGAGGTCGAGGGCTGACCGAGCTCGTGTCTCGGCACCCGATCCGAGATAGCCGACGTAGCCGGCCAGCGTGGCCTGGTGGGCGTTCCCGCGGAGCGGATCCTGTCCGAGCAGCAGGGGTGCAGCGACCTCGTGGATGTGGGCGGCCACCGCGTCGGCGCCGTAGAACGTCTCACCGGTGCCCGTCAGCCCATCATCAGTCCGCACCTGGACGTGCAGGAGGTTGGGGAAGGCGGCGTGCTGGATCGTCTCGATCGCGTCGATCCTCATCGGCGGGCCTCGTTCAGACCGACGGTGGCGAGGGCGTTCCTCACCAGGTCAGCCACGGCTGACTGACCACCGAGCTCCTGACCGACGCCCTCGGCGGACAGGTCCTCCAGACTGCGGTCGAGATCGGGTCCGTAGGTGCTCTCCGCCAAGTGCAGGTGCTCGGTCATGAGGGCCGCCGCTGTCACCGGATCTCGGTCGCTGATCGCGTCGGCGATCCGCTGATGCAGCGGAACTCCGCCTCGCCGGGTCTCGGGGTCACGCAGCGAGCGGAGCATGATCTCGAACACCAGCGGAGCTACCGCCCCGAACATCAGCTCCAGCACCGGGTTACCGGCGGCCCGGGCGATCAGCGCGTGAAACGCGATGTCGGCCTTGGCCTCGCCGGCGATGTCGACGGCCCGGTCGAACTGGGCCAGCGCTGCCCGGATCGCGCTCAGGTCATCACGGCTGGCTCGCTCGGCGGCCAGGGTGACGCACTGCACCTCGAGGGTGGCCCGCGCCTCGATCATCTGTCGTGGGGTCGCGTCGCGGGCCGAGAGGGAGCCGCGGACCATCCGCGCCACGTCGTGGGAGGTCACGCCTCGGACCCGAGTGCCCCGGCCAGGCAGGATCTCCAGGAGCCCGCGTTGGGCGAGCCCGCTCAACACCTCGCGCAGGAACGGCCGGGATACCGCGTACTGCTCGCAGAGGGTGCGCTCAGAGGGGAGGAACGTGCCGATGCTGCCCGGCTGGAGGATCAGCTCCGCTTCCAAATGGGACGACAGCGTCTCGCGGGTCCACAGCTCCGAGGCCGAGGCGGTCATTCCACGCCGCCGGACGTCAGGTCCAGAACCCGGATCTGGAACGGTTCGAACCTGATACTGCTGGGCACGGCGCCATCGCTGCTGGTCAGCTCCACACGGTCGCCGCTCCACAGGTCGCGCGGTGCCACGCACTGAGCCGGATCGGACAGTGTGACCGTGGTCTGCACGACCTGGTCACCGAGATTGACCAGCACCAGGCACCGCCCGGCAGAGCCCTGGCGCACCACCGCGTACACCCGATCCGAGCTGACCTCGACCGCGCCCCCCACTGTCCGGCCGACGACGAGCTCAGGATGCTCATCGCGCAACCGCGCGATCGTGACCAGATCATCCTCGATGCCCTCCTCGCCACCGACGAACATCATGAAAGGACCACCGCTGAGGGCGAAAACCGCGGTCAGCGCACGGGTGGCGGCGATGCCGAACTGCTCCCGGAACCACTTCCCGCCCGGCAACGGCCACCAGAAGGTGTCGTGGCTGTCGATGTGGTGCGCGGTGATCGCGCCGGCCGGTAGCCACGTGTCTCGTTGTCGCAACCACTCGGCCAGCTCCGGGGCTGACCGCACCTCCTGGCTGCCGGGATCGTCGGGACCGAAGAGGGCTCCGAAGAGCCACTGCTCGTCGTAGTTGTAGTTGACGTCCATCGACTCCCGGAGAAGCAGCCCGGAGGGTTCGGTGTAGAGCATCACGTCCGGCTTCACCTGCTTGAGGGCTCTTCTGAGATCCACGAACAGCTCGAGGCTGCCGAGCATCGAGACGCCGGCCCTGCGTGCGCGTCCGCGGCGACCAGTTCATGAAGTAGTTGTAGGTCGGAGCGTCGAACCGGTAACCGTCGATGTCGAGCCGTCGAACGAGGGCGACCGCCGCCTCGATGAAGAACGCCTGCCAGCCCGGGATGTGCGTTGTCGAACGCCTTCGTGTAGACACCGACGATGTCCCCGGCCGAGTCCCTGCAGAACCACTCGGGATGCTGATCGGCCAGTGGGTGACGGATCGGTGATCCCGCTTTCCAGTGCGGCTCGAAGTCGATGATGTGTCGGCTGTAGGCGACATGGTAGGAATCACCGTCGTCCTGCCAGAGCGGCGGCGTCGACTCGTCGAGACGGAGGGCGTACGGGCCGTTGCGGACGCCGTCTGCGGCACGGGTGACGGCTTCCTGGTCCACGACCCCGTGCAGCAGGATGTCGAAGATGACCCGCATGCCGCGGGCGTGGCAGCGCCGGACGATCTCCCGGAGCACGTCTTCGTCTCCCCAGCTGAGGGTGACGTCGTCGTAGTCGATCACGTTGTAGCTGGGGAACGGGTGCCGCGGCATCACCTGCAGCGTGGTGAACCCCAGGCCCGCGATCCGGTCCAGGTCCGCGAGGAGGTCGGCAGCGCGCGGGTACGGAGCGTAGCTCCAGCCACCGGCGAACACCGACTCTCCGATCTGCACCTCGAAGATCCGCGCCCGTGGCACCCAGTCCGGCGCTCCCTGCGGGCGTCGGATCCCCGCCTCAGCCAGCCACTGCTGCGCGTCCGCCTCGATGGCGCCCCACGGACCCGGAACGAGATCCAGATGGAGCCGACCCGACCGCAGGGCACCACCCGGCTCGGGTTCCCCGGCCAGGTCGGTCTGCCAATCCAGCGCGATTCCCTCCGGGCCCGGGCGGACGCACTCGTCACCGATCTCGGCACGCGAGAAAGGCCACCAGACCAGGGTCTGACCGGCGGATCGGTCCTCCAGTCCCACCAGTCCGGCGGAGCCCTTCAAGCCGGCGACCGGCGAGACCATCACCGGGGTCGTGAGCTCCGACAGCCCCAGCCCGGGTCGAACCCGGTTCCCGGGCGCGTGCAGCCGCCATCCTCCGGGATCTCCGGTGGTCACGGACGTGGTCACGTGCAGGTTTCGCAGCACCCGGACCCCAGAACTGCGGCGGCTCCACCTCCACCGTCATCGACAGCCGGGGATGCCGCGCGGTGAACCGGTACGTCAGACGAACTCCCCAGTCGTCCGCTGTGGCCTCCACGGTGAAGCTCCTCCCGTCCGGACCGAGCGTGCTGACCGGTCCGGCGATCTGCCGGATGTCGGCCAGCTCCACGCACTCGCGGTACCTCAGGCCACCCAGCGGATGGATCTCCTCTGCCCCGCCCGTCACCAGTCGCAGCCCGACGACCATCGGTACGGCCGGATCCGGAGAACCGCTTCGGCGCAGCTCGACGGGAAGACCGGTGGCCGGATCCAAGGTCAGCTCGAGGTCACTGAACTCCGATCGGAGGGTCAGCGGAGGAATCATCGCGTGCGCCATGAGCCCCAGAATGCCACAACTGGTCAGACCGGTCTATCCGGCCAGACCAGATCGCGGTTGCGCCGATCGCCCGCCGGTGCGCGACCGACCCTGCAGCTCCGCCCCGTGAGAGCGGCGACCGTCCTCGATAAGGTGGGCTGATCGAGGAGGTCTGTTGATGGACGCCGGCGAGCTCATGCGGATGGTGCGTGCCGAAGGACTGGATACGCCCGTTCTCGACGGTGTCGGACGCCTCCACAGCGACGCGGTCGTCCTCGATCGCGACGGCGATAGCTGGACGGTGCATCTCGTCGACGAACGTGGTGCGGTGATCGAGTCCACGCGGGGAACGTTCGACACCGAGTCCGAAGCCCTTGAGCGCGTGCTGCTCAAGCTTCGCCAGGTCGCCGCGGCTCGCCGTTCGCTGGCAGCACTGGCCGACTGACGCAAGCGCTGACGACGTGGATTCCTCTGCTGCACCGCTCCGTTGATCTCGGGACGCGCGACTGCTGGTCAGTCGACCGAGTTGGAAAGCTGATCGAGGGCCGCCACGTCGTCGGCGTCCAAGGCGAAGTCGAGCTGCGCGTTGGCCGCGATCCGTGCCGGGGTCACCGACTTCGGCAGCGGCAGCACGTCCTTCTCCAGCAGGTAGCGGATCGATACCTGAGCCACGCTCTTGCCGTACTTCTCGGCGATGCCGGAGAGCCGGTCGTCGTCGAGCAGCTTGCCGGTGGCCAGCGGGGAGTAGCCCTCGACGAGGATGTCGTGCTCGTGGCAGTAGGCAGTCGTCTCCGGCTGCGTGTTGCCGATGAACCAACGGACCTGGTTCGCGTGCGGCGTCACCTCGGTGCCGGAGGCCAGTGACTCGAGATCGTCGACGTCGAAGTTGGACACGCCGATCGAGCGCACCCGCTCGGCCGCGTGCATCTCCTCGAAGACCTTCCAGACCTCGATGTTGCCCGCCCGGTGGTCTGAACCCATGTCCTGCCACGGCCACGGGGCATGGATCAGCCAGAGGTCGATGGGGCCCAGATCGAGGTTGCTCACCGACGTCTCGAACGCCTCTCGGGCACCTTTGGCGTCCTTGATCTCGGCCAGCAGCTTGGTCGTGATGTAGACCTCCTCGCGCGGCACACCGGAGTCGCGGATGGCGCGGCCGACACTCCGCTCGTTGCCGTAGGCCAGAGCCGAGTCGATGTGGCGGTAGCCCACTCTCAGGGCCTCGGTCACCGCGTCGTACGCCTCGGAGCCCTCCGGGATCTGCCAGGTGCCGAACCCGACCTTGGGGATGCGATGGCCTGAGGACAGTGGAAACGTATCGGTGAGGATGGGCATGATCCGAAGTTACCGCGGTCAGCGTGCCGGCATCCGGCCGGGTGCGCCCCCGGCCGGACTTGTAGTTTTGTCGCAAAACTATCAAACTCGACACCGTGAGCAGGCCTCCACGCACGGTCGGGCCGAGCGACGCCTCCGAGCGGTCCGACGCCGTCCTCCTCGCCGACACCGTTCGCCTGGTGTCGCGGGCCACCGTCTCGGCGACCCGGGCGGCCGAGGGACTGCCCGCGCTGCCGGAGGCCCAGGTCGCCGTCCTGCACACCCTTCGGGCCTCCCCCGCCCTGACCCCCGCCGAGCTCGCCCAACGACTCGACCTGGCCCGGCCGACCGTCAGCAACCTGCTGCGTGACCTCGACGCCGCGGGCTACCTGGTCCGGCAACCGTCCGAGGTCGACCGCCGCTCGATCACCGTGACGATCACCGAGCAGGCCCGCGAGGTCCAGGACGCCTTCCAGCGTGGACGTGTCGAGGTCGTGACCGCCGCCTGGGCCGCCCTCGCCGAGAGCGACCGTACGGCGCTGGTCGCCGCCACCCCTGCGCTGCGGCGACTGGCCGACCTCCTCCACGGTGCCAGCCGGGGTGACCGCTGATGACCGGTGGTGGGACGGTCTCGGTGCCGGTGAGCGTCGCCGACTACGCGGCGTTGCCCGGTCCGGGTGGACAGAGATCCAAGCTGCCGGCGGTGGATGCCCGGCGATGGACGCTCGAGGTGGCCCTGTCCCAGCGTCCGTGGAGCTTCGTCGCCTCGATCGCGATGGCCGCCGCCTTCGTGTGCAACGGCTTGACCCCGGTGGTGGTGGGCCACGCGGTGGACGAGGCCATCGTCACGTCGTCGCTGCAGCGGCTGGGATTCTGGATCGTGGTGCTGGCGGGTCTGTACCTGCTCGCCATCGGGGTGAACTGGGTGGCACGCTTCATGCTGGTCCGCAGCCAGCAGCTGGTCAGCCACGACCTGCGCACCATGGTCACCGACCGCATCCAGGATCCCCGGGGGTTCGCCGGCCGGGAGCGAACCCCCGGGGTCTGCTGCTGATCGCCTCCGCCGACACCCAGCGGGTGGGCGACATCGTGATGATGACGGTGATGCCGGTCGCCGAGGCGGCGTCGATCACCTACGGCGCCATCGTGATGTACTCCATCAACCCCTGGCTCAGCCTCGCGACGGTCGTCGGCGGGCCGTTGTTGGTCATCGTCGCGCTGCGCGTCGGCCGGCCCCTGCAACGTCGATCGCTCGTCCGCCAGCAGTCGGTCGCCCAGGCCGCCGCCACGGCCGCCGATGTCGTCCAGGGACTGCGCATCCTCAAGGGACTGGGCGCGATCATGACCGTCCGCGGGCGCTACGAGGAAGAGTCCGGGACCGCGTACGACAAGACGGTGCAGGCCAACGCGGCCGAGGCACGTCTCAACGGCGTCACCGATGCCACCGGGGCGATCTTCGTCTCCGGTCTCGGCATCGCTGCCGGTGTGCTCGCCCTGCACGGGGTCGTGACGATCGGGCAGCTCATCACGGTCGTGGGCCTGACCCAGTTCCTGATCACCCCGATGACGATGCTCGGCAGGAACCTGGCGTCGCGGTGGGCGTCGGCGGAGTCGTCCGGACAGCGGATCCGCGAGGTGCTCGGCGCCGGCTTCGAGCGCGGCGAGGACGCCGACACGGCACGGACCGCCCGCTTCATCGACGCGCTGCCCACGGGGATCACCGTCGTCCGCGGCGCCGACCGCGAGCTGGTCTCGCGGCTCGAGTCACTCTCCCGGACCCGGGTGATCGTCGCCCCGCACGCCGCCGACCTGTTCGACGGAACCGTGGCGGACAACGTCTATCCCGATGTGGCCGTCGCCGAGCAGGCCCTTCGGGTCGCCTGCTGCGACGACATCCCCGAGGGTTCCCACAAGCGGGTCGGGGAAGGTGGACGCATGCTCTCCGGCGGTCAGCGCCAGCGCGTGTCGTTGGCCCGCGCCATCGCGTTCGACCCCGACGTCCTGGTTCTCCAGGATCCGACCACGGCCGTCGACTCGGTGACCGAGCAGAACATCGCCGATCGGGTGGCCCGCCGACGGGCCGACCGGATCACGCTCGTGTTCACCGAGGCTCCGACGTGGCACGCCGTGGCCACCCAGCACCTGAGCGTGGCCGACCTGCTTGCCCGCACCGACGAGCTGACCGGAGAGCACGCCTGATGACTGAGACGTCCGCGAGCAGCCCCCCTGCGGCCACACCGCCCGTGGCCCTGCGGTTCCCGCTGGCCACCGCGGGGCAGGTCCGGCGTGAAGTGGCGCGCCAGCTGGGCACCGTCCCCCGGGCGAGGTGGTGGTTCCTGCTGGCGGTGGTGCTGTTGGGCGCGGGCTCGTACGCCACCGTCCTGGTGCCCCAGCTGATGGGTCAGATCGTCGACCTGGTCTCGGGCAACGGGGCCGCGAAACCGATGTGGCGGATCGGCAGCGAGCTGCTGCTCCTGTCCGTCGCCGGCGCGGCCATGAGCGCGGCAGGCTTCTACCTGGTGGCGCGGCTGTCCGAGCGCGTGATCGCCAACCTGCGCCAGGACATGGTCGGCACCGCCCTGGGACTTCCCACCCACCAGGTCGAGGACGCCGGCACCGGTGACCTGGTCAGCCGGTCCACCGACGACGTCGCAGAGCTCTCCGCCGCCGTCACCGAGACGCTGCCCACCCTGTCGACGTCGCTGTTCTCGATCGTCGCCACGGTGATCGCGCTGCTGGCCCTGGACTGGTACTTCCTGCTCATCCCGGTCGTGGTCGCGCCGGTGTACTACGTCGCTGCGCGCATGTACCTCGCCCGAGCCCCGGAGCGCTATGCCGCCGAGCGCGCCGCGATGGCCGAACGCGCCCGCCGGGTGCTGGAAGCCATCCGCGGCCGCGCGACCGTCCGGGCGTTCTCGATGGAGGACCGGATGCACACCGAGATCGAGAACGCCTCGTGGAGCGTGGTCCGCAAGGGGATCACGGCTCGAACCACCATGCTCGTGCTGAACACGTGGATGCTCGGCATCGAGTTCCTCATGCTCACCATGGCCCTGTCGGTGGGGTACTACCTCGTGGTCACCGATGCCCTCACGGTCGGGGCGGTGACCGGTGCGGTGCTGATGATCATCCGGCTGCGGGGGCCGATGAACACGCTGATGCGGGTGCTCGACGTCGTCCAGTCCGGGTACGCCTCACTGGCCCGCATCGTCGGCGTGGTCACCGATCCGCCCGTGCCGGTACCCGACAGCGGTGCGGACGCGCCACAGGGGCACGTCGAGCTGCGGGATGTCAGCTTCAGCTACGGCGGCGGCTGGGCCGTGCGCAACGTGAACCTCACCATCGACCCGGGCGAGACCGTTGCCATCGTCGGAGCTTCGGGCGCCGGCAAGACCACGGTGGCCGCACTGCTCGCCGGTCTGCGAGTCCCCGACAAGGGCGAGGTGCTCGTGGACGGGTACCCGGTGTCCCAGCTCTCCGACACCGAGCGGATCGCCCGGCTCGCGACGGTGAGCCAGGAGGTGCACGTCTTCTCCGGCACCCTGCGTCAGGACATGACGCTGGCCAAGCCCGACGCCACGGACGCGGAGCTCCTCTCGGCGCTCGAGCGCGTCCACGCGCACTCCTGGTTCGATCACCTGCACGCCGGTCTGGACACCGTCGTCGGCTCCCGCGGTCTCCAGCTGGAACCGGTCGCCGCACAGCAGCTGGCCCTGGCCCGGATCCTGCTCCTCGATCCGGCCGTCGTCGTCATGGACGAAGCCACCGCCGAAGCGGGCTCGGCAGGGGCCGGAGCGCTGGAGGACGCTGCCGACGAGGTGACCCACGGCCGGTCGGCGCTGGTGGTGGCGCACCGACTCGACCAGGCCTCCCAGGCCGACAACATCTTGGTGATGGAGGACGGAGAGATCGTCGAGCGCGGCACCCACGACCAGCTGCTCGCCCGCCCGGGCATCTACCAGCGCCTGTGGTCGGCGTGGAGTGCCGGACGGCGCGAGCTCGATGCCGAATCCGTTTGACCGACGGGCGCGGCCGCAGCAGATCATCGTGAAGCGCGCGTGCTCCGACGGTATCCAGGCGTCAGTCGCCTGATCGCGCGCGACCGGACCGGATGGCCGACCGACGGCTGATGGCGGACCCAAGGTCCCTACCTCTTCGCGCCCCCTGGTGCTGGGGTGACTCTGACGAGGTTCCGACCACGGCCGACGAGGAGCGAAGCGATGCGAGCAGCACCAGGTGACCGGATGGTGGTGGCCCCGGCTCGCGTCCACGGGCCGGTTCGGGACGGCGAGATCGTCGCCACGGGTGCCGACGGCGGTCCCCCGTACCGGATCCGCTGGACCGACGACGGCGACGTGACCCTGTTCTTCCCCGGCCCGGACGCGCATGTCCACCACGTCGTCCACCCCGACGCCGCGACCCAGCAAACCACAGTTCGCACGAAGACGTGGCGGATCGACGTCTACCTGTACGAGGGTGAGGACTCGACCAGTGCGCAGGCGGTGCTGCACGGCGATGCTTCGACCCCTGTCAGGAGTCGTGGGCGCGCACGCCGTCGCGCGGGCGATCCGGATGTGCCCGAGATCGGCGACGAGGTCGCGGTCTCGCGAGCGTTGAAGCGACTGTCAGAGCTCCTGCTGCGCACGGCCTCGGATGACCTCGCCGGGATCACCGCACCGGCGAGCCAACCGGCACCCCGACATGATCAACCGGCTTCTCCCTGGCTACCCGAACCAGGTGCCGGCTGAGCAGGATCAGCCATGCCGTCGTGGGAATCAGCGACACCAGGGCGAGCGCCAGTCCCACGGGGCCGGCGTTGGCGGGGATCAGCATGGTCAGCCCCGTCACGACACCGACCAGACCGGGGAGCCGGCCGAAGACGTGGTGCCGGACCATCGCGATCGAGAAGAGCAGCGTGCTGATGGCTCCGAGGATGTAGCTCGTCGAGAACGTGCCACCGTCGTAGAACGTCAGCAGCGTCCTCCCTGTGGCCAGCAGCTCGGCCCTGTCGGTCGCGGACCTCGCTGCGACGTACTGGTTGCTGAGCATCCACATCGAGAACGTGGCCTCTCGGGAGACGATGAAGAGGATGACGCTGAACAAGCCGGCGATCAGGGCCAGCGAGCCCCAGGCCGGCGCCACCCGGGAGACGACCACAGTCAGGGCCAGGTAGAACGGCACCATGACCAGGTAGTCCAAGGTCAGCAGGAGATCGAGGTCGACCAATCCGAGTAGCGGTTTCGTCTGGAACAGGGCGAAGAAGTCCTCGACCGTGCTCGGCGGCGGCCTCAGGAGGAACACCGCTGCCTGCAGGGGGATCAGGACCACGACCGTCAGCGCGGCGATGGCGCCGACCATGATCAGACCTCGCCACTGAGCCCCGACTGATGGTGTCGCTGATGCTTCCACGGTGTTCACCTCGACCGTTCCTCAGTCGAGGCTGACACTCCCCTGCACGGGGCACCAGCGACCATGGTCGCGTCGATGTCGGACCTTCGTGCTGCGCACCTGGCGCGGCCGAGCCACGAGCTCAGGGAAGCACCCACGTCTCGCAGAACGCCAGCACCGCCGAGCTGACGAACTCGTCGGCATGCGGGCGGACCTCGCCGGCCGCGACGACGCCGTCGACGACGATGTCGGCCTCGAGACAGGGCACGATCACCGCGGTCGTGCGGTACTCGTACGGGAACGTCTCAGTCCACCGGCTTGGCTGCGGTTGCCGCCACACCAGGTCCACGGTGAGATCACCGGCGCGGCAGGTCACCCGATGCTCCTGCGCGGCGGCCACCTCGACGAACTGAGCCGGTTGCGGTGCGGCGTCCTCGATCCCGTGTCCCAGCAGCGGCTCCCACCTGCGGTTGAAGGTGTCCCACAACCAGGTGGCGAGGGGAAGGTTGTCGGTGAAGATGCCGGCGGGAGCCATGCGGTCCAACCCGGTCGCCACCGGGTCGGCCCAGATCACCAGGGACGTTCCGGTCCCCCGTTCGGTGTGCCTGGCCCGCCACAGGCTGGCCACCGCCACGGTGGCTCCCGTCGTCGGCGAGTACAGCGTGATGAGGGGATTCTCGCCGGCGAACACGACACGGGCAGGTCCAGACGACGTCATCCCGCGATGCTGTCACGTCGACCCGCACCGGGATGGATCCGGACGTGCGTGGGGTTCCGGCGGCCCGTCGTGGTGCTGTCAGCGTCTGTTCACGGCCCGGCCAGGGAGACGGTGTGGCGCGCCGGGCGGTCACTCGTGGGGACGGGTCGGTGGCCGTCGTGCTGCTCATCGGCCAGGGCGGCCTGGGCGGCCGCCAGCCGGGCAACCGGCACCCGTGGGGGTGAGCAGCTGACGTAGGTCAGTCCGTGCTGGTGGCACCAGGTGATCGACGTCGGGTCTCCACCGTGCTCGCCGCAGACCCCGATCTCGAAGCCCGACCCCGCGGTACGGGCTGCGTCGACAGCCAGGTCGATGAGGACGCCCACCCCGTCGGGATCGATGGAGGTGAACGGGTCGTGGTCGTAGATCCCGCTCCGGAGGTAGTCGACCAGGAAGCTCGTCTCGGCATCGTCACGACTCAGGCCGTACGTGGTCTGGGTCAGGTCGTTGGAGCCGATCGAGAAGAAGTCGGCGTGCTCGGCCAACCGTTCGGCGGTCAGGGCGGCCCGCGGGGTCTCGACCATGGTGCCGACCCGGAAGGGGACGGTGGTGTGGCGCTCGTGAAACACCACGGCGGCCTCGGCCGCGATCAGGCGCCGCACCTCGATCAGCTCACCGACATCGGTGGTGAGGGGCACCATGATCTCGGGTTGAGGGTGGACACCTGCTTCGAAGGCGTCGCAGGCGGCGTGGATGATGGCCCGCACCTGCATCTGCAGGATCTCGGGGTAGCGCAGTCCCAGCCGCACTCCACGAAGCCCGAGCATCGGGTTCGACTCGCGCAGGGCCTGCACGCGCTTCAGCAGGTCCTCGTCGCCGCGGAGCTGACCGAGGAGGGCGTCGATCTCGTCGAGCGACCCGGCCGCGGACAACCTGATCTTCGCGTCGGTGATGCGCCGCGACAGCTCCTCCGACGTCGGCAGGAACTCGTGCAGCGGCGGGTCGACCAGGCGGATGATCACCGGGAGACCGCTCATCGCCTGGAACAGTCCGACGAAGTCGGACCGCTGCAACGGCTCGAGCAGGGCCAGCGCCTCCCGCCTCTCCAGGGCGCTGCCACTCATGATCATCTTCTGCATCAGGGGAAGCCGGTCGGGAGCGAAGAACATGTGCTCGGTGCGGCAGAGCCCGATGCCTTCGGCACCGTTGTTGCGGGCCCGCTCCGCGTCGGCCGGGTTGTCGGCGTTGGCCCGGACCCCGAGTCGCCGGAACTCATCGGCCCACGACAGCAGCCGCGCCAACCAGGCGTCGGTGAGATCGGGCACGAACGTCTCGAGCCGGCCACGGTAGATGCTGGCCGGTGCCGCCGTCGAGGGACAGCCAGTCACCCTCCTCCACCACCTGATCACCGACGGTGGCGCGGCGCAGGACCGGGTCGATCTCCAGCGATGCCGCCCCGACCACGGCGGGCTTGCCGAACTGGCGCGCCACCAGGGCGGCATGGCTGGTGCGGCCGCCGCGGGTGGTCACGATGCCCTGGGCGGCGAGCATCCCGTGCACGTCATCGGGCTTCGTCTCGGGCCGCAGCAGGATCACAGCCCGGCCGTCGGCGGCGAGCCGCTGTGCGGTGTCGGGATCGAACACCGCAGTCCCCACCGCCGCACCGGGTGACACGTTCAGCCCGGTGGCCAGCAGCAGTCCGCTGTCCTCGGCCGTCCGGCGGGCGTCCACGGACAGCTGCGGGTGCAGGAAGAAGTCGATCTGGTCCGGCGTCACCCGGCGCACCGCATCGGCGCGGCTGATCACCTGCTCGCTCGCCAGGTCCACCGCGATCCGTACCGCGGCCGCGGCGGTGCGCTTGCCGTCGCGCGTCTGCAGCAACCACAGCCGCCCCTGCTCGACGGTGAACTCGATGTCCTGCATGTCGCGGTACCGGTACTCGAGCTTGGCCGCGGTCTCCCGCAGCTGCGCGTAGGCCTCCGGTAGGAGAGCGCCCAGGTCCTGGATCGGCCGGGTGGCCCGCGTTCCGGAGACCACGTCCTCACCCTGCGCGTTGATCAGGAAGTCGCCTTCCAACCCGGGTTCGCCGGTGGCGCCGCTACGGGTCATCGCGACCCCGGTGGCGGACCGCTCCCCCAGGTTGCCGAACACCATCGCCTGGATGTTCACGGCCGTGCCCAGGTCGTGCGGGATGTGCGCCGCAGTCCGGTAGTCGACGGCTCTGCGTCCGTTCCAGGACGAGAACACCGCCTCGATGGCCATCCGCAGCTGTTCGTACGGGTCGACGGGGAACTGCGGGGCGATGTCGCGGAACTGCCGGACCACGTCGCGTAGATCGGCGGCGGTCAGCTCGGCATCACTCGCGACCCCCCGCGAGGCGCGGGCCACGGTGCAGCACGCTCTCGAACAGCTCGTCACGCAGTCCCAGCACGACGGTCCCGAACATCTGGATCAATCGACGGTAGGAGTCGAACACGAAGTGCTCGTCGTGGCTGAGGGTGACGAGTCCCTGGGCGGTGTCGTCATTCAGACCGATGTTGAGAACGGTGTCCATCATGCCCGGCATGGAGAACTTCGCCCCGGACCGGCAGGACACCAGCAGCGGTCGAGTGGGATCACCGAATCGCTTCCCGGTGGCAGCCTCGACCGACCGCAACGCTGCGACGACCTGGTCCCACAGGTCGACCGGGAGACCGTGGTCGTTGTTCAGATAGTGCAGACAGGCCTGGGTCGTGATGGTGAAACCTGGCGGTACCGGGATACCCAGCCTGGTCATCTCCGCGAGGTTCGCGCCCTTACCTCCCAACAGTCCGCGGACGGCGTCCCAGCCGCCGGCGGTGGCCCGTTCGACGTCAGTCAGCTGGTCGAATCGACGCACCCACGTCGTGCTGGTCATGATCATCGCTCCTTGGTCCGGTCAGAGCGCAGCGGCTCGGCCGAGGTTGGTGTGTGGTGAACGTCGGGTGTGGAACGCCGGCGGGTCACCGAGTCGGCTCGGGTGCCGCTTCGTCCAGCACGTCGCCGAGGTCGCGGCGACGGGTCGCCACGTTCGGTGCGGCCTGACCGACCCGCAGCACGATCTGGGGCCAGATGGTCAGCTCCAGCTCGTCGCGCAGGCTCCTCCGGGTCTGCCGCACCTCCACCGGCT
Organism: uncultured Actinomycetota bacterium; assembly: GCA_963759915.1. GTDB lineage: Bacteria > Actinomycetota > Actinomycetes > Propionibacteriales > Propionibacteriaceae > Microlunatus. The sequence continues at coordinate 226,948 of CAVXBJ010000067.1, read as the reverse complement.
GGGAGATGATGCTGGCGACATGATCGAGCCGGGTGGCCTCCAGCCAGAGGCGTTGCAGTGCCTCTCCGGCGCGAAGCCACGCGAACCTGTCGTCGGTGGCGGTGCCGAGCACCAGCAGGCACTGGTCGAGCCCGGACTCAGTCACCGGGGGCATCTGCCCCGATCCCGTGCCCGGGTCGGCGAAGTCTCGCAACCGTACGTCCGCGTCGCCGGTGATGTGCTGGGGGAAGGACCGGGCACTCACGCCGTCGGGGCGGGTGCTCATCGTCGTCGTCCACCGCTGGAGCTCGGCCCGGTACTCGGGGTCGGCGCTCTCGATCGCGTCCGACTCCCGGATCAGCTCAGCGAGGATCCGACGCCGAGCCGGTACTTCGGTGGTGACCACGACAGCGTCCTCGGCAGCGGCGGCCGCGGTCAGCTCCCAGAGAACCTCCTCCGACACCCGGTGCTCGAAGAACTCTCGACGGTTGCTGCGGCGGCGTTCGATGGCCCCGTCCAACCGCACCAGCGGCGTCCACGGTGCCTCTGGCCCGCCAAGGGTGAGGCGGGCGAACAGCTCCGGGTCAGCCGGGTCGGGGAACCGTTCGACCGTCGCCGAGTAGCGTTGTGCGGCTACCCCGACACGGGCGTTGAACAAGGCGCATCCGCAGCTGATCGTGAGCTGGCGGCTTCCCGGGTCGATGACCTCGAGCTGCCGGTCGGGATCGACCAGCATCTCCAGCACGTCGCCCCGGATCCGGAAACGCCACGGCTGGGTGTTGTGGATGGACGGTGCGAGGGCGGCGCGCTGGGCGGCCGACCGGAGGACGGCACCTCGTTCCTGGATGCTGCTGGTCATGGCCGACTCCTCATCGAATCTGCTGGTGGTCTCGTGGTCAGTCTGTTCTCGCGCCGGGAGCGCCCCTCAGGGGCGAAGGTCCCGTCTCGCCGGCCAGTGGTCACCGGATCGCCCTCACGGCGGCCGAGGCCGACGCGAAGATGTCCGGCCGCTCCCCGGTGGTGTCGAGCACGACGGCCTCGGGCCAGGCCTCGAACCTGGCGGCGAGCCGGTGGGCCACGGCCACCGTCGCGTCGGAGGCGTCGTCGGTGGTCACGTGGCGTTCCTCGATCCGGGTGTCGGCGACCGCTTGCGGCGCGCTGCACCGGAGCTCGCTGAGCGCGGAGCTGGTCTGAGCGGCGAGGTCACGAGCGCGGGCGCGGTCCTGCGCCGACCGCCAGGTGGCGTCGAGGAGCACGGACTCGCCGCGCTGCAGCAGCTGACCCGCCCGGGCGAGCATGACCCGGTACGTCCGTTCCGTCAGGGCGGCCGAGTACAGCTCCGGCGGTGCCGCGCCGTGGTGGTTCGGATCCAGGCCGGCGATCTCCTTGCGGATCCGGTCGGAGCGGATCACGACGTACTCCAGGTCATCGGCGAGCGCAGCGGCGACGGTGGACTTCCCCGTGCCGGGCGGCCCTCCCACCAGGACCAGGGTCGGGCGTCCGAGCCGGAGGTGACGCAGCCCGATGGACGCCAGCAGTCGCGCCTGATCGGCGGCGCAGCCGTCACCTTGCTGGGCGCGGATGGCCGCGATCTTGGCGCGCATGACCGCCCGGTAGGCGATGTAGTGGTGGATCAGACTGGGTGGACAGGGATCGCCGGCGAACTCGACGAAGCGGTTCACGAACTCGCGGGCCAGCTCGGGGGCACCCAGACGTTCCAGGTCCATCGCCAGGACGGCGGCGTCGTCGACGCCGTCGACCGCTCGGAGGTCGTCGTCGAACTCGAGGCAGTCGAGGACGCGGGGACCGTCGGTGAGGCAGAAGATGTCTTCGGCGAGGAGGTCGCCGTGCCCGTCACGGATGTGGCCGTCGGCGATGCGCTGGAGCAGCAGGGGCCGGCGGCCGGCGATGTAGGAGGCGGACAGATCGGTGATGTCGGCCAGGGTCGCCGCGTCGATCACCGCATGCTGCCGCAGGGCCGCGAGGTTGGACGTCCACCGGGCGAGCAGCGCGACCGGATCGCCGTTCGCAGCTATCCGCTCGGAACGCCGCGCCGTCGCGTGGTGCGTGGCCAGGATGTGCGCCACAGCGCGGAGCGCGTCGTCGACGGGACGTCCATCGCCGATCATGGTCGACAGTCGTTGCTTCGCGGGCATCCGGGCCATCACCACCAGCCACTCGCAGACGGCGCCCGAGCCGTCGCTGACCGCCAGCACGTCGCGATAGACGTCGGGGGCGAAGTGCCGATTCAGGCGGAGCTCCTGGCGGCACGCCTGCTCACGCTGACCGACGCTTCTCCAGTCGACGAAGCCGAGATCGAGAGCCTTCCTCCACTTCACCGCGCGGTCGCCGATCAGCAGCACCCACGCGCCGTGGGTCTCCCTCAGCTCGACCGGTGCCTCGGCTTGTCCCCGAGTTCCGGGGGCCGGCTGACCTGACGGTCCCCGGCCCGTCGTGGTCGCGGACGGCCGGGCGGTGGACGAGATCGTGGCCGCGGTCATGGCACCAGTGCCGAATCCGCCGCGACCCGGTGCCCGCTGGGCGGGCCGTCGACGCGGGAGCTCAGAGCCGTGGTGATGCTGTGCGCCCAGCGGGTGACCGCGGTGCGTCGCAAGGCGTCCGTGGCCTGCCAGCCGAAGACCGTGGGCAGAGCGGTGCCGATGGCGAAGGCCAGCCGGTGCACGTTCTGCGGTGACGTCGAGTCGGACCCGTACGGCACCGTCGTGAACAGGAACGTGGGCCGTTCGGCGAGATCGGGCGCCTGGTCTCTGAGGTAGCAGACCGCGTCCCGATCCCAGTGATGATGACGGAGATCGGAGCCGACGATGACGGCGTCGTAGTGCCAGGCGTCGCGGGCTCGGTCAGCTGGGGCCAGGGTGACCCGGTCGCCCGCGGCGACCAGCTCGGCGGCGACCAGGTCCGCAACGTCCTCGACCGGTCCGGGCCCGCCTGCCCAGGTGATGAGAATCTCGGCCATCATGACTCCTCCGCCGTGCTGTGTCTCGTCTGAACCCCAGCCTCTCGGCCGCGGGGGACGTGCGCTGCGGCACTTGGGTCCGACCGGCCGAGACCTTGGTCATCGCCTCGGAGGTCTCCCAGCCAGCATCCGACCAAGGTCTGATCCGAGCCGGATCCATCGACCCTGCACCAGCCGCGGCTCGCGGCGGATGATCGGCAGTTCAGGGAACGTGCCCGAACCGAGGATCGTCCGGGTCGGCTGTCCCTGGCTGACTGACTCGATCGACTGGATGAACAGGCAGGCTCGACCAATGAACACCGCGCAGCAGCACCCGACCCGCCGTGATGCGCGGTCACGGCCCGACGGCGGCGGACCCGGCACGGAGGCTTCCGGAACCAACACCGGAAGGCCGGGGGACGGGTCCAGCGACTCCGATGCGGGGGCCGACGGCCGCACCTCGCCCCCTCGGGCGCTCGCGCCCGGCCGTCGTCTCAGCTACGAGGACCTCAGCGCCGCCGCGTGCCGCGACCTCCTGGCTCGTCGTCATGTGGGCCGCATCGCCTGGACCGCCGCTGATGGGCCCCAGCTGTTCCCGATCAGCTACGTGTGGCATGACGGTCAGGTCATCTTCCGCACCTCCGCCTACGGGGTGCTGTCCGAGCTGGTGCAACGCACGGCCGTCGTCTTCGAGGTGGACGACATCGACCAGCAGCGGCGACTCGGCTGGAGCATCCTGGTCCGCGGCTGCGCCGCCGGGATCGCACCCGACGAGCTGACCCGGCCGTCGGTGATGGCCACCGCCCTCCCGTGGGCCAGCGGACACCGCAACCTGATCATCGCCGTCACTCCGGAGCAGATCACCGGGCGCCGGTTTCTCCCCGGGAACCCGGCAGCAGCGACCGTGGCCGCTATCCCCCCGGCGGCCGGCTAGCTGGACGAGCTCGGGCTGAAGGCAGGGTTGCCAGAGCATCGCAGGCGATCCTCCGACGTCCCTCATCGCCCGTTTCAGGTCCTCGTTTCCTCCGAGGACCTGTCGCCGGAGGGCGGGGCGGGAGACGACCGTCGTCGGCCACCGCCGGGCCACGGAACCGGGCCTCGAGATCATGATCATCACGGGACCGGTCCAAGGCACGTCGAGCCTCGAACCCGCTGGTCATGGTGGGGCCTGAGGAGGGCCCGCCTGCGGATCCTCGCCGGTGTACATCGTCAGGATCCACCGGTGTCAGCGGACCACGACGACGGTGCACCGGCTGTGAGCCAGCACGTGCTGGCTCACCGACCCGATCAGCATGCCGGTGAAGCCCCCGTGCCCTTTCGCGCCCACGACCACCTCATCGGCGGTCTCGGACAACCTGATCAGCTCGTGCGCCGCGTTGCCGGCGACGACGTACAGGCCGATGTCCACCGTCGGGAACTCGGCCTCGGCATCGTCGACCGCCTGCTGGAGCATCGACCTCGTGGCATCGCCGATCTCGACGGACACACCCCACGGGAAGCTGCCGAACGGGGGCGACGTCGGCGCGGGCGGCACGGTCCAGACGCTGACCGCCACCAACGGAACACCCGCCCGCTTCGCCTCCTCGCACGCCCAGTTCAGTGCCCGGAAGCTGTCCTTGGATCCATCGACTCCGACCACGATCTTGTTCCACTTCCACTGGACCATCACTGACTCCCCTCCTGGACCGCGGTGCCGGCCGGCACGAGGTCGCCGCGGACCGGTGGTTCGTGCCACGATCCACGCTGGCACCTGCCGCCGCTGGGCAGCAGGTGCGAAGGTCGATGCTCACGGACCGTTCGTCGCATCCTGCCCAGCGTCTGTGATCGATCCGGTCCGCGTGAGGGTGGGCGGTGTCGTGGACGTGTCGCAGGCTGTTGCCGTCAGCGGGCGAACGTCCTCGGTCAGCTCGGTGGGACGACGAGGACCGGGCAGCGTGCTTCCTCGATCAGCTCTCGGGTCAGCGTGCTCAGATTGCGGATGCCGGGCTGCCCGCGCCGGTGACGGCCGACGACCACGAGCCCGCTGTCTCGGGCCAGGGCCAAGAGGCCGTCGATCGGTGGCCCATCGAGAGTCACCTGCCGGACCAGCACCTCCGGATACTCCTGCTGCCGGCCGCTGAGCTGCTCCGCCAGGTCCGCCGCAGAGGCCGCGTGCGCGGTCCTGCTCACCGAGTGGGCGAGAGACGTGGAGTCGCAGAGACGTCCCTGACAGGCCACCGCGATGAGCTCGGCGCCGCGGTGCCGTGCCTCGTCGAAGGCCTCAGCCAGGCACGTGCCAGCGGACCGCCGGTCATCGACGACCGCCAGCACGGCACGCCCGACACTGATCTGATCGTCGGCATGCACGATCAACGCCGGACAGGCGGCGTGCGCGGCCACCGCCGCGGTGGTGGAGCCGCTCCTCAGCCGGGCCACCGCGCGCAGCTCCCGGCGCTGCACCACGATCAGCGCTGCGACGGTGGAGGCCTCGATCAGCATCTGCTCTGCGGGCTCGTCCACGACCTGGGTGTGGACGACCTGGTTGACGTCGGTGGAGCGGGCCAGCCGGTGCGCCACGCCGTTCACGGCGAACAGGGCACGGCGCCGTCGCTGCGAGCCTTCACTCGATGCCGCGGATCCGGTGCGGTGACGACCGCCGCCGACGGCTGACATGAGGGTCAGGTCGGCTCCGGTACGGGCCGCCCACAGCGCGGCCTCCCACAGAGCCCTGTTGATGTCGCGACCGCAGTGGACCGACTCCCACCACGATCGAACCCCGGATCGCCGTCACCTCCGGCTCACCGTGTTCGTGCAGCACTCTGCTGGTCATCCTGATCACTCCCCTGCACCTCGTCCGGGCCCCGGCACGTCGATAGTCGTCCCGTCTCACCCGAGCCACCACCGGCGAAGGACCCACGGCGCCCGGGTCGTCAGTCGCGTCGCGGGGTGTTCTGCTCCGCTCGTCCGGCCCGGTCCGATCGCCCAGCGCCGCGGGCCGGACCGCCGCGCCGACCGCCCTCGACGTCCCAACGCCCCCGGCAGCCGGCGACTTTGGGCGTGCGTGGTCGAGCCCTTCGGGCGATGACGCAGCGGTCGACCCGGAGACACCCTGGCCTCATGAACGTACGAACGCAACGAGCGCAACGAACACCGTGGCACACGGCCTGCGCCGTCCTCTGCGGAACGGTGGCGGTCTCTGCCTACGCCGGAGTGGTCGGCCTGATCGGAGGCGGTCTCACCTTCGGTCCGCCCATCGACGAGCGGCTGCCGTTCGGGAGTCTCCTCGTGGCCGGTCTGGCCCTTCTCGGCTTCGTGGCCGTACCGATGAGCGTGGCCGCGGCGGCGGCGGCCCGACCCGGCCCGTTCACCGCCGTTGCCGTCCTGGTGGCCGGGGAGCTGCTGATCGCCTGGATAGCCGTCGAGCTGACGTTCATCCAGACCTACTCCTGGCTCCAGCCCCTGTACCTCATCGGAGCCGGGGCGGTCGTCGCCCTGGCCTGGTTCCTGGCCCGTGCCCCCCGAGCCCATGCCCTGCGGGCTGATCCAGCCCGCCCGACCGCGGTGTCGACATCAGCTGGACCCGACGAGCTCGGACGTCTGTGACCCGGGCACCGAGACCCTTCCACGACCGAGCCGTTGGGCCACCCGCTCCGTGGCTCGCCGGGCGGCAGGACCTTGGTCCTGGTCGGGGGACGACCTTCGCCACTGCCCCGCCTGCCCTTCACCGCCGGAGAATGGTGACACCGCACGGAGCCCGAGGACCAACGATGTCATCATCAGCCCGACGTACCACCCGTCACCCGTCACCCAGCCGCAGAGCCGGCTCCGGCGGGGTGTTCGAGGGACGACTCAGGTATCCGACCGGCCACGGCGAACGCACGGTGATCGTGCAGTGTCATCCCACCCGCGACGGGTTCGCGGTGCACCTACCGGCGTTCAACGAGGCGGCGAACTACCTGCACGACGCTCACGTCGTCCTGACCCCGGTGGCCGCCGACCCGCCGCTGACGCCGCCCGACCTCAGCGGACGCAGCCACATCGTCGCCGACGCTGACATCGACCCGTCGTCGGCAGCGGCCCTGGAACAGTGGCCCGACAACGTCCCGGCGCGCTACTTCGTGATCGTCCCCGAACCGGACCGCTCTGCCGCCGGCGAGCACCGACCACCGCTCCCTGAGACTCCCCGCGATCTCGAGGGGGGACGCGATGACTGACGACAGGGACAGCTCTCCCATCACCGTCTTCATCCTCGACGACCACGAGATCGTGCGGCGAGGGCTGATCGACCTGCTCGAGGCACATCCGCGGATGGAGGTGGTCGGTGAAGCCAGCACCGCCGCCGAGGCGCTGCATCGGATCCCGGCGGCGCAGCCGGATGTGGCACTGCTGGATGTGCGGCTACCCGATGGTTCCGGGGTCGACGTGTGCCGCGACATCCGCAGCATCGTCCCCCGCACACGCTGTCTCATGCTCACGTCGTTCGACGACGACGACGCCTTGTTCGCCGCCGTCATGGCCGGAGCCTCTGGCTATGTGCTGAAGGAGATCCGGGGTTCCTCCCTCACCGAGGCCATCGAGCAGATAGCGTCCGGCGGGTCCCTGATCGACCCCTCCCTGACCGAACGCCTGCTGCAACGTCTGCGCGAGCCCGACCCGTCGGCCGCCCAGCCCAGCAAGGACGACCTGACTCCACGCGAGCACGAGATCTTGATGCTCATCACCGAGGGGATGACCAACCGCCAGATCGGGGAGCAGCTGTTCCTGGCGGAGAAGACCGTCAAGCACTACGTGTCCGGGCTGCTGACCAAGCTGGGGATGCAGCGCCGGACGCAGATCGCGGTCTACGGATCCCGGTTGACGCAGGAGCACGAAGGGTTCGCCCGCCGCTGACCCGGTTCGCCCCCATCGCGCTCCGGGCGTAAGCCCACATGGCCCGCCGGTGCGCACCTCCGCCGCCCGAGCGGATCAGTCACCCAGGGCAGCAGTCCAGCGCAGGCGGCCACCTCCCTCGTCGTGCAGGAAGCTGCACGCGCCCCGGCGGAGCTGGGCGCGGCGCTCCAGGTTGGCCAGGCCGCTGCGGCGATCGCCGGTCGGCACCACCGAGCCGTTGTCGGCGATCTCGATCGTGAGGTGACGGGTCGACGCCACCACCGAGATGTCGACCCGGGTGGCATCGGCGTGCTTGGCGATGTTGGTCAGACCTTCCCGCACCACAGCCTCGGCGTCATCGAGAACGTCCGGCCGGATCAACGTGTCGACGGGACCCGCGAAGGTCAGGTGCGGCACGAAGCCCAGCGCGGGCTCGACGCTGGCGACGACGTCGATCAACGCGGCGCGGGGGCTGTCGGCGCCGTCCGCGTGCTGGTCCTGGAGCTCGAAGATGCTCGTCCGGATCTGCCGGATGGTGTCATCCATGCCGTCCACGGCAGCCTGCAGCTTCGCGGTGAGGGCGGGGTCGGCACAGCGCACGGCGGCCGCCTGGATCGTGAGTCCGGTGGCGAAGAGCCGCTGGATGACGTGATCATGGAGATCCCGGGCGATCCGTGCTCGATCTTCGAGCACCTCGAGGCGCCGCTCACCCTCGCGTCGATCGTTGAGCTCGAGGCCGATCGCGGCGTGATTGGTGAAGGCTTCCGCCGTCTTGAGGTCTGCCTGGGTGAACGCAAGCGAGCCGACCTTGCGGCCGACGATGACGGCGGCCCTGACGCCCGCCTCACCGACCAGGGGGCAGACCATGACCGGACCGACATCGAAAGCGGACTGCAGATGGACGAAGTAGCCGCCGTGGTCGGCGCTGAGCAGTCGAGCCTGGCCCGAGCTCATCGCCTCACCGGCCAAGGACCCGGCCGCCGCATACGTGTGACCGAGCAGCTCGCGGGCTTGGTGGCCGCGGGCGATCTGGACGGTCAGCATCCCGGCGGTCGCACCGGGAAAGACCACGCTGACGACATCGGCGGCAGCGAGACGGCGAACGGTGTCAGCCACGTGGGTCAGGATCTGCGTGGCCGTGGTCGTCTCCTGCAGGAGCTCGCGACTGATGTCGGCGGAGGCACGGAGCCATTCCTGCTGTCGGCGCGAGTCCTCGTACAGGCGTGCGTTCTCGATCGCCACACCGGCCGTCGCAGCGATGGCCACGACCAGCTCCTCGTCCTCGATGGTGAACTCGGCCGCATCAACCCGGTTGGTCAGGTACAGGTTCCCGTAGATCTCGCCCCGGGACTGGATCGGTACGCCCAGGAAGGATCCCATCGACGGATGGGCGGGCGGGAATCCCGAGGACCGCGGATGGTCGCTGATCGACGTCAACCGAATCGGCCGCGGATCCGAGATCAGGGCACCGAGCACGCCTCGCCCCCGCGGCAGCTCCCCGATGGCCGCCACGGCGTCCTTCGTCATGCCGGAGTGCACGAACTGGTCCAGCTGGCCGTCCGGACCCACGACACCCAGAGCCGCGTACTCGGCGTGGGCCACCGTGCGTGCCGCCTCGACGATCCGCCGGAGCAGGGCGGCCAGCGACAGCTCGGCGACGATGGAGCGGTTCACCTCGACCAGGCTGCTGAGCCGAGCCTGGGTTCGTGGGTCGGCAGCGGCCGCCAGCCCTGCCTCATGGCTCGGCTGCGCTGGTCCTGACACCCCCGCCCGTGCCATCCCGTCAGCGTAAGCCCCCTGGGCCTCGGCGGGAAGGCCGACGACAGCCGGACCCCCTGGTCGAACCGACCGGGCCCTCCTCCGCCGCGGAGGGTCAGGTCGGCCTTCAGCGAGATCCTCCGACCCTCAGTCGCGGGTCAGCATGACCTTGAGGGCGTGGGTCTCGGCGGCTTCGGAGAACACGCGGTACGCCTCCGCCATCTCGTGCAGCTGGAACCTGTGGGTGACCAGCCGGGACACATCGAGCTGCCCGGACGCGACCATGCCCAGCAGCCCCGGGGTCGAGGAGGTGTCCACCAGGCCGGTCGTGATCGTGACGTCTCTGCTCCACAACGTCTCCAGGTGCAGCGTGGCAGGAGCGCCGTGGACACCGATGTTGGCCACCCGACCACCGGGCCGGACCAGCTCCGTACACGTCTCGAACGTGGCCGGCGTGCCCACCGCCTCCATCACCACGTCGGCCCCCAGCCCGCCGGTCACCTCCGCCACCACCCTGGTCAGCTCCTCGATGCCGAGCCGGGCGTCGACGACGATGTCGGCACCGAGAGCCTTGGCCGCCTCGAGGCGACTCGGGGCCGTGTCGACGGCGACGATGTGCGACGGCGAGAACAGCTGCGCGGTCATGATGGCGGCGAGACCGATCGGCCCGCTGCCGACCACGACCACGGTGTCGCCGGGACGCACCATCCCGTTCCGGACCCCGACCTCGTACGCCGTCGGGGTGATGTCGGACAGCATCAGGGCCGCCTCGTCGGAGACGCCGTCCGGGAGGGCGAACAGCGAGGTGTCGGCGAACGGCACGCGGACGAACTCGGCCTGCGTGCCGTCGATGAGGTGCCCGAGAACCCAGCCCCCGCCGCCCTGGCACTGACCGTAGCGGCCCTCACGGCAGAAGCGGCAGCGTCCGCATCCGGAGATGCACGACACCAGCACCCGGTCCCCCACCGTCCGGCCGGTCATGGGTCCTGCTTCCACCACCGTGCCCACTGCCTCGTGTCCCAGGATCCGGCCCGCCGACACCTCCGGGACGTCGCCCTTCAGGATGTGCAGGTCCGTGCCGCAGATGGTGGTCGCATCGACCCGGACGATGGCGTCGCGGTCGTCCTGCGGCACCGGCAACGGCACCTCCCGCCACTCAGAAGCTCCTGGTCCGTCGAAGACCAACCCGTGCATCGTCATGCCTGCTTCCTCTCCCGACTCATCTCTCGGCAACTCTGCCACTCGTAGTCCACACCGACGCGATGTCGGCGGTCAGGGTCCAAAGCAGCAAGGCGATCGGACCTTCGACCCTGTGGCCCGCCTACCGTGTCGATGCGCCGAGACTCACCCGGGACCGGCCATGGCCACGACGTCGGCGTCGCCGGTCGAGGCCTGGTGCCGCCGGGAGCGTCGACTGGGCGGGGTCACGATCACCGGGCACGGCGACCGGTCGAGAACGTGACGGGCCACGCCCCCCAGACCCAGGGAAGCCACCCCGTGCCCGGCGTGTCGGCCGACGACGAGCAGCTCGGCCGTTCGGCCCAGGTACAGCAGCGCCTCGGCCGCCGGACCGCGGATCGCCACCTGGCGGACCGAGACATCGTCATGGTCGGCGCAGGGGCCCGCCATCAACCCCGCGAGCAGGTGCGTCGCCCTCCTGCCGAGCATCTCCAGCTCATCGTCATCGGGGGGTACGTAACCGGTCGCCTCGAGTGGTCCCGGTGCTTCCCAGGCATGCACCGCGGTGAGGTCCTGCCCCCTGAGCCTCGCCTCGACGAGGGCTGCCTCGACCGCGACCGCGCTGTGACCGTGGCCGTCGACTCCGACCACCACCCCGGACCCACTGAGCCGACCGGACCAGGACGTGACCACCGCGACCGGCGCCTCGGACTGGGCGCAGACGCGGCTGGTGGTCGAGCCGGTGTGCCACCGCCGGGCAGCGGACACGGCACGCCGCTGGCACACGACCAGTGACGCGCGGATGGACAGGTCGACCAGGGCGCGGGCCCCGGACACCTCCGCGACCTCCGTCGTGATCCCCAGCTGCGGGTCGAGGTCGCCGACCACGTAGTCGGTGGCGGCGCAGATGAGCTCGCGCCCTGAGCGGAACCGCTTCTGCAGCGTCGATATCGGCACGAGGGCGGTGGCGGTCACCAGCGGATCGCAGCCGTGCACCAACCACAGGTCCGCGTGGCGGCGGTTGGCCTCCGCCACCGCGAAGTCCAGGCAGTCGCGTTGCTCGGCCACCGGGGCGGCGCTGATGCCCACCAGCACCCGTCCTCCACCGGGTGATCCCTCGTTTCCGGCCAGGCCGACTCGGACGATCTGCCGTGTGCTGGTGTCCATGAGACTCTCCTTCCACCGCGAAGATCTGACACCTCAGTGTGTGTCGCGACGGGCGACGCCGACACCGCCTTTCGTCGCGGTCGACCGGACCGTCGGGCTCGACATCGACACAGCTGCGGCTCGTCGTCACCAGGGCCCTCGGAGCGCCCCGGACGGACCTTTCGGCCGTGCCGGTCGAGATCCCTGCCGGCGCACACTGGCAAGGACGGACCCACGACGGGTCAGGCCGGCCCGCCCGGGCGAGAGGAGTCGAACCGTGAACGACGACGACCCCGCGGGCACCAGGAGCCCGGGCTCGAGCCATCTCCGGGATCTCTCCCGGTCCGCTTGCGAGCAGCTGCTGAGTGAGCACGTCGTGGGCAGGGTGGGCTTCTGCGGCGCCGCCGGACCGGTCATCGTCCCGGTCAACTACCGCCTCTACGACGAGCAGGTGGTGTTCCGCACCTCCCCGTACGGGATGCTGTCCGAGCTGCGACGCCGGACGCCCGTCGCCTTCGAGGTCGACGGCATCGACGAACCGGCGGAAACAGGTTGGGACGTGCTCGGCTGCGGCTTCGCCGAAGCGGTCACCGGTGACCACGTCCTCAGCCAGCTGTGGCGCACCGGGCCGACGCCCTGGGCCGCCGGAACCCGATCGCTGTTCATCGCCATCACCTTGACCTCGCTCAGCGGGCGCTCGGTTCGCGGGCCCTTCGCCGACTGACGACGCAGCTGGGGAGGCGCAGGCGGACTGGGTGTCGATCCTTACGTCGTCGGCGGGTCACGCCGGCTTGCGCCGGTTCTGGTCCGGTCCACCGTTGTCGATGTCAGGCGCCTTCGACTCCTCAGGCAGCCAATCCAACGAGCGCGGGATCACGACCTCGGGCTCGACCACGTCGTCGTCCGTCGACGGCAGCGCGCTCTGTCCTGTCCGACGCCGGAAGCGTCCAGACGTCGGGCTTGGGGGGCTTCATGCCGTGCGCCGCGCGTGCCGCCCGGACCCCCTGGGAGATGCTGTGCCACAGGTGGTCCTCGCCGAGCGCCGCTCGCATCCCGGTGTTGGCGAGAACGGTTCGCACCGGGAACCGCACCCGGACCAGATACAGGTCGATTCCCCGGGATCGCAACCGTTGCTGCAGCATCGCCAGCATGTCGGCGCTGGTGATCTCCAGCTGGTCGGAGCTCTCCAGATCGAGAATCAGAACCTGAGTGTCCGGGTGCTCGTCGGCGATCTCCAGCACCCGCTCCTTCACTCGTGCGGCGTTCACCCAGAAGAGCGACTCGTTCACCCGCAGGACCAAGACACCGGGCAGGGTGACTCGCTCGTCGTGATTCTCCAGCGCCCCCCACGCAGCCTTCTCCCCTGGCACCTTGCCCATCACGTCCACGGTGACGCGACTGGAGCGGTAGACGAGCCCGAGGATGGCCCAGCCCACCGCCACCAGCAGACCGATCAGCGGACCGGCGACCAACACCCCGACGACAGCGACGACAGCCGACAGGAAATCGATGCGACGGGATCTCCGGTAGCGCCGCATGGCCGGAAGGTCGATCAGTCCCCACACGGCGTGCACCACGATGGCACTGAGCACGGCTTTCGGCAGCTGACCGAGGGTCGGGGCCACCAGCACGATCGCCAGCAGGGAGAGCACCGCCGCGCTGAGCCCGGCGATCTGGCTCCGGCCCCCTGCCTGGTCCACCGCAGCAGTCTTCGACAGGCTCCCGGCGACGGCCAGACCGCCCACCAGACCGGACATCAGGTTGCTGGTGCCCGCGGCGAACAGCTCCTGGTCCGTACGGATCTGGTAGTTCCGTCGAACTGCGAACAACCGTGCGGCGCTGAGTCCCTCGGCGAGCCCCACGAAGGCCAGCGCCGCGCCCGCCATCGCCACGTCGCCGAGTCTGTCCAGGGGGACGAGCGGCAGGTGAGGGTGCGGCAGGCCGCCCGGGACGAAACCCACGACCGGCACGCCGCGGCCGGCGAGGTCGAAGACGCGCGAGCCGACCAGACCCAGGATCAGCACGATCAGTGACCACGGCAATCGCGGCAACCGCCAGGAACCGACGAACAAGATCACCAGGGCACCCACGGAGAGAGCTGTGGTCAGCAGATCGGCCTGACCCCGATCGGCGATCAGGCCGCCGATCCGACCGACCACATCGCGCGGTCCGACCTGGATGCCGAGCAGACTGGGAAGCTCACCGAGAATGACCAGGAGGGTCAGTCCCATCACGAACCCGGTGACGATCGGCTTGGACAGGAACTCTGCGACCCAGCCGATCCTCAGCCGGGCCGCGATCAGCAAGATGATGCCGGCCCAGAGGGTGGCCGCCGCAGTGAACAGCACCGCCTGGGCGGTGTCTGTGGGATGCAGTGCCGCCACGAGGGCTCCCGACATGACCGACACCGTCGAGACGGGACCGATGACGAGCTGCCGGGAGGTGCCGAAGACGACGTACGCGACCAGGGCGACGGGGACGGCGTACAGACCCATCTCGACCGGTACGCCGGCGATCGCGGCGTACCCGAGTGACTGCGGGACGGCGAGGGCGGCCACCACGCAGCCCGCCAGAAGATCCGGCCGCAACCGGCGACGGTCATAACTCGGCAACCAGTCGAGGATCGGGACGAGCCGCGGACGTCGAGCGATCTGGGCCGAGTCCGGTGCGTCGTTCACTCGCTGGTTCCGTGGCCTGCGAGGTGTGCCGCGATCGCCACGATCACCGCAACCATCGAGAACGACCTCCAGTCCATCCAGCACCCCCCACGTCGATACTGACCGCTTCATCCTCACCCGCCCGACAGCACCACCACATCGGCCTTTTGGTCCGCACCACCACGTCGATGGTGCTTCTGCCGGTTCTCCGATCCTCCTCACAGCGGGCTCGCGGCACCCCGCGCCTGGATCCCGACGGCGGTTTCCAGGGGACTGACCCTCGCAGCATCGTCAGGGACCTCGGGCTCCTGCGTCCGGGACCTCCGACCCTGACGACAGCGACGCAGGCGTCGGAGACTGAGGTCGAGCACCTTCTTCGTCGTCTTCAGTTCTCCGTTGCGGACCCGACAGTGGGCGCCGGAGAGAACGTCGATTCAACGAGGAGCCAGCACCATGACCACCACCGTTCGCGCCGAACAGCACGAGCTGCTGCGGCGTGCCGCGTCTCGCGCGCATCTCGCGCCGTCGATCCACAACAGCCAACCGTGGCGGTTCCGGATCGATCACCGCACGCTGGAGATCCGCGCTGACCAGGAACGACGGCTGCGCGTCGTCGACCCGACCGGTCGGCAGCTCATGATCAGTCTGGGCTGCGCACTGTTCAACGCGCGGGTCGCGCTGGCTGCGGACCGCCATGAGGTGAGCGTCCATCGACTGCCCGACCCCGCCGATCCCGGCCTCATCGCCCGTCTCGTGCTGTCGGACCGCATCGCGCCCTGGCACCCCCTGGTCCGCCTGGACCCGGCGATCGAGCGCCGGCACAGCAACCGCCGGGAGTTCTTCGAGACCCGCGTCACCGAGGAGGTGCAGTGGGAGCTGGTGGCGGCGGCCAGGGCTGAGGACGCCGAGCTCGCGCCGATCACCTCCGATCACCACCGACTCGAGCTGGCGCGGTTGCTCTGGGAAGCCACCGCCGAGCAGTCCGACGACCCCGCCTACCGCGCCGAGATCCGCGAGTGGACCTCCGGCATCGCCAGTCGCAAGGACGGCATGACGCCGCAGTCGTACCCCATGAGCAGCGACGACCGTGGTGAGATCCCGTTGCGCGACTTCGGGGTCAAGATCAGCGGCCACATGTCACCCGTGACGAGTTCCGGCCGAGATCAGTGCCTGATGATCCTGGGCTCGCCGCGAGACACGCCTCTGGCCTGGCTTCGTAGCGGAGAGGCGCTGCAGCGCCTGTGGCTGGAAGCCACCCGCCTCGACCACGTGATCAGTCTGTTCACCCAGGTGATCGAGGTGCCCGATCTGCGCGACGAGCTCCGCGACCGGCTGGGCCTCGGGTGCCAGCCGCAGGTCGTGATCCGGGTCGGCCAGGCGGCCCCGAACGTCGCCACCAACCGGCGGGACCTGGACCAGCTGATCGAGGAGATCCAGTGATCAGATCGGCTCTGCGGTAGTACATTCAACCCAGACGTCGCCCTGCCCTCGGTGTCGCATCCGCGGAGCAGACGTCGTTCAGTCCCCGGCCATCGCGGGCTCGTCAGGGAGGAAGGCACCAGCCATGCTCGGACTCATCATCAGCATCGTCGTCGTGGGACTGATCGCGGGTGCCGTCGCGCGGCTCGTGGTGCCCGGCAAGCAGACCATGTCCATCCCGGTCACCATCCTGTTCGGCATCGTCGGGTCCTTCCTGGGCGGCTTCCTGGGCTTCCTGCTGTTCCGCGGCAACGCCGGGACCGGATTCCTCCAGCCGGCCGGTATCATCGGCTCCATCATCGGGGCGATCATCGTGTTGCTGATCTGTGTCAAGTTCGGCGGAGGTCGCGGCGCCGCCGACTGACCGCATGACCCTGGTCGACCAACGACTTCTCTGACGGGCAAGCGATGCCGAGGCCGACCGTCCGGCGTCACCGCCCGGTGTCGGACAGCCGGAGCATCCGGTGGGCCAGGGCGAGCACCTCCCCTTCCATGTCGGTGCCGATCGACCAGCTGAGGTAACGGACGGCGTACACCCCGACGTAGAGGGCCAGGGCATCGCCGGGTAGCACCTCACGGGCCGTGCGCCACACCGCGTCCCTGAGCGCCACCGGTGCCTTCTCCCCGATCTCGATGTCGAAGATCGCGCCGACCAGGTCGAGCCCCGCGTCACCCACCCGTGCCCGCTCCCAGTCCACGACACCCACCACCCGGCCGTCCCGCAGGAGCAGGTTCTCGGGCGCGAAATCGCCGTGCACGATGTCTGACGTCGGCAGTGCGGCCGTCTCACACGCGGCGAGCCGCCGGCGCGCCTCCGTGAGCACCGCCTCCGCCGCGGTGGACGCTGCGAGCGCTGCGGGGACTGTGTCGAACGACGCGTCGCCCTGGTGCAGCATCGTCTCGAGCTCGGCCACCCAGGTCGTGTTCGCCACGGGCGCGGCGCCTCGAGCGACCGCGAGGACCGACATCAGGTCTGCCACTGCTTCGGGGCCCAGCTGATCGGACCACTCGCCGTCGAGGAACTCCCAGACCAGGTAGCCGTACCCCTCAGTTCGCCCACGCTCGATCAGCGCCGGTACGGGGACGCCACGGCCTCGCATCGTCTCGGCCAGCTCCAGCGCCTCGTCGAGATGATCTTCTTCCGCTGCGGATCTGAGCCGCCACGCCTTCAGCACCCGCAGCGATCCGTCGATCTCGACCAGCGACGTGCCGCCGACCCCGTGGTCGAAAGGGCGGATCAGCCGAACGTCGCGACGCCCACCCCAGGAGGCGAGCACGGATCCGACGGCATCAGAGCCCATCGGTGTCGATCCAGTGCTGTTGCCACCGCTGGTCGATCGCGTCGCTGCTGCGCTGGTAGCGGATGTCGGTGGAGAGCCGCACCGTGTCGTCGGCGTCGAGGTTGTCCAACGCCGCATGGATGATCTGGCTGCAGTGGACCACCACGTCCCCGGCTCGGTAGTCCGCCCACAGCCACCGCGCACCACGATCATCGGCCAGCTTCGGGAGGTCGGCGGTGATGGAGGCGGCGGGACGCCGGAGCGTGCCCTCGGCCTCTTCGCGGCGGACGCGGTGATGACTGCCTTCCAGGTACACCAGGCCGCCTCGCTCGCGGGGACAGTCGCCCAGCGGGATCCACATCGACAGGACACGGTCGGTCCCCTCGCGCAGGTAGACCAGGTCGTAGTGGGCCTGGGTGGCCAGGCCCACCCCCACCTCACCCGGCCGGACGTGCCGGATGATCTTGCGCCGGTGCAGGTGGACGTCCTCCTCGAGCAGCCAGGTGAACCACCCTTCGATCACCGGGTGACGGCAGAGGGCCGCGTAGGCGGGACCCGGCACGATGTCCTCGAACAGGATCTGTCGCAGCAGTCCCTTGTCGAGCGGGGCGTCGTGACGCTGCCTCTGGCCGAGTCCGGCCGGCTGCAACGCGGCGAAGTAGTAGTCGCGAAAGGTGTGGACGATCAGGGGATCGAGGAAGCCGGGCAGGTACAGGTACCCATCCCGGTCGAGGCGACCCCGCAGGTCTGTCCGGGAGTGGCGTTCGGCGGCGGGCACGGGTTCGAGCCGGCCGAGACGATCCGGGTGCTCGTCGAGCACGTAGCCGTTGGAGGTCAGCACGGCAGGTCACGGCTCCTTCGGCCCGACAGCGGGTTTCGGTCAGGGGGTCAGGGGTCAGTCGACCGCTGGTCAGCCGGCTCCTGGTCAGCCGGCTCCTGGTCAGTCGGCCACCGCGGCGACCGCCGCCAGGATCGCGTCGATCGTCGCCTGCGGATGCGACACCATCGAGACGTGTGAACCGTCGACCTCAGTGATCGTGGCCCCGGCGCGTTCGGCCATCTGGCGCTGGGTCTGCGGCGGGATCACCAGGTCCTGGGTGCCGACCACGGCCCAGCTGGGCAACGTCGTCCAGGCCCCGGGTCCCGACGGCGCGAGGTTCGCGCTGAGGGTGATGGGCCGCTGGCTCGCCACGATCAGTGAGCGGTCCTCCTCGGGCAGGTCCTGGGCGAAGAACCGGTGCACCGTGTCCGCCTTCAGGAACGCCTCGACGTCCCCCTCGGGAGCGCCCGGGTAGTCCGCCAGGTCGAGCACCGTGGTCGGATCGGGCACGGCGATCGCCGAGCCGGACCCACCGAGGATCTGGAACACCGTCTCCCCCTCGTCCGGGATGAACGCGTCGACGTACACCAGCGCCCGTACGTCACCGCCTCCGGTCGCCGCGTTGCTGATCACGACACCGCCGTACGAGTGGCCCACCAGGACAACCGGACCCGTGGTGCGCTGGGCCAGCACCGACGCGATGTACGGTGCGTCGATCCCGACGCCCCGCAGGAGGTTCGGCGGGGTCGACACCGTGAACCCCTGCTTCTGCAGCTCGGAGGCCACGGCGTTCCAGCTGGACCCGTCGGCCCAGGCACCGTGGACCAGGACGATCGTCGGCTTCGGCACAGGTGTCTCCTCACAGATCATGCGCCGCCGAGATCCCGCTGATCCCGGCCTGCGCACTCGCGTCACCGTCAGTGTCCCCACGTCCGGACCGGTGGCCACGGAGCGCGACCCGAACGGCACGACAAGCGGCATCCTAGGAAGGGTGACCGACGCTGGCCACCGCCCCGCAGACATCTCTCGACAGGCGATCGGCCTGAGCACCAGAAGGACCGACATCGGTCTGCGTCCGCCCGGGATCGGTACCCTCGGATAGCCGACGCAGAGAGGATCACCCGCCCTTGGCCCCGCCGGCCAGGTAGACGGTGTTGGTGGCCGGGCGTTGCTGCAGGGGATTGGGGAAGGTGATCACCTCGGCAGCAACCTCCCCGAACACCTCGCGGAGGACCTCGAGGTAGTCCTGGTCGGGCGGGTCGTTGGACCAGAGGCCGAAGACGCCACCGGGAGTCAGGCGCGCGGCCAGTCGACGGACACCGGCGACGGCGTAGAAGTCGGCGTTCCCGGCCCCGAGCTGGTGGCGCGGCGAGTGGTCGATGTCGACGAGCACCGCGTCGAACCGGTGGTCGGGGGCGTCCCGATCGAAGCCGGACTCTCGAGACAGCGCGAAGAAGTCACCGAGCTCCAGCCGGCACCGTGGATCGGCGGTCAGAGCACGACCCAACGGGACCAGCTCTCGGCGGTGCCAGTCGATCACCGGAGCGAGCGCGTCCACCACGATCAAGCCGACGCACCCGGTCGTCGGCCAGCACCGCGCCTGCGGTGTACCCCAGACCGAGGCCACCGACCACGACATCCCAACCGGCCGGCCCGATCCCGCGTCGCTCCAACCAGTCCAGCGCCAGATCCGCCAGGGCGATCTCCGCCACGGTGAACAGGCTCGACATCAGGTACTCGTCGCCGAGCTTGACCTCGAAGATGTCGATCCCGGTGACCGGGTCCTGGCGGCGCCGCAGGCTGACCTCGCCGATGGCGGTCGGCTCCCACGCGAGCTCCTCGAACCGTCTGCTCATCTGCGGCCGGACCCTTCCCGTTCGTACGCCGTCCCGGTGTGCCGCCGCGGATCTGGCGCGTGGTCGCCGCGCGCACCCGGCCCGGGCACACCGCTCCCCCGTCGCGGCACCCTCATGCCCGGGCCTCGCGGCAGTCGGAGCAGCGACCGGTCAGGACGAGTCGGTCCAGGTCGATGTCGAAGGCGTGCCGGCGGGCAAGGGAACCGGCCAGGGCCTGGAACTCGGCGGGGTCGGCGTCGCTGACTCGACCGCACGCGGTGCAGCTCAGGTGAACGTGCGCGGGGAGTGTCACCGAGTGGTAAGTCGGGATCCGGTCACCCAGATGGACCACGCGCACCACGCCGAGCTCCTCCAGCAGCGCCAGGTTGCGGTAGATGGTGGAGAGGTTGACCGCAGCAGATCGCCGGGTCACCTCCGCGTAGATCTCCTCGGGTGTGCCGTGACCGAGGTGATCGACGGCGTCCAGGACCAGCTCTCGCTGCGGGGTGAGTCGGTGGCCCTGTTCCCGCAGCACGACCTTCCATGCCCGTTGCGTCGGTGGTCGAGACATGAGCTCGTCATCCCTTCTTGGGTGTCCGACGATGATGGCACCCGGCCGGTACCGGCCGGGCGAGCGACCCTGGGCCGGATCCCGCACCGTCGAGCGGTGGGACTCTGCTGGGCACCACTAGTCGCCTGCCCGGCTGGCGCGCGGATCGAAGCCGAAGGGCAGCTCGAGTCGATGGGATCGCATGGCTGCGTCGTCGGTGAGGACCTCGATGGTCGGCCCGTCGGCGACGATGACCCCGTCGGACAGGACGACGGAGCGCTCACAGAGTTCCAGGGCGTACGGCAGATCGTGGGTGACCATCAGCACGGTCACGTCCAGGGAACGCAGGATGTCGGCGAACTCGCGCCGCGAAGCGGGGTCGAGGTTGGACGACGGCTCGTCGAGGACGAGGATCTCCGGCTGCATGGCCAGGACGGTCGCGACCGCGACCCGTCGGCGTTGCCCGAAGCTCAGGTGGTGCGGCGGACGATCGGCGAAACCGGCCATGCCCACCATCTCCAGGGCATCCATGACCCGTTGCTGCAACGCCGCCCCGCGCAGCCCGAGGTTGGCCGGGCCGAACGCGACGTCCTCGCGGACCCGGGGCATGAACAGCTGGTCGTCGGGGTCCTGGAAGACGATGCCGACGCGGCGACGGATCTCGGCCAGGTTGGCCTTGGCCACGGGGAGGCCGGAGACGGCGACGGTGCCCCTCCCGGCGGTCAGGATCCCGTTGAGATGGAGGACGAGGGTGGTCTTGCCCGCACCGTTGGGTCCGAGCAGCGCCACCCGCTCTCCGGCGTGGACGTGCAGGTCGACACCGAACAGGGCCTGGTGCCCGTCGGGGTAGGCGTAGGCGAGTCCGCGGACGTCGAGGACGGGGGTGGTCACGTCGGCGGCATCCGGCCGGTGTAGCCACGGGACAGCATGGCCAGGTGGACGCGTTCGCCACGTTCGTAGCTGCGGATGAACAACGACCCGATCGAGCGGGCGAGCACCGGCCACTGCCGCGGGTCGCGGGCGGAGAATCCACGGGAGGCCAGGGCGATCTGCTGCCGGCGCAGATCGTCGCCGACCACCTCCAGGTAGCGGACCATGAAGCTCATGATCTGCACCATGGTGTCGGGCAGCCGGAGCCGCTCCAGACCGCGCACCATCGCCTGCGGCTCGGTGGTCGCCGCCAGGGTCAGACCACCGATCACGCCCAGCGTGGCCTTGATCAACAGGGTCCAGGCGGCCACCAGCCCCGGTGCGCTGACGCTGACTCCGAGGACCTCGGTGCGGGGTCCCAGCGACACGAACGGCACCAGGAGCGCGAACACCACGAACGGGACCTCCACCACCATTCGCGGCAGCAGGTACCCCGGCGGAACCCGGGACACGGCGACGACGACCAGCAGCGCCACGAGATAGCCGGCGAACACCGCGTACCAGTGACCGGGCGTGGCGACCACGATGATCATGAACCCGAGCAGGGCCAGGATCTTGACGTGCCCTGCGGCCCGGTGCAGGGGTGAAGTGGCCGCGTAGTACAGCGCGTGCCCGTGACCGTGCCCGCCCCCCATGCTTCAGGCCTTCGGGTGGTGGGTGCGACGTCGCAGCAGCCAGGTGAGACCGCCGGCGAGCACCAGCGTCACCAGCACGCCGATGACGCCTGCGACCCCGCCGGACAGGCGTGCGTTCTGCAGACCTGCGACGCCGTAGTCGGCGAGCGGGCTGTCGGCGGTCACGGAGTCCTTGGCGGTGTCGAGGAACCCGGTGGTGCCGGCGACGAACTCCAGGCCGTCGGGCTGGCTGGACGCGTAGAAGCTGATCACCGCCGCGATCACCAGAGCGACACCCAGGAAGACGAGCAGGAACCGGCGTGTCCCCCTCGGCTGCGTCCCCGCGGGGGTCTCCTCGCTCATGACGACACTCCACTCCGCCGGATCTGCAGCGGTGTTGCCTGCAGGATCGGCCGGGCGGCGAACACCAGATCGGGCCGGGTGGCCACCACGGCGCTGATCACCAGGCCGGTGATCACGGCCTCCCCGATGCCGATCAGGCTGTGCCACCCGATCATCGCCACGAAGACCGTACCCACCGGGATGTCGGCCACTCCGCCGAGGGCGAACAGGATCGTGAACGCGGTCGCCGCGGCCGGCACCGACACCAGGGCGCCGACGGCGGCCGCGATCGACACCGAGCTCAGTCGCTGCGGCAGGATCCGCCGGACCGCCACGATGACGAGCCACGCCACGCCGACGCCGACCAGACCCATCAAGGTGATGTTCGTCCCGAGGGCCGTGAGGCCACCATCGGCGAACAGCAGGGCCTGGACGAAGAGCACCACGGTGATCACCAGGACCCCGGTCCACGGGCCGACCAGGGCCGCGGCCAGGGCCCCGCCGAGGAGATGACCGCTGGTGCCGGCCCCGACCGGGAAGTTGATCATCTGGGTCGCGAACACGAACGCCGCCACCACTCCCGCCAACGGTGCCGTGCGTTCGTTCAGCTCGTTGCGCGCCCCGCGCAGGGCCAGACCGACGCCGACCGCGGCCACCACCCCGGTGGCGAGGGACGTCGGTACGTCGAGAAACCCATCTGGCACGTGCATGGTGCCACCTCCGTTCCCGCCGGGGACCCTCGTCCCTGCACCCGACCCGGCTCGTCAGCTGACCGGAGCCATGCTGATGCGAACCGCTTGCAACAAGGCCACCCTAGGTGAAAGCCAGTGCGCTGGGTAGCGGACGCTCGGCAGCATCGTGCTGGCTCGAGCTCGACGGCAGGACCCGTGACCCCGCGTCGACCGAAAAGGGCATCCGGTGCTCAGACCTCAGTGCGGAGACCGGCGGTGTCCGCGAACGGGTACGGGCTTCGGTGCTGGAGTCGCCGACTCGTCACGCAGCGCGAGAAGACCGTCACTGACTGCGTGCGATGGCACGTCCCATCGGTACCACCGGACTGGTCGGCACTCGGGTCATGTCGGTCCACCGGCTGAACCCAGCCTACGCAGCGGACCTGCCGACCGACCGTCGACGACCGGTCACTCTCACCGACGACACCACCGGGTCCGCCGCCGGGCCGAGGCCGGAGCCCCGCCTGGAGCGAGCCGACGGTGCCGCGTCCGCCCGCCTGTCCGCCGAGCCCGGACCGGTCTGGCAGCCCACGGCTCGGCTGCCGATCGCCACGGTGCCGCCACTCTCGGCGACGTGACGCTCAGCCGGTGGCCCGGACGCAGGTGAATTCACGGCGGGGAGAACTGAGCGCCTGCAAGCCGACGCTTCGCGATCGCTCGTCCGCTCGCCGATGAGTTCCCGGCAGGCCACGAGTCTCACGGACATGAGCGACACGGAGACGGGCCTGGGCAAGGTCGTGGTGAACCGCGCGATGTCGTTGGACGGCTTCGTCGCCGGCCCCGACCACGAGATGGACTGGGTCATCGCGTACCAGTCGAGTTACGCCTTTCCGGAGGTCATGGCGGAGACCGGTGCGATGCTCGTCGGCAGACGGACCCACGAAGTGGCCCGGACGATGTCCGAGGAGGACACCGCCTACGAAGGTGGACCGGTGTTCGTGCTGACGCACCGGGCGCCGGAGGAACCGCGACCGGGCACCACGTTCCTGACCTGCGGCCTCGCGGAGGCCGTCGCCACCGCCCGCGCCGCGGCCGGCGGGAGGAACCTCGAGATCCTCGGCACCGACCTGGCCAGTCAGTGCCTTCGACAGGGGTTCGTGGACGAGGTGCTGGTGTACGTGCTGCCGGTGCTGCGCGGTGACGGCGTGTCCCTCTCCACCTCGGGCCTCGGCACGATCGAGCTGGAGCCGTTCAGCACCACGCAGTCCGGTCCGGTGACGATGCTCCGCTACCGGGTGCGGAAGCAGTCCACGGAGCCGCCGGTCGATATCTGACGGTGGTCGCTCACTCGACGGTTCCGTGGCCCTCGAGGTGCGGGACCGAGAGAACGGGTTGCCGCAGTTCTGCGGCACTGGGAACCTCGGCGGCCACGTCGCTGGCCCGGAGGGCTTTCGACATCGCCCAGGCGATCCAACCGAACAGCACGAACAGCACCGCTCCGATCGCCACCACCGCCGCCGGCCCGGGCAGCTGGGTCAGCTCGAACATGAGCCAGCCCAGCACCAGCGTGGCCGGGATCGTGATCACCCAGGCCACCACCATCTCCGTCACCACCTTG
This sequence comes from uncultured Actinomycetota bacterium, assembly GCA_963759915.1. Taxonomy (GTDB): domain Bacteria; phylum Actinomycetota; class Actinomycetes; order Propionibacteriales; family Propionibacteriaceae; genus Microlunatus. The sequence continues at coordinate 202,286 of CAVXBJ010000067.1, read as the reverse complement.
ATGTTCACCCCCTGACCCGAAGCGACCCCCGAGCCCGTCACTGACGACGCCGCAGCATGGGTGGTGGAGATCGGCACCCCCATCCCGGTCGCTCCGAAGATCGCCGTGACCGCGCCGACGTTGGCCGCCAGACCGGAGCTGGGGCGCAGCAGGGTGATCCTCAACCCCATCGTCTCGATGATCTTCCACCCACCCCAGATCGTGCCGGCCGCGATCGCGGAGTACGCCAACAACGGGATCCACCAGTCGATCTCCAGGGTGCCGTCGGGACGCAACGCGAGATAGCCGCCCGCGTACAGCAGCGCGGCCATGATGCCCATCGTCTTCTGCGCGTCGTTGGCCCCGTGACCGAAGGACACCGCCGCGGCCGACACCAGCTGCAGACCGCGGAACACCACCGACTCCTCCGGCACCCGCAGCCGGCGCTGGACCCGGGCGACGACCAGCATGACCAGGAAAGCGACCGTGAACGCCACCACCGGAGAGGCCACCACCGCGATCACCGCCGTGCGCACCACGCCCCAGTTGATCGCCGCGATCCCCCCGGCCGCCAGGCCCGCGCCCACCAACCCGCCGATGATCGCGTGACTCGACGACGACGGCATCCCGACGAACCAGGTGACGTAGTTCCAGGTGATCGCGGCGATGAGCGCGGCGAACACCACCGCCACCCCCTCGGTGTCGTGATGCACCACCTTGGCCACCGTGTTGGCCACCGCGGTCCCCACCAGGAAGAACGCCGAGAAGTTGAAGAACGCCGAGAACCACGGCGCCCAGCGGGCCGGCAACGCTCGAGTCGCGACCACCGTCGCGACCGAGTTGGCCGCGTCATGGAACCCGTTGGTGAAATCGAACAACAGAGCCAGCGCGATCACCGCGACGATCGAGACCAACAACCAGTCCATTCAGCACCCCTCGTGTCGACCCTGACGAGCCCATGCTCACCGGCCTGCGGGGACGTCGCATCGGTCTTTGGTCCGCACCACCGGCCCGATGGTCACGTGCGTCGGCACCAGACGCGGCGAGCGGTCCCCGGGCGACCACGACCGGGGCGGTCCCCCGCCCTTGTCTAGAGTGGCGCGACGCCCATACTCCGAGGGTCGTCGCTCGCCAGGAGGCCAGCCGTGTTCAGCGTCGTGGGAGGGCTCGCCCTCATCCTGATCGCGACCGCGGTCGCCACCACCGGCCGGCGGGTGCTGGGCGTCCCGGTCGGATGGCCGCGCTCCATCATCGTCGGAGTCCTGATGGGGGTGGCCACGGCGGCGTCGCTCCCCTGGCTGCAGTCGCAGATCGGCATCCTGAACCCGCGGGAGGCCGGCTCCGACCTGGTCGTCCTGTCCATCATCTACGTGCTGGTGATGGCGTGGTCGTTCCTCCTCGGGATCGCACTGCTGGTGCTGCTGGAGCTGATCGTCCCGACGGGAAGCATCGGGACCCCCATCGACTGGGTCCGCGGGCTGAGGGAGCAGAACCGTCGGACCCGCCGGTACGTCGACGTGCTGGGCATCGCCGCGCGGCACGGGCTCGGCGGCTTCCTCCGACGGTCCCGCGACCCGGAACACACCCTGGCGGAGCACCGCGGCTCCTTCACGGCCCGCGCGCTGCGGTCCGCTCTCAACGACGGCGGCGTGACCTTCATCAAGATCGGTCAGATGCTGTCCAGCCGCCCCGACATCGTCGGACCGACCTTCGCGCGCGAGCTGAGCAGCCTGCAAACCGACTCGTCCCCGCTGCCGTGGACCGAGCTGGAGCCGGTGGTCCGTGCCGCCCTCCCCCGGCCGGTGCACGAGGTGTTCGCCCACATCGACCCCGAACCGCTCGCGGTGGCGTCCGTCGCCCAGGTGCACGCCGGCCGGCTCGTCTCCGGGGACGAGGTCGTGCTCAAGATCCAGAAACCCAAAGCTCGTGCCCAGGTGGCGGCGGACCTGGACATCGCCACGCGGCTCGCTCAGCGGCTCGAGAACTCGACGGCCTGGGCCGCCTCGTTGGGCCTGGTCTCCATCGTGGACGGGTTCGCGGCGTCCCTGCGCGACGAGCTGGACTACCGGATCGAAGCCGACAACATGCTGGCTGTGACCGCGAGTCGGGGCGACCACGAGGGTCCCCGGGTGCCGACGGTCCACACCGAGCTGTCCAGCAGCACGGTGCTGGTGCTCGAGCGACTCGACGGTGTCCCGCTGGGGGCGGCGGGACCACAGCTGGCGGCCCTGTCGGACGAGAAGCGCCACGAGCTGTCCAACCTGTTGCTCAGCAGCGTCCTCGACCAGGTCCTGGTCGGCGGGGTCTTCCACTCCGACCTGCATCCGGGCAACGTCCTGCTGAGCCCGAGCGGGGAGCTGCAGCTGCTGGACTTCGGTTCGGTGGGGAGACTGGACAACGCCTCCCGCGCGGCCCTCACCACCCTGCTGCTGGCTGTCGACCGGTCCTCCGCCATGATCGCCACCGACGCCTTGATGGACCTGCTGGAGCCGCCCGAGCAACCGGTCGACCACCGACGACTGGAGCGGGAGGTCGGTGAGCTGCTGCTCCGCTACCGCACCGGCAGCAGCAGCTCCAGCGGCTTGTTCACCTCCCTGTTCGGCCTGTTCACCCAGTACCGGTTCGGCGTCCCGCCGCAGGTCGCGGCAGGGCTGCGCACGCTCGCCACCCTCGAAGGCACGCTGCGCGTCCTGGAGCCGTCGCTCGAGCTGCTCCCCCGCGCCCGCGAGCAAGGCCAGGCCATCTTCCGGGAGTCGCAGACGCTGAGCTCGTTCCGTGAGGCGATCGACAACGAGCTGCTCAGTCTGGTGCCGCTCCTCCGCCGGTTGCCCCGGCGCATCAACAAGATCACCGAGGACCTGGAGCTCGGTCGGACGACACTGAACCTCCGGGTCCTCGCCGACCCTCGCGACCGGTCGTTCCTGCTCGGCGTCACCCAGCAGATCGTGGTCGCGATCCTGGCCGCAGCGGCCACTCTCGCCGCCGTGCTGCTGCTCGTCGCCCCCGGTAGTCCCCTGCTGGCGCCGGCCATCGGGCTGTACCCGATCATGGGCTTCTGCCTGCTGTTCATCGGCTTCGTCCTCGCCCTGCGAGCCCTGGTCCTGAGCTTCCGCCGCGAGTGGTCGCTCTGAGGTTCCCGGGCCGACGACCTCGTCCCTTCTTGATCACTCCGGATGATGGTTGGCGAGACGCGCTCTGTCCTTCGTCACACCCGGTAGGAGAACGCAATCCCATGACATCGACTGTCGTCGGCGCATCGGTGATCGCCGACGATGCGCGGCCCCGGCCCGCCACCCGGGTGGTGCAACACCTGAGCGACCGCCCCGAGGCGTGCACCCGGGCTCGCAAAGGACGGTGACCCGGCCGCGGTGACCGGACGTCGAGGGCCCGTCCCGCCTGGCTCCTCAGCCTGGGCGTGCTCGTGCTGGTCATCCTGGTGGCAGCCACCCTCGTGTCCCGGCTCGACCGACGCGCCGAGGACGTGATCACGGCACCGCCGTCGTCCGTGTCGACCGCAGGGCCCGGTTCGACGGGTCCTACCCCCGCCACCCGTCCTACCCCCGCCACCCGTCCTACCCCTACCCGTCCTACCCCTGCCACCCGTCCTACCCCTGCCACCCGTCCTACCCCCGCCACCCGTCCTACCCCGGCGGCCGGCACGAGCCCAGCGACCGGTCCGGTCCGGCTGCTCGGTTTCGGCGACTCCGTCATGGCCGGTGCCGGTTGCGACTGTGACGACTTCCTCGCCCAGACCGCCGACCTGCTGGAGACCTCGACCGGGCGCGAGGTCGACACGGTGAACAACAGCGCCAACGGCGAGACCGCTGACGACGTCCTGCGCGAGCTGCGCACCGACGACGCGTTCGCCGCGGAGATCAGCCGGGCCGACGTGATCGTGCTGACCATCGGGGCCAACGACCTCTCACCGGCCCTCCACTCGTGGGTCGACGACGACTGTGGACGTGGCTGCTCCCACCCGGAGGTCGAGGCGATGGGCGACACGCTGAGTGCCATCCTCACGCTGTGGATCGGGACAAGAAGCCACGTGCGTCGGTCTTCGTGACCAGCTACTGGAACGTCTTCGAGGACGGCGACGTCGGAACGGACGACTACGGGGACGGCGACCTGTCCTGGAGCGACCAGGTCACCCGCGACGCCAACACGACGATCTGTCAGGCGGCTGAGCTGGCCGAGGCCACCTGCGTCGATCTCTACGTGCCGTTCAAGGACGCCGACGGCAAGACCGACCCCACCCGGCTCCTCGCCGACGACGGCGATCACCCGTACGACGCCGGCACCCTCCTCATCGCCACCGTGCTCGCGGCCGCCGTCCAACGAAGCGGAGCACCGCGGTGAGCAGGCTGCACCGAGGTCGACGGGGTGGCGAAGTCCGCGCGAGGCTCGCGGGAGTCTGGTCCGACGATGAGAAGATGACCGGCAGGCAGGGGGTCCATGCCGATGCACGACATCCCGCGGAGGATCGATGAAGCGGACCCCAAGCCAAGATCATCGCCGGCCTGCTGCTGATCGCCGGCGTCATCGTCGTGGTCGCCGGCATCGCGACCTGGGTCGTGATCACCCAGAACCTGGGCGACCTGGGTCGTGATCACCCAGAACCTGGGCGACCTGGGTCGTGATCACCCAGAACCTGGGCGACCAGCGGATCACCGTGAGCGGCGACGCGGCGTGCTCGGCCGGCGACACCGTGGACGGGCCGGTCTCGGCGTTCTGCATGGCTCAGGTCATCGAGCACCACGCCATGACAGCCGCCGGCGGGAAGACCTATGCCGAGCTGGAACAGGACGACCCGCTGCGGGCCACGGCCATGAACGCGTCGTTCCTCCGGGCCTGCCTGTTCACCTCGGTGGTCGCCTACGGGGTAGCCGCTTTCGCCGTGGGCATGGGCATCGTGCTGGTTCTCGCGGTGGCCATCGGGGCACTGGATCACCCTGTCGTACGCGAGCAGTGACGGCCGACTCCAAAGGCATCCACGCGGAGGAGCCGGCCGACCAGGGCGACGCACCTGGTGCCCCGGTAGCCCAGCGGGTCGAGGGCGGAACTCGGTCAGTGCTCCGTGGACGGAGCGGGTGACAGTCGTCCGCGCAGCTCGTCCTCCTCGTGCCAGACGGTACGGTGCGCGGCCCAGGTCCGCCAGTGCGCTGCCAGCTCGGGGGTGTCGAAGATCGGCGCCAGATCCCGGTCCTCGCCGTAGTAGATGCGGTTGATGGCCGCCGCCGTGACGCCGTGCGCGGGCGCCGGACCGAGGACCACGCGGTCTCCGACGCGGAGCTCGCCCTGGCACAGCACCCGCAGCAGCACCCCGGGTCGACGTGACTTCGCGGCGCGGCGGGGGAACCCGGGGTCCTGCATCCGCAGCCCGAGCTTCCAGCACGGCGTGCGCGGCTCGGTGACCTGCAGCAACGCGGTCCCGATCCGCCAGGTCTGGCCGATCACGACATGGGTGAGGTCGATCCCCACGGTGGTCAGGTTCTCCCCGAACGTCCCGTCCGGCACGGAACGACCCAGCTCGCCCTCCCACCAGTCCTCGTCCTCGCGGGCGTAGGCGTACACGGCCTTGTCGGCTCCGCCGTGGCTCTTCCGGTCGGACTGCTGGTCGCCGTCGAGGTGGTCGGCGCGGACGGCCACCGGCTCGGTCACCGGATCCTTGAAGATGCTCGAGACCAGCTCTCGGCCCAACCAGGTGTAGGTCTTCGGCCGGCCGACGTGCACGGATCGGACACGAGCGCCACCATGGGTATCGGGTGCGGACACCGCCACCTCCACGACCTGCCCGGCGCCCCGGGGTACGACCATGACGACGGGTGCGTCCCCCACCGCTGGGCCAGCCTTGATGATCCGACGGCAGGATGCCACACCCCGCCGCCGACCCGAGTGCGGGCCCGCTGCGTAGGCTCCTGGCCCTGGCGCCGAACATCTCACCGCTCCCGCGGTCAGGAAGGTCACCCATGACCCCAGTACGGTCGCCACTGCCCGACACCGGATCTGCCTTCCCGTCGACGCGTCGCCGCTTCCTCCAGGTCAGCGGCATCGGACTCGGCGCCGCGGCGCTGGGTCTGGGGGCGAGTGCGTGCGGCACCGCGCCGGCGCTGCAGCACGTATCGGTCCGCACGCTGACTGCGGATCCACGCGTCGCCCCCGGCCGGGGAGCTCAGCAGCTGCGGAGCTTCGAGCGATCGAGTGCCGCCTGAGCCGCTCCGTCGATGTCGGCCGTGGAAGCGGCGAAGTCGACGATCAGGGCGGAGCAACGGTCGGACATCGCGTGCTTCCGGACGCTGCCGGCGAACGACGTCAGGAAGCGCTCGGCGCCGGTTGCGAACGGCGTACCGCCGAGCAGCACGGCGCGGGGGTCGAGGGTGTTGACCATCCAGCTGGCCGCCAACCCCAGCTGCCCTGCGGCTCCCTCCAGCAGTCGGTCGATGGCCGGGTGATCGAGATCCTCCAGGCCGGCCAGTGTCGACGGCACCGCTCGGCCCGGACCGAGGATCTCCGCGGCCCGCTCGTGCACGAACCAGCCCGCGGCCACCGTCTCCAGACATCCCGAACGACCGCACGGACAGGGCGCAGTCGCACCGGGCAGCCGGCAGTGACCGAGCTCGCCCGCGCCGCCGGCGACCCCCGACAGGACCTGGCCCCCGCAGACGATCCCGGCCCCGATGCCGCGGTCGAGCAAGATCACCACCGCATCGCTGTGCCGGCCGGCCCGAGCCACGCCGAGGGCGGCCGCGGCCGTCGGGTTCAAGACCGTGACCTCGGCGTCCAGCTGCTCCTCCAGGGTCGCCAGCGGGAGCGGGTCGGTCCCCAGCGCGGCGCCCACGCAGAGGCCGGTCGACGGGTCGTGTCGACCCACGAGCAGCATCCCGATCGACCGCGGCCGGGAGACTTCCAGGTCGAGGGCGAGCCGGGTGATCTCTCCGGCGAGCCGTTCCAGTCCAGCGCTGGTGTCGACGCGACCCGAACGGCGTCGGTGTCCCAGGAAGCGAGCCTCGCTGTCGGCGACCCAGACCTCGATCAGTCCGGGCAGCACCCGGACGACGGCCACCGTCTCCGAGCGAGGGTCGAACGCCAGCAACGAACCCGGGCGTCCGTTGACCGCGGCTCTGTCCGGACCCGCGGTGACCACGACGCGACGGAGGATCAGATCGCGGACGATCGCGGTGACGGTGGGCCGGGCCAGGCCGCTGCGCCGGATCAGCTCTGCCTGCGTCAGCGGGCCGCTGGTCGCGGAGGAGCCGGACAATCCTTGTGGTGTTGAGATCGCGGGCGGCCGAGGGACCGGCGGGAGGGGGTGCCGTCCCGCCGCGCTCCGGCAGGGATCCGCGCACGTGGGTCAGCCTAGTCGGACGGTCATTATTTGGTAAGGGGTATTGACACAAGTCCGCCGCTCCGCGTTGACTGCCCATGTCCTTACGGCCGTTCAGTGATCAGGATCAGTGATCGTGATCGGCCCCTCCCCCGCTCGCACCCCATCGAGCGACGTCGAACAAAGGAGTTTCGATGAGCACGCCCATTCCCCGCCGCACCCTCCTGGCCGCCGCCGGCGCCACAGCCGTCGGTCTGTCCGTCCCTGGTGTCGCCGAAGCCGCTGGCCGCCCGTCGACCAAGACCAGGTTCACCTTGAACGCCGAGACCCTGGACGGCGGCGAGCAGGTCGTCTCGGTCACCCTCCACACGTCCGGGCTCGGCCCGATCGTGCCGGCCAGCCTGACCGACGGCACCTTCACCGTGCACGCGAAGGCCACCAGCCCGATCCCTCTCGCCGCGGGCGACGTCATCTTCAGCGAGTACGACCTCGACCGCAGCGTGACCACGGCCAGGCTCGACCGTCGCGGCAACATCGTCCTCGAGCTCGACTACGCCGAGGGCGAGGTGGGCGGCGGCACCCTCGGCTACATCGTGAGCAAGGGCCGCAACGTGCGGCTCGACCTGGACTACACGATCACCCAGAACGCTCCCCTGAAGCTGCGGAACGGACGCTCACTGACGATCGAGCGGCTGGTGCAGGGCGACCTGTCCAATCCCGAGGTCGACGCCTTCGGGTACGCGGTGTCTCGCTCGAAGATGAAGTACCGGCTCTACTCTCCCTCCCGGCGCGGGCGCGGCAAGCGACCTCTCATCGTCTGGCTGCACGGCGGTGGTGAGGGCGCGTCGCTGCCCGACGACTACTACGACAACGAGACCACGCTGCGGGCCAACCGCGGGGCGCTCGGGTTCGCCACTGCCGAGGGCCAGCGGATCTTCGACGGTGCGTACGTCGTGGCGCCGCAGTCCACCTCGGCCTGGATGAACGACGGCCCCCGGTTCGCCCCGCAGATCAAGGAGATCGTCGATGAGGTCGTCCGGCGCTACCCCGTCGACCGGGACCAGATCCATGTCGTCGGCTGCAGCAACGGCGGCTACATGACGATGAAGATGACGGTGGAGTACCCGCGGCTGTTCGCCTCCGCGGTGCCCATCTGCGGTGTCGTGCAGAACGGTCTGATCAGCGACGCCGAGCTGGCCGCCATCACCACGCCGACCTGGCTGGTCGCCTCGGCCGACGATACGACGGTCGACCCGGTGAAGAACACCGAGCACGCCCACGATCTGATCCCGAGGTCGATCCTGACGATGTACGACGACGTCACCTGGGACGGCCACCGGTTCGCGGGGCACTGGTCGTGGATCTACGTCGCCCGCAACGACCCGCGTCACCGTGGCACCCGCCTCTGGCAGTGGATGGCTCGGCAGGAGGCCTGAGGGGCGATCCGCCCGGGCAGCAGGGCCGGTCCCGCTCCTCCTCGGGCCGGCCCTGCTGCACCGTCGGCTGGATCCTGACGTGCCGACCCGCGCCCACCCGTCCCCGGGCGGTTGTCCGGTCGTTGCCCCCGGCGGGCAGGATGGCCGGGTGAGCACCAGCAACGTCGTGGAGGTCGAGGCCGGCACCCTGTCGGGCGCGACCCGCGGGCAGGTCGGCGTCTGGCTGGGCGTGCCGTACGCCGAACCACCGGTCGGCCGGCTCCGCTTCACCGCGCCGACGAAGGTGCGACCGTGGCGCGGTGTCCGCCCGGCGACCACGGTCGGCGGAGCCGCGCAGCAGACGACGGCGGTGACCGCCTCCGCACGCCGGCTCGGCACACCGAGCGAGGACTGCCTCTACCTCAACGTGGTCGCGCCGACGGAGCCGGCAGCGCCCCGGCCCGTGCTGGTCTGGATCCACGGCGGTGCCTACACCAGCGGGAGCGGCGCGTTCTACAACGGGTCGGACCTGGCGGCGTCGGGCGACCTGGTGGTGGTCACGATCAACTACCGGCTGGGGGTCTTCGGCTTCGTCGACCTCGCGTCCGCGGTCGACGCCGACGTGCCGTCCAACCTCGGTCTCCGCGACCAGATCGCCGCCCTGGAGTGGGTGCGCGACAACATCGCGGCGTTCGGCGGTGATCCCCAGCGGGTCACGGTGGCCGGCGAGTCGGCCGGCTCGGTGTCGGTCTCGCTGCTGCTGACGGCGCCGAGCGCCCGAGGGCTGTTCCGCTCCGCGATCATGGAGAGCGGCTCGTACAGCCTGATCCACGGTTCCGAGGTGCGTGGGCAGGTCGCCCGCCGGTACGCCGAGGAGCTCGGCCTCGGCGCGGACGACGGCGATCGGCTGTGGGAGATGCCCGCGGAACGCCTGCTCGGGGCCCAGCAGGCCGTCCGGCGATCCGTGCCGGGCACCGTCCCGGCGGCCCCGTGGTTCGACGGCGAGGTCGTACCGGACTCGCTCGCGGCGGCGCAGGCCGCCGTCCGGCCGGACGTCCCCCTCCTCGCCGGCCACAACCACGACGAGGTGACGCTGTTCCAGCTGCTGCCGGGGAACATCATGCCCACCACCCGTGAGGCGCTGACCCGCCGGCTGCGGGAGGCCCTGCCGGCCGAGCAGGCCGACGCGGTGATCGCGGCGTACCCGGACACGCGCTCGGGGACCCGTGCGCTGGGCACGGATCTGAACTTCGCCGTTCCCACCCAGCACTTCGCCGAACGGCACCGGGCGGCGGGTGGCCCGACCTGGTTCTACCGGTTCGACGCGGCCGTGCCGGTGATCGGGGCGACGCACGCCGCCGAGCTGCCCTACCTGTGGGACTGGTCCGGGCCCCTCGCCCTGATCCTCCGCGGTCGGGCGACGCCGGGGCGGCGGGCGCTGGGACGGCGGATGAAGGATCACTGGGTGGCCTTCGTCCGCGACGGCGCACCCGGTCCGGAGTGGCCCGCCTTCGAGCTGGCCGGCCCCACCCCAGATGATCGCGCCACCATGATCTTCAGCCCCGAGGGCGACCGGGTCGAGCACGATCCGCACCCGCGACGCGAGGTCTGGCGCGGCATCGACGTGATGCCGCGTGGTTGACGACGGCTCGGGCGCCGGCGTTCGGCTCGAGCACGTCGACGTGCTGGTGGTCGGGGCCGGTCTCTCCGGGATCGGCGCCGCCTGCCACCTGCGTCGGGAGTGCCCGGACAAGAGCGTCGTCATCCTCGAGGCGCGCGAGCGGATGGGCGGCACCTGGGACCTGTTCCGCTATCCCGGGATCCGCTCCGACTCCGACATGTTCACGCTCGGGTACGCCTTCCGCCCCTGGCGCTCCACCCGGGCCATCGCCGACGGACCCTCGATCCTGGCGTACGTCACCGAGACGGCCCGGGCGTACGGCGTCGATGGGGAGATCCGGTTCGGCCACCGCGTCACCCGGGCGGAGTGGTCCAGCGCCGCAGCCCGGTGGACCGTGACCGTCGACCGCGGCGAGACCCGCCCGGTGACCCTGACGTGCTCGTTCCTGTTCGCCTGCTCGGGCTACTACCGCTACGACGAGGGCTACCGACCCACCTTCACCGGGGAGGCCGACTTCGCCGGCCCGGTCGTCCACCCGCAGCACTGGCCCGAGGATCTCGACGTCGATGGTCGGCGGGTGGTGGTGATCGGCAGCGGCGCCACGGCGGTCACCCTGGTCCCGGCGTTGGCCGACCAGGGCGCCCACGTGACGATGCTGCAGCGCTCGCCCAGCTACATCGCCACCGTGCGGTCGATCGACAAGACCGCAGAGCGACTGCGTCGGTGGCCGGCGTGGCTGGCGTACCCCCTGGTGCGCTGGAAGTACGTGCTGACCAGCATGGTGATCTTCCGGTTGAGCCGGCGCCAGCCCGAGCGGATCAAGGCCTTGCTGCGCCGCGGTGCGAGCGCCCGGCTGCCGGCCGGGTTCGATCTCGACACCCACCTGACGCCGACGTACGAGCCCTGGGATCAGCGGCTCTGCGCGACACCGGACGGTGACCTGTTCCGGGCCATCCGGTCCGGCTCCGCCGACATCGTGACGGACGGGATCGACCGCTTCACCCCGGGTGGCGTGCGGCTCACCTCCGGACGGCACCTCGACGCCGACGTGATCATCACGGCCACCGGCCTGAACCTGCTGGCGTTCGGGGGGATGGAGCTGGTCGTCGACGACCGGGTGGTCGATCCCGCGAGAACCGTGGCGTACAAGGGCATGATGATGTCCGGCGTGCCGAACTTCTGTCTCACCCTCGGCTACACGAACGCCTCGTGGACGTTGAAGGCCGACCTGGTGGCGCGCTACGTCTGCCGGCTGCTCCGGTATCTCGACCGACGCGGCTACGTCAGCGCCACACCCATCGTCCCGGACCTGGCGCCGGACCAGCTGACCCCGTTGATCGACCTGCGGTCCGGTTACGTCCGGCGCGGCGCCCAGGCGCTGCCCAAGCAGGGCCCGGCCACTCCGTGGCGGCTGCACCAGAACTACCTGCGTGACCTCTGGATGCTGCGCTGGGGTCCGCTGACCAACGGGTTGACCTTCGACCGACGGCCGGCCGGGAAACGGAGTGATCATGATCGACTACGCGTTCGCTGAGGGGACTGCGCTCGTCACCGGGGCGGCGGGCGGCATCGGGGAGGCGCTGGCCCACGGACTCGCGGCCCGCGGCAGTGACCTGGTGCTGCTGGACCGGTCCGCGGATCGGCTCGCCGCGGTGGCCGAGGAGGTACGGCGACAGCACCCGTCGCTCCGGGTCGACACCGTCGTCGCCGACCTCGGTGATCACGACGCCACGGTCGAGCTGGGCCGACGCCTGGCCCACGAGCACCCGGAGCTGACGCTGGTGATCAACAACGCCGGGGTGGCGCTGGCCGGCTCGTTCACCGATCTCACCCTGGAGGAGTTCGACTGGCTGATGGAGATCAACTTCCGGGCCGTGCTGACGCTGACGCACGCGCTGGTCCCCGTCCTGCTGCGGCACCCGGGATCCCATCTGGTCAACGTGTCCAGTGTGTTCGGCCTCATCGCCCCGCCCACCCAGACCGCGTACGTCACCAGCAAGTTCGCCGTCCGCGGGCTGACCGAGTCGCTGCGGGCCGAGCTGCTCGGACGGGTCGGCGTGACCTGCGTCCACCCGGGCGGCATCGCGACCCGGATCGCCGTCGACGCTCGGATCAGCGAGGGCGCCGACCGAGCCGAGATCGAACGTGGCCTCCCGGTGATCGCCGGTCTGCTGCGGATCCCGCCGTCCGTCGCGGCCGAGTGCATCCTGAACGGTGTCCGCCGGCGCCGACCCCGGGTGTTGATCGGCCTCAGCGCCCGACTCCCAGACCTGCTCGCCCGGGTCGCGCCCGGCTCGTACGGCCGGATGCTCGCCATCGCGCTGAAGGCGGGCCGCCAGCGCACCAAGCACGCCTGAGGTGACGCGGTGACCGGCCCGGAGGCACCATGACCGACGTCAGCGAGGACCGCGGGAGTACAGCAACCGGTTCGGCGTCCCGTGACGGTCGCCACGGATGGCTCCCGTGGTGGCGTTGTCGATCAGCCAGCGACGGACCTGCTGCGGCGTGGCTCTCGGGTGCGTGGACAGGTACAGGGCGGCGGCACCGGTGGCGAGGGGCGCAGCCCAGGAGGTGGCGGCCTGGTCGCTCCTGGCCAGCCGGTTCGGACTGAGCCCCGGCGACACCACCGAGGTGACCCCACTGGCCGGCGCGTAGAGGTCGACACAGCGCCCGTAGTTCAACCCGGCATCGCGGTCGGTCTTGGTCGAGCCCGTCACGGTGACGACGGACGGCAGTCCCGCCGGTGCGTGGCCGCAGGCGTTCTCGCCGCCGTTGCCGGCCGAGGCGACGACGGTCAACCCGGCGGCGACGAGTCGGGCGACCGCGGCCTGCAGCGCGGGTTGATCACCGTCGGTGTTGAGCGAGAGGTTGACCACGGCCGGCTTGTGGGCGTTGTCGGCCACCCAGTTCACGGCCCGGACCACACGCTTGATCATCTGCTGCTCACTGGCCGCTTCGCTGCCCTCGCAGCCGTACGAGGAGCCGACGACGATGATCTTCGCCTGCTTGGCCACCCCGGTCCGACGTCCGGCGACCAGGCCCGCCACGAACATCCCGTGGTTGATGCCGTCCTCCAGCACGCAGGGCCGACCGAGGTCGAGACCGACCGAGGCCCGTCCGCCGAACTCGGTGTTCGTGGTGTCGAACAGGCCGTCGACGACGTACACGGTCACCCCCTCGCCCTGCCCCTGGCTCCGGTAGCGCCTGTCGAAGGGCAGCCGGCGTTGATCGACCCGGTCCAGGGCCCAACGTGGATTCCGCTGGACGGCCTCCGCCGGTCGCGGGCTGGGCGTCGCCGCGGTGGTGTGCTCGGTCGTCGTGGTCGGGCCGGGGGTGGCGACGGACGGACTCGGCGGGGTCGACGCCGCAGGGCTCGGAAGCCCTCCGGCGCCCCCGACGTTCGCGCAACCGGCGACGGTGATCACGCAGGCCAGCACCGCAGCGCTGGCGGCTCCGGTACGCCGGTTCATGATCATGCTCCCACCGTAGGCTCGCCGAGCGCACCGGCAGGTGACCGGGGCTGCTGGGTGAGGTCGACATCTCACTGGAGGGCCGACCGGGCGGATCGATACCTGCGCCGTGCGCGGGCACCTCGAGAATCCCCGCGTCGGAACTTGTTTTTTGCAAGTAGACCCGGCAGGATGGCGATCGCGAGCAGAGGACGTGAGGAACGCTCGCACCACCAGCCACGTTCCGTACGCACGCGAGGGAGACCACGATGACCGCGATGTTCGTCAACCTGCCGGTGACCGACCTGGAACGCTCGAAGGCGTTCTACACGGCGATCGGTTTCACCCTCAACCCGGCCTTCTCCGACCACAACGCCGCCTGCTTCGTGGTCGAGGAGGACCACAGCTACGTCATGATCTTGATGCGCGACTACTTCCAGACCTTCACCGATCTTCCGCTCGGCGACCCGGCGGTGAACCCGTCGGTGTCGACCGCGATCTTCCTCGACCGCCGGGACGCGGTCGATACCGCGGTCTTGGACGGCCTCGCCGCGGGTGGCTCGGAGCCGCACGAGGCCACGGACTACGGCTTCATGTACCAGCGACAGCTCAACGACCCCGACGGGAACATCCTCGAGTTCGGCTACATGGATCCGGTCGCCGCGCAGCAGGGCCCCGAGGCGTACGCCGGCCAGCAGGCCTGAGGCGGCGATGGCCGCACGGGACTACGGGCAGTACTGCGGGGTCACCCGGGGCCTCGAGCTCATCGGTGAACGCTGGGCCCTGCTCATCGTCCGTGACCTCCTGGTCGGGCCCCGCCGCTACGGCGAGCTCGCCGCGGGACTCCCCCGCATCCCGAGCAACATCCTGGCGGCGCGGCTCAAGGAGCTGCAGGCGGCCGGCGTCCTCCGCCGCGTACCGCACTCGCGCGTCGTGGTCTACGAGCTGACGCCGTACGGCCGCGAGCTGGAGCCCGTCGTGCTCGCCCTCGGCGCCTGGGGCTTCAAGGCCATGGGCGAACCGCGGGACGAGCAGATCATCACGCCCGACTCCATGACCATCTCCCTGCGCACCGCCTTCCGGCCACAGGTGGCGGCGCAGCTGCCGGCGACGGCTTACGCGGCGCAGGTCGGGCCGGCCGAGCTGCTCATCCGGGTGAACGGCTCCACTCTCGACCTGGCGCGTGGACCCGGACCGGCCGATCTGGCTTTCTCCGCTGGGCCGGCGATCCACCGGCTGATCTCCGGGGAGCTGGCCCCGGAACACGCGATCGCGACCGGTGTGGTCGAGGTGCTGCGCGGTCCGGGCGACCTCCTCGACCGCTTCGCGAGCACGTTCCACCTGGCGGCTTGATCGCAGCGCAGACGGCTCGCCCCTGGGCCCGGCGGGTACCTTCGGGCGGATGAACATGCCGGACCTGAACCGACGACCGGGCGCCGACGGGCGTGAACCCGCCGCGCTCGTGAGGTCGTGGGCCCAGACCCTGGCGACGCACGCGGTGCTGATCGTCACCGCGGTCGTGGGGCTGGTGCTCGCGGTCGGACTGACGGTGGCGAGCGGCAGCATCTACGGTGCCGTGGTCGACAACGAGGGCATCGCCGCGCTCGACCAGCCGACCCTCGAGCAGGCAGTGCAGCAACGCACCGACACGAACGTCCAGGTCGTCACGTGGTTCACCCATCTCGGTGGACCCGTGGGCATGACCGTCATCGCCGCCATGATCACCGTCGTGATGGCGTGGCGCTGGCGGTCCCGCACACCGCTGATCTTGATGGTGATCGCCGTCGCGGGATCGCTGACGCTGACCACGGTCGGCAAGAACCTCATCGGACGAGCCCGGCCACCGCTCGACTACGCCGTGCCGCCGTACGAGTACGCCTTCTCGTTCCCGTCCGGACACGCCCTGAACAGCACCGTCATCGCCGGGGTCGTCGCCTACCTCGTCGCCCGCCGGCTGCAGACCAAGCGCGCCCGCGTGGTGGCGGTGGTCGTCGCCACGGCCTGGGCCCTCGCCATGGGTCTGAGCCGGGTCTTCCTCGGACACCACTGGTTGACCGACGTGGCGGTCGCCTGGCTGCTCGGTGGGGCCTGGATCGCGCTGCTCATCACCGCCCACCAGCTCTTCCTCGCGACCCGGCGACGTCCTCGTCGGCAGCCTGAGCGAACAGCGAGCATCCCCACGACCTGACGGTCCGGTCACTCAGGAGGTCGAGGGCGCCCGCTTCCACACCCGTACGTAGTCGATCTGCACGGTCTGGGGCGCCGCCGCGGCCGAGCCGGAGACCCCCAGGCCGACGACCACGTAGTGGGGCGTGTCGGTGACGCCCTCGGTCTGGGTCCCGACCGCTACGCCGTCGTAGGAGAAGACCAGCCGGCCGGGAGACCAGTCGACTCCGAAGGTGTGCCAGCCACCCGTACCCGGCATGTCACTGCGCCAGGCCTCCGGGTAACCGCTCGCCGTCCGGGGCGAGGTCTTGGTTCCCCAGTGGTAGTGCCACGCCACGTCGTTCTGCGACAGGCACTCCATGATGTCGATCTCGCCGTCCTGAGGGTGACGCGCGCCGTTGAGCCAGAAGACCGCCCAGTTCGGACCGCAGGACCCCGCCGGAGCCAACGTGCCGTCCGACGGCGGGAGGTGGATCCGGGACTCGACGTAGCCGTAGGTGAACCGGTGGTCGTGGGCGGACTCGACCAGCCCGGACGTGTACTCGTAGGTCCGTCCGTCATGGGTACGACACTCTCGCTCTTCGACCCTGAGTCGCAGCGTGCCGCCTCTGACCTTCACGTTCTCGGGGTCGTAGCAGGCGCGCTCTGCGTCGTTGATCGGCTTGGTGATGGCCCGGTCGGAGCTGGCCAACCAGTTCGGACGCCAACGGTCCAGGTCGAGGCTGCGGCCGGAGAACTCGTCCCGCCAGCTCAGCTTCCACTTTCCGGGTGCGCCGAGCGGACCGCTGCTCGCCGCCCGCGGCCGGTCGGTTGACGGCGGCCACGGAGAGGGGGTGGGTTCCGGTGAAACGGCGGTGGGAGCCGGCGGCGCCACCGTCGCCGGCGCACCCGAGAGCGGTCTGGCGCAGGCACCCCCGACAGCGATCATCAGAGTGCTCAGGACGATCCCGACCGTCGGAGGTACCAGCCGTCCGCGAAAACGGCGTGCGCCATCCTGCTCCCTCGACAACACGAATCCCCCGATTCAGGCGTGCCGACTGGTGGCGGCTGGCCCGATGTGCATTCGACGCCATCCGCTCGCTGGATTGGACAGACCCGGGAGGATTCCTCGATCAACGGGCGCCGGCTGATCGCCGTTCCCGGCTCCGCGACCACATCCGGCGTGCGCGCCCCGCCCAGCCGGTCACCGCTTCCGACTCCGCGGTGACCTCCGGCCCGTACGCGGACGAGACGACGCACCTTCGGTACCGGTCAAGACGTCACTCCGAGCCGTGCCGGAGAGCTTCCGGATCGGCTGCTGCGTCGCGACCCGCCTCCGGTCCGGCGGCTCGTGCCCTCCTGCGCGGTACGCGGTCGGCGGCCGGCTCGGTTGCCGACGCGCTGGACAGCAGGGGCGTCAGCCATCGTCGCTCGGGGTCGACGTCGATGAACACGGCCTTCACGAACAGGCTGGCGGGCACGGCGAGCAGGGCACCCACGCCACCCAGGATGGTGGTCCAGATCAACAGCGAGAGGAAGCTCAAGGTGCCCGACAGGCCGACGGTGGTGCCGACCACCCGCGGCTGGATGACGCTCTGCAGGACGATGTTGAGCACGGTGTAGATGACCACCACGGCGATGGCGGTCTCCACGTCGTGGTCGAGCAGGGCGATGATCGTCGGGGGCAGCAGACCGATCAGGAACCCGACGTTCGGGATGTAGTTGGTGACGAACGCGAGCAGGCCCCACAGCCAGGCGTACCGGATGTCGAGGATCGCCAGCGCCACCACGTCGCACAGGGCGACTCCGGCGCCGAAGATCGTCGCCACCGCCAGGTACTGCCGGCTGCCTCGCGCGAACAGCTGGAACGCCTCGGCCAACCGGCGACCGGCCGGCGACACCCGGGCCAGGTTGGCGGCGAAGGTCGCTGCATCGGTCACGGTGAAGAACAGCAGCAGGACCAGGAAGGCGATGCTGCCGAGGATCCCCGCCACGCCGCCGAAGAGAGCGGCAACCACCCCGATCAGCTGCCCCGGGTCGATGGCCGACTCGACGGCCTCGAGCTGGCCCTGGCTGACCCCGGCGGCTTCCAGACTCGCTCCGAGACTCTGCAGGGAGGCCTGGAACTGAGGGGCGTAGTCCTCCAGCAGTCCAGCCAGCTGCACCCCGGACAGCACCAAGATCACGATCAGACCGAGCACGATCAGGTACACCGCCACCAGACTCAGTACGGTGCCGAGCCAGGCCGGCAGTCCGTGACGGGCGGGCAGCCGGCGCAGGGGCTGGACGGTGATCGACAGCACGAGGGCGAGGAAGACCGGAGCCACCACGGACGCGAACGCCCGCAGACCCAACGCGGCGACCAGGACGGCGGCAAGGCCGACGGCGATCAGCAGACCACGCGACAACAGCAGGGGCGGCGGGCCAGCATCCACGCGCCCAGCCAGCGGGCCGTCGCCCGACGATTCGGTGACGGTCGCCATGACGATCAGACGCCTTGCACAGCGTCGATACGACCGTCTTCGACGGCCCGGACGAACGCGCGGTAGTCGCGGTCGTTCTGGTCGGCGTAACGAGCGGAGAAGTCGGTGATCGCCCGGTCGGCGGCGTCGTCGTCGCCGAGGTAGGCGGCCAGCGCCACCGGGTCGCCGGAGCGGGCGTGGGCGTGGGCCAGGGTCCAGCCGCACATCCGGGCGTACAGCGTCATCGTGATCGGGGTCATCGTCTCCACCACCGCCGACGCCTTCATGTCGCGCAGCTGCCGCCAGTAGTAGAAACGGTCGTCCTGGACGCCCTTCGTCCAGCCGAGGAAGATGTCCGAGGCGGACTGCATCAGCCGCTGTCCTTCCACGACCCGTTGCCCGGGAGTGCGAAAGCGACTGTTCGGCAGATGATCTTCCAGGACGGACCGCGTCGCTTCCTTGACCTGCAGGAACAGGGGATCGCCGGTGTCGCGACCCTCCAGCAGCACCATGAACGCCCGGGTGCCGACGCTGCCCACGCCGACCACCTTGCGCGCCACGTCGACGATGCGGAACCTCTGCAGCAACAACCGGCGATCCGCGCTGAGGCTCGTCTGGTAGGCCTGGAACTGGTCCTCGACGACCTCGCGGATCTCGCCCTCGGACAGGCCCCACGCGCCGTCGAGCTCACGCAACGGCACCACCACCGGCGGCTCGCTGGCGATCCGGTACCGACCGTCGACCACTTCGGCGAACCGCGACAGGGCCTGCAGGCTGTCTCGGGTGTGTGCCTTCCGCATCGCCTTGGTCAGCGTCGCGGCTCGCTCGGCGAGCTGCGCGGCCTCCGTCTTGCTGACCTTCGGGGTCTTGGTCGTCTCCTTCTGCTTGCCGTCCTTCTTGCCGGACTTCCCCTTGCCCACCGTGGTCGAGAGCTGCTTCCGGACCGTCTGCAGCGCGTCCTGGATGTCCGCCTCGGACATGTGGGCATACCAGATGTTCAGGGTCCGCATCCCGGCGAACTCCGCCATCGCCGACCGGTACGACCGTACCGACTCCAGGGTCACCGCGCGCGTCGACTTCGCCGGAAAGCCGTTGTTCCGCGCGGCGATCGTGAAGCTGGCTGCCATCCGTTTCAGGTCGTACTCGAAGGGGCCCGGCAGCGTCTCGTCGAAGTCGTTCAACCCGAACAGCAGCTGCCGCTCGGGTGAGGCGAACCCACCGAAGTTGGACAGATGGGCATCACCGCAGAGCTGCACCGTCAGACCCGCGGTCGGGGTGCCCGCGAGGTCCGAGGCCATGATCGTGGCGGCGCCACGGTAGAACGTGAAAGGCGACACCATCATCCGACCGTGCCGGACCGGCACCAGATCTGGTTCCCGCGTGCGGTTCTGCAGGACCAGCAGCTCGACCGGGTCCGGCCGGTCCCCCGCCGGCTCCCAGGCCGCGTGCGACGCCGGCGGCACTGCCGCCGCCGCGGTGGAGCCGCGGCGCCCACGCTCCTCCACGCCCGAGGTCGGCACTGCGCTCTGACCGGTCATGGACGTCCTTCCGTCGGCGTTCGGGCGACATCAGGAGTTTCGAGCGTGGGAGGCCCGGCTGTCGTCATCCAGAATGGGTGAAAGCGCCGTCGCACGGCGCCTCGTGCGCTCCGCCGAGGGCGGTGACCGGCGGTGACAGAGGTTTCCGCCGGCAGCGCGGGAGGAGGGTTGGCCGCGGTTACCGCCGCCACCATCGGTTCTGCGCTACAATCTTCCGCCGATTGTTCTGTCTGGACTGATATGAGCTCCCGCTGAGTTGATCGGCACGACTCGGAAGAATGACACAGCCGCTCAGGACCACCCGCCGCACGTCCCGCACCGATTGGTTGACACATGGCCTGTGCGATCCCCGAACCTGCCGGCTCCGTCGACGCCGAAACCGGCCGGGCGGACCGGTGACCACGACAACGGGCCCGGCCGCGCCGACGGCTGCCGACCTCGAGGCGGTGCTGCTGGACGCCAAGCTCTCGCTGCCGCCCCTGCGGGCCGGCTCCGTGAGCCGCGCCGACCTCATTCGGGCCGCGCGGACCCGGAACTGCCGCGTGGTCGGTGTCACCGCACCGGCGGGGTACGGCAAGTCGACGCTGCTGAGCGAGTGGGCAGCAACGGAGGACCGTCGGGTGGCCTGGGTGTCACTCGACCGCCTCGACGACGATCCGTCGGCGCTGCTCCTGGTGCTGGCGGCGGCGTTCGGTCGCCTGGCCGGTCTCCCCGATCTGGCCACCGAGGTCGGCGGGCTCGGCCTGTCGACCCTGGGTCGAGCCGCACCGCGACTCGCCTCTGTGCTCCGGACCAGTCCGTTCCCGTTCGTGATCATGCTCGACGACCTGCACGAGCTCCGGTTGCCGGCGTGTCACGACGTGCTCAGCGTCATCGTGTCGGGCGTGCCGGCGGGGTCCCAGATCGTGGCCGCGAGCCGGGCCGAACAACCCCACCTCCCCCGGCTGCGGGTCTACGGCGACGTGCTGGAGCTCGGGGTCGACGACCTCGCGCTCGACGCGGCGGCGGCCACGGCGATCTTCTCCCGTGAGCACGTGCACCTGACCCCGGAGCTGGCCGGCCAGGTCACGAAACGTACCGAGGGGTGGCCGGTCGGGCTCTACCTGGCCGCCAAGATCGCGCGGGTCAGCGACGGAGACGCCTTGGCGATCACCGGCGATGATCGCTATGTCGCCGACTTCCTGTACCGCGAGGCCCTGCAGCAGCTGCCCGAGGATGCCCAACGGTTTCTGCGACGCACGGCGGTCCTGGACCAGCTCAGTGCCGCCTTGTGCGACGCCGTCCTCGAGGACACCGGTTCCGACGCTCAGCTGCGGGTCCTGGAAGCGACCGGGATGTTCGTCGTTCCCCTGGACCGCCATCGTGGCTGGTACCGGTACCACGGGCTGTTCCGCGAGTTCCTGGTGGCGGAGCTGCGTCGGGTCGAGCCCGAGGTGAGGGAGAAGCTGCATCTGCGCGCCGCGGACTGGTACGAGGCCAACGGCTCCCCGACGCTCGCCATCGAGCACCTGCTGAGCACGCGGGAACGCGGCAGGTGCGTTCAGGCCATGGCCGGCCTGGCTCTGCCGACCTACCAGGCCGGTCAGCTGTCGACGGTGCAGAGGTGGCTCTCGACCGTCGGCGACGAGGCCATCCAGGCGTATCCACCCCTGGCGGTGTTGGCGGCGTGGGCCGCGGTGCTGACGGGTCAGGCTGCGGCGGCGCAACGGTGGGCGGATGTCGTCGATCGCACCTCCTTCGGTCTCATCCCGCTGGACGGCACGGCCTCGTTCGACTCGTCCCGAGCGCTCCTGCGTGCGTTGATGTGTCGGGACGGCTCAGCGGCGATGATGTCCGATGCGAAGCTCGCGGTCTCCGCCGAGCCGCCCTGGAGCGCCTGGCGCGCGGTGGCCCTCATGGTTCGCGCCGCGGCGCAGCTGCTCACAGCCCGCGACGCCAGGGCCGCCGTCCTCTTCCGGGAGAGCCTCGCCGCAGCGGAACAGCTCGGCAACGTGGGCGTCATCGTCTTCAGCAACGCCGAGCTCGCCGTCCTGGCCATGGACGCCGGACGCTGGAGCGAGGCCGCCGACCACGTGACGGCCGCGACCGCCACCATCGACCAGTTCCGACTGCAGGACCACGCCATGAGCCTGCCGGCCTTTGCCGCGGCCGCCCGACTCGCTGCCCACACCGGTGACGTGCAGGAGCTGGACCACCGGCTCGCCCAGGCGATGCGAGCCCGCCCGACGTGCACGCTCGCCCTGCCGTACGCCGCGGTCAGCGGACGCCTGCAGCTGGCCAGGGTGCACGCGACCCGGAGCGACGACCGCGCCGCCCGTCAGCTGCTGCACGAGATCGACGAGATCCTGCACCACCGGCCCGCCCTGGGCGAGCTGGTGGAGGAGGTTGCGTCCCTTCGCGACCTGCTGACCTCGAGGGCACACCAGGCCGTGGCCGGCCGGACGCCGCTGACCGCCGCGGAGCTCCGCCTGCTCCCCTATCTGCAGACGCACCTGACGTTCCGGGAGATCGGCGAGCGGTTGTTCGTGAGTCGCAACACGGTCGCCACCGAGGTCGCGTCGATCTACCGGAAGCTGGGCGTCTCGTCGCGCAACGAGGCGGTGGGTCGCGCCACCGCACTCGCTCTGCTCGGCGACTGACCTCCGTCGGACATCACGACGTGGCACGTTCTCGTCCGGCACATTCACCCGATTCGCATGACCCGGCCACGGCGGTCGGCTGACATGCTGGACGTCGACCGTCGGGCAGATGGGGATGCCACCGCCTGGGTCCCGAGAGTCCAGGGAGGATGCCCATGAGATCTCCGTCGGAAGCGTCGCCGGCCACGTTGATCACCGTCGTCGCGCCCGCGCGACGACGGTCAGGTCGCGGGTGACTCCGGTCATGTCCTCACCCGACTCGCGAGGTGGTGGCTCGCCGCGGCGGAAGCAGCTGGCATCCGGCCTCGCCGAGCGCTGGACGACGGTCGGCGGCGTGAAGGTCTTCTATCGCGAATCCGCGGCGCCACCGAACGGTCGCGTGATGATGCACCTGCACGGGTTCGGCCTCTCCGGCCGATACCTGCTTCCCACTGCGGAACGGCTGTCCGGCGACTTCCACACCCTCGTCCCGGACCTCCCCGGCTTCGGCCGCAGCGGCAAGGCCGGAGCCTCGCTCGACGTTCCCGACCTCGCGCACGCCGCGGCCAGGTTCCTGGACGACCGCGGGATCGCGTCGGTGACCTTGGTGGGGAACTCGATGGGCTGTCCGGTCATCTTCGAGTTCGCTCATCTGTATCCCGAGCGCCTCGAGCGCGCCGTCCTGGTGGCACCGGCCGGTGGGCTCCACAACCAACCGCTGACTCGGGCGATCCGCCAGCTGGCCCGAGACGGCGTCCGTGAGCCGACGCGGCTGATGCGGGTGGCGGTTCCCGACTACGTGCGCTTCGGTGTCCCCAGCACGTTCAAGATGTTCCGGGCGTTGACCCAGTACCCGTCCCTCGAGCGACTCCTCGATCTCGAGGTCCCGACGCTGGCGGTGCTCGGAGATCGCGATCCGCTGATGCCGAGCCCCGAGCGGGTCAGCTACGTGGCGAGTCAGACCGACACCCACGTGCTGCTGGTGGTGATCGAAGGTGCCGCGCACGCCATCAACTTCAGTCACCCCGGCGAGCTGGCCCACATCATCCGTCAGTTCATGGCCGACCAGCCGATCACCGACGACCCCGACTCGCCGGGCCACTCGCGAGCACACGAGATCCACCGCGGCATCCACCACCCGCCTCCAGCCGACCCGTAGGTCCAACCGACGAGAGGGAGTCGGATCCGACCGGAGTGGACGGGCGTCACGCGATTCGGGTGATGCGGGACCCGGCCACCCGGGTACATGCTCGATCCGTGTCGTCGTCGAACGACGGCGGCAGACGCGTCCGTCCGGATGTCGTCGGTGCGCAGAGGGAGGCGATCGGTGGACAGCGTGCTCGCTCTGGCGGTCTGCGTCCTCGCCACCAGCGTCGTCGTCGGACTCCTGCACTGGCTGATCACCCGGAGCGGTCCTGCCCGGGGCGGCACGGCCGCCGGGTCGACACCGGGGGGCGCGGCGTCCGCCTCCTCGACAGCAGACCCCGCCGGGTGCGCCCGGCACCGCTGGTCCCAGCCGCGCGCGCGGCTGCTGCTCACCGGAACGGGCCTCCGGGACGCCGGCCAACGGATCCGCTTCTGCCTCGACTGTGCCGCCGAGAAGACCGACGACGACGCGACCCGTGACGGGGCGGCCCGACCCTGAGCGGACCGCACCCGACCGGGATGCGTCACAGCGACCCTCGGCTCGGGTCGTCTCCCGGCGATCGCCGGCAGCGTTCAGCGTGCGGTGTAGCCGCCGTCGATGGCCAGCGAGACGCCCGAGATCATCGACGCCCCGTCGCTCAGCAGGAACACGATCGGTGCGGCGATCTCCGGTTCGGTGGCCCATCGACCCAACGGCATCTGCTCCAGGAAAGGGCCCTGGATGTCGTCCCGGCCCCAGTACCACGCCGACATGGGGGTCATCACCACCGTCGGGTTGACCCCGTTCACGCGGATGTTGTACTGCCCGAGCTCGAGCGCGGAGACGCGGGTGATGTTGTCCAGTGCGGCCTTCGACGACCCGTACGAGATGTGGCCCCGCAGGGCGACCAGGCTCGCCTGGCTCGAGACGTTGACGATCGCTCCGCCGCGCCCGAGGCGGATCATGGAGCGCGAGGTGTACTTGGTGACCAGCAGCGCACCGCGGGTGTTGGTCGTGATGACCTTGTCGAAGACGTCGATGTCGGTGTCCATCGGGGTGGCGATCTCACCGCCGAAGCCGCCGCAGTTGACGACGCCGTAGACGTCGAGCCCGTCCAGGGCGTCGCGGACGCTGTCCTCCGACGTCAGGTCGAACGGCAGCACCCTGGCTCCGGTCTCGGCGTGCAGCGCTTCCAGCGCCTCCTCCGATCGTCCGCTCGCGATGACGTCGGCACCGGCGGCGACCAGCTGGCGTACGGTCTCGCCGCCGATGCCACCGCTGGCCCCGGTCACCAGGACGGTTCGGCCGTTGAAGTCGGTCATGGGATCAGCTCACTCTCCTTCTTCGCGGTCACCAGGGATCGGAAGGTCGAGGGCGCCGCGTCTCTCCCGCATCCTGTCAGTCGTCGTCCTCGGCCGGCAGGATGGCGTCTCTCTCGGCGCGAGCCACGATCTTCCGCACGTTGTCCACGCGTCCGCAGTCGGCGTCGATCTGGCTGGCGCGCTCCTCGGCGAAGGCCTGACCGAGCTCCGCCCTGACCTTCTCCGAGACCTCCTCGCGCGCCGGGTTCAGGATCGACAGCTCTTCCTCGGTGAGATGGTGGTTCACCCGGCGGGCGAGCTCCTCGACCGCGTCGTCGAACGCCTGGGTGTCGGTGCCCCGCAGCTCCAGAACCGCCAGCAGCGCCTCGTTCCCCTCGGCGTGCTCCTCGTGGCCGTGCTCTTCCTCGTGCTCGCCGATGGCACGCTTCCGGCGCAGCACCGGGTAGACGCGCTTCTCCTCGGCTTCGGCGTGCGCGACGTGCAGCGTGGCGAAGACCTGGCGGACCGCATCCCGGTCGGTGCTGCTGTCGCGCAGCTGCCTCAGCAGGGCCTCGAATCGCCGGTGATCCTCCAGGATCAGCTCGATCACGTCACCGGAGACCGGGCGGCCCAGGTCGAGCGGAGTCGATGTCATGGCGCCACGCTATGCCACCTCGGCGGCGGTCGACACGGTGCCGGGTCGGCGACCTCAGGCCACGACCGGCACCCGGAGCGGACCGTGGATGGCGGTCGACCGCTGCATGGTCACCCCGCCGGCGAGACGCAGCGTGGGCAGGCGCTCGGCCAGCGCCCGGAAGGCCGCGGCCAGCTCGAGGCGCGCCAACGGCGCGCCGAGGCAGTAGTGGACGCCCCCGGAGAACGCCAGGTGATCGACGGCGGAGGTGCGCGTGATGTCGAAGCTGTTCGGCGACGCGTACGCCGCCGGGTCCCGGTTCGCGCCCGCGAGCAGCAGCACGACCGCCTGCCCCCGCGGCACCGGCGTTCCGGCCACCTCGGTGGCTTCGCGTGCGACCCGCGCCGTCACCTGCACCGGTGGGTCGTAGCGCAGCACCTCCTCGACCACGGCCGGCGCACGATCGGGATCGTCCACCAGGAGCGACCACTGCTCGGGGTCGGCCAGCAGCGCCCGCACGCCGTTCCCGATCGCGTTCACCGTCGTCTCGAACCCGGCCACCAGCAGCAAGCGGCACAGCGGGCCGAGGACGGCCGGCGTCACCTCGTCGTCCTGTCTGGCCAGCAGGGCGGAGACGATGTCGTCGCGAGGGTCGGCGGCCCGCCGCTCGAAGAGGTCATCGAAGATCCGGCGCAGCTGCCGCTGAGCGTGCAGCAACCGGCGCAGGTGACCGACCGAGGAGATCCCGTCGAGCGCGGTGGCCAGGGTGGCGCCGTACGCCGCGAAGGCCTTCTCGTCGACGTCCGGCACGCCGAGCAGCGCACTGATCACCGCGATCGGCAACGGAGCGGCGAAGTCACCGATCAGGTCGAAGCCCGCGGCCGGGTCGACGGCGTCGAGGAGCTCACCGATCCGGCGGGCGACCAGGATCTCGTAGCCGGCCATCCGGCGAGGGGTGAAGGCCGGCGCGACGAGGCGGCGGAGCCTGGTGTGCTCGGGCGGGTCCATCTCCAGCAGCGACAGGTCCAGCATCTCGCGGGGCAGCGGGTCGTCGCTCGGCTGCTCCGGCCGGAACACCACGAAGGTGCGGCTGCGGGCGATCTCTGAACACACCGCGTGGGAAGCGGAGATGAGATTGCCCTGCCGGGTCACCGACAGCGGTCCCCGCTGCCGGATCTCGTCGTAGATCGGGTAGGGATCGGCTTGGTTCCTGACCAGACCCAGACGGGCCACGGGGTCCTTCCGGACCCTCGCCGCGTAGGCGTTCACCGCGCGATCGCGATAGATCCCGCCGACCACCTTGGCCCCGGCCACCGCCGTCGCCCAGCGACGTGTCGGCTGTGCGGGACCGCTGCTCATCTCCTCATTGTGCTCCCGCCCGAAGATCCTCCCGGAAGTCTGTGTTGCTATCTACCGGTACTTAGTGTTACCGTCTACTGGTAGTCAGCAACGCAGAGTAGTAAAGGAGGTGACCCCGATGGGCAACCAGATGACCGAGATGCTCAAGGGCACGCTCGAAGGCATCGTGCTGGCGATCCTGGCCGCGCAACCGGCGTACGGCTACGAGATCACGGCGCGCCTGCGCGAGCAGGGCTTCTCCGATCTCGTCGAAGGGACCATCTACGCGGTCCTCGTCCGGATCGAGCAGAAGGGCTTCGTGGACGTGGACAAGGTCCCCTCCGAGAAGGGCCCGCCGCGCAAGGTCTACTCGCTGAACACGCGCGGTCGCGAGCAGCTCGCAGAGTTCTGGAGGACGTGGAGCTTCCTCTCCGAACGCATCGAACAGCTCCACACCTCATCCCCAGAAGGAGAGAACTGACATGGCCGCCAAGTGGATCGAGACGCTCACCGGCTCACTCGAGCAGAAGAAGCAGTACAAGCACTACAAGGCCCGGCTGGACGCGCTGCCCGAGCCGTACGGCTCCACGGCGAAGGCGTTCCAGCGGTACTTCATGTACTACGGGGCCGTCTCCGACGGCGACACCCTCGTCACGATGTTGAGCGACTTCGCCGACCTCTGGGAGGGCGCTGCCGCCGATGGGACTCCGATCCGGGCGATCGTCGGAGACGACCCGGTCGAGTTCGCCGAGACGTTCACGCAGTCCTACACCGGCAAGCAGTGGATCGACAAGGAGCGCGCTCGCCTCACCAAGGCGGTCGACGACGCGGAGCGGCAGGACGGGCGATGACCACCCAGACAGCCATCCGGGTGCAGGGCATCGAGAAGTCGTTCAAGGACCAGCGCGTGCTGCGGGGTGTCACCTTCGACGTCCCGGCGGGGAGCATCTTCGCGCTCCTCGGGTCCAACGGTGCCGGGAAGACCACCCTGGTGCGCATCCTGTCCACCTTGCTGAAGGCCGACGGCGGCAGTGCCGCCGTCGCACGGCTTCGACGTCGCCGGGCAGCCGGCAGAGGTGCGGGACGCGATCAGCCTGACCGGTCAGTTCGCCGCGGTCGACGAGGTGCTGACCGGACGGGAGAACCTCGTCCTGGTGGCGAAGCTGCGTCACGTGAAGGACCCGGCTGCGGTTGCGGACGACCTGCTCGACCGCTTCGCTCTCACCGAAGCGGGCCACCGCCGGGCCGCGACCTACTCGGGCGGGATGCGACGCCGACTCGATCTCGCGATGAGCCTGATCGGCACACCGCCGGTGATCTTCCTCGACGAACCCACCACCGGGCTGGATCCCCAGGCGCGGATCGAGGTGTGGCAGACCGTCAAGGGTCTTGCCCGCGGCGGGACGACCGTGCTGCTCACCACCCAGTACCTGGACGAGGCCGAGCAGCTCGCCGACTGCATCGCCATCCTCCACCAGGGCACGATCATCCAGAACGGCACGCTCACCGAGCTCAAGCAGCTGCTGCCGCCGGCGGAGGTCACCTACGTCGAGAAGCAGCCCTCGCTCGAGGACGTCTTCCTCGCTCTCGTGGGCGATCAGGCGGAGCCGGAGCTCCACCCGATCAAGACGGACGAGATCAGCACCGACAAGATCAACACCGTCGAGAACGGCACCGTGGCAGGCGGGAACGCTCCTGGAGGAAGGGAACCACGATGACCACCCACGTGCTCGGCGACACCGCCGTCCTCACCGAACGCTCGCTGCGCCACATCCTCCGCAGCCCCGACACCATCATCACCACCGCGGTCACCCCGATCGCCTTGATGCTCATGTTCACCTACGTCTTCGGCGGGGCGATCGACACCGGCACCGAGGAACCGTACGTCGACTACATGCTCCCCGGCATCCTGCTGATCACGATCGCCTCCGGCGTCGCGTACACCGCGTACCGGCTGTTCCTCGACCTGCAAGGGGGCATCTTCGAGCGCTTCCAGTCCATGCCGATCGCCCGATCGAGTGTGCTCTGGGCGCACGTGCTCACCTCCCTGGCCGCGAACCTGGTCTCGGTCGCGATCGTCGTCGGCGTCGCCCTGATCATGGGATTCCGCACCGGAGCGTCTGTCGCCGCCTGGCTCGCGGTGGCCGGCATCCTGATCCTCTTCACGGTCTCGCTGACCTGGATCGCGGTGATCGCCGGCCTGTCGGCCAAGACCGTGGACGGGGCCAGCGCCTTCAGCTACCCGCTGATCTTCCTGCCGTTCATCAGCTCGGCCTTCGTGCCGACGGACTCGATGCCCGGACCGGTGGCCTGGTTCGCCGAGCACCAGCCGGTGACCTCCATCGTCGACACCCTCCGAGCGCTCTTCGCGGAGCAGCCCGTCGGGAGCGACAGCTGGATCGCCCTCGCCTGGCTGGTCGGTATCACGATCCTCGCGTACGCGATCGCGATCGCCATCTACCGCCGCAAGATCAGCTGACGGCCCACCCCGGAGGCGGCCGGGCGCGACCTCGGTCCGCCGGCCGATCTGCCAGAATCCAGTGGTGCGCAGCCTCGCCGACCTGGTCCGCGACGATCATCGAGCCGCCCTGGCGGACCTGCAGAGCCTCCGACTCCCGGAGGTCGAGGTCGAGATCCCGCCGGCTGACGAGCTGTTGGCCCGCGCGCTCGAGGTGGCCGTGCCGTTCGACGACCTCAATCCCCTGCTGGCGGCCGCCGACCGGCTGCGGGCCGGCCCGCCCATGGAGCTCCTGCGCCTGGAGGTGACCGCCCTCGTCGCCGCCATGGGCCGCACGGATCCGGTACCCGCGCTGCCGGAGGTCTCACCGGACACGGTGGACCCGCCCGGCTACTTCGGTGTCCTGGTCGCCCTGCTCACGGTCCCCTTCGCTCGTGCCTACCACCGCGAGCACGGGGTCGACGAGGTCACCAGCTGGCGCACCTTCGTCGACATCGGCCGCAACATCGCGGTGTACCGGAACCGTCACGGCCGGCCGGGTTTCGACGACCTGGGCTGGTTGTCCCTGCACCTCACCGGCCTGCTCTACGACCTGGGCCGGCTGCAGGTGAACCGTGCCCGGCTCGCAGCGACCTTCACCCGCCTGATGCAGGACCACGGGTGGGACGCCGAGCAGGGTGAGCCGTGCCTGGCGGTCCACATCCCGCGCTACTCGGGTCCGATGGACATCACGTCCTGCGACCGCTCCCTGGCCCGGGCCGCCGAGTTCTTCCCCCGGCACTTCCCCGGGGAGGCGCCGCGGTACCTGGTCTGCTCCTCCTGGCTGCTGGATCCCGTGCTCGCCGAGCGGCTCCCGGAGCGCTCCAACATCGTCGCGTTCCAGCGTCGTTTCACCATCGCCCGCTGCGACGAGCCCGGCGACGAGGCGACGATGATCTTCGTCTTCGAGGACCCGACGCGGCCGCTCTCGGACTACCCGCGCTCGTCGAGTCTGCAGCGCACCGTGCTGGAGCACCTCGAAGCCGGGGGCCACTGGCACGGCGGACGAGGCTGGCGAGCCCTGGATCCCGAGGCAGTGTCGAGGTAACGCTCGGTCGAGTAGCGACTTCCCCGGCTGCGACCCCTCGCGTCCAGGGTCGCCACCCCTGTCCAGCGCCATCGTCGACCCCCGCGGGGCCTACCGGACCCGCCGAATGCGCAGCGGTCCCTTGGCGGTGGAGGGATCGACGACCCGCCCGCCCTGGGTGATCTCCACCTGACCCGCGGCAACCAGGCGACGCGCTGCACGGCGGGCAGGTTCCATCAGGGAGCGCCACGACTCCTCGGTCCCGACGGTCCGAGCGACCTCGGACGGACAGATCGTGGCCGCGGCGGCACGGTCGGCGAGCAGGGACAGCACGGTCTGCTCCAGCAGCCGGTCCTCCGCGGTCACGCCACGGCGTCGGCACGCCGCCGAGCAGTACCTGACCTGATCCCAGTCGCGTTCCCACGTGGCGCGCCACGCGATCCGGCGCCCGCAGGAGACGCAGATCTTCTCCGCCGTCGTCACACCGACAGTCTGCCCACCCCCCGGTAGCCGGCTCTGGTGCTGGGCTCCACGAGGTCTGGGGCCGCATCGACAGGCCGGCGGTGGCTGACGGCAGCGATCACCCCGAGCCGACCACGTGCGCCCAGGCCGGTCGGAGGTCCTCCGACGATCACGGGTCCTCGGAAGAGTCCGACGACCACTGAGGCAGCAGGACCCAGGGGGCGGGTAGCCGACCTTCGGAGGTCAGCGTCATCCTCCGGGACGCGTCGCCGTCGCACCCCGCAACCGAGCCGGGTCGTCGTGTCAGTGGATGGTGTACCCGCCGTCCACGACGAGGTCGGCCCCGTTGACCATGCGTGCGGCGTCGCTGGCCAGATAGACCGCCGCCGCGGCGATCTCCTCGGGAAGGGCGAAGCGGCCGGTCGGGATCTGCGCCTTCAGCGCCTCGCCCTCGGGGTTGTCCCACGCCTTCCGACCCAGGGAGGTCAACACCACCGTCGGGCTGATCGTGTTCACCGTCACCCCCCGACCACCCCACTCCAGGGCCAGCACCTTGGTCAGACCGAGGAGACCCGCCTTGGACGCGCAGTACGCCACGTGCCCGGGCAGGGCCACGGAAGCGGCCTGGGACGCCAGGCTGATGATGGCGCCACCGCCCTGACCGAGCATGACCTCGCCGACCCGCTGGGACATCAGGAACGCGCCGGTCAGGTTGACCGACATCGTCAGATCCCAGTGCGTCCAAGGAGAGTTCCTCCGCCGGGCCGAGCAGGGCCAGTCCGGCCGAGTTGACGAGCACGTCGATCCGCCCGTACCGGCGCTCGACGGTGGTGACCGCACGATCGACCGAGGCGGGATCGGTGACGTCGCACGCGACCGCCGCGGCGGTGCCGCTCATCGCCGGCCGACGCCTCGACGGTGCGGTCGGCGACCACCGCCGTCGCACCCTTGGCCGTGAACGCGTCGACGATCGCTCGACCGATCCCCGACGCACCGCCGGTCACGATGGCGATCTTGCCCTGCAGTGAGAAGTCCAGGTCCATGGCAGGCGAGTCAACCACGCGCGGTGTCGCGCGCGAGATCCTCTTCGAGCCGGAGCTCGGCGTCGGTGTCCGCCTGGCCGACAACCTGCTCGTAGTCGGTGATGGCCGCGACCTTGGAGGCGGAGGCCGACTCCGGGTCGAACCGGTAGCCGACCCATTCCCTGGCGAGGCGACGGGCGAGCTCGATGCCGACGACGCGTTGGCCCATGCAGAGCACCTGTGCGTCGTTGGAGAGCACGGAGCGCTCGACCGAGAAGGAGTCGTGCGCGGTCACGGCTCGGATGCCGGGCACCTTGTTGGCGCTGATCGCGACCCCGAGACCAGTACCGCAGATCAGCAGCGCCCGGTCGGCCGCGCCGGCGGCGATCCGCCGGGCGGCCTCGACGGCGACATGGGGGTAGGCGGTGTGCTCATCGACCGTGACGCCCACGTCGACCACCTCGCCGACCCGCGGATCGGCCTCGAGGTCCGCCTTCAGGATCTCCTTGTACTGCAGGCCGGCGTCGTCGCAACCGACGACGATCCGCCACTGGTGCTCACTCATGCGCTGCTCGTCTCTGTTGTCGATCGGTGGTCAGGGAAGGGGTGCTCAGTGAACGGGGTGCTCAGTGAACGGGGTGGTCAGTGAACGGGGTGGTCAGAGATCGGTGAGGACCTGGCCGACGGCGCGCAGGCACAGCGCCATCGACACCGCGCCGGCGTCGGGGGTGCCGACACTGCGTTCCGCCAACGGACGGGCCCGGCCGATCCGGGGTCGCAGGTCGGCGGTCGCCCGCGCCGCCCCGTCACTGATCTCGGCGGCGGCGGTCCAGGCAGCCGTCAGACCTGCGCCTGCGCTGATCTGCTGCCGCAGCGCCTCCACGAAGGGGATCAACGCGTCGAGCATCGTCTTGTCCCCCAGCTCGGCCTTGCCCAGGGTCTGCAGGGCGACGAGTCCGGCGGCCACCGCCTCGGCGACGTCGGAGGCGGCGACCCGATCGGCCCGGTCGCCGAGCCGGTCTCCCACAGCGTGGAGGGCGGCACCCCAGAGCACTCCGGAGGTACCACCGGCTCTCGTGGCCCAGGCCTCCCCGGCCGCACCGAGGACG
The DNA here is from genome assembly GCA_963759915.1 of uncultured Actinomycetota bacterium. Lineage (GTDB taxonomy): Bacteria > Actinomycetota > Actinomycetes > Propionibacteriales > Propionibacteriaceae > Microlunatus. The sequence goes on along the minus strand of CAVXBJ010000067.1, from coordinate 169,222 downwards.
CCGGCGGCACCGTGACCCTCCCCCGCCGACCGGGAGGCGGCCTCGGTGGCGGCGGCGATGCCCTTGACCATGCCCCGGCCGTGATCACCGTCGCCGGCGACCGCGTCGATCCGCCCCAGCTCGTCCTCGGCCTCCACGATCACGACCTGCATCGCCTGCAGCGCCGCCACGACCACCTCCGCCGCCCGGCGGGATGCCTCGGTCGCCACGGCGGCCGGCTCTACCGTCTCGGGCCGCGCCTCGTCGACCATCCGGCGCGGCCCGGCGGCCGGTGCCGGTGACCCCTTCCGGTACGCGGGGGTGTCGGCCGGGGCGCGCCACAGCCGTTCGAGCTCGTCGTCGAGGTGAACCACCGTGAGGGAGCACCCCGACATGTCGAGACTCGTCACCAGCTCGCCCACCTCGGGATCGACGACGGTGTAGCCGGCCGCACGCAGCAACCGGGCGACCGTCCGCCAGACGACGAACAGCTCCTCGTACTTGGTGGTGCCGAGCCCGTTCAAGATCACGCCGACCCGGTACGCGTTCTCGCGCGGCGCCTCGGCCAGCACACCCTCCACCAAGCGGGTGGCGAGCTCCGCCGCGGACGGCAGCGGCGCCTCCGACACCCCGGGCTCCCCGTGGATGCCGAGACCGACGCCCATCTGCCCGGCCGGCACCTCGAACAGCGGATGATCGGCGCCGGGCATCGTGCAGCCGGCGAACGCGACGCCCAGGGTCCGGGTGCGCTCGTTGGCGTGCCGCGCGACCCGCTCGACCTCATCGAGGACGTAGCCCTCGTCCGCAGCGGCACCCGCCACCTTGAACACGACGAAGTCACCGGCGATGCCACGACGCCGCTCGATCTCCTCGATCGGCGCGGAGGCGATGTCGTCGGTCACGAACACCACCCGGGTGTCGACGCCCTCGGCGATCAGCCGCTGCTGCGCCAGGGTGAAGTTCATGACGTCCCCGGCGTAGTTGCCCGTGCTGAACAGCAGTCCGGCGTCGGAGGCGGCGGCCTTGCCGACCGTGTAGGCGTCCTGCGTCGACGGGGAGGTGAAGATGTTCCCGACCACCGCGCCGTCGGCGAAACCCGGGCCGACCACTCCGCAGAAGGCCGGATAGTGACCGGAGCCCCCGCCGACGACGACGGCGACCTTGCCGGCCGGCGTCTCCGCGGCGCGGACCACGCCGCCGGGCACACCCACCACCCGTTCGCCGTGGGCGTCGAGGAAGCCTTCGAGCAGATCCTCCGCGAAACGGGCCGGGTCGTCGTAGAGGCGGGTCATCTCCCGATCATCTCAAGTCCTCCCGCGGGCTCCCCCGCAGCGTCGACGGTGAACCCTGCGGATCGGCCCGGCGGCCGCCGAACAGCGCCCGGACAGGCTGCTGGTGCGGAGCCGCGCCTCGACGGTTTGCATAAGTTTGCCTCTGGTCGGGTGACGACTCGGCAGTCATGCTGGATCGCGGCGTAGAGCACGGTCGGACGCGAAGGCCGACCTGATGCGCAGAGATCGCGTCAGCCGACTTCCTCCGGAGCCGGCACAGTTGCAGGTAGGGACCCATGACACTCACCATCTCGTCCGCACGATGTGCCGACTCAGCCGCTCCTGACCCGCGTCTCGATGACGTCATCGGAGGTGACGATCCTGGCGCGGTCACGGGAGCCGAGAGGCTCTTGACCAGCATCGGTTCGAGTGCTCAGACCCTGTTCGCCGCGTTGGGCCGGAGCGACACCGTGCGCACGGTCGTCGAGCTGGCTCTGACGACCTTTCGTTGCAGTGGCGTCGGCGTCGTGCTCCTGGATGCGGAGTCCCGGCCGGAGTCCGCGGGGGCGTCGGACGACGACGCGGCCGCTGCCGACGGGCTGCAGCTCAGCCTGCGGCAGGGACCGGTGCTCCAGGCGATCGAGCGTCGCCAGCCCGTCCTGGTCACCGAGCTGAGATCGGACGGCCGGTGGCGGTTCTGGGCTCCCTCAGCCGCCGATCTGGGCTTCCGGTCGGCGTTGGCGCTGCCGCTGGCCGACGGTGACATCGCAGGTTCGCTCACCCTCTACGCACGGTCGGCGTCCGGGTTCGGCTCCGCGGATCTCGCCTCGGCGATGGTGTTCGCCCAGCTGGCGTCGATCGCGATCGCGGTCGCCCAGGAGCGCGAGCAGCTGCTGCAGGCCGTGCAGTCACGCAGCATCGTCGGACAAGCACAGGGCATCCTGATGGAGCACTACGGCGTGACCGCCACCCAGGCCCTGACCGTCCTCCATCGGTACTCGGCGCAGCAGGACCTGCACCTCGGTGCGATGGCCGAACGCGTCATCCGGGAACGAGAACTCCCTCACCTCGCGCCCCCCAACCCGTCGCCCGCCTGACGCTCCTGAGTGGACCGCGCGCGATCACCGAGACTCAGCTGCGGTCGCGCGCCGGCCGGTCGGCACCGGCCCTTCGCCGTCGTACTCCGCGGCGACGTAGGCACTGATCAGGTCGGCCGCCCGCGCGAGGTTGGTACCCAGGTAGGTGCCCGGTACGCCCTGTCGGGCCTGCCGGGTCAGGAAGGCGTTGCCGGCGTAGAAGAGGGTCGTGTTCGGCCGGCGACAGCCGCGCAGTGACTCGACGGAGGACCGACGGGCCATGGACAGATGCGAGACGAGCACCACGGCGACGGCGTCGGACTGCTCCACGGCGAGGCGCAACGCCGTGGCGGGGGTTTGCGCCCCCAGCATCAGACACCTCCAGCCGCGCGCCTGCAGCATCGCCGCCATGGACTCCAACCCGATGCCGTGGCAGTCGCGGGGTCCGCAGCTGAGCACGATCGGCCGCTGCTGGTCGACCTGCGACTCGGCCGTCGTGATACGCGCGAGCCAACGGCGGGCGACATCGGTGGCCAGGTGCTCGTGCGCGACGTCGCACCGCCCGATCTGCCACCATCGGCCGAGCTCTCGCAGAGCGGGCAGCAGCACGGCGTCGACGGCGACGTCGAGACCGAACGCCGTCAGGGCCTCGTCCAAGGCGTGGCGCACGCCCGCGGGATCGAGTCCGTGGGCGGCCTCGAGGAACTGGTCGACCAGCGGGTCGGCGGCAGTGATCTCGCGATGGTGGACCCGGGCCGCCGCCTCCGCCGCCGGGTAGCCACGCGCGATGTCATCTCGCATCCGACGGAGATCGTGGAGGTCGTCATGGCTGTAACGGCGGTGCCCGCCGGCACTGCGCCGGGCCGCCGGAACGCCATACCGCCGTTCCCAGGACCTGAGCGTCGGGGACGGCACCATCAGGAGCTGACTGACGTGCTGGATGGTCAGGATGGCATCCGGGTCGAGGCCCAAGCCGTCCGGGCCGTCCGGGTCGGGTCTCACCCGGGACACGAGTCCGACCCACCGGACCGCGAGCTTGCCGCCGCAGGTGCTGAGTCGTGATCAGTACCGCGACGGCCGGGCATGTACGGAGCGTATTCCTGCCGGACGTCCGTGTCGTCCGCCCACCGCGGCTGGGCCGAAAAAGGGAGTGGCGGGTGAGCCACGCATCGTCGTACGGTGGCTCTGACCGGACCGGCCCGGCCAGGAACTCAGAGAGGTGGCAGGCAGATGCGAGCAGCGCGCACGTTCCTGTCCTGTTCCCACCACCTCATGAGGTTCACGCGTGCACACACGTTCGCTCAATCTGGGCATCCTGGCCCACGTCGACGCCGGTAAGACCACCCTCACCGAGCGTCTCCTGCATCTTGCTGGGGTCGTCGCCGAGCCCGGCTCCGTCGACGCCGGCACCACCCAGACCGACTCACTCGCCCTGGAACGACGTCGCGGCATCACCATCAAGGCAGCGGTCGTGGCGTTCCCCCTCGACGACGCGACCGTCAACGTCCTCGACACGCCCGGCCACCCCGACTTCATCGCCGAGGTCGAGCGTGTGCTCGGCGTGCTCGACGGTGCGGTGCTGGTGCTGTCCGCGGTCGAGGGTGTCCAGCCGCAGACCCGGATCCTGATGCGGGCGTTGCAACGACTGGCCGTACCCACCCTGCTGTTCATCAACAAGATCGACCGGACCGGCGCCGACGTGGACGCCACCCTCGCGGCCGTCCGGCGACGACTCACGCCGCACGTCCTGTCGATGGGTCGGGTCGCCGGGGCGGGCTCGCGGGCCGCGACGTTCACGGCGTACGACGCCGACGACGGAGTCTTCCGGGAGCAGGAGACCGCCGCCCTGGCCGAGCACGACGACGCCCTCCTCGCCAGCTACGTCGACACGGGCACCGGGTCGACGAGGCGATTGCGGACGGCCCTGGCGGCGCAGACCCGGGCGGGTCTGCTGCACCCGGCCTACGCTGGGTCCGCCGCGACCGGCGCGGGGGTTGCCGACCTGGTCGCCGGGATCGGCGCGCTGTTGCCCACGACCCCACCGGGAGAGGGGGGCAGGCCCTCGGGTCGGGTGTTCAAGATCGAACGCGGCGCGGCCGGTGAGAAGATCGCCTACGTCCGGATGTTCTCCGGATCGCTGGGCGTACGGACCCGCCTCGACCTGCCGCAGGCCCGCTCCGGCAAGGTCAGCGGGCTTCGGCTGTTCGACCACGGCCGCTGGGTCCGGACCGGCAGCCTGGCCGCCGGGCAGATCGGCCGGCTGACCGGACTGTCCCAGGCCCGCGTCGGCGACGGGTTCGGTGACCGCCTGATCGAGGAGCCGCACTTCGCCCCGCCGTCGCTGGAGGCGTCGGTGTCCGCGGTCCGGCCCGAGCAGGGCCCGGATCTGCGTGCCGCTCTCGCCGAGCTGTCCGATGCCGACCCGTTGATCGCCGCCCGGTCCGACGACGACGGGCAGGCCGTCGTGTCGCTCTACGGGAGGGTCCAGCAGGAGGTCATCGCGACGACCCTGGACGAGGACTACGGGATCGAGGTCGAGTTCGCCGACGCCAGCGTCCTGCACGTCGAGCGTCCTCGAACCGTCGGTGCCGCTCTCGAGCGTCTGAACACCGAGACGAACCCGTACCACGCGACGATCGGACTGAGGATCGCGCCGGGTCGGCCGGGCTCGGGCATCACGTTCGTGACCGCGGCCTCCGCCCGGGACATGCCGTTGTACCTGTTCAAGAACGCGACCGCCTTCTCGGCCGCGATCGAACGGCACGTCGTCGACACGCTCGAACGCGGTCTGTTCGGCTGGCGGGTGACCGACTGCGTGGTGACCCTGACGGACTGCGGCGTACAGCGTCGCCGACGGACCACCCTCGCGCCGCGGACCGACGAGCACGTCCTACGACTACCGTCAGCTGACCCCGATCGTGCTGCGCCAGGCTCTGCGGCGTGCCGGCACCGTCGTCTGCGAGCCGGTGCTCCGGGTGATGATCGAGATCCCGAACGACGCCACGGCCGCCGTTCAGCGGGTCGTCACGCGGTGGGGCGCGGAGGTGGTGTCCCAGACGACGGGTGAGGACCTCAGCCAGCTCGAGGTGCGCCTGGTCTCCTCCCGACTCCACGAGCTCCAGCTGCAGCTACCCGACCTGACCGGTGGCGAGGGCATCCTGGAGTCGCGGTTCGACACGTTCGAGCCCGTCCACGGCCGTCCCCCGGTGCGCCGGAGGCATCTCCAACCGACGGCTGACAATCGTGAGTCGGCTGCCCCCGCCCGGTGAGCAGGCGACTGCTCCCTCCGCCTGGACGATGCGATGATCGTGTGCCGCCTGGACCGGAGCAACGACGCAGCCGTGATCGGCGATGGAGAGATGAGATCCCGACATGACACCAACTCCCCACGAAGGGTCGCGAGCGGCGCTCTGGTGGCTACCGGTCGGCGCCGGCGGCCACGTCGTGATCCACACCAGCCGGTGGTGGGAGAGATACCACGCACACCGTGAGCAGCGACCGCCCCGGCCTCTCTACCACGCCGCACTCGAGGTTCACACCGACCCAGCGACGCGCCATGTGATCGAGATGGCGCCGGCGTGGAGTGGGGAGGCCGCGCACCGCGGCGTGATGATGACGGGTCCCGTCGGCATGCGGTGCCTCGGTCGATCCCGGCTGTTCCGCTACGAGGTCCGCTGCTGGCGGAACGGGACGATCCCCGACAAGCACCTGGCACCCGCGCCACCGTCGGAGTTCCCGCTCACCACGCTCCAGGCCCAGGCTCTGATCGCGCGGGTCGCCGACGTGCCCCGACGCACCTGGGGACGCGATGACTTCGGCACGGGCGACATGTGGAACTCGAACTCCGTGATCTCCTGGCTCCTCGTCACCTCCGGTATCGACGCGGCGGCGCTCGGTCCTCCCGATGGCGGGGCGGCGCCCGGGTGGGCAGCCGGCATCCTCGCCGCCGAACGACCGCCACGGGCACCGATCCCGCAGCAGGTGCCACCGAGCCCGCGGATCGGCTGACGATCCGGCCCTGGGAACGGCTGCGATCAGCCGACCGACCTCGACGGCTCCGCGCGCAGGACCAGCTCGGCGATGCGGTCCAGCACGGCGGGCCACACGGCCTCCGGCAGCTCGTGGCCCACGCCGTCGACGACGAGCAGCTCCGAGCCCGGGATCGCCGCCGCCGTGGCCCGTCCGCCGCTGACGCCGATGAGCGGGTCGGCGGCGCCGTGGACGACGAGCGTCGGCACATCGAGACGGCGCAGAGCCTCCGTACGGTCCGGGGTGGTCAGGCATGCCTGCAGCTGGCGAGCGAATCCCGCGGGGTCGTAGGCGCGATCGAAGGCCCGCGCCGCCCTCGCCCGCACCTCGTCCGGCGCTGTCGGATAGGACGGCGACCCCATCACCCGGTTCGACAGCACCGCTCCCTCGATCACCGCATCCCGGGTGGCCGCGGGGGCGCCATCAACAGGGCGATCGCGGCGTCGCTGGCCTCCCCCACCTCGCGATCGCCGGTGGTCGACATGATCGAGGTCAGGCTACGGACCCGGCCGGGGTGCTCGATCGCGAGCAGCTGAACGATCATCCCGCCCATCGAGACACCGACCACGTGAGCCGAGCCAAGACCCAGGGCGTCGATCAGACCCGCCGCGTCGCCCGCGAGGTCGGTCAGCGCGTACGCCCGGTCCGGAGCCGCGTCACCGAGGTGAGTCGACAGGCCGGCATCCCTGTTGTCGAACCGGATCACGTAGAGCCCACGGTCGACGAGCGCCTGAACGAACCCGTCCTCCCAGCTGATCAGCTGAGCACCGAGTCCCGCCACGAGCAGCACCGGCGGATCGGCCGCATCGCCCGCCGCGGTGTACGCGAGCTCCACGTCACCTACCGTCACCTGCTGGACGTCCACGTCGATGATCATGGGGCCAGCGTAGTGACCGACCTGCCGCTCGTGGAACGATGACCGACGTGGACAACCGTGAGCGGATGGACGCCGGCCTGATCTACGACCCGACGGATCCGTCGCTGTCGGGCGAGCAGAACGACGCCCTGGAGCTGCTCTACGACTACAACGCCACCCGTCCGTCTCAGTCGGCCGAGCGGTCGCAGCTCCTGGAGCGCATGTTCGCGTCCGTCGGGACGGGCTGCCATCTCGAACCTCCGCTGCACGCCAACTGGGGCGGCCGGAACGTCCACCTCGGCAGCGACGTCTACGCCAACTTCAACCTGACGCTGGTCGACGACGGCCCGATCCACATAGGCGACAACGTCATGTTCGGCCCGAACGTCGTGGTCACCACCGCCGGTCATCCGGTGCTGCCGGAGCTGAGACTGCGGGCGGCGCAGTTCAACCTGCCGGTCCGCATCGGCAACAACGTCTGGATCGGATCCGGCGTCCAGATCATGCCGGGAGTGTCCATCGGCGAGAACACGGTGATCGGTGCCGGCAGCACCGTGACCCGTGACCTGCCGGCCGGCGTGGTGGCGCTGGGCACGCCCTGCCGCGTCGTGCGCGAGATCGGTGAGCATGATCGCACCTACTTCTGGCGCGACCAGGCGTTCGACGTGCCGGTCGAGCAGCTGATCGCTCGCTTCGACTCGTGAGCCCCGGCGCCGACGGCGGCTGACGCCGTCGGGAAGAATCACCGCCGAGCCCCGTTGCGACGACAGCCGTAGCAGGGCGCAGATCCGCAAAGGGGTGGATTCGTGAAGCGGTTGAGCGTGCACACCAGATCCCTGCTGCGCCAGGCGTTGTGGCGGGTGTGGCCGTCCTCCCCGTCGTCGTGGTCGCAGGTGCCCGCGCAGGTTCGCCCGGCCGCCGTGGAGATCGGGCGGCTGACCGCCGCCGCCGTCGTGTCCTACCTGATCGCCGGATGGGTGTCGCCCCACACCACCGACCTGACCGCACCACTGACGGCCCTGCTGGTGGTCCAGGCCTCGACGGTCGGGACGTTGCGGATGGGTCTGGTCCGGGTCGGCGCCGTGCTCACCGGGGTTCTCGTCGCCGTGGGGGTCTCGACGTTCCTGGGGCTGAGCTGGTGGAGCCTCGCTCTCGTCGTCGCGGCCTCCTTGGTGCTGGCCAAGACGCTCCACCTGGGTGAGCAGTCGCTGGAGACACCGATCAGCGCGATGCTCATCCTGGCCGTGTCCAGCCCTGGCACCGCCGCTGAGGTCCGCGTCCTCAACACCTTGATCGGGGCGGTCGTCGGAGTCGGGTTCAGTCTGCTGGTCCCCGTCGCCATCCCCAACACCCGGGCCCACGATGCGGTCCGCCGGGTCGCGCGCTCACAGTCCGCGCTGCTCGACGAGGTGGCGCTCACCCTCGGGGTCCGGGCCCCCGAACCGGACGAGGTGGCCGCCTGGCTCGACTGGATCGAGCACATCGCCACCGACATCGTGGAGGCCGAGGCTGCCGTACGCGCTGCGGAGGACAGCCGACGATGGAATGCGCGTGCCCTGTCCGTGGCCAAGGTGCACCCCGGGCTGACCTGGGCTCTGGAGCGTCTGCAACGGTGCCTCACCGCGGAGCACGCGCTGCTGATCGCGATCGCCAAGGACACGTCTCCCGCCGATGCCGACGGATCAGCGACCACCGAGCTGCGGACCGCGTTCGCCGTCGTCCTCGACGACCTGGCCAACGGGCTTCGTGCCTTCGCCGACGTCGTCACCGCCGAGTTCGGCCCCGGTGACGCCCAGCAGGTCGACGCGGCCATCGCCCGCAGCCTCGACGTCGTCCAGGAGACCCGTGCCGTCTTGACCGAGCTGATGATGCTGGACGTGGATCCGCGCCGGCAGGCCGATCTGTGGTTGCTGCACGGGTCGGTGCTGTCCGCCGTGGACCAGATCCTCACCCACCTCGACCTGGAACAGGCGGTCACCCGCACCGACCCCTGGCTCACGCGCCACGGACTCCCGACGTTCCCCGACCTCTGGCCGCTACGCCCCGCGCGCACTCCTTGAGGGTGGGGCCGCCGCAGCAGAGCGATCGTCTCGTCGCCGCCGAGAACGCCAGCACCTCAGAGCCATCGACCTGAGGGTGTCGGTCACGCGACGTCAGTGACAGGGCTGCCGAGAGCCGGTCGAGACGGGATCGTCGGTCCATCAGGCGGTAGCTCCACCGCTCAGGTCGGCTCACCGCCCCACGGGACGCGCACACCGAGCTCGGTCGCCGCGCGCTCGAGCAGCTGCTGGTGATCGCGCCCGACCGGGATCCCGTTGGCCCGGTAGTCCGCCTCGGCCGCCGCCTCGGGCCCGCCCGGCAGATAGCTTTTCGTGGCACCGGGGATCGGCGTCAGCGTGCGGACGGCGCGGGCATAGGCATCCATCTCCTTCTTGAACTGCGCCGGGTCGGCGAACAGGTCGATCCGCATCGCGATCACCATCGACCCCTGGTTCGCCCCCGACCAGACGACGCCGGGCTCGATCGGGATCGAGCGGCACGCCGGCCAGCAGTCCGCCCCAGCTCTGGCAGACCATGCCCAGACCGATGCTGCGATGGACCAGCCCGGGTGCGATCTCGGCCAGCAGATCTCGCGGGGACTCCTCGTACAGGTCGTGCATCGCGCCGAAGTCCAGGACCAGCGGCGGCTCGTCGACGGTGGGTGCGCTGAAAGACATCGGTGAGCCGCCGGCTGCCGCGTAGACCGGGTCGCCCGGGCGCAGGTCGAGCTGATGGCCGGAGGTGACGAAGCTCAGCAGGTCGTGCTCGAGGGTGAGGCGCGAGTACAGACCCGCCGCGCCGAAGTGTCCGTGGTTGCGCGTGACCAGGACGGCGATCCCGGCGGCTTCGGCCTTCGTGATCAACGCCCGCGTGCCCTCGTGAGCAGGGAAGTAGCCCAGGCCACCGTCGCCGTCGACCAGCAGGCTGGTCGGGGATTCCCGGACCACCTCCAACCGGGGGTCGGGATTGAGGGTGCCGTCGCGCAGCAGACGTACGTACGTCGCCAGCTGACCCGTCCCGTGACTGACCACGCCCCGCAGGTCGTTGGCGGTCAACAGGTCCGCCAGCAGGTCGGCGCGCGCGGGCGGCAGCCCGGCCGCCAGCCCGAGCTGCCGCGCCAGCTCACGCAAGGCGTCGGCCGGCACCAGCAGGAACGTCTCCGGCGGGATGTTCATGATCGGATCTCGGTCGCGAGAGCTCACCGACCGGAAGTGTCGCAGGCTCGATCAGCATCCCGCGCCTCACAAGCCGGCGTCACGGGCTCGCACGATCGCCTCAGCCCTGGTCGCCACCTGGAGCTTGGCGAAGATGCTGGAGATGTGGTTGCTGACCGTGCTCGTAGCCAGGCCGAAACGGGCTGCGATGGCAGAGTTGGACATCCCGCCCGCGATCAGCTCCAGCACGTCATGCTCCCGGGGCGTCAGCTGCGGGAACGGTGGTTCGTGCCTCCGGGGGGCGGTCAGGTAGGTCAGGGCGCGGCGGGCGACATCGGGGCTGAAGATCGCCTCTCCCCCGGCAACGGCGGCGATGGCCCGGATCATGCTGTCCGGTGAGGCACCCTTCAGGACGTAGCCCAGTGCGCCCGCCCGCATCGCGGCGAACACCGACTCGTCATCCTCGAACATCGTGAGCATCAAGATCGCGACGTCGGGTGCCGCCTTGACGATCTGTCGGGTGGCTTCGATGCCACCGATGCCCGGCATCTGGATGTCCATCACCACGACGTGGGGTCGCCGAGTTGGGCGCGGAATGCGTCTCAGGCGGCCGGACACGATGCCCGCTGCAGCGAGAAATCGTGGCGGCGAGCTCGACTCACCAGTCGGTCCCCCACGATGAGCGGTCGCGCGCCACCCGACCGGGACATCACCGTCGTGAGTTCGGTGCCACGCCGTGGTCGCCGGCGGAGGGTGAGCTTCCACGCGTCCGCGTCGTGCCATCACACCGGCCACCGGCGGCTGAACACCTGGACCGCGGATCTCCGCGTGCGTAGATTCCGAGGCACCGGGGTCATCGGTCGACCGACCTGCCAAGGCTCCGTACCCGCGCTCGTCGTGGACCGGGAGCGAGGAAGAAGGTCACCATGGCGGAGCCGGGTCCCCGGGTGGCGGCCTGGCTCGGGATCATCGCCGACCTCCTGGGTGATCCGCTCTACGAGATGCCCCACCAGCTGATCGTGGAACAGCTCATGCAGACCTTCAGTCTCACGGGTCTCGGCCACAGCTCTTCGGACTCGACCGGGCGGCAGCAGCTGATCGCTCACCCTCACGGGGTTCTAGCGCCCATGATCGACCTGGATGACTGGCTCGACGGACGATCGCACGAGCTGCATCCCATCCTGCTGTGGCATGCCGTCACGCGCGATCCACGACCGACCACCATGGAACGGGTGCCCACAGCTCTGGTCTCCTCGCGCAACCGGGCTCCGATGATTTCGGCACTCAAGCCGTACGGTATCGAGCAGCAGGTCGGGATCAGTTACCGGCTGAGCGGCCAGTCTCACCAGGCCTACGTTCTGGGCCGAGCTCGCACCGACTTCGATGACGACGATCTGATCGTGGCCCGGTACGTCCAGCGCGCGCTCATCGGGCTCGATCGGCAGATATCGACCATGCGGTCGCTCAGCGGGATGCAGAGCGCGGTCGTCGACCTGGGGCTGACGGCACGTGAGACGAGCGTGCTCGCTCTGCTGGCCGCCGGGTACCCGAACCGAGTGATCGCCCGGCGACTCGGCTGTGCACCCCGGACCGTCGAGAAGCACCTCGAGCGCATCTTCCGCAAGCTCGGTGTGCGCGACAAGCTCAACGCGGTGCGCGTTGCGCAGGCCTGCGACCTCGTCGCGGGACGACCTGCTCCCAGCGGGCCGGAGCGCGCGTAGCCTCTGACCGTGGCGCTGACGATCCCCGCTCAGCGAGTGGACCGGCCCGGCCGAGATGCCGCGCCGTAACCGCGTGGACCCGTGGGGGGATCTGCACGCGGTCGCCGATCGGGGTCACTTCACCGGCAACCGCGGCTGTGTCGTGGACGACGTCGAGCGGGTCGTCCGCCACCACGCCGGCTCGCTGTGGATCACCTGCGCGTTGCGGTACCGCGACCACCGCTCTCCGCTGGCCGCCGCGCGTCGCTGGACGCCACTGTTCTTCCTGGACGATGCGGTGGCGTTGGCGGCGGGCCACCGCCCGTGCGCGCAGTGCCGTCGTCCGGCGTATCGCGAGTACCGGGACGCGGTCAGCGCGTCCGTCGCAGCGTCGGCCCCGTTGACCTCCGTCGAGCTCGATGCTCGGCTGAACGCCGAGCGGCTGCGTCGGGGTCGGGGCCTGGTCCGAGCGACGGACCGGATCACCTGGCGGGCACCGTACGAGGAGCTACCCGACGGCACCGTCGTCATCGACTCGGCAGGGACGGCACAGCTGGTGCGCGGCGATCGGCTGCGTGCCTTCCGGTTCGCCGGCTGGGGTGCGCCGTCGCCTCGGCCCACCTCCGGGATGGCGACGGTTCTCACCCCGCCCACCTCGTACGCCGCCCTGGCCCACGGCTTCGAGCCGTGGTTGTCGGAGTGAGTCGTCAGACCGTCACAGTCTGCTGAGCAGACGCCGCAGCGGTGCCTCGATCATCGGGAGGTTGGCGGCCGTGCCGGTGAGTCGCAGGTAGGCGCCGACGGGCAGGTGGGCCATCACCGGAGACCGCCGGTTCTCCATCAGCAGGGCGAATTCCGGGATCGGGCGGTCGATGTAGCGCGGCACCCGCTCGAACCAGCGGGCACTGCGTCGTGCCACCCGCTGAACTCCGCGCAGATGATCACGCCGAGTCCGGTCGTAGCGCTGCAGGGCCTGGTCCAGGTCGGGTTCGGAGGCCAGGGCATCCGCCAGGGCCATGGCGTCCTCCATGGCCAGTCGCGTCCCCGAGCCGATGGTGAAGTGGGTGGTGTGCGCCGCGTCGCCGAGCAGGGCGACGTTCCCCACCCGCCACCGCTGGTTCGGACCTCGACGAACTCCGTCCAGGGGTGGCCGTCGAACGGGCTGGTACGCAGCTGCAGCCGGTGACCGTCGAGGGAGTCCGCGAACAGCTCCTCGAGCCGGCGGATGGTCGCTTTCCCATCCAGCGCGGAGAAACCGAGACCGGACCACGTCTCCGGCGTCGTCTCGACGACGAACGTGCTCGCTCCGTCCGCGTAGCCGTAGGCGTGTCCCCACACCCAGCCGGCGGGAGTGTCGACGAACGGGAAGGTGAAGGACGTGAACTCCTTGTCGGTGCCGAGCCAGATGAACTTGTTCCGACCCGCGGACACGTCGGGTGCCGAAGCTCCGCCGACCGACGCAGTCCGCTGTTCACCCCGTCCCCGGCGACCACCAGATCCGCCTCCAGCCTGTCCGGATCACCGGCGAACCCGACCTTCCGGAACGTCGCACCGGCCCGTTCGGCCTGGCGACCCGAGCAGCTCCAGGAGCCGCCGGCGTCCCATGCTGTAGCCGTACGAGGGCAGGCGCACCTCTGGCGCCCCGCATGGTCACGATCTGGTCGTTCCAGCGATACGCCTCACTCCGTACGGCTTCGGCCGTCTGTGGGTCGTGGGCGTCGAGGGCCTTCAGCAGGCCGTCCCAGAACACGACCCCCCACCCGAAGCTCTCGGCCGGGGTCCGTTGCTCCAGCACCGTCACCCGATGACCGGCCCGGCCGGCGAGGATCGCGAACATCAAGTCCGGCGGGTCCTCCGCCGACGCACGTGATGTTCATCGGCGCGCCTCGATGGCCGTCGTCCGGCGTCGGACCGGTCGGGTCGCGAGATCGCCCGAACGGCCCACTGCTGGGTGGCCGTCTCGGCCCGTCGGACGAGCGAGACCGCGGGCTTCTCGATCCGCAGGTCGATGACCTCGCGCGCGGTCGCTCCCAGCGAGCGCTTGTAGCTGAGCAGGCTGGCCGTCTCGCCCGACTGGCCGAGATCGAAGTAGCTGGCAGCCGGCCGCCGACGCATCGGCGAGGGCACGCGCCTGCACCAGGTTGTTGGCACAGACCGGCCCGGCCAGCTCCTTGATGCTGTAGCTGCGCCAGCCGATCGCGTGCTGACCGTGAACCAGGGTGATGCAGCTCGCCACCGGGCGTCCCAGGTGCCAGGCGACGAAGACGCGGCACTTCGCGCCCAGCGCCTCAGCCACGGCCTCGAACTTCCGGCGCGGCTCCTGGCGCAGGGCGGAGTAACGGGCCAGGCTTCCTGGCATGCCGGAGCGGGGGACCCAGCGCTCCACCCAGTTCAGGTAGACGCTGTAGAAGACCGGGATCAGCCGACCGGTCGTGTCGCACTCCACCTCCACACCCGGCTCGCTCGGCCTTGCGGACGTTGTATCTCGCGCTCCGGCTGAAGCCGCGCCCGTAGACCTCCTCCCAGCCGGGGCTGAGGTCGATGACATCGACTCGACGCGGTTCGGCGGACGCACCGCTGGTCAGCCCGGCACTCCACTGCTCGGCGGTGTGATGTCCGCCCCCGAGTCTGCGTGCTCAGGGCTCGGCCCCGCAGATCGCGCACCACGAGACGTACGTCGCTCGGCCGCAACCCGCCGGTGGCCAGCAGGCTGCCGTGGCCGAAGCCACCGGGAAAGTCCGCCAGGAACGGGAGTCCGGGCAGCGAACGCTGCTGCACGAGGGGCAGGACGAGCTGGCGCTCCTTCCGGCAGGAGGTAGAGCCGGCTGGCGTCCCGGCCCCCGGTGCCGGACAGCACAGCGGAGAAGTACTCGGGCGTCTGCAGCGCGGTCGCTCCCGGGATCGCAGTCCAGCACGGCGTCCCAGGCCGCCCGGGGAGCCGGACTCACGACCGACGCCTGTGGTTCGGCGACCGCGCGCGCTCGAGTGGTGGATCCCGACATCGGCAACTCCTCGTATCCCTGATGACCACGTCGACGACCTGTCCGACCTCGCTTCGTCAACCCATTCGGAGCGAGTCGCCGGACCTGGATTGGGTGACTTCTCAGGAAGATCGCAGCCCACGGACAGCCCGTCCACAGGTTGATGGTGTTGACCCGATGAGTCCGCGCCCCGGGTCGGGTCTGTTCTCGAGGACACACCTGAACCTCGCCTCCTACCCGAAGGAGCCTGATGACGATGCCCGATGCCAGCCGACGCGAGCTCGAACAGCTGATCGACGAACGGGTCGACGCGGTCCGTCGCCGCGATTCGGCGACGCTGCTGCGGCAGCACGACGATCAGGTGCTGACCTTTCCCCTGCTGCCTCCGACCGCCAGCCGGGGCCGGCAGGCCATCGGAGCAGTCGCTGGACAAGTGGTTCGAGGGCTACGCCGACGGGCCGGGCTACGAGGTGCACGACCTGGTCGTCGAAGCCGGTGACGACCTCGGCTGCTGCGCGTTCTTCTACCACGTCACCGGCACGCTGACCACCGGCGACGTCGTCGACATGTGGGTCCGCTCCACCGCGGTCTTCCGCCGCCAGGACGACGGCTGGCGGCTCGTCCACGCCCACGAGTCGGTGCCGTTCGACCCGGCCACCGGCCGGGCGTTGACCAGCGAGCGGCCGCCCCGGCTCTGAGCCCACACTCGCCGCTTCGCGGGTGCTGCCGCACGTGGAAACGATCTGGCCGGCTCGGGTGGCTCCAACCAGAGTTGGAGCGAGGTTGGAGGGCATCGAGCGAGGCTGTGTCACAGCCGCAAGACCACACACCAGGAGCCCCGATGTCCCCGTTCGATCTCGTCATCCTGCTCGCCCTCGTCTGCTGGGCCATCTCCGGCGTCATGGCAGCCCAGTCCGGCATGATGTACCGCGTGGTCGACGAGAGCCGCCATCTGGGTCCTACCTCGGGCGGTGCGATGGCCCCGGTGAGTTGGATGACGGATGATCGCGGTCCGGCATACGTGTGAAGAAGCTACCGATGGCGCGGCTTGCCTCCTCGCGGAACGCCGCAGTGATTCGGTGTCCGGTCTGCCCGGAACCAGTGAGGGTGACGACACCGCCAGGGTTGAGCCTGTTCACGATCGGTTTGGCGATCCGCCGGGTGAAGCCGGCGGCTTGTCATAGTCATCGGTCTCGCAGGCCTTCCAGCTGGTAGGTGACGCTGTCCGAGAGACGCGATCGTCAAGTCGTCGCTGGCCGTGGCCGGGGGCCCTCGTTTCTCGCACCTTTGACGAGGAGCCACAGAGCGAGGGCGAGCTCGGCGACGAAACCAACAGCCCATGCCGGGTAGCTGATTGCGGGGTGCCCGGGGGCGAGCAACACCTGGAGGAACCAGACGAGCACGGCGACGCCGTCGAGAAGGAGGAGCCAACCAAGGACGCGGGGCAGAAACCCCGAGTGCAGCACCAGCCAGCCGAGCGGGAAGAGCCACGCGCAGAAGAACAGCTGGGCAGTGACGAACCCGACCCGGAACGTCGTGACCGACAGCAGGGCCAGGCTGTCGAGTTGTGCGGCGGTGAGAGCATGCGGCTGCGCGGTGCTGTCCCCCTGAGCCAGGACGGCAAGCAGAGGGAGGTAGCTCGCGCACTGCACCGCCACCCCGACAGCGTTGAGGACCAGGAGGAGCAGAGCCAGCGGCTCATCGACCGGCCGGAGCAGTGTGTACAGCGCCCACGCGGTGAGAACGA
Source organism: uncultured Actinomycetota bacterium (assembly GCA_963759915.1). GTDB lineage: Bacteria > Actinomycetota > Actinomycetes > Propionibacteriales > Propionibacteriaceae > Microlunatus. The sequence continues at coordinate 152,389 of CAVXBJ010000067.1, read as the reverse complement.
AGAGCAGCGCCGAGCCCAGGGCTGCGACGAGCCCCCACCGGAACATCGTCTCGTCCCCCGTGATCGTTGCCCGGAGCGTCGAGGCGTCGCTCAACCCGATGTGCCCGACCACGCTTGCCAGTACGTTGGCGAGAATGTAGGCGACGTACAGTCCGCCAGCCCATCGGGCGACGGTGCCGCGGCTCCATCGCCCAGTCGTGACCGTCATGGCTGGGCCTCCCGCCCCGTCGCCAGGTGGTGGCGGTCGTGTCGTGTTGTTCGGTAGTGGGTGACCCCTCCGACGCTGACCCCGAGCGCGAGGATGCGGACGGTGTTGAACACCGTGGCCACGAGCAGCCATTGACCGGAATCAGGCAGGTCAGAACGCAGCTTCGCGGGCATCTCGAGCAGCACGGTCAGCAGGATCAGAGCAACCAGGGCGAGCAGCAGTGCCTTGCGGACGACGCCGCCGCCGGGGACCTGCCCGGGGAAGCGGGTGAGCAGGATGGCCACCGCGCTGGCGATGACCAGCCCGCCGACCGCTGCCTCCACGAGCATCGGCACGTAGCGGATCGACTGCGCTGACCGGTAGGCAGCGGCGACCGGTGTGAGCGAGATGGCGAGATTGGTCAACCAGAACGCGCCCGCGCCCGCGAGGGCGGCAACCCACCATCCAGTCGCGGTGGAGTTGGCAGGCCCGTCACGGCGGGCACGGGACCGGTGTACGTCAACGTTGTCCATGACTAGCTCCGAACGGCCGGGCCTACCGGCGTCCATGACATGCAGACCCCGCTACCCGCTGGCCTTCGGCGCAGACCCCACGTTCTCGCCGGTTCTGGTGGGGTTTGGTGGAGCGGCGACCGCACCGGTCACCTTCGGCCAGGTCCACGAGTAGTAGATGACACCAGCCAGCAACGCGACCTCGAGAAGGCTGCCGAGGATGTAGTAGCTCCACTCGCCGATGGCGCTCCCCGCGATGGTGAGGGCGTAGAGGGCCGCCAGGACGATGTTCGCGAACCGAGTGGCCCGTACGGGCAGGACGAGGCTGAGGAACAACATCAGGCTGGGTAGCACGATGTAGAGGGTTACGCCCAGGAGGAAGCCCTGTCCGATCGAGAAGACGAACATCCTGCCGGCTTCGATGTCGGCTCGGATGTCGGCTCGGTAGAAGCTGAACAAGTCCACGTACGCGAAGACGAACATCATCGATACCCACAGTGCGCTGATCTTGATCCGTGGGTTGATCCAGTAGTCCTGGTAGCGGTTCGTGGCGGACATGTGAGCCTCCCAACAAGGCGGACGGGTCGACGGCACCCGATGCCGGGACACGGGCTATCCCGCCTCCAGTGCAACCCTTCACGCTGGGTCCACGACGCGACAGGGGCGGAAGTCCCGCCGCGAAGCTGGCGTTCGTCTCGGTTGGATGCCCACCCACCAGCCGACCGATTGCAGCCGCGTCGCTGTCCCTGGAAGTGAAGCGTCGTCGGTCGCCTCCCGGGCCGTGGAGAGAAGTATGGTGCTGACCAGAACTGCGTCCCTTCAACGGCGCCCAAGATCCCAGCGGTTGGCGAGCGAAGGATGCAGGCGCCCGGCGTCTGGGTGCGCGCCGCGCGCTGTGGTGAGTTTGGATCTGATCACATCAGATGGTTGTCGTTCCGGGTGCTCGCCCGGGTCGTGGGCTGCCGCCTTCGTGGGGATCGCGTGCTGGGTCAGAACTTGCCCATCGCGATCTCCGACACCAACAAGACGACGGGCAGAAGTCCGAGAACGGTTGCCAGTGCGACCATCCAGGAACGCTCGTGATAGCGAACAATCGTGATGAGGCCGGTCACCACAGCGCCGATCCCGCACGCCCAGATGCCCATACCCCACGCGAGCTGTCCCCAGCTGTCGGTGTAGCTGTCGGCTGGTTCGACGACGTTGAGTGCAGAGGCAACCACCAGCAGGACAACACCCGCGACGCATAGCCCTGCGAGCGTGACGGCCCACCGGCCGACGCGAGACTCCGGCCAGGTTCGCATGTCGTGATGAGGGCTCGCACGCGTGCTCATACGTTGGAGCATCGCCGAAGCTGGAGCCGATCACTAGTGTCCAAAGTCCTCCCGTCCTGCGTGCGAACCCGTGCTTGCCAGAACATCGACGAGTCGGTGTATTGGTGAGGTCACTCCCTCGGATCGTGTGTCGGGTCCGGCGCGGACGATGTGCCGCGGCCAGCCGACGAGAGGATTCCCTGGGTGAACGCTGAGGCCAACCAGGAGGAGAACTCGTCATCGTTCCAGCCACCGCGGCGGACCATGCGATCGTAGACACCAGGATCGAGCAGCGCCCAGACGAGGTCCGTGGCTCTCTCGACGTCGAGCCCGGGGCGCCGCGTGGTGATCGTGGTCAGGTGCTCGACGAACATCCTCGCCCCGAGTCGAGCGTCCCCAATCGCCTTGTCACAGAGGGCTGCCGCATCGGGGTCGGTGTCGGCTGCGGTCTGCATCACGAGCAGCATCGGTGTGGACCGGCGCGCCACCACCGTCACGTGCTCGACCCACAAGGTGATGGCTCGCCGTGGCGAACGTGTGGCGGCGATGGCGCGAATCTCGGGCCGATCCGCCATCGCCACTGGCTCGTCAGCATGGCGATGGCCGACGCCCACAACCTGACCTGGAAGCTCGCCGCCATCCTGGGCGGTCCCGGACCGCTGCCGTCCTACGACGCTGAGCGGGGTCCGGTCAGCCGCGACATCTGCAGGGCGAACCAGGCCATGTGGACATCCATGGCCGAGTCCGGATCCAGCGCAGCCCCCACCGACCTCCGGATGCTCGACATGGGCTATCGGTACGCCTCCGACCTCATCATCGGTCGCGACGATGGACCGGTCCTCGACGCGGCGGCGACCTACACCCCGTCCGCCAACGCCGGTGCCCGAGCTCCGCACGCCTGGCTCGACGACGACCGCCGGCAGTCCACCCTCGACGCGTACGGCAGCGGCTTCGTCCTGGTGTGCCACCGAAGGTCGACCTGGCCACAGATCGTGGTCCGCTTCCAACACGCCGGAACCGTCCCGGTCGCTGCCCTCGACACCGAGCGTGCTGACGTAGTAGCCGCCTATGGACTGAACAAAGGCGGACATGTCGACGGCGCGCTCGTGCGCCCCGACGGTCACATCGCTTGGCGAACCAACGGCGAAGCCAACCCCGAGTCGGCACTGCACCAGGCTCTCGCGAACGCCTCCGGCAACACTCCCCCAGCCCCCCACAGCGTGTGGCGATGAGTTGCGCCGCCCGCGTTGGTCACCAGGCCATGAGCCGACTCACCTGTCAGATCTCCGTGTCGCTCGACGGCTACGTCGCCGGACCCTCCCAGGGCCTCGAGGATCCGCTCGGCAAGGACGGAATGCGCTTGCACCAGTGGCTCTTCGCCGGCGAGGGCCCCGAGCTCCAGGCGGGGATCACGAGCTGCGGGGCCTTCATCATGGGCCGGAACATGTTCGGGCCCGGCCGCGGCGCCTGGGACCCGTCGTGGCACGGCTGGTGGGGTGGCAATCCGTACCACCAGCCCGTCTTCGTGCTCACCCACCACCCACGCGACCCGCTGCCCGTGGACGGCGACGCCCCGTTCCACTTCGTCACGGACGGCATCGAGTCCGCCCTCGAGCAGGCACGCGCGGTTGCCGGCGACCGCGACGTGATGGTCGCCGGCGGGGCCTCGACCGTCCGGCAGTACCTCGCCGCCGGGTTGCTGGACGAGATCCTGCTGACCGTGACCCCGGTGCTGCTCGGCGCCGGGGAGCGGCTGCTCGTCGACGTCGGCGACCCGACGTTCGCGCAGGTCGAGAGCATCGTCTCGCCGTCGGTCACCCACCTCCGCTACCGCGTCACGTACTGAGGCGGCGACCTCACGCCCGCCGGCAGAGCACCGCGGCCACGAGCCGGCCGGAACGCCAGCGGCCGGAGCGGAACTCTCGTACGCTGAAGCCGTCGGGTCGAAGGCCGTCGATCACCATGCCGGCGAACGGTCCGACGGATCAACGGCGCAGGGAGTGCGTCGTCGTCTCGGGGGGGACCACATGACCATCACGCACGCCATCATCGGCTCGGCAGGACCCGCGCTGCTGCTGCTCGCGGCCATCGGGCTGCTCGTCGCGGTCGTCATCCTGGCGGTGTCGGCTCGCACCCGCAGCGCACGCCGCCTCACCAGTCCCGACGCCGTGCCCCTGTGGTGGGACCAGGTCCCCGCCGCGGGCACGTCCGTCGGGACCCAGGGCTCGCCGACCCACGGGTGACCCTGTCCCCACGCTGACCGGCTCAGGCCGGCAGGTGGCGTCCGATCAGGCTGAGGTCCGCCGGGCTGAAGCGGGCGGGCTGGGTGTTGGCCTGGTGCCAGTACGGGTAGAGCAGCGGCACCTGGCTGACGGTGTCCAGTCGATCGATCTCGTCGGCCGACAGGCTCAGCTCGGCCGCCGCGAGGTTGTCGCGCAGCTGCTCCTCGGTCCGGGCACCCACGATCACCGAGGTCACCGCCGGCTTGGCCAGCGTGTACGCGAGCGCGACCTGTGCGGCCGACACGTCGTGGGCCTGCCCGATCTCGACCAGCACGTCGACGGTGTCGTAGAGCCGGTTCTCGTCGTCGACCGGCGGCTCCGTCCAGCCCTCGAACCGTCGGCTGCCCTCGGGAGCGTCCTGCCCGCGCCGGTACTTCCCGGACAGCAGCCCCCCGGCCAGCGGGCTCCACACCAGCACCCCGAGACCCTCCTCGACGGCGATGGGGATGAGCTCGTTCTCGGCGTCGCGCGCCTGCAGGGAGTAGTAGATCTGCTGGCTGACGTAGGACTCCCAGCCGCGCAGGTCCGAGATCCACAGCGCCTTCATCAGCTGCCGGCCGGTGTAGTTGGAGCAGCCGATGTAGCGGACCTTGCCGGACTGCACCAGTGCGTCCAGCGCCGACAGCGTCTCCTCCTGCGGCGTCAGGCCGTCCCACTCGTGCACCTGGTAGAGGTCGATGTAGTCGGTGCCGAGCCGACGCAGACTGGCCTCGACCCCGCGGATGATGTGGTGCCTCGACAGCCCGTCGTCGTTCGGGCCGTCCCCCATCGCGCCGCGGACCTTGGTGGCCAGCAGCACGTCCTCGCGGTCGGCGCCCAGCGCCTCGCCGAGGATCTCCTCCGACAGGCCGTTGGAGTAGATGTCGGCCGTGTCGATCAGGTTGACCCCGGCCTCGAGGGCACAGGTCGATCTGCCGTCGGGCATCCTCCACGCCCAGGTGACCCACCGGACTCGCCCATCCGGTCCCTCCGAAGCCCATGGTTCCCAGGGTGATCGTCGAGACCTTGAGGCCGGACCGGCCCAGCTGCCTGTACTCCATCGGTTGCACTCCTTCGTCGTCACGTGTCCGTCGTTCCAGCCGTTCCCTGTATAGCGTCCGGGTCGGACCGTCCCCGTGCTGGGGCTGCCGGCGCCAGCGCCGGTGGCCACGATCGTCCCCGGCCCGCGCCGAGACGGCCGAGGTGTCTCTACCAGGGACTGCACGCCGACGCTGCGCCGGACTGGTGGTCAGGGTGCCCGTCAGAATGCGCAATCATCGGCGGGTACGTCGACGATTCGGTCGACCGACCGCGAACGGATTGGGAGCCTGACTTCATGCGGACCGAGACGATGCACGTGCTGTCGCCGGAGATCATCGACGATCTCTACCCGCGGTACGCACGAGCGTGGCACGTGCTGTTGCTGGAGGCCTCGGCTCGCCACGTGCTGACGGCGGACGAGTTCCGGGAGGAGATGCAGGACGCCCGGTTCGAGAAGATCGTGGTCATCGACGACGCCGATCAGATCGTGGCCATGACGACGCTGACCACGGACATGGCCGTGGTCCCCTGGATCAACCCGACCTTCTATCAGCACCGCTTCCCCGAACACGCCGGCCGTGGGGCGCTGTTCTACCTCGGCTACACCTTCGTCGACGTCGAGCACCGGCGGACGGGTGCGCTGCGGATGATGGGCGCGGCCGTCAACGCTCGTCTCGCCGAGGCTCGTGGCGTCATCGGGTTCGACATCTGCGGGTACGGCATGGACCGTGGCATCGGCCGCCGACTCGAACGGATGTTCTACCGCAGCACCGAGATCATGCGGATGGACACCCAGACCTACTTCGTGGCCGACTACCGCGAGCCGTTGCACCGCGACTGGCCCGCCTACACGGTGACCTCGCTCGCCGAGCGCGCAGACCTGGTCACCGACGTCCAGGCGCTGCTGACCGAACGCTGGCCCGCCTACACCCTGGTCGGGACAGCGGGGCACGGTGTCGATCTCGCCACGGTCCTGCTCGGGCTTCCTGATCATCAGCTGCTGCTGCTCGACGGTGACGGCGACTTGTGCGGGGTCGCGTTGTCGATGCCGATCACCTGGGACGGGGAGACGACGACGTTGCCCGCCGGCTGGGACGACGGCATCAGAGCCGGTGCGACCCTGCTGGAGAGCGGGGGCGCCGGTGACACCTTGTTCGTGCTGTCCATCACGGTCTCCTCGACTCTCGTCCGCCGCGGGCTCGCCGCGCAGCTGATCGCCGCCCTCAAGGAGCTCGCCGTTCGGGACGGCGCGCACTCGGTGATCTCGCCGATCCGACCGGTGGAGAAGGCCCGCTACCCGCTGATCCCCATCGACGACTACGTCGAGTGGACCGCGCCGGACGGCGAGCCGTACGACCCGTGGCTGCGGCTGCACCTCCGGCTGGGAGCCGAGGTGGTGTCCTTGGCGCACGAGTCGATGGTGGTGACCGGCACGGTGGCGGAGTGGGAGGGCTGGCTCGGCACCCGTCTCCCGGGGAGTGGGGACTTCGTGATCGATCGCGGCCTGGTGCCCCTGCACGTCGACCGTGGGGCCGACACCGGACGCTACGTGGAGCCGAACGTGTGGATCCGCTACCGGGTAGGTGACTGACGCGGGTCTCGGGCCCCGCGACGGCCACCGTCCGACGTCAGTGCGCGTGCGGTTGGCGGGCGTAGGTGGCGAGTGCTCCCGTGGCTGCGGTCAGCTCGGCCCGCAGTCGCGGTACGGACTCGTGGCTGGGCTGCAGACCGCCGCGGGACCGGCGCTCGATCTCTGCGGCGCAGCTCATCACGCGTGGGGCGCCGATGGTGCCGGAGGCACCTTTGAGCTCATGGGCGACAGCGGTGACCGCCTCCAGATCGCCGTCGGTGACCGCCTGCTCCAGCGCCTCGACCCTGGACCCCGAGCGGAGGATGAACGACTCGATCATCGAGGTCAGCAGGTTCGTTCCGTCGGCTGCCGTGAGCTCGGCCAGGTCCTCGAGTCGACTTGCGTCGATGACGCCGTCCTGGTCCTGGCTGTTCGCCGTCCCGGGCCGGCCGTGGTGCCCGGTCGGGAGGGGCCGCGCCGTCTCGGCCAGGGTCACCTTCAGCACGTCGCTGTCGAGCGGTCGGGACACCTGCTGCTCGATACCGGCAGCCAGACAGCGCTCCCTCTCCTCCACCGTGGCGTGCGCGATCATCGCCACGATCGGGGTCGGGTCGTCGCCCAGGAGCCGGCGGATCTCCCGTGCGCTGTCCACACCGTCCGACGACGCAGGGGGGCAGTCGACCAGCAGCGCCGAGTAGCCCTTCACCTTCATGGCCTCCAGCGCCTCTTCGCCGTCGGTGACGTCGTCGACCTGGTAGCCCAGTCGCGACACGAGTCGTTTGGCGACCAGACGGCCCACCGGATGACTGTCGACGACCAGGACGGACTCGTGGTCGGGACCACCGGCCGGCGGGTGCCGGACGATGCGACGTCGGGCCTGCAGCTCGGCCTCCCGAGGGGTCATCAGCCGCATCAGACGATCGAAGAGGTCGGTGCTGCGCACCGGTTTGGGTAGCCAGTAGCTGATCCCGGCTTCGTTCATCACCTCCGGCTCGGGGCGCAGTCCGGAGGTGAGCATGATCATCAGCTGACCCGTCAGCAGCGGATCGGCGGTCACCTGCGCCGCCAGACCCAGCCCGTCGAGGTCAGGCATGTGCGCGTCCAACGCCACGAGGTCGTACGGACGGCCCTGCAGTGCTGCGGCCCGCAGCATCTCGACGGCGGCCGTGGCGCTGCCCACCGACTCGGGATGCATGCCCCAGCCGGCGAGCTGAGCCTCGAGCAAGGTCCTGTTGGTCGCGTTGTCATCGACCACCAGCGCCCGCAGATCGACCAGCAGGTCTCGACTGAGTCCCTCGACCGGCGGATCCACACGGTCAGCGGTCCGCAAGGTGACCTCGACCCAGAACGTGCTGCCGACGTCGACCTCGCTCTCCAAGCCGATGGTGCCACCCATCACCTCCACGAGTCGGCGGGAGATCGCCAGCCCGAGGCCGGTGCCGCCGAATCTGCGGGTGGTCGATGCGTCGGCCTGGGAGAAGGACTCGAACAGCCGTCCCTGGTCCTTCTCGGCGATGCCGATGCCGGTGTCGATCACCTCGAACCGCAGCCGCGTGCGGTCGCGGTCCGTGGCGACCGCCCCCACCTTGATGATCACCTCACCGTGGGGGGTGAACTTCACCGCGTTCGAGGCCAGGTTCAGCAGGATCTGCCGGACGCGCCCGACATCCCCGTGGACCGCGGTCAGGCACGTCGGGCAGACCGTACGCGATGAGCTCGAGACCCTTGGTGGCGGCGGCCGGGGCGATCAGCGCGCCGACCTCCTCGACGAGCTGGCTCGGGCTGAAGTCCGAGTGGTCGAGGATGACCTTGCCGGCCTCCAGCTTGGAGAAGTCGAGGATGTCGTCGATGACCGTCAGCAGCGCATCACCGGCACTCCGGACGCCCTCGGCGTACATCTGCTGCGTGTCGTCGAGCTCGGTCTCCAGGAGCAAGGACGTCAGTCCGATCACGGCATTCATCGGTGTCCTGATCTCGTGGCTCATGGTGGCCAGGAACTCCGACTTGAGCTGCGAGGAAGCGAGCGCGTCTTCGCGGGCCTGCTCCAGGATCTGGGCGGCATGACGTCGCTCCGTGATGTCCTGGCGCGAAGATCGAGATCCCCTGCACCCCGTCGGCGTCGAGGATCGGCGAGATGGTCATGGCCACGGGCACGTGGCTTCCGTCGCGACGTGGCCAGTCCATCTCGTAGGTCTCGAGGTCCTCGCCGCGCGCGGCCCGATCCAGCAGCACCGACGTCTCGCGGGCAGCTCCTTCCCGCAGGACGTTCGGCGAACGTCCGACGACGTCGGTGGCCGGGTGACTGAAGAGCTTCTCCGCAGCAGGGTTCCAGGCCGTGATCCTGTTGCCCCGGGAGATGCCCACGATGGCGTCGCTGGAGGAGGTGACGATGGAACCGAGGGTGGTCAGCTCCGCCGTGCGAGCCGCGACCTTGCCCTCCAGGTCACGGGTCAGTCCCACGTTCTCGTAGACGATCATGACCTGCCTGATCATCAGGGCCACGAGCAGCACCGCCCCGGTGATCAACAGGAACGGGTCGTTCGCCCCGGCACCCAGACCCAGCACCACCAGCGACCCCACCACCGGGAGGTAGGGCAGCAGCTGCAGCAGCACGCTGTAGTCACGTCCGGATGACAGCCGACCCGTCATCGGCACGACCGTGGCCAACCCGATGAGGACGGGCCCCAGCATCCACCCCGCAGCCAACGGGGTGGCGGTGAGGTTCGACGCCCCGTCCGCCAGCAGCCGTACGTAGATGCTGTCGCTGACGGCGACCACGAGCAGTCCACTGCCCAGGAAGAACCAGGTGAGTCGGTCCCCCGGCAGCTGCCGCATCCCGATGCACAGGACGAGAGCGCAGATGGCGATGTCGGCGACCAGGTAGGCCAGGTGGAGCCAACCGGCCAACGACGACGTGTCGGTCAGCTCCAGCACGGCGCCCAGCACCGTGGCCTCGCTGATCAAGACCACACCCACGGTGATCACCAGCGCGTCGAGGATCTGACGGAAGCGCGAGATCAGCAGCTCGGAGCGGCGCGGGAAGGCGAAGATCGCGGTCACGGTCGGCAGGAAGTAGCCGAGGAACGCGAGCGTGTCGGCGAGGGTGCTGGGAGCCGTCTGGGTGGCCGACAACGCGGTGACGACGTAGCCGAGCTGACCGAGGGCACCCAGTCCCATCCCCACCGCGATGAGACTCCACCCCAGCCGGGCGGGCGTGCGGCGGCGCGCGACCAGCAGGCACGCCACCAGGCAGAACAGGATCGCCGCCAGGATGGACACGCTGCCGATCAGCTGCGAGCCCGCGGACGCCGGGTCGCTGCCGGCCAGCACCGCGGTGACCCCGACGATCGCGACCGCCCAGAACGCTCCGAGCCCCAGCAGACGTCGCCACGGGACCGCCGCGACGACTCTCGAGCCGGCGGGCAGCGCCGCCTTCACCGGAGGACCTTCACCCACATGCTGACCGAACCCTCTCATCGGCCCCGAGCGCGACGACTGACGAGGCAGGATGGTACGCGGGGTGGGCGCTGGTCAGGACTCGACCCGCCGCTTGGCACGCAGCAGTGCGGCGCGCAGGGCCTCCTTGCTCAACGGCTTCGAGACGTAGTCGTCCATCCCGGCGGCTCGGCACCGCTCGGCGTCACCGGGCATGGCGTTGGCCGTGAGGGCGATGATGTAGGGCTGCCGTTCGATCGGCAGCTCCGCGCGGATCCGACGGGTGGCTTCGAACCCGTCGAGCTCCGGCATGTGGATGTCCATCAGGACGATCGGGTAGGTGACCGACTGCAGCTCGCGCAGTGCCTCCAGCCCGTTCATGACGCAACGCGCGGTGTAGCCCAGGAGCCGGAGCATGCCGTCGGCCACCATCTGGTTCAAGAAGTTGTCCTCGACCAGCAGCACAGCCTGACCGTTCACGGTGCCGCGTTCCTTGGTGAGACCTTCGGCGTTCGGCATCAATCATCCTTGATCTTCCACAGCCCCGAGCCTGGCAGCAGTCTAGACCCGCCGACCGACCGGCCCCGACCCTGCCGTTGGTGCGACCGCGGTCGCTCGCGCCGCCCGCACGACGACGCTCGGTGACGGCTCGTCGCACCGTTGCTGATTCCGCTGCCGGTGGTGCCGCTGTGGGTCGCCGCTCGCCGGGACGCCGCAGCAAGGTCGGGACGACTGCGATCTCCTCGGCCGCCTAAGGTGACGCCATGTACTCGAACCTGAGCATGGCTGCCCTGGGCCTCTCCGCCGACTTCCCGACGTCGGTGGAGCTGGCCGTCACCCACGGTTTCGGAGGGGTGGACCCCGACGTCGGACACTTTGCTTCCTTGGGTGACGAGGCCGCCATCCGGGAGGCCGCAGGGGCCGTGGCCGAACGGGGTCTGCGCTGGGGCGTGGCGGGGCTGCCGGTCGATCTCACGGCGCCGGCGGCCGAGTTCACGGCACAGGTCGCCGGGCTGCCGGCCACGCTGGAGGTGCTGACCGCGGCGGGCATCGGTTCGGTCGGCACCTGGGTGCGTCCGATGCACGACGACCTGACCTACCGCCGCAACTGGGTGCTGCACGTCAGCCGGCTCGCGCTGGTGGCCGAGGTGCTCGCCGATGCCGGCCTCCGCCTCGGGCTGGAGTACGTCGGCCCGAAGACCTTCTGGTCGACCGAGAGGTTCCCGTTCGTCCACTCGCTCGCCGAAGTCCGTGAGCTGATCGCCGACACGGGCGCGACGAACATCGGTGTCATCCTCGACTCGTACCACTGGTACACCGCCGGGGAGTCGGCCGCGGATCTCGTCGGACTGCGCGATGCCGAGATCGTCTCGGTCGACATCAACGACGCGCCCGACGATCGTGATCGCGACGAGCAGCTGGATCTCGACCGCCGCCTTCCCGCATCGACGGGTGTCATCGACCTGACCGGGTTCATGACCGGGCTGCGCGATGCGGGGTACACCGGACCGGTCAAGGTCGAGCCGTTCCTGAAGACGCTGGCCGAGCAGCCTGTCGATGACGTGCTGGCCGACGTGTCGGGCCGGCTCAAGGCCGCCATCGGCTGATCCCACCGGCGAGCCGGAGGGTCGACCGGCACGCGGCGCCGTCGCGCTCGGTGTCCGCTGGTTCCTGTCTCCCGCGGTCCCGGTGACCCCCGGTCCCCGGTGACCCCCGGTCCCCGGGTCCGCTGGTCAGGTGTCGAACCCGGTGCTGCGGCTGACCGGCTCCCACACGTCGACCTCCGTGCGCAGGTCGTCCAGGGCAGCACGGAAGCCGTCCGAGGCATCGTCACCGAGCAGCAGCATGTACGGCGGCTCGTCGGACTCCACCGCGGTGATCAGCGCAGCAGCAGCCTTGGCGGGATCGCCCGGCTGGGTGCCGTGCACGGTGTCGTGTTCCTTGCGACGCTTGCCGGCCGTGTCGGCGTAGTCGGCGATCGGTTGCGCCGACTGGGTGAGCGAACGGCCGGCGAAGTCCGTCCGGAACCCACCCGGCTCGACGACCATGGCGGTGATCCCCAGGGGTGCGACCTCCTTGCGGAGCGACAGCGTCAGGGCCTCGATCGCGGCCTTGACCGCCGCGTAGTAGCCGGAACCCTCGGGACAGATCCGGGCTCCGATCGAGGAGAGGTTGACGATCGTCCCCGAGCGCCGGGCGCGCATCCCCGGCAGCACGGCCTTGATCGTGCGGACGGTGCCGAACACGTGGGTGTCGAAGAGCTGACGGACGTCCTCGTCGGCGCCCTCCTCGACGGCGGCGCGATAGCCGTAACCGGCGTTGTTGACCAGCACGTCGACACCGCCGAAGCGCTCCCCCGCCGCCGCGACAGCAGCAGCGACCTGGGCGTCGTCGGTGACATCCAGGGGTAGCGCGAGAGCGGTGTCCGGGTGCTTCTCGGCGAGGTCTCGGACCTTCGTGACGTCGCGGGCGGTGACCACGGCGTGGTCGCCGCGGGCGATGACCGCTTCGGCGAAGGCTCGGCCGAGGCCGGTCGAGCAGCCGGTGATGAGCCAGGTGGTCATGGATCTCCTGCTTTCGTGGGGTGACCCGCACCCTACGTTCTCGCCGGTGGGAGGTGCGGCGCAGTGCGCTGCCGTCAGCGCGGTTGGTGTCCCGAGCACCGCGCGCAAGATGGGCGGCTCGCTCGGGGTGGCGATCTTCGGAGCGGTTCTCGCCCTCCAACCCGACTTCGTGTCTGGACTCCGCCTCGACCTGACGGTCACGGCGATCGTCCTGATCGCGCTCATCCGGTCATCCCCAGCGCACGACGGACGACCGGCAGCCCGTCGGCCGGTCGCTGAGAGCGCCGGCACCGCGTCTGCGTCCGTCGTCGACCGCACCATCCGCACCGCAGCACTCATCGCCCGGGGGCCGGGGTGTCAGCTCAGCTGTAGCGGTGGCTCTTCTCGGCATGGCCCGCGGGCCGCGTGCAGGTGCGGCCGTTCATGGACTTGTGACCGCAGCCCTCGGCCGAGGGCGCCGCGAGGGTCGGAGCGGCTTCGGCGACCGCCGGTGCAGGCGTGCTCGGCGGGCCGGGTGTCGGGGCGGTCGGCGGTTGCTCGCGTGCGGCGGCCTCACGCCGGGTCGGACCGCTGGCGCGGACACGGGCGTACTTGGCTTCGCGCATCGCCCGCTGGGCGTCGACCTTGCTCATCGTCGGCTCACGTGACCGAGCGTACGGCCCCACGCCGACAGTCCCGCCGACGGCGCGTCTCGACGGGTCACTCGGGCGACGCGGAACCGACCATCGCGTGGCACTAGTCGGTCGGGGCGGGTCGCGCCCGGTTCAGCACGTGGCTGATCTGATCCCCCGTGGCGGGGTCGCGGAAGCGGCTGAGCCGGTGCGACCCGTCGCAGAGCGGTTTGAGGCGGGACCGCCCGCACCGACACAGGGCGACGACCCGCCGCGGGTGCTCCACGGTCTCGCCGTCGGCGGAGACGAGCTCGACCGGTCCCCGGACGATCAGCGGCCCGTCCGGACAGACGGTGATGCTCACGCCGGGCCCGGTCCATCGTTCCTCGACGATCTCGGGCTCGTCGGCTGTCTCCGGGTCGTGGCTCACGACGCCACCTCGGACCCGACGTCGACCAGACGACGAAGACTCGAGGCTCCGGCGCCCCAGCGGTCGAAGACGTGGCGGGCGAACGCGGCGTCCGCGTACGCGGCACAGTGGGCCCCGAAGAGGATGTCGTCGACCAGGTGCGGCTCGTGCTGCGCGAGACCGCCGGCCAGCTCGTGCAACGCGATCTGGTCGTGGACGGAGTCGGCGACCACGTGCTCGTCGAAGAACAACGCCGCGTCCTCGCCACCCCCGAGCCGACGGTGCCCGCGGGCGTAGCGGCCGTTGGGCACCGAGGACGTCATCTCGAACATGGCGAGATGCCCGACGAGCGCTCCCCGCCACCGTCGATGGACAGCCGAACAGCGAGATCACGTTGGTCGCCAGCAACGTCACGCCCGGCACGTGGTCGAGGTAGTGACCGTAAGTGTCATGCAGGTCCCAGTCCGTCAGCAGCGCCCGGAAGAGCTGGGCGTGCATCGCCGGCATGGCGCCGCCGCCGTACTCGTCGGCCTGGATGGTGACCATGGCGGCCTTGACCGACCCGCTCAGCCGGGGGATGGCCCAGCTGTGGGGGTCGGCCTCCTTGAGGTGGTAGAGCGACCGGTGGATGAGGAACTCCCCGAACTGTCGCGAGGTGGCCTCGCGCATCAGGAACTTCGACAGGGACGGCTCGTCGTCGGCCGAGGCCAGCTCGTTGAGCGCCTCCTGCACCGTGGCCCGAGCGGACGAGGGCTCCCGACCCGTCCGGGCGGAGGCCTCGGGGATCTGGCTGCGCAACCCGTCGAGCAGGTGCTGCTCCCAGCCGCGGCGGGCCCACACCAGCTCGGGGTGCCACTCCCAGCGGTCATCGACACCCGCGAGGCCGCGATAGTGCTGCTCGTAGGCCAACCAGAGCGCCAGCTGCAGGTCGTCGTCGGTGGTCGCGTCGGCAGAGCCGCCGCACCACCGCAGCGGCCGGAGGTCGACGCTCCCGCCGGGATCGCCGGACAACAGCTCGATCAGCGCGCCCGACACGGGGCCCCGCGGCGCCGGCAGCGGCACGGGTCCGTCGAACGACGAGCTCCGCCGGGTGGCCCGTCCGGTCGTGGACCAGGGCACGTCGCCCCGGTGAACCGCATCCATCGGCAGGGGTGCCGGTTGATCGATCGCGATCGCCGGCCTCGGTGTCGCGAGGGTGGTGCTCAGATCGGGTGCTCGTCGTGTCGGCGTTGAGGTCTCGGCCATGTCCAGCTCCTCGGGGGTCGCTCCGGGAGCGGCTGCCCTCTGAACCGCTGCTCACACTTCGTGTGCGGAAGTGCTTCTCCCCCACGGTAGTGGGCGGTTGCGACACTCTGCGGCTCAGGTGTGCGCGCGTTCGAACGGAGCAGCCGTCTCGCGGGCTCCGCCGAGGGCCGAGACCACGGTCCGCGCAACCTCGGTGACCGGAGTGTTCGTGTGCTGGGACTGCTGCTTGAGGGTGGCGAACGCCACGTCGGCGGAGCACTGGGCCCGCTCCATGATCACCCCGATCGCCAGGTCGATGACTCGGCGGGTGTTCATGGCCGAGGCCCTGTCGTCCAGCTCGTGCGCCTGGGCGGTCAGCGTCCGGGCCAGGCCGATGCTCCCGGCGACCTCCGTCGCCAGCCCGACGCCCAGCTCTCGCTGCACCGGGCTCAGCCCGTCGACCTCGGCGGCATACACCTTGGTCACCGCCACCACCTCTCCCGCACGCTCCACCGGGATCGACACGCAGGACCGCACACCCAGAGCCGCCGCGGCTCGTCCGTACGCCCCCCACCGCTCGATCGCGAGGTCGGGCACGTACGCCCCGCCGTCCCCGCGCAACGCGCGCAGGCAGGGTCCGAAGCCGATGTCGTACTGCACCCGGTCGACGTCTCGAGCAAGGTCCGTGCTGGCGCCGACCGTCGTCGGCCGACCGTCCGCCGAGGCCATCGTCACGGCCACGCCGGCGACCTCACCCAGACGGTCGTGGACGATCCGAGCGAGCTCGTCGAGATGGTCGGCCACCATGATGATGACCGCGTCCGATGTCCGTCCCATGACCGTCCTCCCCGTCGAGAGCTGCCCACCGCGTCAGATGGTTCCACAGGCAGTGATGACTGGCTCCACAGGCAGGGACGACGCCACCGTACGCCGCCCGGCGCCACGGATCGCGACCCGCGGGAATACATCGTCGGACGTTCGAGTTGGGCCCGTTGGACCACCCTTTGAACCCTTCGACGAGGAAGGAGTCACACCAGCTGTAAGGAAGCACCGCCATGTCGTTCGTCTCCACCCTCCGCTCGCTCCGTCGCAACCGCCGATCCGTGGACCGCGCCATCGCCGCAGCCTCCACCAACAGGTTCCGGGACGAGCTCGTCGTCGCCGCCACCGCGCGGGCCGGCAATCCTCCGCGCCTCTGAGCCGACGGGCCTGAGCCCCAGGCCCCTCCGGGCCCTGATGGGTGCCGGGCCGGCCTGACCTCAGGTCGGAGGTGGGTTCAACCCACTCCGGCGCAGCTCGATCGCCGCCAACGCGTGGATCACCTCCGTGTCCCCGCGCCGCCAGGCGGCGACGGGATCGTCGCTGATCTTCGCGATCACGTGCATCGGCTGGACCACCATCGCCCGCAGCGCGAAGAGGTCGAGATCGGCGTCGGAGTCCAGGAAGCGCTGAGCGGCCCGCGCCCGCAGGAAGAACCGGATCCGTGCCGGCAACCAGATGACCAGCAGCAGCGCCACCGGGATCAAGAACACCAACCAGCCCAGCAGCAGCGCTACCCGCTCCACGGAGGCCACCTGGTCCGCGGCGGCGTCGATGACTCCTTGCAGGGACCCGACGGCCTGGTCGAACGGCTTCCGCAGCTCAGCGCCGATGCCCGGGACCCGCCCGGTCTGCTCGGCGGCCTCCCGCATCTGATCGGCGAGCTGACGAGCGGCGGCGCCGGAACTGCGTGCCGGGGTGGCGACCGCGTCGATGGTCCGTTCGGTCGCTCGGCCCACCAGCCACCACACCACCACCCACCCCGCGACGAAGAGGTCGGTGGCCAGCTGAGCGAGCATCCGCGTCCGGCGCTGCGCGTAGAAATCAGCGAGGGTCATGGTCGGTGACCCTACGACCCGCGTCCCCGGACCCCGCCACCAAGCAGAGGCGTCCGATGGGCTTCACCGGAGATCCGGACCGTACCTCCTCTCGCCGGCCGCCTCCCTAGCCGGGATCGCTGGGCTCGGGGCGGGGGTGCGTGGACTGCCGATGCAGCTGGCGGCGCATCCGGGTGTTGTCGTCCTGGAGGTCGAGCACCATCGCGATACCGGCCAGGTTCACACCGGCCGCCAGCAGGTCGATGATGCGGCGCAGCCTCAGCACGTCGTCAGCGCTGTAGAGCCGGGTCCCGCCCGACGACCTCCCCGGACGGAGCAGCCCCCGTCGCTCGTACAGCCGCAGGTTCTGCACACCGGTGCCGACCAGATCGGCGGCCACCGAGATCCCGTAGACCCCGCGACGACCACCCGCCGCGTCGGGGCCCGACTTTCCTGTCGTCACCCTTGCATCCTAAGCCAGTCCAATGCTATATAAAACCTATATCAGCCACGACAGATCGTGGCGAGCGCATCTGCGTCAGACGTGACCTAGGAGGTGGAACCATGTTGATGCGCACCGACCCGTTCCGTGACCTGGACCGGCTCACCCAGCAGGTGTTCGGCACCGCGGCCCGACCGGCCGTGATGCCCATGGACGCCTGGCGGGAGAACGACTCCTTCGTGGTGGAGTTCGATCTCCCCGGCATCGATGCGAACTCGATCGACCTCGATGTCGAACGCAACGTCCTCACCGTCCGCGCCGATCGACCCAGCCGGGAGGGCATCGAGGAGCTGGTCGCCGCCGAGCGCCCCCGCGGCGTGTTCAGTCGCCAGCTGATCCTCGGCGACAACCTCGACACCGACAAGATCGCCGCCAGCTACCACGCCGGGGTCCTGCGACTCGAGATTCCCGTGGCCGAGAAGGCGAAGCCGCGCAAGATCTCGATCAACGCCGCCGAGGACCACAGGGTCATCAACGCCTGACCCGACCTTCCGTGGGCTGCCAGCCCCGGGGTGATCCGGTGAGCAGGTCGACCGAACCAGCCCCTCCGACATACACCCCTGAGGGTGTACTGCGGGGAGCATCGGTCCCTCTATGGTGATCGCGGGCGAGCCGGCTGCGGCGCACGACAGCCGGGGTGCGCGCCGACCTTCGGGTCGGCGCGCACCGCACCCCACCCGACCGGGTCGCACTCGACGGACAGGAGGACCAGCGGTGATCGAGGACCAGACCGCGCAGCAGAACCCCAGCCCGTACGCACCGAGACTCACCCTGGCCCACCTGGTCAGCGAGAACGAGAACCTGCGTCGCAAGCTGGAGACTCAACCAGTGATCGAGCAGGCCAAGGGCATCCTGATGGGCCGCCACGGGCTGTCCGCCGACGAGGCCTTCGACCTCCTGCGTCGTTGGTCCCAGGACACCAACACCAAGCTGCACCAGGTCGCCCAGAGCGTCGTCGCCGGGCGGTGGCGGGGGGACGTGCTCGGCTGGACGATGCCGATCCGAGCTCGATGCGCCCAGGACGAGGGAGCGTCTCCGGCAGCCGTTCCGGTCACGGAGGGACGGGCATGAGACCCGTCGACGATGTGCAGACCGCGGCGGTGCCGGCCGGGGAGTGTCTCCTGCCCGGCGAGGCCATCGACGCCTTGTCGGGTGGGGTTTCCGCCAGAGCCGATCGGGTGGCCAGGGCCGAGGTGGTGACCGGGATCGTCCGGGAGATCTTCGAGACCGTGGCCTGGCGCTACGGTGAGCACGCCGACGCCGACGAGCTCGCCAGCCTGCACCGGGTGCTGGCCGAGGCCGAGGCCCATCAGGATCGGATGCGGTCGGTCCGTGCTTGACGGGTCCCCCGCCTGCTACAGGGTGGCGGTGAAGGGGTCGAGGTCGTCGGCGACCAGGGGCACGCGGTCGACCCGGCTCTGGACCGGGACCACCCGCTCCTCGGTGAGGGCTTCGTCGATGGCGACGAGGGTGTCGAGGACGTGGAAGCCCAGCTCTCCCGAGGCCAAGGGCTTGCCGCCCGTCCGGGACGCCCGAGCCAGATCGAGCACCCCCAGACCTCGTTCGGCGTAGGCGCCGGTGAGGGGCACGGTCTCCCACTGCGGCTCGTCGACCGATCGACGACGAACGCGGGAGCCCGGGTGATCTTGACGTCGCCGGTGAACAGGTTCGGGTCAGGGATGATCATGGTTCCGTCGGTGCCGGTGACCTCCACGTAGCCCATCCGGGTCAACGGGGAGTCGAAGCTGAACACGCTCTGGCTGACGGCGCCGTCGACGAACCGCGCGATCGCCGACACGTGGGTGGGGACCTGCACGTCGAAGACGGTGCCCACCCGGTCACCGGCCTGGATGGTGCGGGTGGCCCGGGCGCGGGAGCCGACCGCGGCGACACTGGCCACGGACCCGAACAGCTGGATCAGGGCGGTCAGGTAGTACGGGCCGATGTCGAACAACGGACCCGCACCGGGGGAGAACAGGAACTGCGGGTTGGGGTGGAAGATGTCGGGGCCGATGTACTGCATCACGGTCTGCGCGGACAGGGGTTGACCGATGTCGCCGCGGGCGATGGCGCGGCGGGCGGTCTGCATGCCGGGGCCGAGGACGGTGTCCGGGGCGATCCCGACCAGCAGACCCGCCTCCTCCGCCTGCACGAGCAGATCGTGTCCGCTCTGGCGGTCGACGCTGATGGGTTTCTCGGTCCACACGTGTTTGCCGGCGGCGATCGCTTTCGAGGCGACTTCGGCGTGCACGGCGGGGATGGTCAGGTTGACCACGACTTCGACGTCGGGGTGGTTGAGCACGTCGTCGGCGGTGCCCCACTGGCGGACACCGTGTTGCTCGGCGCGGGCCCTGGCCGCCTCGACGTCGAGGTCACCGAGGATGATCACGTCGATGTCGGGGAACCGGGCCAGGTTCTCCAGGTAGGTGTTGCTGATCATGCCGGTGCCGATGAAACCGACACCCACCGGTCCAGTTCGTGTCATCAGGAGCTTCCTTCCGAGAGTGGTTTGGTGAGGAGCCGGCGCGATGGCCGTGCCGACTATCAGGTGGTCGCTCATCCGAGACGACCGCTGCCGGGTGCCGTGCGTGCTGTCGTCAGGTGGCGGCGGATGCCTTCGACGACGAGGTCGTGGTCATCTCGGGACGACAAGCCGGACACGGTGACCGCCGCGACGACGCCGACGCCGCGAACCCGCAGCGGAAACGATCCCCCGGTGATGGCGTAGTCCGGACCCAGCCAGCCGATCGCCGCGGCGTCGACGCCGGCGGCCGACAGGCGTGCGTCGACCAGCGCACTGCTCGACTCCATCCGCAGCGCCAGGGCGGCCTTCCGGGCGATCCAGCTGTCCTGATCGGGAGTGATCCCGGGCAGCGCGGCGCGGAACAGGATCAGACCCGGACGCCGGATGTCGATGCCCACCGCATGTCCGGCCGCCTGGGCCAGCTCGACGAGGCCCACGCCGAGCGCCCAGGCGTCCGCGTGGTCGAAGGAGTCGAGCACCAGCTCATCCTCCTGTCGCTGGAGCGTGGAGATCAGATCGGCAGCGTCCTCGGCCACGTGGGAGTCCTTTCGAGGTCAACTCGGGTTCTCTTGCGGTTGATACGCATCACTGATGCGTATCAGTTGTGCGTATAAGTGACCATAGGGCATAGTCGACGCCATGGCAACACCGCCGCCGAGGAACGCAGCCACCCGTGGCGCCAGGACCAAGCGACCGACCGCCACCGACGTGGCTCGCCGCGCCGGGGTGTCGCAGGCGACCGTCAGCTACGTGATGAACAACACGCCGCACCAGGTCATCCCCGAACCCACTCGGCAGCGGGTGCTCGCCGCGGCCGCCGAGCTCGGCTACACACCGTCGGCGGCGGCGCGGATGCTGGTCAGCGGCCGCTCCGACGTGGTCCTGCTGCTGCTGCCGGACTGGCCCATCGGGCTCGGCGTCGCGAGCCTGCTGGACGAGCTGTCACAGGGGTTCGCCCAGCACGACCTGACGTTCATGATCCATCCACAGGTGGCCGGCCGACCGGTCACCGAGCTGTGGAAGTCGATCACCCCCGCCGCCATCCTGGCCTACGAGAGCTTCGGCGACTCCGACCTCACCGCGATCGGCAGGAGCGGAGCCGAGCTGGTGGTGATCTCGGACCTCGACCACGGGGCTGGACCGACGGGCCGGTCCGTGGAGCGCACCGGGCGGATGCAGGTCGAGCACCTGGCCCTGGCCGGCCACCGCCGGCTCGGGTACGCCTGGCCCGACGACGACCGGGTCCTGTTCTTCGCGCAGCACCGGCTCGACGGCGTCCGCGCGGCCTGCGCCGAGCTGGGTCTGCCCGAACCGCGGGTGCTGACGGTCCCGCTCACCGCCGACGGAGGGGCCGCCGCCATCACGGACTGGCGAGCCGGTGAGCACTGCCGTGACCGGGGTCTGCGCCTTCAACGACGAGGTCGCCCTGGCGGTCCTCGCCGGTGCCCGACGGCTCGGGGTCGCCGTCCCGGATGATCTTGCCGTGATCGGCGTCGACGACATCCCGGCCGCGGCCTTGGCGACCCCTCCCCTCACCACGGTCGCCAACAACGTCACCGCCACCGCGACGGACATCGTCGACGCGGTCGTGGGGATGCTCGCTGGTCGGCCTCCGGCACCGGGACCCTCCCGACCGGAGGCCAACCGCGTCGTCGCGCGCGAGTCCGCCTGACCTCACGCTCCGTGGTGGAGCGTGCCGGCCTCCATGTCCTCCAGTGCCTTGCCCTTGGTCTCGGCGATGAATCTGAAGGCGAAGAACAACGACAGCAGGACGAACCCGGCGGCCGGCCGGATGGCAAACGTCTCATGCTCCTGCCACGAACCCATCATCTGGGCGTCCGTTGACTACAGGCACAGAGAACGTTCGTCACCACGAGCAGGAGCCCCCTCATGAAGATCTCCATCAACCGGTTGGTCGGGCCGCTGGCGTTGACCGCCGTGACCGCCGCCACGGTCGCCCTCGTCGGCTGTTCCGCACCGGCCGAGCAGGCGACCACCCCGGCACCCGTGCCCAGCAGCTCCGCCAGCCAGTCCGCCGAGACCACGCCCACGCGCCAGTGCGTCGGCCAGCCCGGAAGCCTCGTCGTCACCGAGCGCCTCGGCCAGCTCCGGCCGCGGAGGGCAACGACGCGCTGCTCGCGGCCGCCGGGCTCGCCGCCGAGGAGATCTCCAAGGGCACGGTCGTCTCCATCGAGGCCGAGCGGGACGGCTGGGAGGTCCACGTCGTGACCGCCGACGGTGGAGAGCAGCAGCTGCGAACCGACCCCGCCGGCGCCAAGGTCATCGCCGGTCCCACCGATGACCGTCCCGACGCCGACGACCGGGCGGACAACAAGGAGTTCGCGCAGGTCGACGTCGACTACGAGGCAGGCCGTCAGCGCCATCGAGAAGGAGATCCCCGGCGGCCAGATCAACGAGCTGAGCCTCGACATCGAGAACCGCCGCGCCGTCTGGGAAGCCGACGTGTCGACCGGATCAGAGCAGCGGTCGGTGCAGGTCGACGCCACCAGCGGCGACGTGGTCAGCAACCGGATCGACGACTGACAACTGCGGCCATTAAGGTCCGAGGATGAACTATCGCCGCTTGATCGGCAGCGCGTGCGCCGGCGTCGCCCTGGTCGGACTGCTCGCTGGATCAGCCGTACCGGCCCAGGCGACCGCGCCGCTGCTCGAGCGCCGGGCGGCGCGCCGCCGGTGGCGCCGCCACCCGGGTGCCGGCCACGCTGGCGGCGGCGTCGAGCTCGGCCGACGACCCCGTCGACCGCGTCGTCGCCATCTCGGTCGACGGGTTGAACCCGAAGGCGATCACGAAGCTCGGGCGGTCGGGCGCTCCCAACTTCTACCGTCTGATGCGGGAGGGAGCCTCCACCCTGAACGCACGGACCGCTCGGGAGCAGACCCGTACGCTGCCGAACCACACGGGCATGCTGACCGGCCGGCGGATCGACGACCGACGTGGCGGGCACGGCGTCACGTTCAACTCCGACACCGGTACGACCGTGCACCGGGCCGCCGGTGAGCTACGTGGCCAGCGTGTTCGACGTGGTCCACGACCGCGGCGGCTCGACCGCGCTGTTCACCGCCAAGACGAAGTTCGCGCTCTACCAGCGGACCTGGAACACCAACGGCGCCAAGGACAAGGTGGGCGCGAACGACGGCCGCGCCAAGATCGACCGTTTCACCGTCGACACCGACAACGCGCGCCTGGTGAGCAAGGTCAGCGCGGAGCTGCGCCAGTCGCCGCGGACCTTCACGTTCGTGCACCTGTCGCTGCCCGACGCGGCCGGGCACGACCACGGGTTCATGGGTCCGGCCTACCTGCGGGCGGTCCGCCAGACCGACCAGCTGCTCGGCCAGATCCTGACCACCATCAGCGCCCGACCTGCCCTCCGGGCCCACACCCTGGTCATCCTCACCGCCGACCACGGCGGCGACGGCGCGTCGCACTCCAAGGCCAGCAAGCTCGCGAACTACCGCGTGCCCTTCATGGTGTGGGGTCCCGGCGTCGCCGCCGGTCGCAACCTCTACACCCTCAGCAGCGGCTACCGCAGCCCCGGCTCCAAGCGCACCAGCTACAGCGGCCGGCAGCCGATCCGCAACGGCGACCTGGCCAACCTGGCCACCGACGTCCTCGACCTGCCGCGGGTCCCCGGATCCCAGTTCAACAGCCGGCGGACCCTCACGCCGTTCCGCTGACCGGGGCGGCTGCCCGCCTCCGAGGCTGAGTGGCGCGGCTACCCGCCTCCCCGTCCGCCGCCGCTGGCTCCGCGGTCACCGCCGGCCGCTCGGCTCGCTTTCCGGACCGCCGTCCGTGGCTCTGGAGCCACCAGCGGCTACCGGGCCCGGCGGCGGGCTACGTCGCGGTGGTCGTACAGAATGAACCCAGAGTGGTCGCCATCCGGAGCCCGACCGGGCCTCCGCAACGAACGAGGTCAGTGCGGATGAGTCAGCCGGACCCGACGTACGCGCTGGTCGACGACCTCATCGAGCGGGCTCCCCTGGTCGTCGGCGCCCACCTCGACGTCTCCGAAGCTGCTGCCGCGATGACGGCGAGCGGAGCCGGCTGGGCGGCGGTGCCGATCGACGGCCACGACGTCGCCGTGCTCACCGACGCCGGCATCCGCGCCTGGGTGGCCTCCGGGAGCCCCGTCGCCAGTGCCGCCTCGCTGGCGGACCCCGGCGTGCCCCGCGTACCGCTGGGCACGTCGTCGGCCGAGGCGATGATCACCATGCTCGACGGCGACGCGGACTGCGTGGTGGTCGTGGACCCGTCCGGCGAGCTGCGCGGGATCGTCACGGCCCGGGACTTCCTGGTCTCCCCGACCAGCGCCGGAGTCTCGCTCCACCAACAGCTGCGACGCGCCGGATCCCTGGACGAGCTCCGCCGCCGGGCCGGTCGGCTCCCCGTCACCCTGCGCGACTTCACCCGCCGGGGACTCGCGTCCAGCAAGGTGATCGCCGTCCACTCCTCCCTCATCGACACCATCGTCCGGCGCACCCTGGACCTCGTCCTGCTCGAGCACGACGATCTCGATCCCGGGGCCTTCACCTGGCTCTCGCTCGGCAGCAACGGCCGCCGCGAGGCCGTGCTCAGCTCCGACATCGACGCCGCGGTCGCCTTCGACGACCGCGTCGACGCCGGGCAGGTCGAGCGCTACCGGACCGTGATGGGCGAGATCGTCGGGGAGCTCGCCCGCGCCGGCCTGACCAGCGACAGCCACGGCGCCACACCCGCGCACCGCCTGTTCGCCCGGACCAACGAGCAGTGGCGAGCGGCCGGCCGCCAGTGGCTCGCCGATCCGGCCGAGAACAAGGGTGCCGTGCTGATCTCGTTGCTCGTCGACGGCCGCCCCATCCACGGGGACCCGGGTCCCACGAGTGTGGCCCGGGTCTTCCAGGAGCTGCGCACCAGCCCGTCCGCCCTGCGGATCCTGCTCCAGCAGTCCCTGCTGCAGCGCGCCCGCCTGCGCTCGGTGCGCACCCTCCTCAGCCGGCGGCAGGAACCCTTCAACGTGAAGGAACACGCCCTGGCACCGATCGTCAACCTCGCCCGCTGGGCTGCCCTGAGCAGCGGCTCCTCGGCCCTGAGCACGATCGAGCGGCTGCGTACGACGGCAGGATCGGCGATCCTGCCCGCAGGACGAGGCCTCCACGTTGATCGAGATCTTCGAGGTCCTGCAGCGGCTCCGGCTGCGCTACCAGTTCGCCCAGCTCGACGCGGGCGAGAAGCCCACGCGACGACGTCAGCATCGAGCGGCTCTCCCCCATCGACCGCAGCGTGATCAGCCAGGCCGTGCGCGAGATCGCTGCCGTGCAACGGCGGGCGGCGAACCTGTCTGCCTCGGCGCCCCCCGACGCCTGGTTGGAGCGCGCCCCGGCTGACGACCCGAGCTCGGCCGCCGGCGGGACGGCCGAGCGTCAGGCCGAGGTCATCGCGGGAGCGTCGGCCTCACGGCGGTCGGGGATCCGGGCAGCCCGGCGATGGCCTTGCGGTAGGCGGCTCTTCTTGAAGGTGAACGCCACCACCCCGCCGATGAAGGTCAGGGCGACGATGATCAGACCGAAGTACTGCAGCACCGGGTTCGTGCCTTCGGGGTCGTAGACCTCCTGCCGCGGCCAGGCGAGGTTGATCGGCCATGGCCAGTCCCCAGACGACGGCCAGCACGTTGATCGGCAGCCCGAGCCGTCCGAGGCTGAACACCGGCTTGCCGAGCTCGTCGTTCTGCGGTCCCAGCTCGGTCGGGCCAGCCCTTCAGCCGGCGGTACAGCATCGGTGCGGTCACGCACAGGTACGCGAGGTAGAGCAGCACGATGCAGGTGCTGGTGAGGGCGGTGAAGACACCGGCGTGGCCGAGGTTGATCAGCAACAGGATCGCGGCCCCGACACCGACCAGGACGGCGGCGTTCACGGTGGCGCCCCGGTGCGAGACCTTGCGCAGCTGGCGGGAGAACGGCAGCACCTCGTCGCGCGACATCGAGAAGATCATCCGCGTGGTGGCCGTCTGGATGGCCAGGGTGCAGACGAAGGCGGCCAGCACCACGTCGGCCAGGAACACCCGGCCCCACACGTCGCCGAGCCGGCTGGTCACGACGTACGCCAGACCGCCGCTGGAGAGCTCGTCGTCGAGCGTCGGGCTGGCCATCAACGCACCGAGCAGGATGAGCCCGCCACCGATGCCGGAGACGATCAGGGCGCGCAGGATCGTCTTCGGGGTGGTGCGGCGCGGGTTGTGCGTCTCCTCGGCGAGCTCGCCGGCGGAGTCGAAGCCGACCAGCACGTAGCCCGCCATCAGCCCGGCGGCCAGCAGCGCCCCGAAGCTGGTCACCCCGCTGGTGTCGAGCACGATCCCCGGACCCCGCACGGAGGTGGAGAACAAGGCGATGATCAAGAGCACGACGCCGATCAGCTCCGCGGTGACGCCGACGGCGTTCACCACAGCCATCACCCGGACCGCGACCGAGTTGATCACCGTGGTGATGATCAGCAGCAGCAGACCGAGCACGATGGCGTTGGTCGCGCCGCTGAGGCTGGCGATCGAGGGGTCGCCGCCGACGATCTGGAAGCCGGACCAGATGGCGGGCAGGACCGCCTGCATGGCGATCGCCGCCGCGGCCACGGTCACGATCTGCGCGATGATCATGGTCCAGCCGGCGAACCAGCCGACCACGTGGCCGCCGAGTCGGCGCGCCCACTGGTAGATGGCGCCGGAGAGGGGGTAGCGCCCCGCGAGCTCGGCGAAACAGAGGGCGACCATCAGCTGCCCGAGGAAGACCACCGGCCAGGTCCAGAAGAAGAACGGTCCGGCGAAGCTGAAGCCGAAGCCGAACAGCTGGAAGACGGTGGTCAGGATCGAGACGAACGAGAACCCGGCCGCGAACGACGCGTACGTCCCGATCGAGCGGTGCAGATCCTGGCCGTAACCGAACTCGTGGAGGTCGCTGGCCGCGGTGTCGTCGAGTGACGTGGGCTCGGCTGTCTCCGTGGTGGTCGCCATGCAGGGCTCCTTGGATGATCCGAGGGCACGATGCACGCATCGGGCCCGATGGGCCTCCCGGGCTTTTGTCCCGCCGTGGAGCAGCCCCCCTGGCGGGGTGACTGCTTGCAACTCTTGGTCCAGACCCGACGGCGAGAGACCGTGTTGACGATCGTCGACCGTCGGCGGAACCCTAGATGCGCGCCATCCTCGGAGAACGGCTCGACTGAATTCCACCTGAGAACTGTTACGGGTGGCTCGACGAGTTGTTACCGCCAGGCAACAGCAGACGAGCCGAGGGTTACGTCTTGATGTCGTGGTGCCCGACGCCGATGATCATCGGCGGATCGGGCAGGAGAGCTGCGTGCTAGCGTTCCGCGAACAGGGCATGAAGGGCTCCGACCGACGAGGGTGGCCGTACCGGTACGTCGCAAAGACGGCCTCACGAGGAGTGATCAACGATGTCAGAGCACGGTCACGAGGACCACGTCCACGGCGAGGACACCGGCAGCACCGAGGGCTACGCGCACGCGCACGGTACCGGGCAGCCCACCCACACCCACGGTCCGGGAGGGCACTCGCACAGCGACGCCTTCGCCCAGAAGGAAGGCCGGTGGGCGCAGGCGGCGGAGGAGCGGATCTCGCTGTTCCGCCACGACCAGGAGATCGAGCAGGGCCTGGCCTTCGGGCTGCCGGGATCGCCGACGCTCGTGGACCGCACCATCCCGACCTTCTCGCGCGGTGAGCTGCCGCACTTCGCCGGCGAGCGTGGGACCTTCCTCAACTCGCCCTTCCTGGAAGACGTCAACGAGGTCGACCGATGCCGAGGTCGCCGTCTTCGGTGCGCCGCTGGACTCCGGAGCCACCTACCGGCCCGGGGCGCGGTTCGGCCCCCAGGGCATCCGTCGCTCCACGAACCTGTTCGGCACCTACTGCTACGAGCTCGGCGTCGACCTGCGCGAGCAGCTGAACATGGTCGACATCGGGGACGTCTTCACCATCCCCGGCAACCTGGAGAAGTCCTTCGACCAGATCAGCCAGGCGATGGCCCACGTCTACCAGCGCGGTGTCTTCCCCGTCATCCTCGGCGGCGACCACTCGATCGGCTACCCCACCATCCGGGGCATGGCCCCGTACGTCGACGGCAACATCGGCATCATCCACTTCGATCGCCACGTCGACACCCAGGAGACCGACCTCGACGAGCGCATGCACACCACGCCGTGGTTCCATGCCACCAACCTGAAGAACGCCCCGGCGACCAACCTGGTCCAGATCGGCATCGGCGGGTGGCAGTCCCCGCGGGCCGGGGTGAAGGTCGGCCGCGAACGCGGCACCACGATCATGACCGTCGGTGACGTCGAACGCGTCGGCATCGAGAAGATCGCCGAGACCGCGCTCGAGATCGCCTGGAAGGACGCCAAGGCGGTCTATCTCTCGTTCGACATCGACGTGATCGACGCCGGGTTCGTGCCCGGCACCGGGTGGCCCGAGCCGGGTGGGCTGCTGCCCCGCGAAGCCCTCAACCTGATCCGGATGATCTCCGCCCAGGGTCTCGCCGGACTGGAGGTCGTCGAGTGCGCCCCGCCGTACGACTGGGCCGAGCAGACGGCCCTGCTGAGCTCCCGGGTGATCTTGGACTCCCTCGCCGTGCTGGTCAGGGAAGGTCACCTCGGGAAGAAGGCCGCCGTCAAGGACCGCCGCGCGTGGGGTCCGCAGGCCTGAGCACCGTCACCGGCGACCAGGCACGCCGGGAACGCACCCGCCGGCGCCGGGGCCGTCGTACGCTGCCGAGCATGGACCGCCATCGCCCCGGGGTGAGAGTCAAGGGTGTCGGCGCGCCCGTCCCCGTCGGCTTCGGGCCGGTGTCGGGGCCGGGCGACGTCGCCGCGTCGAAGCGCTGGGAGGCCGGGCGCTACCCGGGGCCGGACCTGGTGGCGGTGCTGTCGGCGGATCTGGGCGACCAGCTCGGCGCCGTCCTCGAGAGTGGGGATCGTGACGATGCATCCCGACCAGCTGGCCGTGTCGCTGCCGACCGTCCGCCGGCTGGTGGACGAGCAGTTCCCCGACTGGCAGACGATGCCCGTCGTGCACGTCGACCGACCGGGAACGGTCAACGCCATCTACCGCATCGGGACCGGCTCGCTGCGCGCTTTCCCCTGCGGCCCGACGATCCCGACTCCGTACGGCGGTGGCTCCAGGACGAGGCCGCCGCCGCCCGGGAGCTGTCGGGCCGCACCCGGTTCCCGACGCCGGAACCGGTGGCCCTGGGCGAACCGGGCGTGGGCTACCCGCTGCCGTGGTCGGTGCAGACCTGGCTGCCCGGGGTGCCGGCCACCGACGAGGATCCCGGCGGTCGGTCGCCTTCGCCGGCGATCTGGCCGAGCTCATCCAGGACCTCCGCGCGATCGACACCCGCGGGCGGACGTTCCAAGGCACGAATCGCGGGGGTGACCTCCGGGCGCACGACGCCTGGATGGAGGTGTGTTTCGAGCGCAGCACAGAGCTGCTGGACGTGCCCGCGCTCCGACGCCTCTGGAGCGAGCTGCGGGACCTGCCACGAGCGACGCCCGACGTGATGACGCACGGTGACCTGATCCCGGGGAACGTGCTCGTGCGGGACGGCCGTCTCGCCGGAGTCATCGACGTGGGGGGATTCGGGCCGGCCGACCCGGCCCTGGATCTCGTGGCCGCCTGGCACCTTCTCGACGACGACGCCCCGACAGGCCTCCGCGACCACCTCGGCAGCCGACGACCTCGAGTGGGACCGCGGCCGGGCCTGGGCCTTCGAGCAGGCGATGGGCCTCGTCTGGTACTACGTGAGGAGCAACCCCACCGTGAGCGCACTCGGCCGTCGCACGCTCCGGCGCCTCACCGGCGAGAACACGATCTGAACCTTCGGGGGGCCGGATCGGGCTACGAACCGGGCGATCATCCGATAGTTTCGATCTCGCTGGACCAGAACAGCACGTGGCCTCGGGGGTCAACCGGCGGAGGTAGCCGTGGAAACACCGGGCCCACCGGCCAGTTGTCGCCTTCGCGCCCGCCCGGCTGTGGTTGATCTACCTGGCCGCGGGCGGGGTGGCGATGCTCACGTACGCCTTCGTGCCCGTCGGGATTCCGCCACGGCGATCATCTACCAGCTCGTCGGCCTGTCCTCGGTGGGCGCGGTGCTGCTGGGCATCCACCTGCACCAGCCCGAGCGCCGCCTGCCCTGGCAGCTGATGGCCGCGGGTCTGGCCCTGTGGTCGATCGCCGACGGCGTCGGCAACTGGTTGTCCAACGTCGTCGGCATCGACGCCTTCCCCACCGTGGCCGACCCCATCTACCTGCTCGGCTACGCCGTGGTCGCGGCGAGCATCGTGGTGCTGATCGGCCGGCACCACGGGCGCGACAGCGCCGGAACCCTCGACAGCCTGATCCTCACCACCTCGCTCGCGGTGCTGTCGTGGGTGCTCCTGGCGCGACCGACCATCGCCACCTACCAGGACTCACCGACCGCTGCCCTTGTGGCCATCAGCTACCCGGTCGCCGACATCGTGCTGGCGGGCCTGCTGATCCGGCTCGTGACCACGGCCGGCGGTCGCACCCGCTCCTACCGCCTGCTCGTGCTCGCCCTCGTCCTCCTCATCGTCGCCGACACCGCGTCGTCCGCCCTGCAGCTGCTGACCTTCGCGGACAGCCAGCCGCTGGACTACCTCTGGATGGCCTCGTACCTGCTCTGGGGGGCCGCGGCCCTGGACCGGTCGATGGTGTCCCTCTCCGCTCCCGGGGAGATCGACGAGCACCAGGTTCACCCGCCGGCGGCTGGCCGCACTGACGATCGCCGTGCTGATCGCCCCGGTCACGCTGGGGGTCCAGACCGCCCTGGGTGTGAGCCCGACGATCTGGGCCGTCGTCGTCTTCTCCATCATCGCGTTCCTGCTCGTGCTGGCCAGGATGAACCTGTCGATCGTGCAGATCCAGGCCGCCAACGCCGAGCGCACCGCCGCCCAGGCGGAGCTGACCCACCAGGCCGCCCATGACCCGCTCACCGGTCTCGCCAACCGGGCGCAGGCCATGCGGCTCATCTCCGCGTCCCTGAGTCGGGCCCAACGGTCCGGGGCGATGATCGGGTTGCTGTTCGTCGACCTCGACGGCTTCAAGCAGGTCAACGACACGCTGGGACATCAGGCGGGTGACGAGGTGCTGCAGAGCCGTCGCCGAACGCATGCGCGCGACCGTCCGGGCGGGCGACGTGGTGGCGAGGCTCGGCGGCGACGAGTTCCTGGTGCTCCTGGAGCCGGTCGAGGAGGAAGCCGCGGCCGTGTTCGTGGCCGAGCGCATGATCGCAGCGATCGCCGAACCGCTGCGGTTGCGCACCGGCCACCATGCCCGGATCGGTGCCAGTGCCGGGCTGGCGATCAGCCAGGACGCCGGGGCCGACCCCGAGCGCCTGTTGCAGGAGGCCGACATCGCCGTCTACCGGGCCAAGTCGTCCGGCCGGGGCCGGGTCGAGGTGTTCGACCGCTCGCTCCGGGACCGGCTGGTCCGTCGCTCGCTGCTCGAGGACTCCATCAAGGCCGCCCTGAGCAGCAACAGCGTCGACCTGACCCCGGTGCCGATCGTCGAGCTGATCACCGGGGAGCTCGGTGGCATGGAAGCACGCATCCGCTGCCCGGTCGGCGGCGATCTGGTCGACCGCAGCGTCCTCGTTGCGGAGCTGGGTCGCAGTCCCGCCATCATCGAGCTCGACTCCTGGACGATGCAGCACGCCTGCGCCAGCCTGGTGGCGCTCGGCCACGCCCGCGAGTCGCTCACCATCGTCGTCCCGGTCACGGCACACCACCTCCTGCTGGATCGGGTCTGCGGTGACGTCGCGGACGCCCTGGCCGCGTCCGGTGCCGCCGCGAGCCGTCTCGTCCTGTTGCTGTCCGCGGCCGAGATCAGCGACGATCTCCGTCTGCTGGCCAATCTGGACACGCTGCGCGGGTGGGGCGTCCGGCTCTGCCTCGACGGGTTCGGCGCGGGTACGGCCCCCACGAACCAGCTGCTCCAGCTACCGGTGTCCACCGTCCGCCTGCACGCCACCATGCTCCGACAGACCAGCCGCGCGGCGCTCGAGGAGCCGCAGGAGACCGTCGGCGGTCAGGGCGGCGCTCCGACCACCCTGCAGATGCTGCGCCTGACCGTGCAGACCGCCCACGCCTTCGGCTACCGGGTCATCGCGCCCGGCCTGGACGATGCCGACGCCCTCGCTGCGGCCACGCACACCGGCTGCGCCTACGGTCAGGGCGTGGCTGCCACCGAGCTGCTGCAGGACCAGGACAGCGAGCCCGCCTCACCGGCCCAGTGGCCCCGGCGATGACGCTTCCGACGCCGATCGTCGCACGCACGCTGCATCACTGCTCAGGTCGCGACCCACGCCGAGCCGCCCGCCTCCCCGCGACCACCAGAACCCCTTGAAGGACCATCCGATGACTGCTGCTGCGCACCCCGGGAGCGGTTCTCTGCCGCGGAAGGTCGCCACGGCCGCCGGGCTCGCCCTGGCGATCTTCGCCGTCACCTGGCTGGTCTACGCCACGGGCGGTGTCCGGTTCTCCTTCGCGCACCTGATGTACGTCCCGGTGGTGCTCGGCGGCATCGTCTTCGGGGTGCCGGGCGGCGTGCTGACCGCCGTCGTCGCCGGCTTGGCCCTGGGTCCCTTCATGCCCATCAACACGACCACGGGCGAGCTGCAGGAGCCAGTGAACTGGGTCTACCGGATGGTCTTCTTCGCCGCCGTCGGGGTGCTCGTCGGGGCCTGGGCACAACGCGACCGCCACCAGCTGCGACAGGTCGAGTGGCTGCACGAGCACCAGGAGGAGACGGGTCTGCTCAACTCGGCGGGGCTGCTGAAAGAGCTGGATCCGTTGCTCTCGCGGGCCGACCCCGACCAGCGGTACATCGTCTCGATCGCGCAGCTCAACAACTTCCTCGAGATCCAGAACACGTTCGGATCCGCCTTCGGCCGGCGGGTGCTGGCGGCCGTCGTCGACAGGTCCCGGAGCGTCATTCCCGAGAGCTCCCTCGTGGCGTTGATCCAGTCCGACCGACTGGCGATCGTGATGGAGCACGTCCAGGCCGTTCAGCTGACCCGCGGAGACCTCGAGTCGGCGATCGCCGAGTCCTACATCGTCGACGGCGTACCGATCCACGTGGAAGCCAGCATCGGTATCGCCACCTTCCCCGAGCACGGGCGTACCGGTGACGAGCTGCTCCAGAAGGCGAGCATCGCGATGCACTGGGCCACGACGAAGCGGGCCACGATCTCGGTCTACGACCCCACCAACGACCGCACCAGTCGGGACAACCTGACCTTGCTCGGCGCGGTCCCCGCCGCGATCCGACGGGGCGAGTTCCAGGTCTGGCACCAGGCCAAGCTCGACCTCGCGACCGGGGAGATCGCCGGGACGGAGGCCCTGCTCCGCTGGAACCATCCGACGCGGGGTTTCGTGCAGCCCGGCAGCTTCATCCCGCCGCTGGAAGAGACGATGCTCATCAACCCGGTCACCCACGTGGTGATCGACGCCGCCTTCTCAGCCGCCGGCGCCTGGCGTGCCGCGGGCTACCGGCTCCGGGTCTCCGTCAACCTCTCGGTCCGCAACCTGCTCGACCGTACGCTGATCGAGGTCCTGGAACAGGCCTGCCGGAACCACGGGCTTCCCGCCGAGGACACCGAGCTCGAGATCACCGAGAGCGCGGTGATGTCCGACCCGGAGCACTGCATCCGCCTCGTCGGTGAGCTCCGCGATCGCGGGTACGGTGTCGCGATCGACGACTTCGGGGTCGGGCACTCCTCCCTCAGCTACCTGCAGAAGCTGCGCGTGTCGACGCTGAAGATCGACCGCGAGTTCGTGGGGACGCTGGCCACCGACACCAGCAACCAGAAGATCGTCCGCTCGATCCTCCACCTCGCCGAGTCGCTGAGTCTGCAGACCGTCGCCGAGGGCGTCGAGGACGAGCAGGCGCTCGATCTGCTGCGCGAGTGGGGCTGCGACCAGGCCCAGGGGTACGCGATCCACCGACCCGCCCCCGCCGAGGAGGTCACGCTGATGCTCGCCGAGCGCCGCCGACGGGGCCGCCAGTCGCTCAGTCCCGAGGTGGTCGACGTCACGGATCGGTGAGCGGTGCCCCGGGTGGGCGGGTGCACCTGGGGTCGCCGGATCGCGCCGCGGAGCCACGTCGGCGGAGGAGTCCGCGCGACCTCGTACCGGATCCCGCCACGAAGCCACAGCCGGCGGAAAGGTCAGCGCCCACCCGGACCGGATCCCGCCGCGGAGCCACGTCCGGTGCACGGGCGCCGACGCACGGTCGCTGGGATGCCCAGACGAGCGATGCCCCGGCGGCTTCCAGCACCTGCCGATGAGTTGATCGGTCGGCCGCAGTCTGCACGTCACCAGATCCCAGCATCGGAGGAACCTGCATGACCGTCTCAGACACCACCACCGGGGCGAAGAGCTCGCGCTGGCTCACGGTGCTCAGCTGGGTGCCGCGGCTCGCCCTGGCGCTGATCTTCGCCGGGGCCGGGTTCTCGAAGATCGCCGGGGACCCGGCCATGATCGAGCTGTTCTCCGACATCGGGATCGGTCAGGGCCTCCGCTACGTCGTCGG
Source organism: uncultured Actinomycetota bacterium (assembly GCA_963759915.1). Lineage (GTDB taxonomy): Bacteria > Actinomycetota > Actinomycetes > Propionibacteriales > Propionibacteriaceae > Microlunatus. Next base: position 117,777 of record CAVXBJ010000067.1, on the reverse strand, counting down.
CACCCTCGAGATCGCCGGGGCGATCGGTGTCCTGGTGCCACGGCTCTGCGGTCTGGCCGCGACCGGGCTGGCGCTGCTGATGATCGGCGCGACCATCGTCAACGTCGCCGTGCTGGGGGTCAGTCCGGTGTTCACCCTGTTCCTGTTCGCGCTCGCCGCCGTCACCGCCTGGCTGCGTCGCCATCACCTCAATCCGCTCCGGGCGGGCGTCTGACCGCGATCTCTTGACCCGACTCGGTGCCGCCCCGTCCCGCCCGCCGGACCCGCCCCCCCGGCCGACCGGATCGTCACCGCGCCGGCGACGGGGCCGCCGGGTCGCTCAGCCCCGAGGGGTCGACGTCACGGATCGGTGAGCGGTACCCGGGTTGGGGCGGGGCGCACCCCCGGGGTCGCCGGGTCCCGCCACGAAGCCACAGCCGGCGGACAGGGCCGCGCCACCCTGGACCGGATCCCACCATGGAGCCACAGCCGGCGGACAGGCCCGCGCCACTCCCGACCGGATCCCACCATGGAGCCACAGCCGGCGGACAGGCCCCCGCCACTCCCGACCAGATCCCGCCGCGAAGCCACATGCGGCGGATGGGGGCGGACCCACAGGCGCAAGCCGCCGATATCCTGCCGGAATGGTCGGGATCTCCCGACCGGTCCGAATGCCGCAGGTGCTCCGCCTCTGCGGCGTCGGATCGAGGTCGAGCCGAGGATGCGCCATGTCACGTCGTGCCACGCGGATGCTTCTCCTGCTGGTCACCGTCCTGCTGGCGGGGCTGGGGGCGGCCTGCTCCGGTGCGCAGCCCGCGACCACCCTGGATCGCGTCAAGGACTCCGGCGTGCTGCGGGTGGGTACCGAGGGGACCTACTCGCCGTTCAGCTTCCACGACCCCGCCACCAACGAGCTCACCGGTTACGACGTGGAGATCATCACCGCGGTGGCCGATCGGATGGGGGTCAAGGCGGAGTTCGTCGAAGCACCGTGGGACGCCATCTTCGCCAGCCTGCTCTCCGACCGCTTCGACGTGGTGGCCAACCAGGTCACCAAGAACGCCGAGCGGGAGGCGAGGTACGCCCTCTCGGAGCCGTACACGTTCTCCGACGGGGTGATCGTCACCCGTGCTGACGACACCTCGATCCGCTCGCTCGCCGACCTCAAGGGCAAGACCACGGCCCAGAGCTCGACCAGCAACTGGGCCAAGGTGGCCACCGACGCGGGGGCGAAGGTCGAGGCGGTCGAGGGCTTCACCCAGGCCGTGACGTTGGTGAAGCAGCGGCGGGTGGACGCCACGGTGAACGACAACCTGGCGGTGCTGGAGTACGTCAAGACCACCCGCGACCCCGACGTCAAGATCGCCGCCGAGACCGGCGACAAGAGCGAGCAGGTGTTCGCGCTGCGCCCCGAGGACGGCGCCCTCCGCGACGCGATCAACCAGTCGCTCGACGAGCTCCGTGCCGACGGCACGCTGGCCGAGATCTCCCAACGCTACTTCGACACCGACGTGGCCACCGGTCAGGAGACCGCGACCACGCCCGAGGACCAGGCCGCGGTGCAGAGCACCTGGGAGCTGATCAAGAGCTCCATCGGGCCGATGCTGCTGGCCACCATCAAGGCCACCATCCCGCTCACCGCCATCAGCTTCGTCATCGGCCTGGCCATCGCGCTGGTGGTGGCGCTGATGCGGCTGTCGACGGTGCCGGTGGTGTCCCAGCTGGCCCGGTTCTACATCTCGATCATCCGCGGCACACCCCTGCTGGTCCAGCTGTACCTGATCTTCTACGGCCTGCCGGCTCTCGGTCTCACCTTCAACTCGTTCACCGCCGCGATCATCGCCTTCAGCCTGAATGTCGGCGGGTACGCCGCCGAGGTGATCCGCTCGGCGATCCTGTCCGTGCCCAAGGGTCAGTGGGAGGCGGCGTTGACCATCGGCATGGGCTACGCCACCACGCTGCGCCGGGTGATCCTGCCGCAGGCGGCGCGCACCGCGGTCCCGCCGCTGTCCAACACCTTGATCTCGCTGGTCAAGGACACCTCGCTCGCCTCGGTGGTGCTGGTCACCGAGCTGCTCCGCGTCGCCCAGATCGCCGCCGCCCCGACGTTCCAGTTCTTCGCCCTGTACGGGGTCGCGGCCTTGATCTACTGGGTGATCTGCCTGGCCATGTCCTTCGTCCAGGGCAGACTCGAGACCCGACTGGAGAGGCACGTGGCCCGATGACCGACGACGTGACGTCGAACGATCCGCCGATCCTGCTCGAGGCGAGCGGGCTGCACAAGCGGTTCGACCAGCTGGAGGTGCTCAAGGGCATCGACCTCGAGGTCCGGTCGGGTTCCGTGGCGGTGTTGATCGGACCGTCCGGATCGGGGAAGACAACGGTGCTCCGCTCGCTCAACGGGCTGGAGATCCCCGAGGCCGGCACCGTCCGGATCGGCGAGGTGGCGGTCGACTACGGCGCCTCGCCGACCAAGAAGGAGCTCGTCGTGCTGCGGGCCCAGAGCGCGATGGTCTTCCAGGCCCACAACCTCTTCCCGCACCTGAGCGTGCTGCAGAACGTGACCGAGGGACCGATCATCGCGCAGCGACGGCCACGGGACGAGGTGCGCGAGGAGGCGCTGGCCCTGCTCGACCGGGTCGGGCTGACGAGCAAGGCGGAGCAGTACCCGTACCAGCTCTCCGGTGGTCAGCAGCAGCGGGTGGGGATCGCGCGCGCGCTCGCGCTGCGACCCCAGCTGATGCTGTTCGACGAGCCCACCTCGGCGCTGGACCCGGAGCTGGTCGGCGAGGTGCTGTCGGTGATGAAGGATCTGGCCGCCGAGGGCTGGACGATGGTCGTGGTGACCCACGAGATCCGGTTCGCCCAGTCCGTCGCCGACCAGGTCCTGTTCATGGACGGCGGAGTGGTCGTGGAGAGCGGCCCGCCCGAGGTGGTGCTGAGCGATCCCCAGCAGCCGCGGACGCGGACGTTCCTGCACCGGGTGCTCGATCCCATCTAGGCCTCCAGGCCCGGGCGTCCGGCACCGGGTCACCGGGTCACTGGGTCACCGGGTCACCGGGTCACCGGGTCACCGACGCGGAATAGCCCGCGGGCAGCGGTGTTGACGCCAGCATGACAACTTTCGGCATCATCGGCGCAGGGCACATCGGCGGACAGGTCGCACGGGCGGCCATCGGCCAGGGATACGACGTCGTGATCGCGAACTCGCGGGGCCCGGAGACGCTCGCCGACCTGGTCGCCGAGCTCGGCCCGAAGGCACGGGCCGCGACCGCGACCGAAGCCGCCGCGGCCGCCGACATCGCCGTGGTGACCGTTCCGCTGCGCGCCTACCGCGACGTCCCGGTCGAGCCCCTGGCCGGGAAGATCGTGCTCGACACCAACAACTACTACTGGGAGCGCGACGGGCACATCGACGCGCTCGACCGGGGCGAGGCGACGACGAGCGGTCTCCTCCAGGAGCACCTGCCGACGTCGAAGGTGGTGAAGGCGTTCAACCACATCGGCGCCCGGGACATCACCACCGACGGAAGCCCGGCCGGCACCCCGAACCGGCGTGCCCTGGCCACCGCCGGCGACCATCCCGACGCGGTGGCGTTCGTCACCGACTTCTACGACCGGCTCGGCTTCGACACGGTGAACGTCGGACCGCTGAGCGAGTCCTGGCGGGTGGAGCGCGACCGGCCGGCGTACGTGGTGCGGCAGAACGCCGACGAGCTCCGCGAGAACCTGGCGAAGGCGCCGCGCACGATCTGAGTCGTCGCAAGGCCGACCCCTCACTCGGCGGATCGGGACGTGTCCCGCCGGCGGGTGGGGTTTGGCGTCGGCGGGACGGGGTACGTACCGGCAGAGGTCTGCCTGTCGGGGCGAGCCCCTTCCCACTGCCACTGCCACCGCTGACGAAGAGAGCCACCATGTCGAACGACGCGATCGTGCTGTTGAAGAACGACCACAAGGAGATCCGGCGACTGTTCCGGGAGTTCGCCGCCACCGGCCCGGAGGCACATGCCGCCCAGGCGTCGCTGGCGACCAAGATCATCGAGGCGCTGACCGTGCACACCTACCTCGAGAACGAGACGATGTACCCGGAGGTCCGACGGCTCCTCCCGGACCTGGAGGACGACGTTCTCGAGTCCTACGAGGAGCACCACGTCGCCGACCTGCTGGTCATGGAGCTCGCGCCGATGTCGCCGTCCGACGAGCGGTTCCGGGCCAAGATGACCGTCCTGATCGAGAACGTCACGCACCACATGGACGAGGAGGAGCAGGACTGGTTCCCGCAGGTCCGGGCCGGGCTGGGTCGCAAGCAGCTCAGCGAGCTCGGTGAGCGGATGATCGAGCAGAAGAAGACCGCTCCTCGCTCCCCCACCCAGCCGAGCGCACTGAAGAAGGCCGTCGACGCCGTCATCGCCTGACCGCGACCCCGGAGCGCACCTCGCGGACCGGCCGGCGGATCACACCAGGGTGCTCACAGCGGTGTCACCGCTCGGTCAGGAACGGCCGCGCCGTCGACCCACCTGAGGTGCGGCGCACACCACGCAGCGCCGCGTCTCGGGCCGCGCGAGCATCCGCGCGGACGGGATCGGGAGGCCACAGACCTCGCAGATCCCGTACGTGCCGGACGCCAGGCGCTGTTGCGCCTCGGCGAGCTCGGACAACGTGCGGTCGGTCTGCTCCAGCAGCGCGACGTCCCGGGCCTGGTCCAGGGACGCCGTGGAGCCGTCGGGGTCGTGCTCGTCGTCGGCGAACATCAACAGGCGCGCCGCCCGGGTCTCCTCGATCGCGGCCACGAGCGCGGTCCGCTGCGACTCCGCCTGGGCCACCCGCTCCGACAGCGCTGCCGCGTAGGTCGTCTCGATGTCCGGCACGGCTCCAGTCTGCGGCCGTACGCAACCGGCGCGGGCCACCACGTCCACCGTCGGGCCATTCACAACGTCGCTCGGTGATCGCGACGTTCGCGGTCAGCGGGTTGTCCTCGACCATCTCCGACGTGGACCCCAGCTGCGCCACGAGCGCCAGCACTCGCCACCACTCTCCCGCGCCCGCACCGGTCGGCGTCAACGTCGTCCCCGCTCGGCCGGAGACCGCAGACTGCTGACACCGGGGCTCGATCGGAGGACGATGGCGTGATGGCCCGGTCACTCGATGCCGTCCTGCGTGATGTCCTGCCCCAGCTGCGCTATCTGCCGTCCATCCGACGGGTCCGCGTCCGGCTCGGGTCTCAGCTCGTCGCCGACTCGACGCGAGCCCTGCTGGTCTGGGAACCGATGCGCGTCGTCGCCTCGTACGCCCTCCCGACGGCCGACCTCCGGGCCGAGCTGGTCCCCGCCGAGCAGGGGCCGGCCCCGACCTACGCCCCGGTGGGCTTCGGCGAGAACAGTCCGCCGTTGCTGGACCCTTCGGTCCCGTTCGCGGTGCACACCGCCGCCGGCCGACCGATGACCGTCGTCCTCGGCGAGCAGCGCGCCGAGTCGGCGGCCTTCGCGCTGGACGACGCCGACCTGGACGGCTACGTCATCCTCGACTTCGACGCGTTCGACTGGTTCGAGGAGGACCAGCCTCTGGTGGGTCACCCCCGCGAACCGCTCCACCGGATCGATGTCTGTCCCAGCTCCCGCACCGTCCGGATCGAGCACGAGGGCACGGTCCTGGCGGAGACGAACCGGGCCAGACTGCTGTTCGAGGGCACGTTCCCGATGGCCCGGTACTACCTGCCGCGGGACGCCGTGCGGGTGCCGCTGCTGCCCGGCACCCTGCAGACGACCTGCGCCTACAAGGGCCACGCGACGCACTGGACCGTCGAGGCGGCGGGGTTGCGGCTGCCGGACATCGCCTGGAGCTACGAGCGACCCGAGCCCGACGCGGTCCCGGTCGCCGGCTACCTCAGCTTCTACACCGAACGCCTGGACGTCTACGTCGACGGTGAGCTGGTGCGACGGGTGCGTACTCCCTGGTCGGACGACCAGGGAGAGGCGTCCGGTGGACCCGCCGCGACCGGGACCGCCGGCGGGTCCTAGTTCGGCAGACCAACGGTCGGCCCGTGGTCCCGGGCGTGCCGCGGTGGCGCGGCGGCCGTCCGTGGGCGTTAGATGGTCCCGTCACGAGAGACGCCGCGATCACCAGGCCCGGCCTGGGGAGCAGGAAGACATGATGAAGTTGCGTACCTGGCTCACCCTGGCGGCGGCCTCGGCCCTGCTCAGCCTGCCGACCGTGGCGTCGGCCGACACGACCGTCAAGGCCGACCTCGTCGAGCTCAACGGCAGCGGCGCCCGGGCACCGTCGTCCTGACCACGACCGACGACGGCGGTCTGAAGGTGTCGATCCACTCGAAGGGTCTGGTGCCCGGCCAGCCGCACCCCCAGCACATCCACGGGTCCGCGGGCGGACACCACTTCATGTGCCCGACGGTGAAGGACAACGACACCGACGGTGACGGCATCCTCACCAACGAGGAGGCGAGCGGCGAGTACGGCACGATCTTCATGGCCCTGACCACCCGCGGTGGCGCCACCCCGCAGGACGGTCTGGACGTCGCGCGGATGCCGGTCGCCGACCAGCAGGGCCGCCTCGACTACGAGCGCACGTTCTCGGCCAAGGCCGTACCGGACGGTCTGCTGGCGAACCTCGGATCACTGCACGTCGTCCAGCACGGCATCGACGTCAACGACAACGGCAAGTACGACCTGGAGGCCCTGGGCGAGTCGACGTTCGCCGCCAACCTCGGCGTGCCCAACGTGCCGGAGGAGGCGACCGACCCGGCGAGCTGCGGCGTCGTCCGCGGTGTCAGCGCGGCCGAGCCGGCGCACCGGGGTCCCGAGATGGGCGGCGCTCCGGTCGCCGACCGCAACGGTCCGCTGCTCGCCGCGGGAGTGGGCCTGCTGCTGCTGGCGGCGGCGCTCGCCGTCTCCGCGACCGGCGTGCGTCGCCGGTCGAGTGGTCGATGACATGAGATCGGGCGGGTCGGTCCGGGCTCCCGTCGCCGCCGCGCTGGCGGTCGCGGGCGTGGCGCTGGTCGCCACCGGACTGGCCGTTCCCCCCGCTCCCACCGCCACACCTCCTGCCCCGACGCACCAGCAGATCGACACGACCCCGACGGTCACTCTCGCCCCCAGCCCGAGACCGAGACCGACGGAACGGGCCGCCCCGACCGCGCAGGCCGACGTCCGCGACCGGGTGCGGGGACCGGTCCTCTCCGAGTCCGACCCGGTGAGCGTGTCCATCCCCAGGATCGGCGTCCGGTCGACGCTGGTCGGTCTCGGACTCGCGGCGGACGGAGCGATGGAGGTTCCCGGTGACCCGGCCCGGGCCGGCTGGTTCACGCGGGGGCCCGCACCCGGAGCGCTCGGCCCCGCCGTCATCGCCGGCCACGTCACCTGGAACGGCACACCCGGGGTCTTCTACCGCCTGGGCAAGCTGCGACGCGGCGACCGCATCGTCGTCACCCGAGAGGACGGGACCGCCGCCGTGTTCGTCGTCGACAAGCTGGCCCGGTACGCGAAGGCGCGGTTCCCCGTCCGGACCGTCTACGGGGCGATCGATCACGCCGGTCTGCGCCTGATCACCTGCGGTGGTACGTATGACTCGACGCGCTACCGCTACCCGGACAACGTCGTCGTCTTCGCCCGACTCGATTCCGTCCGGACCTGACCGACCCACGATCCCGACCACGCGGGTGGTGCATCACCAGCGACGTCGCGGCTCAGGCGCCGGCCGTGTCCGTGATCGTCAGGGTGAAGGGTTCGGAGGTGTGCCCAGACTGCGGATCGCGCACGCGCAGCCGGTAGTCGTTCGGTCGCCCCAGCTCGACGTACGCCGTGAACTGCCCCGACCCGTCGGTCTTCGCCGGCACCGGGAACGCCTGCCAGCGGCCGTTCACCCACCACTGGACCTGCAGGAACCTCTGTGCGCCGCCACGGTAGGTGCCGTGGACGCGTACGGTCTCGAACGGTTCGGCGGTGGCGCCGGAACCCTCGATCTCGATCGTCTGCACGACCGACGGGGAGCTGATGGTGCCGTGGCTGGGCAGGACGGGTGCCGGCGTGGACTCGGCGGCGGTGGGACTCGCGGTCGGTGTCGGCGACTGACGCAGGTCGAGGCCCGCGTTCTGGATGGCAGCGGTGGGAGCCCCCGAGGAGGCGGGCTCGGCGATCAGCCAGGCTGCACTCGAGGCGGCGAGCATGACCAGGGCCGCGGCAGCGGCCAGGAAGCCGATGCGGCGTCGTCGCGCGATCCGGGGCTGGGCCGGCACCACCTGCCCACCACCTCCCCCCGGCGCCGCCGTCGGGCCGGCCGTGGCGGCGAGCACCGGACCCTCGGACCGCGCGAAGGGGGGCTGCCGGTTGACGGAGAGCGACGCTCTGCCTCTCCGCACCCGGGGTCCGGGCACCGCCGCCAACCGGTCGCGGAACTCCGCCGCGGACGGCCGAGACCCGCTGTCGGCACTGAGGGCGCCCATCAGCGCATCCATCAGGAACCAGTTCACCCCGGGCAGCGGTGCGATCGGCGCGGTGGCGCTCTCGACCATGGCCTGCAGGTCGTCGGCGGCTTCCACCCGCCGCGGCGGATGCCCGGCCAGCAGGGCGTACAGGGTGGCCGCCAGGGAGAAGACGTCGCCGGACTCCGTGGCCGCCGACGCCGTGAAGGCCTCCGGCGGCGCATAGGCGGGAGTCATCCGCAGCGCGTCGGTGGCCGCTGCTTCGGCGCCGACCATGGCCGCGAGGCCGAAGTCGGCCAGTCGAGGTCTGCCGAAGCCGTCGATCAGGATGTTCGCCGGTTTCACATCGCGGTGCAGCACGCCGCGGGCGTGCAGTCCGGCCAACGCGTCGGCGACGCGCATCCCCACCCAGCGGACCTGCTCCTCGGTGCGGATGTTCTCGGGCTCCAGCCACTGGGTCAACGACCCTCCGGTGCAGAGCTCCATGATCAGGTACGGTCTGGCGTCCGGCAGCAGACCGGCGTCGTAGACGGTGACGACCCCGGGATGGTCGGACAGCCGGCCGGCCACGCCCGCCTCCCGGGCGAAGGTCTCGTAGACACCCGCAGCCAGTCCCGGTCGGTAGACCTTGACCGCCACGCGGCGGGACAGGAGATCCTGGCGGGCCTCCCAGACCAGGGTGAAACCACCACGGGCGAGTGGGACCCACCCGCTCAGGCCACGGATCGCCGGATGCTCCATGCGCAAACCCCCGTTTCACGCCGCGGTGCGTACCCCCACACACCGCTTCACACACTAAACCTGCAACCCGGGCAGGCTCCATACACCGGAGGAAATATTGCTGTCGCTGATACGCACTCCTCGGGGTGCCGCCGGGCTCAGTGCGCAAGCGCAGCCTGATCAGCGGGGGCCGAGACCGGTGCGCCCGTCGAGCAGCTCGCGGGCGATGTCGAGATGGCCGGCGTGACGGGCGGTCTCCTCGAGCAGATGCAGGACGACATCGCGGACGTCGCCGACCTCGGCCGGCAGGTCCCGCCGCTGCACCCCGGGCGGCCGGTCGTCGAGGTCGAAGCCGGCCACGATGGCGTCGGTGCGGGCGCACTGGGCGAGGTAGAACGCGATCACGTCAGCGGTCCCGTGCTCGCTGACCAGGGCGGCGCCGGGATCCCACTCGCCCTCCGGCTCGTCGGTCCACGGCAGTGCGGTCACCGCACCGGCGAGCACCGCCTGCGCCCAGAACCGCTCGGCGTGCCCGAGGTGCTCCAGGAGGCCCAGACACGTCCAACCGCTGGGCACCACCGACCGGCGGAGCGACACCTCGTCGAGCCCTTGGACCACCGCGACGACCGCGGACCGCTGCGCCGCGAGGTAGCTCAGGAGAGCCGCTCGCTCCGCCACCCGTCCCGACCGGCTGCGCTGCGCGGGCGGGCGTTCGTCGAGCAAGGTCATCGTGTCTCGGGCCGGTAGGAGGCGATGAGCTGCTGCCAGCGCTCACGCCACGGTGTCGGCACCGCCCCCACCAGGTGAGCCCGCAGGTCCTCCAGGTGCGCCTGCCAGCCCGCGCCGTAGTCGGGAGCGTCGTCGCTGGGCAGGCCCCGTTCCTCGACGATCAACCGCGTGCGGTCCCCCTCGGCCAGCAAGCGCGCCTCGACCTCGGTCTGATCGGGTGCGCCCGGCTCCAGGGTGACCACCAGCCGGGTCGGGACCTCGCAGACGTCGACCCGGCCGGGACCCTCCCACGAGCTCCGGAACGAGGCGGTGAACTCCCCGCCGACCCGCAGGTCCCCGTCGACGGCACCGAGCCAGCCGGCGAGCCGGGCAGGGACGGTCACCGCCGCCCACAGGTCGTCGATGTCGGTGTCGTAGACGTCCTCGACGTGCACGGTGCCGGCACCGTCCACCTCGCGAACCCACCCCAGCAGGGTGCCCGTGCGAACGGTCGTCACGGCTGACTCCTCTCGGCCCGCTTACCGCGGGCGATCTCGGTGTGCAGCGCTCCCAGGCGCTGGGTCCACATGCGGCGGCGGTCCTCGAGCCAGCCTTCGAGCTCCGTCAGGGACTCCGGCCGCAGCGTGTACAGACGTCGACGGCCCTCGGACCGTACGTCGACGATCCCGGCCTCCCGCAGCACGGCGAGATGGCGCGACACCCCGGGCTGCGCCACCGGCACCTGCTCCCCGAGCTCGCCGGCCGTCGCCTCCCCGGCCGACAGGCGCTCGACCATCAGTCGACGGTGTGGATCCGCCAGGGCGTGCAGGACAGCGTTCACGCCTAAAAGCATACCCGTAACGTTATATAACACAAGAGATATGTGTCCGTAGATCGCCCGGGGTTGGCTACCGCCGTTCCCGCGATGCACCCCAGGGCACCAGCAGGAACCGCGAATGCTGGCGTATCGTGCTCTTCGTGCCGAAGATACGGATCAAGGACGCCGCCGCGTATCTCAGTGTCAGCGACGACACCGTACGGCGCTGGATCGATGCCGGTCTGCTGACGGCCGAGACGGATGCCAGCAACCGCAAGGTCGTCGACGGCTACGCGTTGGCGACGTTCGCCAAGAGCCTGGCCAACCCGATGGCGGACCCGTCGCAGGTGGTGCGGTCGGCCCGGAACCGGTTCGTCGGGTTGGTCACCGACATCGTCACGGACACGGTGATGGCCCAGGTCGAGCTGCAGTGCGGACCGTTCCGGGTGGTGTCGCTGATGAGCAGTGAGGCCGTCCGTGAGCTGGGACTGGAACTCGGCTCCGTCGCCGTCGCCGTGGTCAAGTCGACGACGGTGATCATCGAGACCCCCCGGGGGGAGTCGTGAACCGCCGGGTCGCCCTCGTCGCGGCGGCGACGACCCTGCTGCTCGCCGGAGCCGGGTGCAGCACCACCGCCGAGCCAGGCGGTTCGGCCGGCGGCAGCCCGTCGTCTGGCCCGCCGACGACGGTGACCGTGTTCGCCGCCGCCTCGCTGAAGACCACCTTCACCACCCTCGGGCAGCAGTTCGAGAGCTCGCACGCCGGGGCCGAGGTGACCTTCAGCTTCGGTGGCTCCTCCGACCTGGTCACCCAGCTCCAGCAGGGTGCACCCGGCGACGTCTTCGCCTCGGCCGACACCACGAGCATGGACAAGGCCTCCGCCGACGACCTGGTGAAGGCCAGTCCGGTGAACTTCGCCTCGAACACGCTCGCGATCGCCGTGCCGCCGGACAACCCGGCCATGATCACCTCCTTCGCCGACCTCGCCCGGGCCGGCGTCAAGGTCGTGGTGTGTGCGCCGCAGGTGCCGTGCGGCGCGGCGACGCAGAAGGTGGAGGCGGCGACCGGCGTGGACATCACTCCGGTCAGCGAGGAGAGCTCGGTCACCGACGTGCTCAACAAGGTCACCTCCGGCGAGGCGGACGCGGGTCTGGTCTACAAGACCGACGTCCAGACCGCCGGCGACAAGGTCCTCGGCGTCCCGTTCCCCGAGTCGAGCGAGGCCGTGAACGTGTACCCGATCGCCGTGCTGGCGGGCAGCGAGGACGCCGAGCTCGCCCAGGAGTTCGTCGATCTGGTCACCGGCGACGCCGGCCGGCAGGTCCTCGCCGACGCGGGCTTCGGCAAGCCCTGATCACGGCGTGATCGCGATCGTGAGGGACCTCCCCCGGGCCGGTGACGGGTCCGCGACCTGATGGCCGGCCCGCAGACGTACGCCGGGATCCCGCGCTGGGTCTACCTCCCCGCCGCTCTCGGCGCGGTGTTCGTGATCCTGCCGCTGGTCGCGATGATCTCCCGGGTCGACTGGAGCCGGTTCTGGGAGCTGATCACCAGCCCTTCCTCGCTGGCCGCCCTGAAGCTCAGCCTGCAGACCTCGACCGCCTCCACCATCCTCTGCCTGGCCGTCGGGATCCCGATGGCTCTGGTGCTGGCCCGCACCCGGTTCCCCGGCCAGCGGGTGCTGCGGGCACTCACCCTGCTGCCGCTGGTGCTCCCGCCCGTGGTGGGTGGGATCGCGCTGCTGTACACGTTCGGGCGGCGCGGCCTGCTCGGTCAGAGCCTGGAGGTGCTCGGCCTCCAGATCGCCTTCACCACGGCCGCCGTGGTGCTGGCCCAGACCTTCGTCTCGCTGCCCTACCTCGTCGTGTCCCTGGAAGGGACGCTGCGCACGGTCGGTCACCGGTACGAGGTGGTCGCCGCCACGCTCGGTGCCCGGCCCACGATGGTGCTCCGCCGCGTCACACTGCCGCTCGTGCTGCCGGGGCTGCTGTCGGGCGCCGTGCTGTCGTTCGCACGGGCCCTCGGCGAGTTCGGGGCGACGCTCACCTTCGCCGGCAGCCTGCAAGGGGTCACCCGCACCCTGCCGCTGGAGATCTACCTGCAGCGGGAGACCGACGCCGACACCGCGGTGGCCCTGTCGCTCGTCCTGGTGGCGGTGGCGATCCTCGTGGTCGGACTGTCGCAGGGCGGTCGCCGGAGCCTGGTGATCTAGTGACCCTCACCCTGACCGCACAGATCCCCGTCCGCGGCTTCGACGTCGAGCTGCACCTCGCCGCCGGGGACCGGCTCGCTGTGCTGGGCCCCAACGGGGCGGGTAAGTCGACGCTGCTGTCGGTCCTGGCCGGCACGCTGCGGCCCGACCGCGGCCGGGCCGAGCTGGACGGCGAGCTGCTGTTCGACGTCGATGGTCGACGGGGTCGCTGGCGCCCACCGCACAGCCGCCGGGTCGCCCTGCTGGCCCAGGACCCGTTGCTGTTCCCCAACCTCACCGTCCTCGACAACGTCGCCTTCGGACCGCGGGCCGCCCGCGTGCCCCGGGCGGTGGCCCTGCAGACCGCCCGCCGCTGGTTGGCCGAGGTCGATGCGGTCCCGCTCGCCGATCGCCGGCCGGGTCAGCTGTCGGGAGGGCAGGCCCAACGGGTCGCGGTGGCCCGCGCGGTGGCTGCCGACCCGCGGCTGCTGCTCCTCGACGAACCGCTGGCCGCCCTCGACGTCACCGTCGCCCCGCTGCTCCGGCGCGTGCTGCGGGACGTGCTGGCCGACCGCGCCGCGCTCATCGTCACCCACGACCTGCTCGATGCCGTTCTGCTCAGCAACCGGGTCGTCGTGCTGGGTGACGGGCGGGTGGTGGAGAGCGGGGCCACGGCCGATGTGCTGCGCCATCCGACGAGTCCGTTCACCGCGCGGCTCGCCGGTCTGAATCTGATCACCGGCACCGCGGAGGACGGCGCAGTACGGCCGGCGCGGGGCGGCCCGGTCGTCGGCGGCGTGGTCCGCACGCCGCTGTCGGTGGGCGAGCCGGCCACCGCGGTGTTCTCCCCCAACGCCGTCTCGGTCTATCTCAGCGCTCCCCACGGCAGCCCGAGGAACGTCTTCGCGGTGACCATCACCGAGCTGGAACCCCGCGGCGACCAGGTGCGGGTCCGCGCCGCCACCGCCGGCGGTGAGCTGCTGACCGCCGACGTCACGACGGCGGCGGTGGGCGAGCTCGACCTCTATCCGGGGGCGAGGGCTTACTACACCGTCAAGGCCACGACGGTCACCCTCTACCCGAGCTGAGCCCGGGCATCGTCGGCACCGTGCTCAGGACCGGAGCCTCCGTTCGCCGTTCGAGGAAGGCGGCTCCGAGTCGTCGGCCCCTGCTGGCGGGGCTCCCCTGCTGGCCGGGCTCCCCTGCTGGCCGTTGTCGACTCGGTGGCGTCATCCGGCGACCGGTCCCAGCGGCCGGGCCGCCGTCCGTGACTCGGCGGTGGCATTCGACCGTCGCAGCCGCGTGCGGGGCGTGCCGCCAACGCCGGATCCCGCCACGGAGTCACCGACGGCCACCCCGCTAGCGCGGTCAACCCCCAGATCCCACCGCGGAGCCACCCACGGTCACCCCGCCGGGTCGCCCTGCCACCCGAGCCCACCGGCGACCACCCACCTGGGACCCGTCCGCCAGATCCCGCCGCGGAGCCACCGACGGCCACCCCGCCCGCGCAGCCCGACCCCCAGATCCCGCCGCGGAGCCACGCGCGGTCACCCCGCCCGCGCAGCCCGACCCCCAGATCCCGCCGCGGAGCCACGCACGGTCACCCCGCCCGCGCAGCCCGACCCCCAGATACCACCCGGAAGCCACGCGCGGCCCCGACCGTCCCTTCGGAGGCGACCGGTCGGTCAGTCGGCGGCACCGGCCTCTGTGGCCTCGGGCACCTCGACCAGGCGGCCGGTGCTGACGTCGTACAGGTGGCCGTAGATCGGGATCGTCGCCGGCACGAGCGGGTGGGAGCGGATCCGACCCACGCTCTGGGCGTCGTGGCTGGTCTGAGTCGGTCGACGTACGTGGAATTCGGACGACCCGGGGCCGGTGCCCACCTCGTAGAAGCCGTCCCACGGCGGCTGTGGGATGCAGCTCGTCACGCGACGCCGTCATCCACGTTCGGCGGGACACAGCCTGAGACCGCGGCGCTCGACAGACGGTCGATCTGCGGTGAACGACGGCCCGTCGGCGTCCGAACGGTGGACTCCGGCGTGGGTTGCGCGACGCTATGCTGATCAGCGAAACAATCCTCGGGAGGGAAAGGATTTCGCGTTGCCCCCGAGATGCTGGGACCTGACGACGTCACCTCGGCGGCCCGTCGAGTGACCATGAGCACAACGACCGTGTTCCGAGCCGACACGATCGACTCGCTGCGCCGTCAGCTCGGGGACGCCGGTGGCGTCGTGGTGGCCGAGCTGATCGGGCTGTACCTCGTGCAAGGTCACGAGCTGGTGGCCGACATCGAGGCCGCGGGTGCCGCACCCGATCTGATCATGCTGAGGGCAGCGGCCCACAAGCTGAAGGGCAGCACCGCCACCCTGGGCGGCGATCGGCTGGCCGCCGTGTGCCAGCGCATCGAGGTCGCACCACCCACCGAGCTCGACGTCGACGGCGCCACCCGGGAGGCGCGCCGGGAGTTCGAGCTGCTCGCTGCCGAGCTCACCCACTACCGTGCGTCGCTCGCGGGAACGTCCGGCAGCCACGGAAGCCGGCTGACCATGTCGAGCGCACCGAGCTTCGACGCGTCCCTGCCCATCGCCCCCGCCCTGGCTCCGTCGCTGTACCGCCAGATCGTCGAGTCCGGCAACGAGGGCATCTGGGTCTTCGATCTCGACGGTACGACGGCCTACGTCAACGCACGGATGGCCAGCATGCTGGGCTACACCGTCGAGGAGATGGCCTCGATCTCGCTGCTCGAGGTGCTGGACGACGAGGGCCGCGATCAGGGCGCAGCGTTCCTGGCCCGTCAGCGGGAGGCGGGAGGCACGACGGAATCCGCGGAGTGCCTGCTGTTGAGACGCGACGGCGAGCCGGTGTGGACCGTCATCAGCCACAGCCCGTGGCAGGACCAGAACGGCCGGTACCTGGGCCTGATCGCGTTCGTCAACGACATCACCGAGCGTCGCCGTCTCGGCGACGAGCTGCGGCGACGCGAGGAGCAGCTGGCGGAGGCCCAGCGGGTCGCCCACCTGGGCAGCTGGCAGTGGGACGTCGGAGCGGACCAGCTCCACTGGTCCGACGAGCTGTACCGCATCTTCCAGCTGCCACCGGGCGGGTTCGACGGCACCTTCGAGGGCTATCTCGCACTGGTGCACCCCGACGACCGGGAGATGACGGCCGCGATCGTGGGCGCCTGCCTGAAGGGTCTACCCGGCTTCGAGTTCGATCAGCGGATCCGTGGCGGACCCGGTCAGAAGGTGGTCTGGGTGCGAGCGTCCGGCGAGGTGCTGCGCGACGACACCGGACGTCCGCTGCTGATGCGAGGCACCGCCCTCAACATCACCGCGTACAAGGAGGCGGAGAGCGAGCTCGAGGCGGCCAGGGACACCGCCCTGGCCGCCCTGCGGGCGAAGTCCGCCTTCCTGGCCACCATGAGTCACGAGATCAGGACCCCGATGAACGGCGTGATCGGTCTGGCCGACCTGCTGATCGCCACCGACCTCGACGAGCGACAGCGTCAGTACGTCTCGGGGGTGCAGTCCGCGGGAGAGGCACTGCTGTCGATCATCAACGACGTGCTGGACTTCTCCAAGATCGAGGCCGGGCGGATGGAGCTCGAGATCATCGACCTCGACGTCACCGCCGTGGTCGAGGAGGTCGCCGGTCTCCTCGCCCGGCAGGCTCATGCCAAGGGGATCGAGCTCATCACCCGCTGTCCGGGGCTCTCCACCACCCTGCGCGGGGATCCGTCGCGGCTCCGGCAGGTGCTGTTGAACCTCACCGCCAACGCGATCAAGTTCACCGACTCCGGCGAGGTCGTGCTGTCCGTGCACTCGGCGGCAGCCTCGGACGACGCCGTCGACCTCACGTTCGAGGTCTCCGACACCGGAATCGGCATCTCACCGGCCCACCAGGAGCAGATCTTCCAGCCGTTCTCCCAGGTCGATGCCTCGACCACCCGGCGTTTCGGGGGAACAGGGCTGGGTCTGGCGATCTCCCGCCAGCTGGTCGAGACCATGGGCGGTGCTCTCGGTGTCGACAGCCGCCTGGGTGCCGGCAGCGTCTTCCGCTTCACGGTCCGGCTCCCGCGGGGTCGTGGCCGGGCCGTGGCACCACCCGGCTCGCCGGCTCGCTTGCCGGAGGGCTTGGCCGTGCTCGTGGTCGACGACAACGCCACGAACCGGCTGATCCTGCACGAGCAGCTCGTCGCCTGGCGCCTTCGACCTCACCTCGCCGACAGCGGCCCCGCCGCCCTGCTGCTCCTGAACCGGGCAGCGGCGGCGGGAACACCGTTCCCGCTGGCCCTCCTGGACGTCAACATGCCGGCGATGGACGGCCTCGAGCTCGCCCGCCTCATCAAGGACTCCCCCGAGCTGTCCGGAACCCAGCTCGTGGTGCTGACCTCGACCGACGTCACCAGCGCCGAGCTCGACAGCGCCCACATCTCGGCGCACCTGAACAAGCCGGTGCGTGCAGCCCAGCTGCACGACTGTCTGAGTCGGGTGCTGCAGCCGGCCACCCGGATCCCGTGCCCGGACGAGACAGGGTCCGTCGAGCACCAGCCGCCGAGTCGGGGCCGTGTCCTCGTGGTGGAGGACAACGCGATCAACCAGCTGGTGGCGCGCGGCCTGCTCGACCGGCTCGGTTTCGTGGTCGACGTCGCCGGAAACGGGTACGAGGCGCTCGCCGCCCTCGAGCGGACCGCGTACGCCGCGGTGCTGATGGACTGTCAGATGCCCGGGATGGACGGCTACACGGCCACCGCAGAGATCCGACGCCAGGAGGGGGCGGGCCGGCACCTGCCGATCATCGCCATGACGGCCGGGGCACTGGCCGGCGACGAGGAGCGATGTCTCGCGGCCGGCATGGACGCGTACGTGCCGAAACCGATCAACAGCACCCAGCTGGAAGCCGTCCTCAACCGCTGGGTGGTCGGCGAACAGCCGGGGTGAGGCCGTCCGGGCTCGTCGAATCTCTCGGTGGGCGGTCTGAGATCACGACCATCGCCGTCCTCGTGCGCTGAGTCCTCGTCCTGCCGTCCACGATGTGAGTCCCCGACCAGCACGGGAATACCGACCGGCGATGGAAGTTGTTGGCTGCATGACGACTGTGGATTTCTGGTTCGACCCACTCTGCCCGTTCGCGTGGATCACATCCCGGACGGTGCTCGAGGTGGAGAAGGTCCGCGACATCCAGGTGACCTGGCACATCATGAGCCTGGCCTACCTGAACGAGGACAAGGACATCTCCGAGGAGTACCGCGAAGGCCTGAAGGACGCGTGGCGGCCGGTGCGGGTGTGCATGGCCGTCCAGCAGCAGTACGGCCAGCGGAAGCTCGCTGAGCTCTACACCGCGCTCGGCACCCGCAAGCACACCGACGGTGCCGAGAAGTTCGACCGGGCGCTGATCACGTCCGCACTGGAGGAGACCGGGCTGCCGAGCTCCCTCGCCGACGCGATGGACGACTCGTCGTTCGACGACGCCATCCGCACGTCACACCACGAGGGCATGGACCAGGTCGGCTACGACGTCGGGACACCGACGATCGCGATCGACGGGCAGGCGTTCTTCGGACCCGTGCTGACCCGCATCCCGAGGGGCGAGGAAGCCGGCCGCATCTGGGACGGCGCCGTCGCCTTGGCCTCGTTCCCGTACTTCGCCGAGCTCAAGAGGACGCGCCAGAGCGACCTGCACTTCGACTGACCGGGGACGGGCGGGGTCGGGGTCGGCGCGGATCAGGCGCGGGTCAGGTGGTGCGAGTCCGCGGCGACGTCGAGCTGCCAGTGCTCGGTGTCCGACCCCGGTCCGCCGGCGGCGCGGCTACCGGCCGGATCCGGCTGCAGACCCGCTCGCTGCATCACCCGTCCGGCGGCCCTGTTGCCGGCCGGGGTGCTGGCGATCACGGTCGACATCTCGGCCGCGCGGGCCATCTCGATCAGCCGGAGCATCCCCTCGGTGCCGTAGTCCTGGTCCCAGGCCCGACGTCGCAAGCGATAACCGAGCCGGACGGCCCTGTTCGCGTTCGCGGCGTCGCCCTTCGCGCCGTCCCGCGTCGTGACCGGGGTCATCATGAACCAGCCGAGGAAGGCGCCGGTGGCGCGTTCCCGGGCCACCCAGAACCCGAGCTGGTTGGTGCGTTGCTGGTGGGCCATCAGGCGCGGCATCTCCTCGGCGAGCACCCGGGCGGGGGTCAGCGGCGGTGAGTCGTCGAAACCCATCACCTCGGCGTCCGTGGTGAGCGCCACGACGTCGTCGACATCGGGCCAGCTCGCGCGGCGCAGAACCATGCGGTCGGTTTCGGGCACGGGGGCCTCACTTCTCGGTGGTCAGGTCACCCGGGGCCCTGCTGGCGGCCAGGACCGCCGACACCACGGCCGGCGGGAACCACCCACTCTACGGGAAACGGCCACCTCGACATCGGCGCTCGATCCCGGGGCCACGGGGACACCTCGAGGACTCGGCCCGGCGTACGCCATCGCGATGCTGCCGTCAGGTGCTCCGCGGTCCCGCACCGCGCTCGTCACCGGGTGCGGAGTCAGCCTTCACGGCGTTGCGCTCACCGAGCGGTTCGGCGGGTCCCGTCGTGGTGTCGGCGACGGTCTGCTGCTCGGCTTCGGCGTTGATCTCGGCACCGAGCAGCACCGCGTAGGAGGTGATCCACAGCCAGAACAGCAACACGATGATGCCGGCGAAGACCCCGTACGTCTTGGCGTAGTTCCCGAACGTGGACACGTAGACCGAGAACCCGATCGAGGCGAGCAACCACAGCAGCGTGGCCAGGGCGGCTCCGACCGACACCCAGCGCAGCTTCGGAGCGTCCCGGTCGGGAGCGACGCGGTAGAGCACCGCGAGCGCTGCCGTCACGAGCACCACGAGCAGCACCCACCGGGCTGCCGACAGCAGGAGGCGGAGCACCGGGCTGTCTCCGAACACACTCTGCAACACCGCCGGCACGACCGCGACCAGACCGAGCATGATGACGACGAACACGATGGCGCCCAACGTCAGCGCCAGCGCGATCAACCGCTTCTTCACCGGGCTGCGCTCGTCCTCCTCGTCGTAGGCCACGTTGACCGCGGTCATCAGGTTGTTGACCCCGCCGGACGCGCTGAACAGGGCCAGGGCGATGGACAGCAGCGCGCTCCAACCGAGCGCCGCGCGGTTCTGGTTGTTGATCTGATCGACCACGAGCTGCCGCACCTCCGCGGGCAGCGCCGCCAAGGAGTTCACCTGGTCGGCGATCACGGCCGGGTCGGCGAACAACCCGTACAGGGTGACCAGCGCGATCACCGCCGGGAAGAGCGCGAGGAACGCGAAGAAGGCCACACCGGCCCCCAGGAGCGGGACCTGGTCGACCTTGGCCTCGGCCCAGCCCCGTTTGGCGATCTGGAGCCACCCTCTGCCGGGGATCTCGGTCGGCCTCTCCGCGTCTTCACCAGGCACCCCGTCATCTCCAGCGCCGGGCCTCACCGATTCACGGGTTGTCATGCCTCACCTCTTCTTGCTTGCTGATGTCACGGCGTCGCACCGGCCACGCTGCGGGCGGCACTGGCGTGCCGCGGCGCGACGCCGTCGATGGACCAGTACCCCGTCTGGCTGAAGTCATGCCGCCGCAGACCTTGCGGCCTCGAGCTGGTGACGAGCATTACGATGCGCTGGAACCGGCGAATGCGTCAGAAGTTCAGGTGATTGGCATGACACAGGACCGAGCAGACACAGGTGGTCGCGGACAGCACTCCACCGCCGACACCGGCACCGCCGCCGTCGATCCGATCGCCGAGACCTTGGCCGCGTTGGCCCGCGACCTCGAGGGACACGACGACCCGGACACGATGCTCTCGGCGATCGTGGCGGCGGCGGTGACCATGGTTCCCGGCACCGACGAGGGCTCGATCAGCGTCGTCCTCGGCCGCCGTCGCGTGATGTCAGAGGCACCGACCAGTGACCTCCCCCGCCTGGTCGACGCCGTCCAAGAAGAGGTCCAGCAGGGACCGTGCCTGGACGCCGTCTACGAGCAGCAGACCGTCCGGATCCCCGACATGTCCACCGAGCGGCGGTGGCCGCTGTTCGCCGCTCGGGCCGCGAAGCTGGGCGCGGCGAGCATGCTGGCGCTGCAGCTGTACGTCGAGGGCGACAACCTCGGTGCGCTCAACCTCTACGCCCGCACCCCGGGCGCGTTCACTGACGACTCCGAGCAGCTGGGCCTGCTCGTCTCAGCCCACGCCGCCGTCGCCTACATCGGCGCGCGCAAGCAGACAGACGCCGCTCGCGCCCTCATCCACCGCGACATGATCGGCCAGGCCAAAGGCATGTTGATGGAGCGCTATCAGATCAGCTCCGACCGTGCCTTCCTGCTTCTGACCCGGATCAGCCAGAACAGCAACAGCAAGCTTCATCAGGTCGCCACCGAGCTGGTCGAAACCGGCACCATCACCGGTGCGCACGGTCTGCCACCCACACCACAGTGACCGTGGTCCGGTCGGGTGGGTGACGGCCCGCGCGCGACGGCCACGGTGCCAGCGTCCTACCGGACCGGTGAGCTCCGCCGGTGATGTACCGGTGTTGTTTGGGCCTCTGCCAGCGGGGTATGGCGAGAACAGGCCCGTCGGGGTCTCCGGAGATCTCTCCGGGCCAGGTCTGGTGGTTCTCCAGAGAAGCCTTCAGTCCGCCCCGGGCTGGCACCGTCCACTGACGGACAGTGACAGACCGGGGCGTTCGACCTGACGAATCCTCATCGCCGACCTGACGCCTGCGTCGCGTCGGACCACCACGTCAAGGAGCCTCATGACCGACACCACCGAAGCACCCACCCCCGCTGTCGATGCCGGCACCCCGGCCGTCGACGCCGGTCTCGCCACCCCCGACGCAGCCGCAACGGTTGCCCCGACACCATCGAGTGCCGCCCAGTCGAGCCTGGCGACCCCGCGCGGGCTCAGCTATGCCGTGGACATCGTCTTCGCCATCGACGTGACTGGCAGCATGACGCCGATCATCGACGCGGTGAAGGCGAACGCCCTCGGCTTCTACGACGACGTGCAGGCCAACCTGACCGAGAAGGGCAAGAACGTCGCCCAGCTCAGGGTCCGGGTGATCGCCTTCCGTGACTTCGTCGCCGACGGCGACGCCGCCCTCGAGGAGTCGCCGTTCTACCCGCTGCCCGCCGAGCGCGGGTCGTTCTCGGAGTTCGTCAACGGGCTCATCGCCCAAGGTGGCGGGGACGCACCCGAGTCCGGGCTGGAGGCTCTGGCCCTGGCGATCAACTCCCCGTGGACGACCACCGGGGACCGCCGGCGGCAGGTCATCGTCATCTGGACCGATCAGCCCGCCCAGCCTCTGGACCCCTCGGTCGTGCCTGCTGACCTGGCGTCTCGCGTCCCCGCGGACTTCAGTGCCCTCACCGACCTGTGGGAGGACGAGCAGGGTCTGATGGGATCGAGTTCGAAGCGGCTCATCCTGTTCGCCCCCGACGGTCCGGGATGGAGCGACATCTCCGCGGTTTGGGAGAACGTGGTGCACAATCCCTCGCAGGCCGGCGGTGGCCTCTCCGAGGTCGACTACGGGACGATCATCGACTCGATCGGCAACTCGGTGTGAGCGAGGTCCTCAGTCCTCACGCTCGTTCCGGCGCCGACCTCCCGGCGCCGGGACCGACGATCTCGTTCGGGTTCAACCTCGGCAAGATCCCGGACCACGGTGAGGACTCCGACCCCGTCCTGCGGGACGGGCCTGACCTCGGCCTGCTCGCCGTCTTCGACGGCATGGGCGGCGCCGGCGGCACCGTCTACGACACCGAGGACGGACCCCGGAGCGGGGCGTACCTCGCATCGAGAATCGCCCGTGACGTGGTTGAGCAGCGGATGCTGCAGATCCTGGTGCCTGACTGGAACCTCAAGGGCGAAGCGGCCGCAGAAGACCTTCGGCGATCCGTCCAGAAGGCCCTGCAGGAACACCTCAGCGACTTGAAGGCCCCGAAGAGCGGCTTGCGGTCTCGACTGCTCCGCGCTCTGCCGACCACCATGGCGACGATCGCTCTGCAACGCGCCCATCGCAGCAGGTCGGGATGGCTGTGTCACGTGTTCTGGGCCGGCGATTCACGCGCCTACGCGGTCGAACCCGACGGCGCGCGCCAGCTGACCACCGACGACCTTCGCGACCCGGGCGACGCGATGGCCAACCTCCACCACGATTCCGTAGTGAGCAACGCGATGTCGGCCGACACCGAGTTCCGGGTCAACTACCGCTGCGTCGAGCTGTCGGCGCCGTTCCTGCTGATCTGCGCGACTGACGGGTGCTTCGGCTACCTGCCGACGCCCATGCACTTCGAGCACCTGGTCCTCGGTTCTCTCGTCGACGCCGGCTCGACGGACGCATGGTCCGACACCCTCCAGCGCCAGATCTCCGCGGTGACCGGTGACGACGCCGCGATGGCCGTGATGGCGGTCGGCGCCGGCTTCGACGACCTGCGGTCCCTGTACGCACCGCGCGTCGCTCGGCTCGAGGAGCTCTTCACCGCACCTGTCGACGATCTCGCCGGCAGGGTTGGACCACGCCGAGCGGGAGCTCGCGAGACTCCGGCAGCGCCAGGTCGAAGAAACCCAGCAGCTGTGGGACCGCTACAAGCCCGAGTACGAGCAGTACCTGCGTCTCGACTCCGGTGCACCAGCCGAGGTCGCGGGCACCGAAGACGGTGCATCCGGGAGCGGAAGTCTGACACCCGCCGCCGGGGAAGAAGCTGCTGACGCGCCACCTCCGCACGAAGAGCACTCCGACGACGGGGTGTCTGCATGAAGGCCGGCGACGTGGTCAACGGGTACCTGATCTTGGAGGACTTCAAGGTCGTAGGTGCAGGCTTGAGCAAGTGGACCTATGCCGAGCGCGGTGGCCGGCAGTACTTCATCAAGGAGTTCCTGAGCCCCACCTACCCTGACGACGCCGCGCCGGGGAGTGAGAAGACCAAGGCCAGGAAGCGAGCCCGGTGCGCGACGTTCGAGGCCCAACACCGCGGCATGCAGAAGGCGCTCGCCCCGTTGTCGACCTATGGCGGCAACTTGATCGTCACGCTCGACTTCTTCCGTTTCGGCGCGAAGTACTACAAGGTCACGGAGAAGGTCGACGCCGAGGAACTCGAGCCCGGTGCGATCGCGGCCCTGGGCCTGCGCCGACAGCTGGTGCTGATGAAGTCGGTGGCTCACAGCCTGAAGATCCTGCACGACCTGCGGATCGTGCACGGCGACTTGAAACCCAGCAACATCCTGGTGAAGCGCACCGAGCTCGGCTACACCAGCAAGCTGATCGACTTCGACAGCTCCTACATCGCCGGGAACCCACCGCCCCTCGAGGAGATCGTCGGCACGATCAACTACTACTCCCCCGAGCTCCTGGGTTACATCCAGGACGTCGGCGTGGAACCGGGCGACCTCGGCGTCGCCTCCGACATCTTCGCGCTCGGCCTCATCTACAGCGAGTTCCTCACCGGCGCCGTGCCCCCGTTCGACGCGACGACGTATCACGAACCCGCGGTGGCCGTGCGCAGCGGTGCGACCCTCCGCATCCCCCGAGCCGGGATCGTACCGACGCTCGCTGACCTGGTGGACGCGATGCTGCTCGCCGATGCGACGCTGCGACCCACCATCGGTCGAGTTCACAGCACGTTGATGGGCATCCGACTTCCCGGCGAGGACCCGGCGACCCCACGCCCTGCGGATGTGAGCACCACCCCTGCGCCCAGAGCCTCGGCTCCGGCCAGGGCCGGCGGCGCGCTCCGGGGCAAAGGGCTACGCATCAGCAGCGCACGGTCGTCGGCCGACACAGCACCGGCGGAACCACAGCCGGCCGGCGGTCTGGTCGGAAAGCTCGTCGGCAAGCTGACCCGACGTCCGCCCCGATGAATCCACTGGGTCCGATCTGGCGTTGTCGAGTCTGCGAAGGCGTGAACCGCGCCGGCCGAGTGTGTGCCACCTGCGGAGCTGAGGTGCCGGCCGGGGAGCCGCTGCGCGCGGCCGTGCGAGCCGTCCGGCCAAGCAGCACCCGCCCCGCAGTGCCGCCGCCCGTACCGCCCGACCCGACCCGACGCGAGCTGCGCACCCACCCCATCCCGGAAGAGATCCATCCCGTCGAGTCCGACGACCGACTCGACTTCGAGAACGGCTTCGAGATCCGCCCCCTACCCGGCGGCTGCATGATCGACTTCAGCCCCCGCGACTCCACGTGACGGATCGGCATCACGCCCGGCGCACCGGGTAGCGCAGGTGCAGCACCCGGTCTCCCCGGATCACCACGTCCGGATCCTCCAGCAGGTGCTGCGCGTCGAGGTCACCGAAGTAGCGCTTGCCGCGACCGAACACGACCGGCACCACGTCCATCGCGACCACGTCGACCAGCCCGAGAGCGAGCGCCTGGCCACCGACGTCGCCGGCGCAGACCGCCACCACGCCGTCCCCGGCCCGGCGCCTCGCCTCCCCCACGGCCGCGGCCACGTCGGCGAAGAACGGCACGTCCGCCTCGGGGTGCCAGCCCTCGGGCCTGGGCCGGCGCGACACGACGATCAGGTGCTCCCCGGCGGGCGGCTGGGCCTCCCAGCCGTTGGTCAGGTCGAACAGGTGCCGTCCCTGGACCGTCGCCCGGATGCTGTCCCAGAACGGCCGGACGTACGCCCGCGACGCCGGCGACACCCGGAACGGGCCGTGTCGTCGTTCCTGGGTCTCGTCCACGAGCGGCTCGGTGCCGTTGAAGTACCAGTCGAACAGGGGTCCCACCTCGTCGTTCTCACCGGCGATGTAGCCGTCGACCGACACCACCGCGTGCATCACCACGGTGCTCATCGCCGCTCCTCACGTGTCGTAGGGAATCGTCCTCCCCCGGTGAGACTCCGCACGCGACGTATTCTCACCGGCCCGCGCCGGTCGGCGGCCCCGCCGCGCCGGCGACTCCCCGGCCGCCCTTCCCTCGCCCGGCATGATGGACGCATGGATCCGGGTGCGTACTCCGTGGCCTTCCCGCGCCGCTGGTGGTATCCCGTGGCCCAGTCGTCGGAGCTCGGCCGCCGCCCCCTGGCCGTCACCTTGATGGACACCCCGCTCGTGGTGTTCCGCGGCGCCGGGGGGACGCCGGCCGTCGTCCTCGACCGGTGCGCCCACCGCAACTACCCGCTCTCGCTCGGCCGGGTCACCGGTGACGGCCTGCTCGAATGCGGCTACCACGGGTGGAGCTACGACGGTGCCGGACGGTGCCGGGACATCCCCGGGCTCCGCCAGGGCCGCACCCAGTCGACCTGGCACGTGCCCACGTACGCGACCGTGGAGCGGGACGGGTTCGTGTGGGTGTGGGGCGAACCGGACGCTGAGCCGACCCGGGCCCCGTTCGTGCTCCCGGTGGTCGACGGCTCCGGCGCCGGCCAGACGGTCTTCCGCTGCGACCTGGACGCGACGTTGCGCGCCGCCAGCGAGAACGCGCTCGATGTGCCGCACACGGCCTTCCTCCACCGAGGTCTGTTCCGGGGCGGCGCTCCCCGCACGATCACCGCGGTCCGCCGCCCGGTCGCCGACGGTGTGGAGGTGCAGTACCTGGGCGAACCGGTCGGCATGGGGCCGATCCGGCTGCGCGAGACCTCCGGCCGGACCTTCGATCACTGGGACCGCTTCCTGCTGCCCTCCATCGCGCAGGTCGAGTACGCCGTCGCGGGCTGGTTCCGGATCGTGAACACGATCATCCAGCTGCCGCTGTCGCCGCTGCGGACCCGCGCCTGGTTCGTGGTGCGCTTCGCCAGCCGGCTGCCGGCACCGCTGGTGCGCACGGTCGTGCGGCAGCAGGGCAAGCACATCCTGCGTCAGGACGCCGAGGGGCTGGCCCGCCAGACCGAGCAGACCCAGCGGTTCGGCGGTGAACGGTACGCCTCGACCGAGATCGACCTGCTGGGCACGGCGATCTGGCGCCTGCTGCGCCAGGCCGAACGGGCCGAGCAGCCGGACGGCACGAGTCTGCCCCTCACGGCGATCAGCGAGCGCACCGTCGTGTTCGATGCCTGAGCGCATCCGCCCCACCGGAGTGAGCTGAGGTGAGCTCCGAGGGCGGCGAACGGCTGCACCGCGAGGCGTTCGTTCTCGACCTGCACACGCACGGGAGCGGGTTCCTGCCGCAGCCGTTCCGCTCGGTGTGGCGAACCACCGCGGGGGCGCCGCCCGAGGACGGGTTCGACGCGTTGCGAGCCGGTGGCGTGGACGCCGCCGTCGCGGCCGCGGTGGGTGACCCGATCGTCACGCGGTGCTACCTCGGGCGGAGTCCGTGGGAGGCGGTCGAGGCCCAGCTGGGCCGGATCGAGCGGCAGGTCGCCGCAGCCGGTGCCGCCGTCGCCGCGTCGGTGGCGGCCCTGCGGGAAGCCCGGACCCGGTGCACGCCCGCCGTCCTGCTCGGCATCGAAGGCGCCGACGCCCTGGGTCACGACGTCGACCTCGTCGACGCCTGGCACCAGCGGGGGGTGCGCCTCGTCGGCCTGGTGCACCTCGGTGACAACAGCCTCGGTACCACCTGCCTCCCGTGGCAGCGGTACGCCGGCCCGCTCCCCGTGCGGCGCCGCAGCCGACCGGGACTGACCGCGCTCGGGCGACGGGTCGTCGCCCGGATGAACCGGCTCGGCATGGTGGTCGATCTCGCCCACGGTGACCGAACCACGGTGCTGGACACCAGCGAGACGACCGCGGCTCCGGTCGTGTCGTCCCACACCGGGGCGCGCGCGCTGCAGGACTTCCCCCGCTACCTCACCGACGAGGAGCTCCGCGCGATCGCCGCGACCGGTGGTCTCGTCGGTCTCTGGCCCTACCGGAACCGTCGGCAGGGGGTGGCCGACGTCGCCGAGCTGGTCGCCCATGCGCGCCACGTCGCCGATCTCGTCGGCCCCGAGCACCTCGCCGTGGGCACCGACATGAACGGGCTCCCCGGGGCGATGGCCGGGTTCGGCGGGGAGTCGGATCTGCCGCGGTTGACGTGCGCCCTGCTGGACGCCGGCTTCGCCCGTTCCGAGGTGACCGGGATCGTGGGTGGCAACGCCCTTCGCGTGCTGACGCTCGTCGAGGAGCACGCGAGCTCGAGCCCTGGCTGAACCCGCTCGTCGCGGTCAGTGGAGCCGGCGGTCGCCCCGACCGGAGCCGGCGAGCCGGTGCAGCACGGCGACCATCTCGTCGACCTCACTCGGGGTGTTGTACAGCGCCAGCGAGGGTCGCACGGTGGTCTCCAGCCCGAACCGGCGCAGGATCGGCTGGGCGCAGTGGTGGCCGGACCGGACGGCGATGCCTTCGCCGGCTGAGGGCCTCGCCGACCTCGGACGTGCTGTAGCCGTCGAGGACGAAGGAGAGGACGCTCGCCTTCTCCGCCGCCGTGCCGATCATGGTCAGACCCGGCACCTGCAGCATCGCGTCGGTGGCGTACGTCAACAGCTCGTGCTCGTACTGCGCGATGTTCGGCAGGCCGAGCTCGGTCGACGTAGTCGAGGGCCGCGCCGAGGCCGACCGCGTCGGCGATGTTGCCGGTGCCGGCCTCGAACCGCCCCGGCGGCGGCTGGAACAGGTGACCGCTCGAACGTCACGTCGGCGATCATGTTGCCGCCGCCCTGCCAGGGCGGCAGGTCCGCCGAGCACCGTCCGTTTCCCGTACAGGGCGCCGATCCCGGTCGGGGCGAAGATCTTGTGGCCGGAGAAGACGAAGAAGTCGACGTCCAGGGCGCTGCACGTCGACCGGCAGGTGCGCCACCGACTGCGCCCCGTCGACCAGCGACCCGGGCACCGTGCCGGTGGGCGACGTCGACGATCTCCTGGACCGGGATGATCGTGCCCGAGCGCGTTGGACACCTGGGTGACGGAGACGAGCTTGGTCCGCTCGGCTGAGCAGCCGCGCGTACTCGTCGAGCATGCAGCTGCCCGCGGTCGTCCACCGGGATCACCTTGATCGTGCAGCCGCGCTCCTGGGCCAGCAGCTGCCAGGGCACGATGTTGGCGTGGTGCTCGAGGTGGGAGATCGACGATCTCGTCGCCCTCGCCGACGTGCTGGTCGCCCCCAGCTGTGGCGCCACCAGGTTGATCGCCTCGGTGGTGCCGCGGACGAAGACGATCTCCGTCGGCATCCGCGCCCGAGGAACCGGGCGACGGTGTCCCGGGCGCCCTCGTAGGCGTCGGTCGCGCGGGCCGCCAGCGTGTGAGCGGCGCGGTGGATGTTGGAGTTCTCGTGCTCGTAGAAGTGGCTCGAACCGGTCGATCACCGACCTGCGGCTTCTGGGTGGTGGCGGCGTTGTCGAGCCACACCAGCTGCTTGCCGTTGACCCGCTCCGACAGGATCGGGAAGTCCCGCCGGACGGCGTGCAGGTCGAACTGCGGGCGCGGTTGCACCGGCGACCCCGCCCGGTGGGTCGGTCGCTCCTCGATCCCGGGCCGCTCGGTCAGGAAGTACCAGCCGGGTGCCTCGGGTGAACCATCGGCGGGGGCGCCGACGCCGGAGTCATCCCAGGTCGGCACGGCCGGTGCGGGTGCGTCGATGGAGCCCGACGCGCGCCGGTCCCGCTGGACCGGATCGGTCGGCGGCAGCGGTACGCCCGCCAGGCCGATCCCCGGGTCGAGCTCGCCCGGCACCCCGAACCCCACCGGCGGTCCTCCCGCCAGGAAGTAGAAGGTGGGCACGGCAGAGGGCCGCGCCGTCGTCGGCGTCGGGCCGGCTCCGGGCAGCACCGTCGTGCCGCCGAGCTGCGGTGGCACCGCGGCCGGACCGGCGGGCGCCTGGGTCAGCGAGGCGGGCACGTCGGCCGTCGTCGGGACCGTGACCGGCGACGGCGACGACCCCAGCGAGCCGCCCCCGCCCGGGAAGGTGCCCGTCGCGGGGTCGACCGCTCACCGGGGCCGGCGGCACCGCGACCGGCGGGATCTCTGGCGCGGTGGACCCGGGGAGGGTTCCCGGAAGGGCCCGGAACAGCTCGTTGGCCCAGCGAGCCACGGTGGCCTCGTCGGGCAGACCCGCCCCCGGGTGCCCGGCGGCGAGACCTCCCTGCTCAGCCGAGGTAGGTGGGTGCGTAGTCATGGAACTTGGCGACCTCCACGTCGTCCAGCACGGCCAGGGCGTCGTCGGTCAGCACCGCCACCGAGCAGTACAGCGAGATCAGGTAGGACGAGATCGCCTGCCGGTTGATGCCCATGAACCGCACCGACAACCCGGGACTCTGCTCACCGGTGAGGCCCGGCTGGAACAGACCGACCACGCCCTGGCGCTTCTCGCCCGTCCGCAGCAGGATGATCTTGGTCTTGCCGTCCTCCGACCGGCGACCTTGTCCGACGGGATGATCGGCAGGCCGCGCCAGGTCAGGAACTGGGAGCCGAACAGGCTGACCGTGGGCGGCGGCGTCCCCCGCCGGGTGCACTCGCGACCGAAGGCGGCGATCGCCTCGGGGTGGGTCAGGAAGAACGCGGGCTGCTTCCACACCTTGGCGATCAAGCTCGTCCAGGTCGTCCGGCGTGGGCGGCGCCGGTCAGCGTGGAGATCCGCTGCGCGTCCGCGACCTGGTGCAGCAGGCCGTAGTCGGGGTTGTTGATCAGCTCGCTCTCCTGCCGCTCCTTGATCGTCTCGATGATCAGCCGCAGCTGCTCCTTGATCTGGTCGTGCGGGCTGCTGTAGAGGTCGGACACGCGGGTGTGGACGTCCAGGATCGTCGACACCGCGTTCAGGAAGATACTCCCGCGGGGCCTCCTCGTACGGCGACGAACGTCTGCGGCAGCTCCGACTCGTCGCGGGCCAGGCAGGCCACGTCGACCTCCTCGGGGTGAACCACCCGGTTCAGCCGGTAGATGCCGGCCTCGACCGGCACCCAGCTGAGCAGGTGCACCAGCCATCGCGGAGTGAGCGTGGAGAGCTGCGGAGCGGACTTGGTCGCGTTCGCCAGCTGTCTGGCGCCGACATCGCTCAAGGCACTGTGCTCGGGTGCTGCCTGAGTCACGCGGGGCTCCTTCCGTCAAGGCTCGACAGCCTGACCGACCCCACGACAGCCACCACCCGCCGTCGGTGGATCAACCAGGTCCCGAGGACACTGGATCGCGCACTACGGACGATAGCGCAGCAGGACCCCGCCCGGGGAGGACGAACGGCGACGACTCCGCATCGGTGGCCGGCGCCGGCGGAGTCCCGTCCGGCGCTCCACCCGCCGGCCCGGCACGGGTGGGCACGGCGGACCGGTCGGCCCTCAGGACAGCACGGGCACCGGCCCGCCGCGCGACGTCCCGCAACAGCTCCTCGTAGCGGTCGACCATGATCATCGCGTCGAAGTCCTCGGCCCGGGACCGGACCGCTCTGCGGTCGATCCGCCGGGCGGCCTCGACGGCGACGGCGAGCGCCGCGGCCGTCTCCGCGTCGGCCAGTCTGCCCGGCGTCGGCCGTCACGATCTCGGCCGCCGCACCGTTCGCGAAGGCGGCCACCGGGGTGCCACAGGACATCGCCTCGACGAGCGTGAGGCCGAACGGCTCGGCCCACACCGAGGACGACACGAACACCGCGCCGCGGGCAGCTGACGGGCCAGCTCGTCGTGGCCGAGATGACCGACGTGGCGGATCCCCGCGCCCGAGCCGGGGCGCGATCTCGCTGTCGAAGTAGGCCCGGTCGGCGATCGGGCCGCTGAACTCGAGGCGCAGCTCGGTGCGCCGGATGGCGTCGATGGCCAGGTGCAGACCCTTCTCGGGGGTGATCCGCGCCGCCCAGACCGCCAGATCGGCTTCGGACCGGCCCGTGTCGACCCAGCGGTCGAGCTGGATGCCGTTCGGTACGCAGACGACGTGCGGGCAGCACGCGCGCGCCAGGCCGCCGAGTTGACCTCCGACACGCTCACGTACGCGTGCCGCGGGTCCGGCTCCCACCCGGGCTCGGTGATGATCGCCAGCACCTTCTCCAGGGTGGGCGGCGTGTGCAGGATCGTGATCATCGGCTGGCCGGAGAGCGAGGTGTACGGCTGCGGGCCCAGGGAGTTGTTGAGCACCACGTCGTACCCGTCCGCCCGGATGCTCGCGATGGCGGCGGCGACGGCCGACACCAGGATCTCCTCCGACCGGTCACCGTGCGGGCCCGGCATCTGCCCGAACTCGAAGTCCTCACCGACCAGGGGGACCAGCCGAGCGGCGGTGCGGCTGCCCGCCTTGGCGAACAGGGTGACGTCGTGTCCCCGCCGGGTCAGCTCGTCGGCGACCAGGGCCGTGTGCATCTCCGTGCCCCCACGGAAGGGCTCGGCGATCGGGTGGTGCAGATGGGCCAGCAGAGCGATCTTCATCGGTGCCCGCTCAGCGAGCGGTTGTCGTCCAGGTCGGCCGCAGTGCGCACGTACGTCTCCATCGTGTCGTCCCAGTGAATGAGTCCTCGGCCTGGAAGGCCTCCAGCCAGCCCTCCATCGGCCACCGACCCCACCGTCGGGCGAAGATCCGGCCGTTGCGGAGGATGTCGTCGAGATGGCCCACCGGTGGGGACTGGGTGGGGTGCCACTGGTGGTACGCCGTGGCGCCGCCGACCCAGGTCAGGCCGATGCCGGCCGCGTCCGCGGCGAAACCGAAGTCGGTGTCCTCGGCGCCGTAACCGACGAACTGCTCGTCGAAACCGCCGATGCGCCGCCAGGTCGAGGGCGTCAGGGCGAACGACAGCGACCAGAAGAGGCGGGGATCGCCGCCCGTCTCCCGCTCCCCGGCGGCGGGTGCCGGACGGCCCGGGTGCGGTGCGAACTCCGCCAGCCGACCGAGGTCGTACCCGTCGGCTCCCGGCGGCGGCAGGTACGCGACGGGCCCGCACAGCAACGAGCCCGCGGACGCCGGGTCCCGGGCGGCGTCGCGGTACGCGGCGACCAGGTGCTCGCCGGGCAGGCAGTCGACGTCGAGGAAGATCATCAGCTCCGCGCCCAGCCTGAGCGCCGCCTCGGCCCCGACGTTGCGGGCAGCGGCCAGTGGCAGCGCGGCCCGGTCGGCGGGAATCGCGATCACCGAGGTCTGCGGAGAACCGTGCAGCCGCTCGGCCACCGCCGGGTCGGCCATCGCGACGACGACGTGGTGGTCGACGACCGCGTGCGACCGCGCGATCAGCCGGCGTTGTCGTTCCAGGTGGTCGTGCCGGCCGTGGGCGATCGTGATGATCATGGTCCTCATGCCGACACCGCCCGCACCGGCTCCAGCTCGCTCAGCAGCCCCGCCACCCGCGCGGCACCGTCGCCGTCGTTCCACGACGACCAGCGGGAGCCGTCGAGCCGGCCCACCCGGTCGAGCAGGTCGGGCCACTCGGCCGGCGTCGGCCAGGTGTCCCTGACCAGGGCCGGCAGCCCGGCGGCTTCGAGGGCCGACGCCATCACCCGCTGCTCGTCGAAGGGCCGATCCTGCGGCAGCAGCAGAGCAGGTCGGCGGGCGGCGGCGATCTCGGCGATCAGGTTCTGGCCGGCGTGACTGACCACCACGGACGCCGAGCACAGCAACGGCCACGGGTCGTCGACCCAGGTGCCGTGCGCACGGTCGAGGTGGATCCACTCCCATCCCCGGCTCGCCAGCCGAGCCGCCGCGACCTCGGCCACCGAGCTGCCCCGACCGCCGGTCCCGTTCACCACCACCACCCGACGCTGGGTCGTGGGGGCGACCGGGTCGGCGACCGGGGCGTAGCGGCTGATCCCGCCCACGAAGCGGGTCTTGACCAGGTCCTCGGGGGTCGCTCCCCACAGGCCGCCGAGGACCCGCGGCCACGGTGCGATGATGCGCGAGGCCACGTCGTAGGCGAGCCGGTGGGGGGCGTCCTCGCGGTGACCGGGCTGAGCGACGACGACGACCGGTACGCCGAGCAGTCGAGCCAGCACCGCGACCTCGACGGAGACGTCGACGACCAGGGCCTCGGGCCGTTCGGCGTCGATCCAGGCGGCGATCATCGCCATCCGGGCCGACAGGCCCCGGGAACCCAGCGGAACGTAGTGGAGGCGGCCGCGCGCGGTGATGTCCTGCTCGGGTCCCACGCCGGCGTCATCGGGCAGGTCGACCCACGGACCGGTCCAGCCAGCCGGCCGCGGACCCGTGGACAGACCCGTCAGCTCCACGTCGGCCAGTCGTGCCACGCTCGACGCCCGGTGCCGATGGCCCGAGCCCTGGTGGTGGATGTAGTACCCGATCATCCCCGGGCCGCTGTTTTCTCGACCATGACCCTCGATCTCCTCGTGCCAGCTCGCGTACGCCCGGTGGACGGGCACCGAAACCGAGTACCCCAGATCTTACGTCGTAAACTCAACCCCAGCCGTCCGCCGACAGGAGGCCACCGGGCGTCCGGTCAGCGGCTGGGCACCCTCGCCAGGATGACCACGTCGCGGTCTAATCGGCCCGCCCTGGCTGCACGCGCCGCGGTGGCACGCGACGGTCGTTCAGACCGTCCGGCAGCAGCCGTCGACCCTCGACCAGGCGACGACCTTCATCACGACACCGGTGGAGAGCGGGTCACCGCAGACGCGCGAGATCCCGTCGGACGTAGCGCAGGTGCGCCCACTCCTCTTCCAGGATCACGCGGACGCAGTCGCCGACGGTGGGATGCCAGTCGTCGCCGCCCCAGGGGTTGTCGCGTTCCTCCGCGAGCAGCTCCGTCGTGGCCGCGGCCAGGAAGTCGGTCACCTGCTGCTGTCGCTCCGCCCGCACCGCGAGGATCTCGTCGTAGGACGGCTGGTCTGCGCGGAAGATGGACATGTCGAAGCCCATCTCGCCGGCGCCGGTGAAGATCTGGCCGATCTCGTGGAACGGCTGCTGGATCCGCAGGATCCCGCCGCGGAGCCAGGCGTCGGTCGCCAGGACGAGGTGCCGCAGCGTCTGCGCCAAGGACCACTCGTCCTCGACGTGGGCGTCCACGAGGTCCGGTGGCGTGGCCACCACCGTCACCTGCCAGGCGGCCTGCACCGCGACCCACGCCTCGCGCAGGCCTTCGGGCGATTCCGCCTTCTGCAGCTCACGGCCGGGAAACTGCCGATTGAGCTCGGCGTCCACCAGCGGCACCACGTCGACCCCGTTGACGAAGAGGCTGCCGAAGAACAGGTCGTGGCTGTCGATGTCGAGTCCGTTCACCTCGACGCTGCGCATCGTCACCCGGCTGACGTCGGAGAATCGCAGGGTGGCGCCCCGGAAGCTCGTCTTGACGAAGATCGCGCCTTCGAACTCTTTCGTGCCGGAGTAGGTCGTCATCGCGTCATCATCACAGGCACCTGTGACAACGCGTGATCCAGATCACAGACTCTCTTCGCGGCCGACGCGTGACGATGCGGGTCCTGGCGTTGTCCTGACCTTCGTACACACCGACGCCTGGGCTCCAGAGCCCATGCCCGGCCCCTATCGAAGGAGTCCTCATGACCGACACCGCACAGCTGCCCGTGACCACCGAGGAGAACAAGGCCCGCGAGGCGCGCGAGCAGTCGCAGGCGCCCGAGCCGAAGGTGCTCGACGCGCTGCACACCGAGCACGGCGACACCACCATCGCCGACCAGGTGGTCGAGAAGCTGGCCGGCATCGCGACCCGCGAGGTCGTCGGCGTCTACGCCATGGGCTCCGCCGCCGGTCGGGCGATCAGCAACCTCACCCAGCGGATCCCCGGCCAGAAGCAGGCCGTCTCCGGTGGCGTGAGCATCGAGAAGGGTGAGCGGCAGACCGCCGTCGACGTCTCCATCGTGATCGAGTACGGCGCCTCGATCGTCGAGGTCGCCGACAACATCCGCGAGAGCGTGATCCGTGCGGTCGAGTACGCCACCGGTCTCCAGGTCGTCTCCGTGGACGTCAACGTCACCGACGTGCACCTGCCCGACGAGGACGGCGACGACACGACCGCGCAGCGCGGCAGCGACCAGCTCCAGTGACCCCGCCCCCAGCCCGGTCCCGCCGGCCGGGCTGGGGTCTTCGCTCGCCCTCCAGCCACCGATCGATCCGCTCCACAAGAGAGATGACCAACATGTCCACAACCCAAACTGCCCTCTTCGTCGGTCTCGTGCTGGGGATCGTCGCCACCTTCGGCGGCTTCGGCACCTTCGTGGTGGTGCTGGTGTTCGGCGCCATCGGCCTGGTGGTGGGCCGGGTGCTGGAAGGCAAGCTCGACCTCCGCTCGCTGACCGGCCAGTCCAGCGCCAAGCTCTGAGATGACCATCACCGACAACACGCCCGTCGCTCCACCGGCTCCGGCCGACGGAGCCGAACGGAGGCAGCGCGGCCGGCTGGTGCTGGCCAAGCAGGTGGTCGAGAAGATCGCCGGTCAGGTGGCCAGCGAGATCTCCGCCGCCGGCGGCCGGTCCGGAGGATTCCTCGGCATCGGCGCGCACACCGATCTGTCGGCTCGACCGAAGGTCGATGTCGAGCTCGCCGGACGCACGGCGACCCTGGCGATCGAGATGGCCGTGGCCTACCCGGTCTCCATCCGCCAGGCCACCGACCGGGTCCGTGACCAGGTCACCCACCGGGTCGGACAGCTGACCGGGGTCGAGGTGACCCGGGTGGACATCACCGTCGTCGCCCTGCACGCCGGCGCGACGACCTCAGCAAAGGAGCTGCTGTGAGCCGCACCGACGCCCGATCGACCAGCCTGCGTCGCCGTCCGGCCCGGACCGTGCCCGCCACCATCACCGCCGTGGTGCTGCTCGCCCTCGGCGTGGGTCTGGTGTGGGCCGCGGTGCAGCGGCTGGCCCGTGGATCCTGGCCGGGCTTCGCCGACCAGACCGCGAGCTGGTTGGCGGCCCTGACCTGGGGCAACGTCTGGGTGCTGATCCTCGTCGATCGGGGTCGCCCTGCTCGGCCTGATCCTGCTCGTCGCCGCGATCAAGCCCGGTCCGCCGACCGCCATGACCCTGGACAGCGGCTCGTCCGCCGACGCCGCTGACATCAGCACCGAGGTCGTGATGACGCGTCGGTCCGTGGCCAAGCTCGCCACCGCTCGCGCGGGTCAGGTCGACGGCGTCGACAGCGTGTCGTCCGTCGTCGGAGCTCGCAAGGTCACGGTGACCGTCAAGACCCCGTCCCAGCAGCGGAGCGAGATCGAGCAGCAGGTACGCGATCGCGTCACCGGCGCGCTGCAGTCGGCCGGTCTGGCGCCGATGCCGGCCGTCGTCGTACGAGCCCGGACCCAGTCCCTGTGAGCGTCGACAGGCTCCCCACGACCGCCGCCGTCCCGGGCACCGCTGTCCGTCAGGAAAGGTAACGACATGAGGCAACTCGCAGGAAAGCTCAACCGCACGTGGCTGGCCGTGATCGGCATCGTGCTGCTGCTGGTCGGCCTGGTGGCCGCGCTCGCGGCGACCGGCGGTCTCGGGCAGCTGCTGGGCATGACCGGGACCGGTTGGACCGCACCCACCGCCGACAGTCCCCTGGTGGACGGTGCCGCAGCCGGACTGCTCGCGCAGACCCTGGTGATCGCCGCCGTCGGCGTCGTCGGGCTGATCATCGGCCTGTTGGCCCTGGGGTGGTTGCTCGCCCAGATCCCGCGGACCAACGCGGCTCGCCCGTTCCGCCTGCACGACGACGCCACCACCGGACTGACCGTCTGCCCCCCGGAGGTGCTGGCCACGGCCGTGGCCGACGAGGTCAGGACCTACTCGGGGGTCAATGCAGCCAGTGCCGTGCTGAGAGGCACTTCCCGGGTTCCGGAGCTCACCCTGAGAGTGAGTGCCGACGACCGCGCGGATCTGCGAGGCCTGCTGACGTCGATCCGCACCGAGGCCGCCCAGAACCTGGCCACCGCCCTGGACGCACCCATCGCGCACCTGGGAGTCCAGCTCGACATCGATCCGGGCAAGCGCACCACCAGCAGCGTCACGCTCTGACGCGACGCCCGTCGTCGGTCACCCCGGCCGGCGACGTCCACCGAAGAAGGAGAAGGCATGGGTATCTCAGACAAGATCAGCAACAAGGCCGAGGAGCTCGCCGGGAAGGCCAAGGAAGCCGTCGGCGACGCCACCGACAACGAGAAGCTGCAGGCCGAGGGCCAGGCCGACCAGGCCGCCGCCGGCGTGAAGCAGGCCGG
The DNA here is from genome assembly GCA_963759915.1 of uncultured Actinomycetota bacterium. Taxonomy (GTDB): domain Bacteria; phylum Actinomycetota; class Actinomycetes; order Propionibacteriales; family Propionibacteriaceae; genus Microlunatus. Next base: position 79,934 of record CAVXBJ010000067.1, on the reverse strand, counting down.
CGAGCACGCCAAGGACGCCGTCAAGGACGTCCGCGACGGCCTCGCCTGAGTCAGCTCGCGGTGCCTGCCTCCGGGACCACTCCCCCGAGGCAGGCACCGTCCCGCTTCACGCCACCGCGAGATCCCCGGCTGTCCGAACAGGCAGACGTGGGCGAAGGAGCTTCCATGTCACTGTGTCTCGAGAACGGTGTCCGTCGACGATCGATCCCGATCCGAGGCCGCCGGCGATGACCGAGTCAGTCCCTCAGGTCGACGACGGTCAGCGCACCGCGACGGTCGATCCCGCCCCGGCCGTCCCGCCCGGATCGCCCCGCGCGCAGGCTCCTCGCCTGAGCGAGACGGCCTGGGTGAATCGGGCCCAGGACGGGGATGCGGCGGCCTTCGAGCAGCTGGTCCGGGCGTACGAAGGGGAGCTCTTCCGTCTGGCGTACCGGATGCTCGCCGACCGCGGCGAGGCCGAGGACGCCGTCCAGGAGACCTTCGTGGTCGTGTGGCGGCAGCTGCCGACGCTGGCCGACCCGCAGGCGTTCCGGGCCTGGATCTACCACATCGCGACGCGCCGCTGCCTGAACGTGCTGCAGCGCCGGAGCCGTCAGCGCACCGACGTCACGCGCGGAGGCGACTTCGAGGCCGAGACCACGACCACGACCTCACTCCAGGACCGGGGCGAGGGACCTGAGGCTGCGGCCCAGGCCACCGCCGTCCGCCAGAGCCTGGAACAGGTGCTGGCCACCCTGCCGCCGGAGCAACGGGCCTGCTGGGTGCTGAACGAGCTGCACGACCTGTCCTACCCCGAGATCGCCTTCGCCATCGGCGTGCCACTCAGCACCGTACGCGGACGGATCGCCCGAGCCCGGCAGAACCTAGCGAAAGGTATGGCGGCATGGCGCTAGCCAACAGCACGACCCGACTCGGCTGCGGCCGAGAGATCGACGAGGTGTGGGCGAACGCCGACGCGCCGCCGAACGCCCACGAGATGGAGTGCCCGGACTGCCAGGCCGCCCGGGCGAGCCTCGCCGAGCTCAACACCGCCACGCGTGAGCTGCGGTCCAGTGATCGGGAGGATCCGAACCTGCGGCTGAGTGCCGACCTGGTCTCCAAGATCACGTCCATCGCCCGGGCCGAGGTGCGCCGCGGACGGCGGATCCCCCTGCGCCGCGGTCAGTCCAGCACCGACGAGGCCGACCTGACGGTCAGTGAACAGGCCATCGCCACCGTCATCCGGCACACCTGCGACCAGCTTCCCGACATCGAGGCTCGTCGTTGCAGCGTCGAGGTCGTCGACGACGCCGCGGGGCCGGCGCCCGACGCCGTCGCCATCCGGGCTCGTCTGCGGGTCAGTGTCGCCGCCTCGACGGCCAGCCCCGGACGGATCGAAGACCCTTCGCCAGGAGATCATCGCCGCCGTCGAGGACCAGGTCGGGGTCACCGCCCAGATCGTCGACATCGATGTGGAGGATGTGCACGATGCCTGAGCCCACAGACGTCCCCGAGATCATGATCACCACGTCCGAACGCGAAGCCGACATGGCGGACGCCGGCTCCGAAGTGGAGTCGGAGCTCCTCGGCCCCGTCGACGACCAGGCCCTGGTGTCGCTGATCGGCGTCACCGTGCTGGCCGTGGACGGCGTCGCCCGGTTGGAGCCCACCGTCAAGAGCCTGTTCCGGGCTCGGATGCCTGGGTCGTCGACAGGTCCCGACCGTCCCGACGGCATAGCCGTGACCAGCTACGGCGTGATCACCGACGCCACGATCGACGTCGCCACCACCGCCCGACACCAGTCCAGGGCGGTCGCCGAGTCCATCCAGCACGTCGTCCGCGAGGTGCTCGAAGCCCATGGTCGCGAAGCCGGCCAGATCAGGGTCAACGTGCTGTCCATCGACCAGAGCCCGTCCGCCGCCGGCTGAGCCGGGTCACCACCTCCACCAGACCATCGACGAAAGTGAGTCCCCCCATGTTGTTGTTCATCACCAGTCGGCTCCGGCAGTGGCTCCTGTTCGCCGTCGCCGTTCCGATGCTGTTGATCTTGGTCCGGCTGGTGCGGCAGACGCTCGAGCGCCGGTCCGGCGAGAGCCGTCTGACCGGTGCACTGCTGCGGGTCGAGGAGCTCGGGCAGCGCAAGCGGAACCGGCCCCGGCGGTGATCACCTCGTCGGACTCTGCAGCAGCTCGCGCCGCCAGGCCCGTCCGGGGTGGTCGGGCCGCCTGCTGATCTCGGCGACGGCGATGGCCGGCATCACCTCGCTCGGGCACCGAGCCGCCCAGGCTCCCCCGGGTGCGATGATGCCGGCCGACGCGTACGGGGCCTTGTCGCTCGGCACCGCGTAGCCGACCCAGAGGCCGTTCTGCAGCGCGTGGGTGCGGGCCGAGGACGCCAGGGTGTCCGCCTCTTCGGGATCCCCGGGACCGGCGGTGGAGAACAGCACGCAGTCGACGTCCTGCCTCTCGTAGTCGCTGAACAGGTGCGGGAACAGCACCTCCAGCCCGGATGCGAGCGCGATCCGCAGGCCTCGGACCTCGATGACCACACCCTCGGTGCCGGCCGCATACAGGTAGGCCTGCTTGCTGCGGGACAGGAGTCGTTCGTCGTAGCGGGCGACGACGGTGCCGGTGGGATCGATGACCAGGAGGCTGGTCGCGGGCCGCGCCGACGGATCAGACGGGTGAGGTTGCTGGGCTCCGAGGACGGTCCAGAGCCGCAACGACCCGGCGGTGGCCCGGATCTGGTCGATCTCGCCCGCCAACGACTCCCAGGCGAATCTGGACCAGTCGGCCTCGGTCACCTGGTCGCGGTCACGCGACAGGGACCGCTTGTCGGGGAAGCAGAGCGTCGCCTCGGGCAGCTGCAGGACGTCCGCGCCGGCGGCTCGCGCCTGTCGCATCAGTCGACGGACCTCGGCGCCCGCGTCCTGGAACGCGTGGGCAGCGCCGGGATCCGTCCGGAAGCTGGTCTGAGCCACGGCCAGGCGCAGCTGGGCGGGTGAGCGGTCGGGTGTGGTCGGCACGGTCTCTCCTTCGAGGGATCGGAAGTGCCGGAGAGCAGCGGTGTAGGACTCGCCGGTGCGGCGTGCGCGAGCACGCACACGTCGCTTCAGCGCTCGATTGGCTGTCATCCGAACTCCCACGCCTCGACCCGGTTCCCCAGCAGCACGGCCCGAGACGCTACGGGTGTGGTCTGACAGCGACCTGAGACGGAGTCCCTTTGCCTCGGCGATGCGGAGCGGTCCGCTGGGTCCGTGCTGGGGACGGACCGTGGAGGTTCGGCGTAGATCTCGCCGGTCTCGAGGCTAGACCACCGCGGCGATCGACGCTTCGATCTCTTCGGCGCGTGTCGCGCCGCTGCGATGATGGACCCGTGGTGACAGCGACCGGCGACCAGTCAGGGCAACGACGGGTGCCGACCCTCACCCTGTTCTGCGGTCTGCCCGGTGCGGGCAAGACCACGCTGGCCAGACGGCTCGAGTCGCAGGGCCGGGGTGTCCGGCTGTGCACCGACGACTGGCAGGCCGAGCTGGGCGTCGGCCACGCCGACACGGACTTCCACGAGCGCCTGCAGCGCCGCCTCTACGAGCACGGGTTGACCCTGCTGCGGGCCGGCGTGGACGTCATCCTCGAGGACGGGTTGTGGATGGCGGCTGAGCGGACCGAGAAGTTCGCCGACGCCCGGGCGTGCGGCGCTCGCATCGAGCTGCACGTGTTCGAGGTGCCGTACGCGACGCTGTGGTCACGCCTGCAGGACCGACGCGCGTCCGCCGATCCGACCGCGTATCCGATGACCGAGCAGGAGCTGCGCCGGGCGTGGGACTTCTTCCAGCCGCCGTCCGCGGGTGAGCTGGCGGCGGTCGACGCCTTCACGGTCCACCGTGGCGGCCTCACGCCGGCGGTCGGCTCGACGCCGGTGGTACGTCCGGCCGTGGTCGAGGACGCCGTGTCGATGGCCCGCGTGAACGTGCGGAGCTGGCACGAGACGTACCGGGGCCTGATGAGCGACGCGGTCCTCGACGACCCCGGTCTGCTGCCTGCTCGCAAGCGCTTCTGGACCGACATGCTGACCGACGAGCGCTACCGAGAGAACCGGGTGGCGGTCGCCGAGCGCGAGGGCGAGCTGGTCGGGATCGCGATGTCCGGCCCACCGCTGGACGGGGCACCGCTGGACGGGGCACCGCTGGACGGGGCACCGTGGCCACGACAGCTGTACGTGCTGTACGTCGTCGCGGCGGACCACGGCTCCGGCGCCGGCCCGGCGCTGCTGGAAGCGGTCGTCGATCCGACGGAGTCGGCCCTGCTCTGGGTGGCCGACCCGAACCCGCGGGCTCAGGCGTTCTACCGCCGGCACGGCTTCGTCCCCGATGGGACGGTCCAGGTCGAGGACGGGTTGCGGCGGATCCGCATGGTCCGTGACCTCCCGAGAAGTCATGCCGGCTGAAGGAATCCGATGCTGGACGTCCCGCGCACCACGTACCTCGATTCGAGGTATTGTGACCGCGTGCTCGAGCTCGCCATCCTGGGATTCCTGGCGGAAGGCCCGTTGCACGGCTACGAGCTGCGCCGCAAGGTGGCCCAGCTGTCCGGCTACACCCGACCCGTCAGCGACGGGAGCCTGTATCCCGCGATCAACCGGCTGGTCCGCGACGGCCTGCTGGACCGGCACTGCGAGGGCGGGACCGCGGCACAGCGGCACGTGCTCACCCTGACCACCGCCGGTCGCCAGGACCTCGAACGCCGCCTGCGCGAGCCGACCCAGGTCGACATCACCGACCTGACCAGATTCCTGGTGGTGCTGGCGTTCCTGTCGTTCCTGCCCGACGACGACGAACGCGATCGGGTGCTCAGACGCCGCCTCGCGTTCCTCGAGCAACCGACCAGCTTCTTCTACGACGGCGACACGCCCCTGCGGCAGCGTGACCTGACCGACCCCTACCGCAGAGGTCTGTTCGTGATCGCCAAGGCCACCAGCACCGCCGAGCGTCGCTGGTTGAGGCTTCAGCTCGCCCGCGACGAGGCCCGAGACCACAGCCCGGAAAGGGATGTTGCCCGATGAGAGCCGTCTACTACGACCGCCAGGGTCCGGCGACCGAGGTGCTCCAGATCGGCGACCTGCCCGATCCCGAGCCCGGTCCCGGGGAGGTGCGGGTGCGCCTGCGGTACTCCGGGATCAACCCCGGCGACACCAAGAAGCGGGCCGGCTACTTCGGCTCGGCCATGCCGTACGCCCGCGTGATCCCCCACAGCGACGGCAGCGGCATCATCGACGCGGTCGGCGACGGTGTCGCGGAGGATCGCCTCGGGCAACGGGTCTGGGTCTACAACGCCCAGTCCTACCGCCCGTACGGCACGGCGGCCGAGTTCACCGTGGTGCCCGACGCCACGGCGGTGGAGCTGCCCGAGGGAGTCGGCGATCGGCTCGGAGCGTGCCTGGGGATACCGGGCATCACGGCCCACCGGGCCGTGTTCGTCGACGGTCCGGTCGCGGGTCGGACCGTGCTCGTGCACGGTGTGCTCGGCGCGGTCTCCTCGCTCGCGGCCCAGCTCGCGCAGTGGGCCGGCGCCACCGTGATCGGCACCGTCCGCCGTACCGCGGATCTCGACGGTCTGACCGACGGCCTCCGTGAGCACACGATCGCGCTGGACAGCACCGACCCGGTCAGGGCGATCCGGGATCGCGCCCCCGACGGGGTCGATCGGATCGTGGAGGTCGCGTTCTCCGACAACATCGACCTCGACGCCCGCGTGGCCCGGAACGGTGCCGTCATCGCCGCGTACGCCACCCGGGATCCTCAGCCCCGCTTCGACTTCTGGCCGATGCTGTTCGACAACCTGACCATCCGGCTGCTCGGCAGCGACGACTTCCCCACCGACGCCAAGCGGCAGGCGGCCGCCGACCTGACGGTGGCCGCGAAGGACGGGGCGCTCACCATCCCGATCGCCGACCCCTACGACCTCGCGTCCGCGGCCGCCGCCCACGACCGGGTGGACCTCGACAACCGTCGCCGCGTCGTGCTGGCCCTGCCCGACTGACATCCGAGGGGCCGACCGCCGCACCCGCACCGCCTCGAGAAGGAGCATCCGTGTCCCAGCCCGTCGTCCACTCCCTCACCGACCTGCCCCCGGGCGCAGCACTGCGCTCGGTCACCGCCGTCCCCGCCCGGGTCGACGACCGCGCGGGCCTGCGGGTGCAGCTCACCGACGAGGTCGCCCACGAGGGCACGCCCGGCGTGGACTACGTCGATCAGCCCACCTTCGTGATCATCCCCGCCGAGTTCCGTACCGGGACGATCGAGGTGGATGTCCGGGCCGGGCTCACCGCCACCGCACCGGCCTACGCGCGGGGGTTCGCCGGCATCGCCTACCACCTCCTCGACGGTGGTGACCGGTTCGAGGCGGTCTACCTCCGACCGCTCAACGGTGCGTCGCTCGAGCCGCCTGCCCCGCGGCAGCTCCGCGCCGTCCAGTACTTCGCCTACCCGGACTGGCCCTTCTCCCGGCTGCGGGAGACCTACCCCGAAGGCGTCTACGAGGCCGGTGCCGACATCGCAGCCCGACCGGTGGATCCACCTCGCGGCTCACCGTCGACGACGCCATGGTCACGGTGACCGTGGACGGCGTCGAGGTGCTCACCGTCCGTGAACCCAAGAGCGCCCCGTGAGCGGCGCGATCGGGCTGTTCGTCGACATCGGCACCCGCGCCGAGTTCGCGAACCTGACCGTCCGCCCGTGGTCGTGATCACGGTTGCGGGTGCCTGCACGTCGGGTGATCAGATGATGTGCACCTCGTGGAGCAGGGATCCGGACTCGTCGAAACGGTCGGCGCTGAAGGGCGACGGATCCAGGAACGGCTCGCGATCGAGGTAGAGGTCCCGGATGATCTCCCCCACCGCCGGGCCCTGCAGGAAGCCGTGGCCGGAGAACCCGGTGGCGTAGAGGACACCGGGGACCCGCGCCCGGCCGATCAGCGCGTTGTGATCGGGGGTGTTCTCGTACAGGCCCGCCCAACCGCCGACCAACGGTCGACCGACCAGGGTGGGCGCGACCACCGCCGCGGCCTCGTCGAAGGCCCGGGTCCAGCCGTAGCTGAACTCCCGGCACAGGCCGACTTCCTCGTCAGGGTTGGAGATACCGAGCAGTAGACCGTTGCGGTAGTTGTGGAAGTAGAGCGTCGTGGACAGGTCGAGGGTGAACGGCACCGTGGGGTGCGCTCTCGCCTGCTGGGCGGTGAAGCCGATCTGACGTCGTACGCCCTCGATCGGCAGGTGCACCCCGAGCATCGCGCCGATCCTGGTCGACCAGGCTCCGGCGGCGATCACCACGGTGTCGGCCCGGACCGTGCCGCGCTGGGTGCTGACCTGGTGTCGCGCCGTCGCCGACCGTGATCGACGTCGAGCACCTCGGTGTGCTCGGCGAAGGTCACGCCCAGCCGTCGGGCCGCGGTCGCGTAGCCGGCGACCACCCGGGCCGGCTCGGCGTAGCCGTCCCGGGGCGAGAAGGACGCCCCGAGCAAGGCACTCGGCTGCAGGAACGGATTGAGCTCGTACGCCTGCGTCGGAGCTGATCATCCGGCTGTCTCCGCCGAGCGCGTTCTGCAGCCGGACACTCGCCTCCACCGCCGTCAGCTCGGCCTCGGTGCGACACAGGAACAGGTAGCCCACCTGACGCAGCCCGATGGCCGTGCCGAAGCGTGCCTCGAAGTCCTCGTACGCCGCCAGGCTGCGCTGCCCGAGCAGCACGTTGTTCGCGTCGGAGAAGGTCGCCCGCACGCCACCCAACGGTTTGGCCGACGACCCGGACCCGAGGGTGTCGCGCTCGATCACCAGCACGTCGTCGACCCCGGCCTCGGCCAGGTGGTAGGCGATGCTCACGCCCATGATGCCGCCGCCGATGACGGCGACCGCGACCCGGGCGGGTGGCGGCGGGGGAACGACCAGCGGCACCACGTGCTCCAGCCGCGGTAGCGGGTCGTCGGCCTGACCGGTCGGGCGCATCCGTCCTCCCTCGGTCGTCGAGCGGGGTGCGAGCGAGCCCTCAGCCTGTCATGGTCGGCTGCCGCCGGACCATCACCTCGACGCGCCGACGCCCTGGCGTCTGGGAGGCCATGACAGGGCCTCCCTCGCGCCGGTGATTCCTCGTACGGTCGTCACTGCCACGCCGGGCCACGGCCGAGCGTGTCTGGATCAACCACCGGCGGAAGCCACAGGACAAGGAGACTGACGATGGAGTACACCCGACTCGGCGACACGGGGCTGAAGGTCAGCCGGATCACGCTGGGCTGCATGAGCTTCGGTGATCACCGCGGCTTCAACGACTGGTCACTGGACGAGACGGCCTCCGAGGCGCTGTTCCGCCAGGCCCTCGATCTCGGGATCACCTTCTGGGACACGGCGAACGTCTACCAGCTCGGCAGCTCCGAAGAGTACGTCGGGCGGGCCATCACGAAGCTCACCCGCCGCGAGAACCTCGTCGTGGCGACGAAGGTCCGCTTCACGATGCACGACGGTCCGGGCGGCGAAGGCCTGTCGCGCAAGGCGATCATGGAGCAGATCGACGCCTCGTTGCGCCGGCTCGGCACCGACTACGTCGACGTCTACCAGATCCACCGCTTCGACGAGGACACCCCGGTCGAGGAGACGATGGAGGCGCTGCACGACGTGGTCAAGGCCGGCAAGGCCCGCTACCTGGGGGCATCGTCGATGTACGCGTGGCAGTTCGCCAAGATGCAGGCGGTGGCCCGGCGGAACGGCTGGACCCCGTTCGTGTCCATGCAGAACCAGTACAGCCTGATGATGCGCGAGGACGAGAAGGAGATGTACGGCCTGCTCGCCGACGAGGGCGTGGGCAGCATCCCCTACTGCCCCGTGGCCAAGGGGCGGCTCACCCGCCCGTGGGGCGAGCGCACGGCCCGCTTCGACAACGACCCGGTCGGCCGGCGTTTCGACAACGAGTCCGACCGGCCCGTGGTGGAGGCGGTGCAGCAGGTGGCCGAGGCCCGGCGGCTGCCGATGGCCCAGATCGCCCTGGCCTGGGTCTACCGCAACCCGGTCGTCACGGCTCCGATCGTGGGACCGACCAAGCCCCACCACCTGAGCGACGCCGTCGCCGCCCTCGACGTCCACCTCAGCGACGACGAGGTGGCGATCCTCGAGACCCCGTACGGACCCCACCGCCGCAGCTTCTGAGGACCCGGACCCGGTCAGCCAACTGCGCGACTGTTGCAGCGCCAGCGAAGTCGGGGATCAGCGGCGTCGGTGTGCCGAGAAGGAGGTCCGGACACGGATTCAGTACGCAGAACGTGCCCGTACCTCCTTCTCGAGGCCAGCCGGCCTGCCGATCGACGCGGGTCAGAGCCGGGCCGGGTGGTGTCGGCGCCGCCAGAACTCGGCGGCGGGCCAGCGCTGTTCGAGGGCGTAGCGGTCGTGGCACAGCACCAGGTACTGGGCGAGGGTCCGATCGATCAGCCGGCCGTGCTCCAGCAGGGCGTCGTGTCGACCGTCCAGGTGGTCGGCCACGGCGGCCGCCGCGTAGAAGCCCTCCCCCAGGGCCGCGGCGATCCCGTACGACGCGAGCGGGTCGAACGCCACCGCCGCGTCACCCACCGCCAGCCACTCCGGACCGGCGACCGTCTCCAGGCGAGCGGTGTGCGCGGGCCGGATCACCGCCCGCGACCAGTCCGGCTCGGCGTCGCAGTCCTGGACGCGGGAGCGGGTGGCCGGCGCCCGATCGAGCTGGGCACGGAGTCCGTCCGGTCGCCGGACACCGGTGGCGTCGAGCAGATCGGCGTCGGTCATGAAGGCCGCCACCAGGCGCCGGCCGGGCAGGAACAGCGAGTACCACCAGCCGTCGGGCACCGCCTCGACCAGCGTGGTCGAATCCCGAGCGTCGGCGTCCGACACGTCGTCTGCCGCACCGGACCGTGACCCTCCGTACGCGATCACCCCGACGAGCCGGTCGTAGCGGACCCGCCGGACCCCGAGCAGCCGTGCCACCCGGGCCGCCCGGCCGGAGGCGTCGACCACCACGTCCGCGTCGTACGTCGCGGGCCCGGAGTCCTCGACGACCCGCAGCGACCACCCCCGCGACCCGCGCCGGACGCACCCGACCACCCGCGCGCCGGACCGCCACTCCACCCCGGCCGCGCCGGCCTCCACCGCCAGCTCCGCCTCGAACCCGACCCGGTCGACCCGCCACCCCGGCCCGGCCGTGCCGAACACGAAGTCCTGCTCCACGGTGTCTGCTGTGCCCCAGACCGACCGGTTGCCGTACGACGGCAGCCCGGCGCGCGCCACTCCCCCCAGCAGCCCGAGGCGGTCCAGCACCGGCTGGGCGCTGGGCGGAATGCTCTCCCCCGCCTTCCAGCGGGGTCCCGGTGCCGCCTCGAGCACGACCGGCCGCAGTCCGAGCCGGGCGAGCGTGATCGCGGTGGCGGCCCCGGCCGGACCACCGCCGACCACCACCACCCGGTCGATGCGCGGTCGCTAGAGCTCGTCGCGGCCGAGGAGCCGCCGATGCGACTCCGGCGGCAGCTCGTCGTGCTCGGCGGCCAGGGTCAGGCCGGCCTGGTCGGAGAGCAGCACCGCGTCCTCGGCGGGCAGCCCCACGATCCGCTCGGCGATCTTCACCTGCTCCCAGGTCGCGTCGGACTTGGTGAGGGCGGCGGCCAGTCCGGTCTCCACCCACAGCTGCTGCGGGATCCCTTCGGTGCCGAGGTCGCTCGGTCCGGGTTGCCGGGTGACGATGCCCAGCTGATGCCACCGGGCGATGTTGTCGTTGAGCCGGGTCAGGCGATCCGGACCGAAGAAGCGGAGCCAGTCCAGCCGGTGGAACAGGTGCTTCAACCGCTGCGTGGTCGGCAGGTCGGTGTCCATCAGCCGCTCGTACGAGCGCTCGCTGAGCACCTGGTTGGGCACGCGCGCCGCCCAGAACGACGGCAGCGGCAGGTAGGTGCCGACCTCGTAGCCCGACAGGCAGCTGGCCTCGTCGGTCTGCCAGGGAACCCCCATCCACCAGGTCAGCGTGCCTGGGCCCGAGGCCGACACCACACCACCGGCGCCCAGCGCCTCCGTCGGGGTCAGCGTCACGCCGTAGTCCATCTTCGGCGCGGCACCCTCGGCGAGCAGGTTGAGCCGGAACGGCGCCTTCCACATCGACGCGACCCGCAGCGTCCAGGTCAGCTCGATGCCGGGATGGAACGGGCCACCCAGGCAGCTCTCGAGATTGGCCTCGTCGAGCGCCCGGGGCTGCTGCGCGAGCGGGTAGTCGGCCAGGGTGGCGGGTCGCTGCCGCAGGGACGGGTCGGGATCGAAGTCACCGGCGGCCCACTGCTGCAGCCAGTGGTACTGGGTCGGGGTCACCGCGAGGTCGTCCACGCCGAGCCCGCGGTAGTCACCGAACGCGTCGCCGTAGAAGGGCGGCAGCTTCGCGGGCGTCTGGGCCGCGGTCCTGGCCGCGGGATCGCGGAACCAGCCGGCGTACGCGGTGCGCAGCGGCTGGAACTCCGGCGCCGGGTCCGCCAGCTGGGCCAGCAGACCCGGGGTGGTCAGGTGACTGGGGCTGCCGGGCCCGAACAGCACGTCGGCCCCGCTGTTCACCCAGCCGGTGTCGACGAGCCGGGCCAGCATCGGGTAGACGTGCCGCCAGAACGACGGCCGGGCCGGCGGGTCGAACGCGAACTTCGGGTCGCGGCAGAACAGGTCGTAGACGACGTCGTACATGGTGACCACGCCGTAGAGGCCGGGGCCGAAGTTGGGCGGGGTGACGGCGACGGCCGCCGGCTCCGCCTCCAGCTTCTTGCCCCCGATGGTGACGGTCGCGCGCACCCACCCGTCGGAGGTGTCGTCGTGCCAGCCGTCGTTGTTGGCGAAGGTGGTGGCCGGCTTCTTCAGGTACGACGCGGAGGTGCCGAAGCCACCGAGCACGACGAGCCGGCCCTGGTCGTCGGTCCGCAGCTCGCCGAGCGGCACCTTGGTGCCCATGAAGGTGCCGCTGTCGAACCGGTACGCAGCCCCCTGCTGGCTGCGGCCGGTGATGGAACGGGGACCCGGGTCGATCACCAGGGCCTTGCGGGCCGTGCCGGTGACCGCGGCGTTGCGACGCCCCGGGGTCTTGGCGTACTTGGCGCCGAGGTCCATCGCGTTGAGGAACTGGTACCAGCCGGACTTGCGGTTGGCCAGGTGCACCCGCCACGCCACCTGCCCGACGTCGGCGGTGACCTCGCGCACGACCTTCCCGGCGCTGTCCAACCCGTAGACGCGGAAGCGGGCTCCCTGGCGCTTGATCCTGCCCGCCGGGTCCTTGAACCCGCCCGCCGGCTGCAGCGACTCCCCCGGTGCCTCGGGTCCGATCACGTACTGGTCCGGTGAGTTCCCCAGCCGGGCGATACCGAGTCCCGGGTAGATGACACAACGCACGATCTCGGTCATGGCCGCCAGTCCTTCGTACGTGCCGATCAGGTGAGCCCACCTGATCGTGATCATAGGGTCAGCCGCAGCGCGGCCAACAGTCCCCCGTCGACGGGATGTCCGATGGCCTCGGGATGATCAGCTCTCGATGACCCGAACCTCGACATTTCTCCGATGTCGACGAAGCGGCCCGCGCCTACGGTCGAGACACCGGGGCGCAGGAACGACCATCGTGCCTGACGGCGGCCGCGCTCCGCCGCCAGCAGCCGGACTGCGCGAGCCTGGAACTCATCCTCGCCGTTCGCTGCGGGGCGGGGAGGAGCAGCGCATGTACGACGCCATCGTCGTGGGCGCGCGGTGCGCAGGTTCGCCCGTCGCCATGCTGCTGGCACGTCGGGGTCACCGCGTCCTGCTGCTCGACCGGGTCTCGTTCCCGAGCAACACGATGCGTTGCCACTTCATCCAGGCCACCGGCACCCGGCAGCTGGGGAAGTGGGGTCTCCTACCCGCGGTCGCCGCGTCGAACTGCCCACCGATCCGGTCCGTCAGCAGCGACTTCGGCGACTTCCCTCTGCGCGAGCCGATCGAGGACGTCGACGGGTTCGATGCCACCTACGCGCCGCGCCGCCTGGTTCTGGACAAGATCCTCGTCGACGCCGCCGTCGCTGCCGGCGCCGAGCTTCGCGAGAGATTCTCCGTTCAGTCCCTTCTCTGGCGAGACGGCAGCGTGGTCGGCGTTCGCGGCCGTATGAACGGCGGCCCGTCCGTCGATGAGTACGCCCACATCGTGATCGGCGCCGATGGTGCACACTCCACCGTGGCCGACGCCGTGCAGGCGCCGAGGTACCACGAACAACCGGTGCTCACCTACAGCTACTACTCCTACTTCAGTGGTGTACCGGTGGACGACGCCGAAGTCTGGCTGAGGCCCCAGAACCTCTACATCACCTTCTCCACCAACGATGCCCTGACGTGCGTCGCCATGCAGGCACCCGTTGCCGGTTTCCGCTCGTTCCGGACCGACATCGAGGGCAACTTCTACGGCGCCCTCGACCGGGTCCCGCAGCTGGCAGAACGCGTCCGCCAAGGAGACCGGGAAGAGCGTTGGTATGGCACAGCGGACGTCCACAACTTCTTCCGGAAGCCCTACGGTCCGGGTTGGGCCCTGGTCGGTGACGCCGGCTATCACAAGGACCCCTTCCAGGCCCAAGGCATCAGCGATGCGTTCCGCGATGCCGAGCTCCTGGCCGGAGCCATCGACGCGGGACTCACCGGCCACATCGAGTTGACCCAAGCACTCGAGACCTACGAGCAACGACGCAACGAGGCCGCCCTGCCCGGCTACGAACAGAACTGCGCCGCGGCGGCGTTCCTTCCCCTGCCACCTCAGCTACTGGCCGAACGTGCCGCGAAGAGAGGCGGGCCGCTGTAGTGGAAGAGCAGGAGCACCCATGAGACGTCGCTGGACGCCGCGATGCCTGCTGGTCGTCGTGGTCTGCTGCGCTTCCGGTCTGTTCGGCCCGCCTGCGGCGGCCGGCAGCAGTCCCCCCAAGCCCTACGACTTCAACGGCGACGGCTACGCCGATCTGCCGATCGGTGTACCGGGGGATCGGGCTGGCGGCAAGGATGGCGCGGGCGCAGTGAACGTTCTCTACGCGAGCAAGGGGGGCCTTCGAACCCGAGGGGCGCAGCTGTGGAGCCAGGCATCCCGAGGCATCAAGGGCACCCCCACGACGTACGAGTCGTTCGGCGACGTCCTGGCTTCGGGCGACTTCGACTGCGACGGACGCTCCGACCTGGCGGTGGGGAACAACACGAAGCTCGCGGTGCTGTACGGGAGCCGTCGCGGGCTCACGTCGCGCGATCAGCTGGTCAACGCCGGACTGGGTGTTTTCGAGGGCACAGCTGATCTCGTCGAGCACCTGGCCGCCGGCGACTTCGATCGGGACGGCTGCAGCGAGCTCGCGGTATCGGGCTGGGGCCACCTCGCGGTACATCGAGGAACCTCGAAGGGTCTGCGCAAAGCCGTCCGGGTATCCCTACCGGCCGCCGTCGCTGATCCTGGTGCCTACCTCGGTCAGGGCCTGGCGGCCGGTGATCTGACCGGCGACGGCATCGATGATCTGGTGACCGCGGGGGCAAGCCTCACGACGGCGCAGGGTGTGTTCGGGGGCGTGGCGGTCATCCCCGGCTCAGCGCTGGGGCTGCGGGCATCCCGCGCGGTTCGATACGGCGAAGAGGATCCGGGCATCAGACAGGCGGGCGGTCCGTTCTTCAGCCACGTCTTCGGCGCCAGCCTGGCGATCGGCGACTTCAACGGTGATCGGCGGCAGGATCTGGCCATCGGCGACCGTCGGGCCGGGCGGGAGGAGGGCGTCGATGACATGTTGGGCGACCCGCTCTACTGCCCCGGCTTCATGTTCTGCTCGGGTGTGGTCGTCGTCCTGCGAGGAACGTCCGCCGGTCTCTCGGGCTCGAACGCCGAGGTCCTGACCAAGATCACGATGGGAAATCCCCGCCAGGCCGGCTTCGGGATGGCCCTCGCAGCAGGCGACGTGGGTGGCGACGGCCTTGATGATCTTGTCGTGCACGAACAGTGGGACGTCGTCGTGCTGCGCGGCTCGCGCGCGGGACTGACCACCGTTGGTAGGCAGCGGTGGCACCTCGAGTCCTCAGGAGTCAAGGGGAGGACAGCCGATGACGAGTTCGGCAGCTTCGGCTGTGGAGGCATTCGGCTACTCGATCACGGCCGCGGCCGCGGGCTGGACCTGTCGGTAGGGAGCCCGCATCAGAAGGAGCAGAGCGGTGCGGTGAACATCCTCTACGGCTCGGGTCGGGGCATCACCGCCAGCGGGGATCAGCTCTGGCGACAGAGCTCTCGCGGTGTGCCGGGAGCCGCCGCCGGTGGCGACCAGTTCGGTGGCAGCAGCAGCTGTTACGTGGATGCCGGCTGAGCACTTGGGGGCAGCAGGCATCGGAAGAATGCGATCGTTCGGGTCAGGGCGGCGGCGGCCGCTGGGGAGGATCCCAGCCTCAGGTGGTCGGCTCCCGGGTAGCTCTCGAACTCCACGACGTGACCGCTGTCCCTGAGCACCTCGCTCAGCCGGACAGTCTGAACCGAGGTCTGGCCCGCCTGAGGTCGCCCGGCGCGGCCCGTTGAGTCGGCACGGCGGCGCCAGCGCCACGATGACCGAGGAGGTGTCGGCACCGGCGTCGGTGAGCACGTACTCGTACCGGGTCCGCTGATGATCTTGATGGGGCAGCAGCGACGCGGCCTGCCAGGAGGCCGCACTCGGCCAGGAACGCCACCAACGCCACCAACGCCAGGGACACCAGCTGTCCCCGCGGGTCGGGTCAGCGAGCTGCGGAGCCCTGTCTGATCTGGGCCCAGGACGCGCCGACGGTCGCTTCGCTGCTCGCCGGGACGCTGCAGACGCAGTCGCGCTGTCCGACGCCGAGCTGGGTGGCGGCGCACCACCGGAGCGCCGATGCGGTCGTGGGCGGACGTCGGGTGCCGACAGGTCGGGCACAGTTCCTCGGTCGGATCCTGATCGGTGTGCGGGTGGAGGGATATCTCGGTCATGCTCTGGTCCTTGTGCCCTCGGGTGGCTGGGCACTACCGCCAGGCAACGTCGGCTGGCTGCCGGCGGACATCTACCGTGGTGCAACCCACTGTACGTCGCGGGGCTGGACGCCGATCGTCGGGACCGGGTGAGGGACTCGCGACGCGTGTCAGCGACGCAGCCCGGCCGTCGACGTCCGCACGTCGACGCCGCCGTCGACGGGCTGGTGCGGCAGCAGACCGGCGAGCAGGAGGTCGCGCGCCTGCTCGAGCAGCTGGGGCCCCGAGACGGTGTTGCCGGGAGCGGCCGCGGTCTGCATCGCGTAGCGGGCCGCGCGCTCGTCCCATTCCGGCGGGACCACCAGCAGCTGGAGCACACGACTCAGCCGTGGCGTCACGCTCCGCAGCACCACCAGGTGCGGGTGGTCGCGCGGGAACGACCCGACGCTGACGAACGCCTCGTCGACCTGGATCCGACGACGGCGGTTGGGCGCCCAGTCCGGGGAGGAGTAGACGACCCGGGACAGGTGGCCGAGCATCGACGGGAAGTGCTCCACCAGGGCGAGGACCTCGACGGCCAGGTCACGCCCGTACGGCCACCAGGCCCCGTCGAGGGTCCCGCGTCCGATCTCGGGTGCGAGCTGGAGCCGCAGTGGGCAGGCGAGCGGTGGCACGGGCGGCGGCACCGTGCGGCCCGAGGCCGATCGCTGAGCATGTCGAGAGGCGGGCATGAGGTCCCCAGTTCCACCTGGTCTCGGACGAGTCCGGCGGAACCTCTGGGATCAAGTGCACCGAGCCTACTCCCCTGGCCCTCAACGGCGCCCCGCCCTCAGTGCCAGTCACTGATCTGGACGTCGTCGGGCGCCGGCGCTCCCTGCCCGCTCTCGGCGTACGCCTTGAGGCTCAACAGGAACGTTGCCCACTTCGTGCTGCAGTGGTGGAGGAACTCGACCGGCTCCCGCCACCCCTCGTGGGCGAAGTTCACGATCGTGTACGCACCGTCCTGCCGCAGCTCCCAGGAGATCTGGGTGCCGATCCACTCCGGCGGTCCGTCGGTCACCAGCCAGCGCACCCGTCCCTCGGGGTCGAGCTGCAGGACCTCCAGATCGAAGCCGCCCTGGTCGCCGAAGCGGGTGATCACGGTGCTCCCGACCTCGCTCGTCCCGGTGGTCTCGGTCGTCCACCAGCGGGCGATCCCCTCCGGGGTCGCCACCGCCGCGTACACGGTCTCGAGCGGGGCCACGGCGCCTACTCGGTGCAAGATGTCCACCATCACGTTCTCCTCGTCTCGTTGGGATCCTGGCGATCCACTGTTGTTCCGTCCGGCTCGTCCTGGGCTCGCTGGATGGCTTCCGCGAGCCGCTTGATCCGGCGCAGTCGCGCGTCCCAGGTGGCCCCGACCGAGGACAGCTGGGCAACCGCACGCGCGAGCTGCGCCTCGTCGACGTGGTAGCGACGCTCCCGCCCCGCCGGCGCGCCGTGCACGAGGCCGACGCGATCGAGGACACCGAGATGCTTGGCCACCGCCTGTCGGGTGACCGGCAGGCGGTCGCTGAGGGAGGTGGCCGTCCCGGCCCCGTCGGCCAGCAGCTGGTCGAGCATCCGGCGCCGGGTGGGATCACCGATCGCCGACCAGAGGTCGTCGTCGACGGCGATCGCGGTGGTCATCGCGCGGACACCAGTCGGCCCACGTAGGTCTCCAACCGCGGGACGAAGAGGTCCCAGCCGGCGACGTGGTCGCGGTAGTGCTCGTCGAGCAGCGCGGCTTCCCACCCCATCTCGCGGAAACCGGACTCGGTCAACCGGATGCGGGTTCCGTCGCCGACCGGTGAGAGCTCGAAGGTCACCAGCAACGAGTCGCCCCGGCGGGCGTCCCCCTCGCGGTAGCACCACCGGAAGGAGAACCGCCGCGGCTCCTCTACCTCGACCACCGTGTAGGCGACCGACTCCGTCCGCCCCGTCTCCCGATCTCGCCAGATCAGCTCGCCGGGGGCGCCGACCACGGCTTCCCCGGACGCGTCGTCGGGCCACCACTCCCGGAGGTGCTCGGGTCGGCTGACCACCGCGAACGCCACCTCGGGCGAGGCCTGGACGTGGATCTCACGCTCGATCGTGCCGTACTCCATGGGGATTCCTTTCGCAACGTTTGGTTGCGAATAGACTCTAGACCCGCGTCGGCCAATTCTCGCAACCATCAGTTGCGCTTTTGGGGCTCCCGGCAGTCGCGACCCAACCACCGTCGCCCTCGGCGACTGCCATGATCATCAGCGGGATCTGACCACCGTCGCTCAGAGGAGAGATCGATGAAGAAACGAGTGCTGAACTCGCTGACCGAGCTGGAACGCAACCTGGTCGCCGAGACGGAGAAGCAGGCGATGGCCGAGCTCGACGAGGACGCGCTGCTCGAGCTGCACACGCGCATCCGGCGCGCCCGCACCAAGTACGTCAAGCTCTACCGCCGGCAGGCCAGTGCCCAGGTCGAGACCCAGGGTGGCCGCGGCAAGGCGTACCCGAAGAACCAGCGCAACCGGGACAAGGCCGAGATCTTCGAGCTCGCCCTCGCCCGCGTCAGCCGGCGCGTCGAGGTGCTCGCCAAGCGGTCGGCCGCCGAGCTCAAGGCCGAACGACTGGCAGCGGCCCAGCGCACGGGTTCGGGTCCGGGGGCAGACGGGACCGGGTCCGGGCCAGATCAGAAGGCGGCCCGTCGCGCTACGGCGACCAAGACCACCGGCGGCAAGAAGCGCGACGCCTCCACCCGGGCCAAGGGGGCCCGGCGTCAGGCCAAGCGCGACAGCAGGTGAGCCGCCGCTCAGCGCTCGCTCACCGCCCGTTCGTAGACCCACTCCGTCCACGCGGGCGAACGCGCTGTTCTCCCGCTGCTCACCGGGCTGTCCGTCGCGCGGAAGTGCGCGCAGAACTCGACCGTGCCGTCGGTGTGGAAGGCCCTGCCACCGGTACGCCCGAGGATCTCCAGCCCGGTCCACCGCAGGTCGTCGTCGAACTGGACGCGGCGTGGCCGGTTGGCCGCCGACCAGGTGCGCAGCAGGTACGCCTCGTCCCGCACCACGAACGCGCTGTACCGCGAACGCATCAGCTGCTCGGCGGTCGTCGCCGCGTACCGACCGTCGAGCAGCCGGCCGCAGCAGTCGTCGTACCGCGCGGGAAGTCCGCACGGACAAGCCGGCCCGGGAGCGCGTACGCCACGTCTGGTCACCTCCCGATTGTCGTTCACCGGTCTGGCGGACCTATTATCTACAGGTCTACTAGGCTTTAGGGGGATTCAGATGGGGACCGTACTCGGACCCGACACCACGACACGTCGCGCCGGCGCCCGGCGCCCGCTGTTCGCCTTCCCGAATCCCGTGAACGACAACGCGGCCCGCGTCGTGGCCGCCGGGGTGGCGATCCTGGCGCTGACCACGCTCGTCACCGGCTGGTTGTGGCTGATCCCCGCGACCGGCCTCGGGTTCGCGGCCCGTGTCCTGAGCGGGCCCCGCTTCAGCCTGCTCGGGCGGCTCGCCACCCAGGTGATCGCACCCCGTCTGGGGCCGGCACTCCTGGTGCCCGGACCGCCCAAGCGCTTCGCCCAGGCCATCGGTCTCACGCTCACGACCGTGGCCACCGTGGCGGCGTACGGCTTCGGCGCAGACCGCTTCGCCCTGGCCCTGGTCGCCATCCTGCTCGTCTTCGCCTCCCTGGAGTCCATCTTCGGACTGTGCGCCGGTTGCTGGCTGTTCGGACTCCTGATGAGGGCCCGCGTCATCCCGGCCGACGTCTGCGAGGAGTGCAACAACATCCGGCTCCGCTACGGCGCCCGTGACCCCGCGCCCCCAGACCCGGATCACTGTGACCGCTGTGGCTCGTCCCGATGGCGGCGGCCGGTGAAAGCGCTCGGGGCTGGCCGACTGCCCCTGACGGGCGTAGTGTGGCGAACGCTGCTTCTACAGCCGGTTCGGGAATGAGGTCGCCGCACAGCGTGCCGCGACCTGCCGAGATGATCGCCGCCCGGGATCCTTCGTTGCTCCCCGCAAGGCGGTTCCGTATGACGACGACAGCACCTGGCCACCTGGCCACCCTCCACACCAGCGTCTCCGGCGAGCTCCTCGACGGTCTCGTCGAGGCGCTCGCCCTCCCGCCGGACCCGCGAACCCGCTCGGCGGTGATCTTCGCCGTGGTCCAGCAGATGTGCAGCACGGTCGAGTGCCTGGGGACCAGCGAGACGCGTCGGGGCACCGAGCAGGAGCTGACGAGCATGAGAGAGCTGGCGAGGGCCGCCTTCGACCACCGACTGCGGATGACTTTCTTCGCCCACGTGTGGGAAACCGAGTCACGATGAGCTGGTACCACTACGCGGCGTGTCAGGCGAAGGACCCCGAGCTGTTCTTCCCCATCGGCACCGGCCGTCCGGCCCTGCTGAAGCTCGAGGAGGCCAAGCGCGTCTGCACGGGATGCCCTGTTCAGAGCCTGTGCTTGGAGTGGGCGATGCTGGCCCGTATCGACTACGGCGTGTGGGGCGGGCTGAGCGAGGACGAACGTCGAGCCCTCAAGCGCCGCAACAGCCGGGCCGATCTCGCCGCGAGAACACGGCCATGATCCTTCGGTCCAGGCTGAACGGGCCCGGCTCCGACACGGTCGAGGTTTTCGACCGCAGCGCGGTGCCGGTGTGCCCCGGATTTCACACAACTACCGCGACGCCTATTCACGGGTCAATTAGCAACACCGTTCTCGGCCTGTACTTGACGCCCTTTTTCCGCTATAGTCGGATTTGTCGGGAAAAAAGCATGAAAGCCGCGAAGTCTGGCGGCACCGATACGGAGTCCGTGGCCACCCGAACCCCCGAGCGGGCGGCCACGGACTTTTCGCACCCTCCGTCCATCGCATTCGATATCGAATGATCATTCCGCCGGAGAGGCCACCCGCGGCCCCCGGCTGAGCGAGGAGCGGGCGCCGAGATCCTGCCGAGCTAGCACTAGCGCGCGAGGTCGCTGGGCGTTATCAGGTCAGGCACGGTCACGACGACCAGGGCCAGCCGCCGCTCGGAAGCATCTCGAGAAAATCCACCCCAGAACGGGGGATGTCGGTCGCTGCAAAAAGGGGAAACATTCCTGCTCGGCACTGGTGCTGACTTCTTCTCGGCGACCAGCCAGGCGACGAGCACTCATTTCTGCAATGCGTCCGAAAAGGGATTTCTGGCCGCGGCCCAGAGGGCGGTGGCAGCCTGTCGCTTTGATTCACGCAGTTTTCTCACGTACGCAGTCGCGGGTATTCGATGGAGATTTCTCTTCCGTCGTACCCTCGATCGCGCACCGGCCGGCCCGGCAACGCCAGGATCATCGTCGTGCCTCGCCACTCCGACGAGACTGTCGGGCACCCACATCCAGGACGCCGGCGGGTGCCGGGTGTTGTCCGAGCGTCCGAGCGGGCATATTGGGGCCCACACCAAACGACCCCGGACCCGCTGGGAGGCACCCCGCCGTGACCGACGACCTCGAGGAACCCGCCGACCCGGGGGTCGGGCGACTGTTCGAGGACTTCCGTCCGGGCGAGGTGATCTACCACCCGTTCGGGAAGACCGTCACCGAGGCGGACAACCAGACGTTCACGCTGATGACCCAGAACGTGGCCCGGATCCACCTGGACAAGCACTTCGCCGCGCGGACGGAGTTCGGGCGCCCCTTGGTCAACTCCACCTTCACCCTCGCGCTGGTGACCGGGCAGTCGACCATCGACCTCTCGACGAACGTGTTCGCCAACCTCGGGTGGGACGAGGTCCGCACGCCCCACCCGGTGTTCGAGGGTGACACGATCTACTCCCGGTCCAAGGTGCTCGCCGTGCGCCCGTCGACCTCGCGGCCCGCGGTGGGCGTGGTCACGGTGGCCACGGAGGGCTTCAACCAGGACGGCGTGGTGGTGATCAGCTACCGACGGACCCTGCTGGTCTACCGGCGCGGCCACCAGCCCCCCGTCATCCTCACCCGACCGGATGAGTCCAGCCTGCCCGCCGTCGACGGCGACCGATGAGCGACGCCGTCGCGGACGCGGTGACGGCGCTGTTCGTGCCGGGTGACCGTCCCGACCGGTACGCCAAGGCCGCCTCCAGCGGAGCCGACGTGGTGATCATCGATCTCGAGGACGCCGTCGCCCCCGGTGACAAGAGCGGCGCCCGCGAGGCCGTCCTCTCGGCGCTCCGTCCCCGGCCCGACACGTCCGCCGAGACGGCTCTGCGGGCGCTGGTCAGGATCAACGATCCCGGGTCGACGCTCGGCGCGGCGGATCTGGCTGCGCTGGTCACGCTCGCGAGCGAGCCCGGCCACGGCCTGATCGGTGTGGTGGTGCCCAAAGCCGGCCACCCGGCCGTTCTCGCCACGGTCATCGACACCGTTTCCGCCCTCGCCGCCGGCCCGGGGTCCGACGGGATCGCCGTCGTGGCCCTGATCGAGTCCGCGTTGGGGGTGGCCAACGTACGCGCGCTCGCGGCCCTCCCCGGCCTGAACCGGCTCGCCTTCGGCGCCCTCGACTTCGGTCTGGACGTCGGCGCCGACGTGGACGCCCTGACCGGCCAGGTCGCTCGGGCGGAGGTGGTCATCGCCTCGCGGGCGGCCGGACTCCACGCGCCCTGGGAATCACCGTCGACGAGCCTGACCGACACCACCCTGATCGAGACCACGAGCCGGGCCGCGCGCGCCCTCGGCTTCGGCGGCCGACTGTGCATCCACCCCGCTCAGCTGGCCGCCGTCCGAGCCGGTTTCACCCCGACCGCCGAGGAGGTGGCCTGGGCTCAGCGGATCGCCGGAGCCGGTGACGCGGTCAGCCGGGTGGACGACCAGATGGTCGACCGCCCGGTGCTCGAGCGGGCCCGGTCCATCCTGCGACGAGCCCGGTGATCGATCAGGCCGAGAAGTGGGTGTCGATCAGCGACTGAGCGCGTTCCCGCTGTCGTGTGTTGACCCCGTCGGCGTCCTCCTCCCAGCCGAACACGCAGCTGGAGATCACGCCGTCGAAGCCGACGGACGCCAAGCCCGTGAACACCTCGTCGTAGTCGACCTCACCGCGACCCATCTCCATGTGCTGGTGCACCCGGGCGGTGTTGCCGGGCGGGTTGGAGATGTAGCGGAGTCCGTTCGACGTGAGGTGGTTCCAGGCGTCGGCCAGGTGGACGTAGCGGACCTTCTCGGCGGCGGCAGCGATGATCGCGGTCGCGCTGTGACCCTGGTGGAACGCGTGCGGGGTGCAGTAGAGGAAACCGATCCAGTCGCGGTTGAGACCGCGGATCATCTCCACCGCCTCGACGCCGTCCTCGATGAAGTCGTCCGGGTGCGGCTCCAGGATCAGCTCCACGCCCTCGCGCTCGAAGACGGGCAGCAGCTCGTCCATCGACCGCAGGAACATCGCCTCGGCGGTCTCCGCGGCTTCCGGGCGGCCGTTGAACTCGGAGTTCATCACGGTCACGCCGAGATCGACGGCGATCTGGATGGCCCGCTTCCAGGCCCGCACCGCCGCCTGCCGCTGGTCCTCGTCCGGTCCCGACCAGCGCAGCACCGGCAGCAGTGAGGCGATGCCGACGCCGGCGTCGGCGGCGACCTTCTTCAGCTTGCGGACCCCGGCGTCGTCGATCCTGGGGTACTTGAAGAACGGCACCAGGTCGGCCTTGGGGGACAGCTCCATCCACTCGTACCCCAACCGGGCGACGTGGTCGGGCAGCTCGTAGACCGTGCTGGTGGCGTAGTACATCTGCGGGTCGAGAGCGAGCTTCACGGCCGAGCTCCTTCCAGATCGGGAGCGCTGATGCCGCCGGTGGGCTCGGGTCGGGATCCGAGGCGGACAGCGACCTTCTGTCCCGTACGGACGGCTTCCACCCCGGCTTCGCACACCGCCACCGCCGCGTAGCCGTCCCAGACCCCCGGACCATCGATCGTGCCGCGGCCGGCCGCACTCACCCAGCGTTGCAGCTCGACCTGGTACGCGGTGCCGAAGCGCTCGACGAAACCCGGCGTGATCTGCCCACCGCGACGTCCGTCGGTCGAGGTGACCACCAGGTTCTGGTCCAGACCGATCAGCGCACTCCCCCGCTCACCCACGGCTTCGGTCCGGACCTCGTACGCGATCCCGGAGCGGACGAAGATCTCGTCGGTGACCAGCTGACCCCCGGCGGTCTCGAACACCACCAGCATCGGGTCGTGGGTGCCCTCCGGGGCGGCCTCGGTGGCCGCGCCGGCCAGCACCTGGACGCTGGTGATCTCGCTGTCCAAGAGGAAGCGGGTGACGTCGACCTCGTGCACGACCGAGTCCCTGATCATGAACTCGGAGTTGAAGTGATCGGGCACGGCCGGGTTGCGGTGGGTGCAGTGCAGCTGCAGCACGCGGCCGAGACCACCGGCGACGATCAGGTTCTTCAGGGCCACGTACTCCGCGTCGTACCGGCGCATGAAGCCGACCTGGACGAGCGTTCGTCCGAGGGCCGCTTCCTTCTGCACCAGCTCGTACGACGTCGCGACATCCGTCGTCAGCGGCTTCTCGCAGAGCACCGGCTTGCCGGCGTCGAGGCAGGCCGCCACCTGCTCGAAGTGCGTGCTGCCCGGGGTGGCCAGCAGGACGGCGTCGACCTCGGGGTCGTTGATCGCCGCGATCGGGTCCGCCACCACCCGAGCCCCGATCCGGGCGGCCACGGCCTCGGCCTTGGCCGGCACGAAGTCGTTCACGACGGTGACGGTGGCGCCCTTGATCGAGGAGGTGAGCAGATCGACGTGGAAGGCACCCATCATGCCGAGACCGAGGACGGCGACGCGCAGGTCGCTCATGCCACGGACTCCTGGGTGCTGCTGCTGCGGATGGACGGCACAGTGGGCCTCTCTTGGGTCTCAGGGGATGCGGTTCGGGACGACGATGTCCGAGGGTGGTTGCGGCGCGGCGGCGATGAAGGTGCCCGAGCCGGGTCGGCTGGTGATCAGGCCGCGACGACGCAGGCTGTTCAGGGCCTTTCCCAGGGTCGGTCGGGAGACGCTGAACCGGCGACACAGCAGGGCCTCGGGCTCCAGCCGTTGACCCGGGGTCAGCCGCCCGTCCAGGATCGCCCGACCGATGCTCTCCTCGACCTGGGCCCACAGCGGCACCGGACTGCTCCGGTGCAGTGCGGGCCCGAAGTCGGGAGGGAGCTCCTCGGTCACTCGCTCAGCGTTGGAGCTCGTGGCTGAGCTCGGTGAGCTCGTCGCCGCCGGCCATCTGGCGGGTGAGCTCGTCGAGGGTGACTTCGGACCGCTTCTTGTCCAGCACGGCCTGGCCGAGCTTGAGGATGATGAAGTGGTTGCCGACCAGGTAGGCGTGGTGGGGGTTGTGGGTGATGAAGACCACGCCGAGCCCGGCGTCGCGGGCGGCGGCGGTGTACTTCAGCACGACCCCGGACTGCTTCACCCCGAGCGCGGCGGTCGGCTCGTCCAGGATCAGGACGCGGGCGCCGAAGTAGACGGCCCGGGCGATGGCGACGCACTGGCGTTGGCCACCGGAGAGGGTGCCGATGGGCTGGTCGATGTCTTTGACCACGATGCCCATCTTGCGGAGCTCCTCGTCGGCGATCCGCTTCATGTCGCGGATCTTCATCCCGGCCAGCGGGAACTTCGAGGAGACCAGCTCGGAGCCGAGGAAGAAGTTGCGCCAGACCTCCATCAGCGAGACCACGGCCAGGTCCTGGTAGACGGTGGCGATGCCGTGCGAGAGCGACTCGCGCGGTGAGGAGAACGACTGCTCGGTCCCGTCGACCAGCAGGGTGCCCTCGTTGTGTGGGTGCAGCCCGGCCATGATCTTGATCAGGGTCGACTTGCCGGCACCGTTGTCGCCCAGCACGCAGGACACCTCCCCGGCGTTCACGGTCAGGTTGATGCCCTTCAGCGCTCGGATCGCGCCGTAGGTCTTGCCCACGTCGACCATCTGGATGAGCGACTCGCCCTTGTGCAGCTCAGGGTCAGCGTGCTCGTGCAGGGTGTCCGTCATCGTGATCAACCGACCTTTCGGGTGGTGGAGAGCTTCTTCACGTACAGGTTCACCATGACGGCGAGCAGGAGCATCACGCCGAGGAAGGCGCGGAACCAGTTCGGGTCCCAGCCGGCGTAGACGATGCCGAGGCTGGTCATGCCGAAGATGAAGGCACCGATCGCGACGCCGATCGCGTTGCCGTAGCCACCGGTCAGCAGGGTGCCACCCACCACGGCGGCGATGATGTAGAGGAACTCGTTGCCGACACCGTTGCCGGCCTGCAAGGTGTTGAACCGGTAGAGGGTGTGCATGCCGACGAACCAGCCCAGGAAGGACACGGTCATGAACAGGCCGACCTTGACCCGGGTCACCGGGACACCGACCGCGCGGGCCGAGGCGGGGTTGCCGCCGACGGCGTAGATCCAGTTACCGATCTTGGTGCGGGTCAGGATCCACCCCGACAGCGCGACGAAGGCGAACCAGTAGATGACGGTGTTCCACACCGTCACCCCGCCGATCTTGAACGACCCGGCGAAGACCGTGGACAACAGGTCGTAGCCGTCCATCTGGTTGATGTTCGGGCTGGACACCGCGCCCGAGACCAGCTTCGTGATGCCCAGGTTCGCGCCCTGGAGGACGAAGAACGAGCCCAAGGTGATCAAGAAGCTGGGGATCCCGGTGCGCATCACCATGTAGCCGTTGAAGAACCCGATCGCCAGGCAGAAGACCAGCGACAAGACGGCCCCCACGATCAGGTTGATGCCGAGGTAGTAGCAGAACAGGGCGTTGAACAGGCCCGCGGTGGTGACGATGACGCCGGCGGACAGGTCGAACTCGCCACCGATCATCAGCATGCCCACGCCGACCGCGACGATCCCGATCGTGGACGCCTGGTACAGCACGGTGAAGAACGACTCCGGCGACCTGAACGCCGGCGCGACGACCAGGAAGAAGACGAAGATCACGATCGCCGCGACCGCAGCCCCGACCTCCGGACGGGCCAGCAGCCGGTTCGACAGCCCGAGCTTCACCCGATTCGACGCCTCCGCCGGCGCACCGGCCGGCGCCGGTTTCAGTGTCTGACTCATGAGAACTCCTGTGTTCTGAGGGACGGGTGGCGCGGTGCCGGCCCGATCCGGGCCGACACCGCTGCAGCCCTTATCGGGTGTTGTTCTTGGCGAACGGGAGGATCTTGTCGATGTTGCTCGCATCGACGAAGGACGGGCCGGTCAGCACCGCCTTGCCACCACCGATGTCGTTGCCGTTCTTGATGTTCAGGTAGAGCGAGGTCACCGCCAGGTAGCCCTGCACGTAGGGCTGCTGGTCGACCGAGAACTCGATCTTGCCGTCCTTGATGGCCTGCGCGGCATCCGCATTCAGGTCGAAGGTGATCAGCTTGGCCTTGCTGGACGACTGCTCCTGCGCCTTCATGGCGTCCAGGGCGATCGGCGCACCGAGGGTGACGATGTAGTCGATCGAAGGATCCTGCTGCAGCTTGGCCTGCAGGCTGGCCACCACCGCGGAGTCGTCGGCGCCGTTGACCTGGATGTTCTCGGTGGCCGGCACCTTGTTCTTGACACCGGCGCACCGAGCCTCCAGCGCCACCGAGCCGGCCGCCTGGATGACACACAGCGGCTTCTTGCCACCAGCAGCGGCGATCTTCTCCCCCGCCGTCTCGCCCGCCAGGTTCTCGTCGGAGCCGAAGTACATCAGGGCGCCGAGCTCCTTGTACTGGTCGATACCGGAGTTGAAACCGACCAGCGGGATCCCCGCGTCGGTGGCGGACTTGACCGCGCCGGCCAGAGCATCGGGGGTGACCAGGGTGGTGGCGATGCCGTCGACCTTGGAGTCGACCGCCGTCTGGATCAGCTGGGCCTGCTTGTCGGCGGCCGGGTCGTTGGAGTACTGCAGCTTCGAACCGGTGTCCTTGGCCGCCTGCTCAGCGCCGGCGCGGATCTTGTCCCAGAACGAGTCACCCGGGGTCTCGTGGGTGATCATCGCGATGGTGTAGCCCGAGTCGCCGCCACCGCCACCGGAGCCGTCGTCGGTGTTGCTCTGGGGAGCGCCGCCGCCGCTGCAGGCGGACACGGTGAGAACGAGAGCTGCCGCGGAGCCCACGGCGAGCACACGAAATCGGCGAGGGATCATCAGTGATTCCTTTCGTTGTCCGAGCAGCAGCTCGTGACAGGGAATGGGGGCTACCGAATTGGCGGGGTGGTCGACCGCCGTCTATGTGTTGTGGGTCACTAGCGCGCACTAAGTGATAGGAGTAATCAACACCCCTCCGCCTCCTTTGTCAATACATACGCTCAATGTGGCGAGGAACGGCGATCAGGCCGATCGACCTCGCGGCGGGGCCGTGGTAGCCCGCACCCGCAGCTCGGCCGGCAGCACGATCTCACGGTCGACGATCCGTTGCTGGTCGACCCGTGCCACCATCCGCTCGACCGCGAGCCGACCCAGCTCGCCCGGCTGCTGGGCGACGGTGGTCAGGGGCACGGGTGACAGCTCGGCCATGCTGCTGTCGTCGTAGCCGACCACCGAGATGCCGTCCGGCACGGCGATGCCGTGCTGGGCGAAGACGCCGATCGCGGCCACGGCGATGTCGTCGTTGTACGCCACCAACGCCGTGGGGGGCTGAGCCGCGGCGCACAGCTGGCGCGCGCCCGTGAGGCCGTCGATCTGGGACTGCCCACCCGTCACCACCCGGGACAGCTCGGAGAGCCCATGCCGGTCCATGGCTGCGACATAGGCGGAGCGTCGGGACGTGGCGATCACGGTGTCGCCGCCGTCGATGTGCGCGATGTCGCGATGCCCGAGGGCGACCAGGTGGTCGACAGCCGCGTGGATGCCCTGCTCGTCGTCGGTGCGGACGACGTCGACGCGCGGGTGATCGACGTGCCAGCCCACCACGGCCAACGGGATCCTTCCCGCCAGCAGCGGGTGGGACGTCGGTGGGCTGAGCATGATCAACGCGTCGAAGCGGAACCCTTGCAGGGCACGGGCCGCGGTGTTCTCGTCCCGGCTCTTGGTCAGGGGCGAGATGATCAGGTTGTGGCCGTGGCTCTCGGCCGCGGCGAACAGCCCGTCCAGCAGCTCGAAGTGGAAGGCGCCGACCGTCACACCGAACATCACCCCGATGACCCGCGACCGCTGCCCCGCCAAGGACTGGGCGCGGACGTCCGGCCGGTAGCCGAGCTCCGCTGCCGCCGCGAGCACCCGCCGGCGCTTCTCCTCACTGGCGCCGGGGGCCTCGCGCATGACGATCGACACCAGCGCTCGGGACACCCCGGCTCGGCGGGCGACGTCATCCATCGTCACGCGCTGGCGCGAGCCGAAGCTCTGCTCGGTCAGGACCGCCACCTTCTCTCGACATCCCGGTGGTGCACCCTAATCCGGGAACGATCGACAAGAGACCGCCGGGTCGCGACGATGGCGCTCAGCGCCGGCCGAGGCCCCGGTACTGGTCGTCGCCGAGGTGCTCGGCCCACTCGGTCTCGGGACCCTCCTGGTCCGGGCCCAGACTCTCCCACATGGCCAGGTGGGCCATGAAGTGCTCGGGCGCGGCGCCGTGCCAGTGCCACTCTCCGGGCGGGGTGTGCACGGTGTCGCCGGGCCGCATGACGACCACGGTGCCGTCGCGTGTGCCGACCAGACCGACCCCGTCGGTGACGTGCAGCGTCTGGCCGTTGGCGTGCCGGTGCCAGGCGGTACGTGCGCCGGGGGCGAAGCGGACCAGGTTGACCCGCAACCGGGACGGGGGCTCACCGGCGGCGATCACGTCGAACCAGACGTCCCCGACGAACATCTCGGACGGACCCTTGCTGCTCGGGGTGCGCGGCTGTTTCCTCATGACTCGTCCTCTCCGGTGGTGGCGATCCTGGTGGTGGTCTCAGGGACTGGCGGGATGACCTCGTCGATCGCGGTGATCGCATTCAGCGACCGTGGATAGCCGATGAAGGGCAGCAGCTGGGTGACGACCTCGATCAGCCGCGCCCGGTCGTTGCCGACGTTGGCGTTGCCGCGGACGTGGCTCTTCACCTGCGGATCGCAGCCGCCCAGCGAGATCAGGAACGAGAAGGTGATCAGCTCTCGGGTGGACAGGTCAAGTCCGGTCCGAGTCAGATGATCACCGAAGCAGTTGCCGGACAGGTAGCGCTGGATGTGCGCCAGATCCGAGGGCGCGGTCGCGTAGAGGGTGTCGACCGCGGCGTGACCGATGACCTTGCCCTGCACGAGCCGTCCCTGCTCGAGTCGCGTGTCCGGCGTGGTCGTGGACTGACCCGGCAGCGGCAGCTCGACACCGGCGTCGATGAGCACGTCGTTGGTGGCGAGCAGGAAGTCGTACGCCTTGCCCATGCCGACGTACGGCACCGCCTGGTAGACGATCTCCTTGACCTCCACCGGGGTCACCCCCACGGTCAGAGCGGCGGCCAGCATCGCCCGGTACTGCCCGAGCGACTGGCCGGCGATCAACGCAGCCAGCTGCACGATCAACCGGGTCCGGACGTCGAGGCTGCCGTGCTGCACGACCTCGTCGAAGGCGAAGTTGTCGAAGTACTCGACCAGCTCCGGGTCGGTGGTCGCCAGGCTCGAGACGTGACCCGGGAACAGCTCCTCGTGGTGACGGCGGGCGGCGTCGGTGATGGCCATCGATCGGTCTCCTTCGGTGGTGGACGGTCAGGGTCGGAGAAGGGCCTTGATGGCCCGCCGCTCGTCCATGGCGGCGTAGGCCTCGGCGGCCAGCTCGCGGGCGGCCTGGTTCACACAGGAGAACGGGAACCCGGCCCGGCAGTGCGGACACCCCCCGGTACGGCCACAGGTCCGACCCGCACACGCAGGTGGCCACCGTGCGGATGATCGCGTCGGTCGGCTCACTCATCACCGGATCGGGCCGATCTTCGACCCGGATGTCGCCGGGCGCGTACAGGATCGTTCCTCGCATCTGCTCTGGCTCCTCGGTGTCGACAGGGTGCTGACGAACGCCTTCGAGGATGCCCGACCGGACGCCGGCCGAACAGGTACTGACAGGGCACCCCTGCCAGCGGCCGCCGGCAGTCTCAGTTCACGATTGGCTGAATACAGGATCGTCTGTACTCTGCTCGCATGCGGATCTCGTCCCCGACCGACGCGCTGTCCCGGTTCGGGTACGCCCTGTCCGACCCCACCCGCGCCCGGGTCCTCCTCGAGCTCCGCGACGGTCCGGCCTACCCCAGTGATCTCGCGGCTTCGGTGGGGGTCAGCAGGCAGACCATGTCCAACCACCTGGCGTGCCTACGGGGCTGCGGGTTGGTGGTCGCCGTCCCCGAAGGCCGTCGCTCACGCTACGAGCTGAGCGATGATCGGATCGGCCACGCCCTCACCGATCTGATCACGCTGGTGCTGGTGGTCGATCCCGACTGCTGTGGCGGTGAGGCGCAGTCCGAGCAAACGGTCCTGTCGACGACTGCCACTCCGGCATGACCTTCGTGGCAGCAGGTCCGGCACCCACCCGCCGAAGGGTGCTGGCGCGGCGGATCCAGTGGTTCGTGGCGGCGACGATCGTCTACAACGTGATCGAAGCCGGGGTGGCTCTCACCGCGGGGGTGACCGCCTCCTCCACCGCCCTGATCGGGTTCGGTCTGGACTCCGTGATCGAGGTGTCGTCGGCCGCGGCGGTGGCGTGGCAGTTCACCGGCGCCGATCCTGAAGCGCGGGAGAAGATCGCGCTGAAGGTCATCTCCTGCTCGTTCTTCGCCCTCGCCGCGTTCGTCACCGTCACGGCACTTCGATCACTGCTGGGTGGTGTCGAGGCCGACCACTCCACCGTCGGTCTGGTCCTCGCCGCGGTCAGCCTCGCCGTCATGCCGGCGCTGTCGTACGGCCAACGTCGCGCCGGCCGCGAGCTCGGGTCCCGCTCTGCCGTCGCCGACTCGAAGCAGACGCTGCTGTGCACCTACCTGTCAGGGGTGTTGCTCGTCGGGCTCGGCCTCAACTGGTTGTGGGGTTGGACCTGGGCCGACTCGGTTGCCGCCCTGGTCATCGCCGGGATCGCCGTCCGGGAGGGCGTCGCCGCTTGGCGCGGTGACGTCTGCTGCACTCCTGGCGCCGCCCTCAGCGACCAGTCCGGAGGCGACGCAGGGTGTTGTGGCGATGGCGGCACCGATCTCTGTTGCACCCAACCCGAAGCCGATAGCAACGTGACCCCGACCAGCACGCCCTGAACATGCCGACAGCCGCCACGGAATGGCATCCGGCGGCGGTCGGCGTGATCGTGGTTCGTGTCGGTCCTGCTCTGGCTCTCGACTCAGTCGAGGTCGAGGGGGTCTTGGGGGTTCCAGTTGTCGATGGTGATGCGTGGGTTCAGGATCGGTCGTTGTCGTCGGTCGATCCACTTCGGTGGGTGCCACACCGGTAGCCCGTCGGTGTTGAGTCGGCAGGTCCAGCCACCCTGGTCGAAGTGGCGGTGGTGATACCGGCAGAGCAGGGTCAGGTTGTTCAGGTTGGTGTCCCCGCCGTCCTGCCAGGGGATGATGTGGTGCCGTTCGCACCACGACGGCGGGGTGTCGCAGCCGGGGAACGAGCAGCCCCCGTCGCGGGCGATCAACGCCAACGTCTGGCTCGGGGACGCGATCCTGCGGGTCCGGTGCAGATCCAGCACCGCCCCCGTGGGTGCTTTCACACACCACACCACGTCGGCCTGATCGGCCAACCGGAGCGCATTCGGCACGGAGAGCGGGGTGCCGTCGGCGTAGCGCGCGACCCCCTGCCCGGCCAGGTAGTCGGCGTAGGACAGGTGGATCAACAGGGTGGTCGGGATCCCACCGGCTTCGGGCAGGTCATCGCTGCGGAGCAGCCGGTCCACCATCGCCTCGACCGCATCGTGGCGCCGCTGCCCGTGGGTCCGGGTATCGGCCTCCACCTGCTGCCGAGTGTCACCGGTGGCCTCGTCGTCGGTGGTGTAGCGGGTGGTCTGCGGGGTCATCAACGGCCCCAGCAACGCGTGGAGCTTCTGCCCGAGCTCGGGGGTCAACCGGAAGTCACCGGCCCAGGACCCGTCGCCGCGGTGCTTCAGGTGGAAGAACCGCCGCTCCCGGTGGTCCCGCTCATCGCCGGGAGAGACCCCGTCGGGGTCGATCGCGTCCACCACCCGGGCCGCGACCACACCCAGGTCCTTCGGGCCCAGCCTGCGTGCGGCGTCGACGAGCAGCTTCTCCCCGGCGGTGACCGCGGCCGGGTCGCAGTGGTCGACCTTCCGCAACGCCGCATCGATCAACCCGACCTGCTCCGGGCTCACCATACCCTCGGCCTGCGCCGCGGCCAGCTCCGGCCGGAACGCCCCCAGGGGTTCCCCGGTCATCGACCGCCGCTCGGCGGTGTGCTCCGCGGACCTCACCCGCCGAAACGCCTCCCCGGCCGACAGCCGCAGCCCCGTCATCAGCACCCGGGCCATCGACGGTTCCGTCAACACCGCCGGCACCCCCTGCTCGATCCCGTACTGGATCGCCGCCCGATCCACCACCGGCAACACGTTGCGGACCTGCTCCACCTCGGCCAGGAACCCGACCAGACCCTGAGCGCCCAGATCGGACAGGGCCCCGTCGTCGACGACCTTGATCAGATGCCCCAGGGCGGTCCGGACCCCGTCCACCGCCGCCTCCAGCGCCGTGCCTACCGGCTCTGCGGGGACCTCCGAGGTTCATGATCAGATCCTACTCGAACACACGTTCTATAACAAGGGTTCTGAACTTCGGAATCTGTCGTGTCTCGGGACATGGCTGACACGTTCGTCTCAGGACATCGCTGACAGAAAGCGTGGTGCTGATTGTCGGGGGTGTCTAGGGATGGAGTGGTTGGTAGATCTTGGTCGGGTCGACCTGGAGGGCGCGAATCAGGGTGTGGCCGGTGAAGATGGCGACGTGCTCGCCGTCTTGGAGGACGGTGACGGGCAGTTGCTGGTAGCGGGCGCCGACGTGGACACGGAGCTGTTTGGCGACGGCGCCGGGCGGTGCACTGACGGTGACAGTGCCAGCGGTGCTGGCGTGGGAGCGGTAGGTCTGCACGGTGCTGGTGAGGGGTCGTCCGGCGGGTCTGGCCTTGACCGTGGCGGCGAACGCGGCGGCGGGGGTGCGGCCGCCCAGGGCGCGGTGTGGTCGACGGGTGTTGTAGTGCTCGGCGAACACAGCCAGGTCGTGGTTGAGGGCGGTCAGGGTGCGGTAGGCGCCGTTGATGGACTCGCGGGCCCGGAGCCACTTCTTCAGGGTCTGCCAGAAGCGTTCAATCTTGCCGCAGGTCTGCGGGTGGTGCGGGGTGGAAGCGATCGACTGGCAGCCGAGGGCGGCAAGATTGGTTTCGAACGCGGCCGGCTTCCAGTTGTCGCCGCGGTGTTTGGTGGAGTAGCACAAGCCGTTGTCGGTCAGTGACGACATCGGGATGCCGTGGCCGCTGATCGCGGCCGACATGACGGCCCAGACCAGTTCAGCGTTACCGTCACCGGAACCGGCGCCGATCCCGACCAGCAGCCGGGAATGATCGTCGAGGGTGGCTGCGATCGCGACCGGTCGGCGGATGCCGTCGCGGTCGGCTAGCCGCCATTCGGTCCAGTCCGACTGCCACATCTCGTTGGGCCGTCCGGCTTGGAAACGGCGGTAGGAGCTGCGGGGCCGTTTCCGCGGCTGTGGCCGCACCTGCCCGCGGCGGGTCAAGATCCGGGCGATCGTGGCCCGCGACGGGACCGGCGACACACCCTGAGCGGTCAGCCGGGCAGCGATGCTGAGCGGGCCGTTGAACTCCCCGGCGTCAGCCAAGTCCTTCCGGGCCAGCACGATCGCCTCCTCGACCTCGAGTGGGGTCGCGGTCGGGATCGTGTCTGGTCGCCGTGGTTGGTCCCGCAGCCCGTCGAGCCCGTCGCGGTCGAACCGCTGCTTCCACTTGTAGTAGGTCTGCCGACTGATGCCCTGCGTTCGGCAGAAGCCAGCCACATTGCCCACACCCTGCGCGAGGGCAGCTGCCATCCGTACGTCCATCGCCGTCACCTTCTGGGCCATGGGCAGCAGCCCACAGCACCTCACGTGTCAGCGATATCCCGAGACATCAACCGTCAGCGAAGTCCTGAGACCCGACATCTGAACTTCGGAATCCTCATCCTCACAAGGAGGATCAGGGGTGGAGCTCGCCACACCCGAAGCGTCCTAACTCACTATCGGGTCAGCCTGGAGCTTCGAACGAGGGGGCACGATCGTCGAGCTCGACGGCCGCTTGGAGCTCCGGTTGGGCGGCCGCTGGCCCTGGACGGCTGCCGGGGACGACACCGGCGACACCATCCGAGCATCGCCGGGCTGAGCGCTGCCGTGCTGCATCATTCGACCAACGTCGGTCAGCAGCGACGCGGCCCACTCTGCTCCACGAAGGGAACCGGTGATGACCTCCCCCGCCGCGCCGGCCCGGTACCGCCTGACTCCGATGCGACCCCGCGACCCCCACGAACCCGGCCGGACGGCGTCCTCGCTCGAGCTGTTCTTCGATCTCGTGTTCGTGGTGGCGGTCAGCACCGCGGCCGTCCAGCTGCACCACGCCCTCACCGAGGCGCACGTGGCCGAGGGAGTGCTCAGCTACGCGATGGTGTTCTTCGCGATCTGGTGGGCCTGGATGAACTTCACCTGGTTCGCCACCTCCTTCGCCACCGACGACTGGCTGTACCGGGTGCTCACCATCGCGCAGATGGCCGGCGTCCTGGTCCTCGCGTCCGGCATCGAGGCCGCCTTCGTCGACCACGACTTCACGGTCGTGATCCTGGCCTACGTCGTGATGCGGGTGGCGATGATCGCCCAGTGGCTGCGTGCCGCCCGGCACGCCGGTCCGACGCGGCGGGCCTGCCAGGCGTACGCGCTCGGCATCGCCATCGTCCAGGTCCTGTGGTTGGTCCCTGCTGGCCTGCCCCCCTCCGTCGTGACCGTGGCGTTCCTCGTCCTCGTCGCCGCCGAGCTGGCCGTACCGGTCATCGCGGAACGCGGCGGCCTCACGCCCTGGCACCCGCACCACATCACCGAGCGCTACGGACTGTTCACCCTCATCCTGCTGGGCGAGAGCCTGCTCGCCTCGACCAACGCGATCATCGAGGCCCTGCACGACGACGCAGCGCTGGGGCCGCTGCTGTCGATCGCTTTCCTCACCCTGATCGTCACGGCCGCGCTCTGGTGGATCTACTTCTGGCCACCGCACCACACCGCGATCACGTCGCTCGCGAGCTCCCTGCGCTACGGCTACGTGCACTACTTCGTCTTCGCCGCCGCCGGCGCCTTCTCGGCCGGGATCGAGGTCGAGATCGACGTGCTCTCCCACCACAGCGAGCTGAGCGAGGTGGCCGCGTCCTTCACCGTCACCGTGCCGATCGCGATCTTCGTCCTCGGCATCTGGTGGCTCGCGCTGCGCAGCAGCGCGGATCGGGTGGTCAACCTCGCCGTGCCCGCGGGGGCCGTCCTGGTCCTGTTCGACCCGATCATCCCGATCCCGGTCACCCTGACGGCGCTCATCATGATCGCCGTGGTGGTCGTCTTGGTCCTGCGACCACCGGTGACCCCACCCGCCGCGGTGCAATAGCCTCGCCCTGAGTCAGTTGCTGCACGCCGTCGGCACGCAGTGGATACGCGAAACGGGAGGACCGAGGTGAGCGAGACCGCGAACGTCGCACTGGGGATCGACGTCGGTGGCACTGGGATCAAGGGTGCCCTCGTCGATCTGGACACCGGACAGCTGGTCAGCGAGCGGTTCCGGCTCGACACCCCGCAACCGGCCAGGCCGGCTGATGTGGCCGACACGATCGTGGCCGTGGCCGAGCACTTCGAGTTCGACGGGGCCACCGGGGTCGCGTTCCCGGGCGTGGTCCTCGACGGCGTGGTGCACACCGCCGCCAACCTGCACCCGGACTGGATCGGTGTCTCGCTGGCCGAGCTCGTCGGTCCTCGCCTTCGCGGCGCGAGCACGTTCCTGAACGACGCCGATGCCGCCGGCCTCGCCGAGTCCCACTTCGGTGCGGCCAAGGGCACCGACGGCGTGGTGCTGCTCGTCACCCTCGGCACCGGGATCGGCGTGGCCATGATCAGCGACGGCCGACTGGTCGCGAACTCCGAGCTCGGCCACCTCGAGCTCGACGGCGTCGACGCCGAGACGTACGCGGCGGCTTCGGCCCGCAAGCGCAACGGCCACACCTGGGAGGAGTGGGGGGCTCACGCGAACCACTACCTGGAGCACCTGGAGGGTCTGGTCTGGCCCAAGCTGTTCGTGCTCGGTGGAGGCATCACGAAGAACCCGGAGAAGTGGCTGCACTACCTGCACCCGCGGACTCCGATCGTGCTGGCCCAGCACATCAACAACGCCGGCATCGTCGGCGCGGCCGACGCCACCCGCCAGGACAGCGGGGCATCGCACACCGTCGCGAGCGAGGGCTGACTTCGAAGGTCCCGGGCCGGTTCCCGATCAGCTGAGGTACGGGTCCGCCCAGGCACTGATGATCCGACCGGCCCGCTTCGCCTGATCGCCCTTGGTCAGCAGGTGGTCCGCACCCTCCAGGGAGACGAAGCTGCGGGGGTGCCGTGCGGCGCGGAAGATCTGGCTGGCGTTGGTGATCCCGACCGTGTTGTCCGTCGGCGAGTGCATCACCAGCAGCGCGCGGTGCAGGGTGCGGATCCGCTCGTGCAGGTCGGCCTGGCGGACGTCCTCGATGAAGTGACGGCGCAGGGTGAGTGCCTTGCCCCCGATCAGGAACGGCGCCTCCCCTTCTTCCAGGATCCGCTCCAGGAGCGCGTCGTAGTTGTGCTCGACGTGGGCGGGCTCGTACGGGGCCGCCACGCTCGCCACCGCCTTGATCCCCTCGACCAGGTGCGCGGCAGCGATCACGGCGGCTCCCCCGAACGAGTGGCCCACCAGCAGCCGCACGTCGTGACCGGCCTCCTCCATGAACCGGACCGCCTGGGCGGTGTCCTCGACCTTGTGGGAGAACGAGCCGTTCCCCCAGTCCCCCTCGGAGTCACCGAGCCCGAGGTTGTCGAAGCGCAGCATGCCGATGCCCTCGCGGGCCAGCTGCTTGCAGATCCGACTGGCCGCCGGGGTGTCCTTGCCGAGGGTGAATCCGTGGGCGAACACGCCCCACCCGCGGACCCGGCCCTCCGGATGATCGATCAGCCCGGCGAGCCGCGGCCCGCTCGTGCTCGTGAACCACACGCGTTCTGCCACGCGCACATGGTGGCAGAACCCGATCAGTCGCTCGCTCGGAGTGCGGAGGCCACCTCCCACACCCCCCGACCGCGGTTGCCCGCGATCTCGGGCATCTGGCCCTACGATGGCAACGCAGCGACGGGTCGCGAGGGCGGAGGAGCACCATGACGAAGATCAGTCGACGCGCGGCCCTGCTCGGCCTCGGCGGCGCCGGGCTCGCGGGCATCGGGGCCGTGGGCTTCGGTCTCTCGCGCAGCAGCAAGGCGCCAGCGGCGGCCCCCGACCCTGCTCCGACGACACCGTCGCCGACCGCGTCAGCGGCTCCCAGCGCGAAGCCCACTCCTGCCCCACCCGTCGACACCCGGCCGCGCTGGCCGCTCACCGGCGTGCTCCTGAAGGACCCGAAGAAGGCGAAGCGGGCGGCGGTGGCGGTGAAGGTGCCGGACAACAAGTACGAGCACCCGCAGCGCGGGATCGACAAGGCCGACATCGTCTTCGTCGAGCTGGAGGGCTATCTCGACGCCGACGGTTACAGCGGCACCCGGTTGGTCCCGGTGTTCCACTCGCGGATGGCCGACACCGTCGAACCCGTCCGGTCGATCCGCCCGGTCGACATCCCGCTGCTCAGCCCCATCAACGCGATCATCGGCAACACCGGCGCCGCGAAGTGGGTGATCAACTACGTCAAGCACCACCGCAAGCACCTGGAGGGCATGCTCTCGTACATGAACACCCTGGGCACCGGGTCGTACGGCACCGACCAGTCGCGCGTCTACACCTACCAGGGCCAGACCTACTACGACCGGGCCACCGTCTGTCATCCGGCGGTGCTGGCCAAGCAGACCAAGCGCTTCCGTACGGGACCGCCCCAGTCCTACTTCCCCTGGGCGTCGTCGACCGACGAGGTCAGCACTCTCAAGGGCAAGAAGGCCCAGGAGATCAAGGTGCCGTACAAGGGCGACGGGTACCAGATGGCGTACAGCTACGACAAGAAGACGAGGAAGTACCTGCGCAGCATGCCGTGGGGACCGCACGTGATGGCCGACGGCACCCGGATCTCGGTGGACAACGTCCTGGTGATCAAGGCCAAGCAGCACTTCGGCAAGATCTACAAGGGCAGCGGCCACGACGAGCCACTGCACGACATCATCAAGACCAGCGGCAAGTTCTCCTACGCCAACCGGGGCCGCTACGTCACCGGCACCTGGCGCAAGGGGTCGGTGTCCGAGCCGTTCGTGTTCACCCTCGCCGACGGTTCGCCGCTGAAGATGGCCACCGGCCAGACCTTCGTCGAGCTGCCCGACGACGGCGCGAAGGTCCGGATCACGGACTGAGGCGCGTCGACCCGGCTGGATCTCAGTCCCGCGACCCGAGGTGCATGACCAACCGGATCAGGTCGGCGCGGAACCGAGCCGGATCCTCCAAGGCACCCTCCACCAGGCGGTCGGAGATACCGGACTCCCGGACCGCCTCGTACGCGCGACTACCCCGCTCGGTGCGCCGCACCAGCACCCGCCGGCGATCGCCCGGATCTCGGCTGCGGCTGACGTGGCCGGTGCGCGCGAGCCGATCGACGACCCGGCTCATGGTCTGCTCCTCGATCCGGCTTCCTTGCGCGAGCTGACGCTGCGTCAAGGCCTCGGTGCCCAGCGTGTGCAGGGCGAGGAAGCCGGCGTGGGTGAGCTCGTGGCGGGCCAGCCACTCGTTCCAGTCGTGTTCGACCAGTCGGGCGGCGGTGGAGACCAGCCGTCCGAGGGACCAGTCGTCGAACTGAGACGCCACGTCGTCGAGCGTAGTGCGTGCGGTGACCTCGCGCGCTAGATTGCTCAGCATGCTTAGTGATTCCGTCCCGACTCCGGGGACGCCGCCTGCGGTGAGTTCCCGTCGTCGGTGGTTCGGTCTCGTGATCATCAGCCTGGGCGTCTCGTTGATCATCGTCGACAGCACCATCGTGAACGTCGCGGTGCCCTCGATCATCGACGACCTCGGGATCTCCTCGAGTCAGGCGCAATGGGTCCAGGAGGTCTACACCCTGGTCTTCGCGTCCCTGCTCCTGGTCTGCGGACGTCTCGCCGACCGGTGGGGACGACGCCGACTCTTCGCGCTCGGGGCGCTCATCTTCGCCCTGGCCAGCGTGCTGGCAGCGCTGGCCGACAGCGGCACGTCCCTGATCGTTGCTCGGGCGATCCAGGGCATCGGCGGAGCCCTGATGCTGCCCACGTCGCTCTCCCTGCTGAACGCGACCTTCCGCGGTCGGGACCGCGGAATCGCCTTCGGTATCTGGGGAGCGACCATCGGCGGCACCGCCGCCCTCGGACCGCTGCTCGGCGGCTGGCTCACGACGCCTTCTCCTGGCGCTGGGCCTTCGGGATCAACATCCCGCTCAGCGCCATCGTGATCATCGGGCTCTTCCTGCTGGTGGACGAGTCTCGCGATCCCGCCGCGGCCCGGGGGGTGGACTGGCGCGGGGCGATCCTGTCGACTGTCGGCTTCGGTGCCGTGGTGTTCGGGCTGATCGAGGGGCGGACCTACGGTTGGCTGACCACCACCGACACCGTGTTGGCTATCGGCGACTGGTCCTGGCCGTGGACGATCTCACCCATCCCGCTGGCGTTCATCCTCGGCGGATCCGCGCTCGCCCTCTTCGTCGTCGTGCAACGGGCCCGGAACGCCGCCGGACAGGTCGCCATGCTCGATCTGGATCTGTTCACCATCTCGTCCTTCCGCAACGGCAACATCGCGGCGGCCATCGTCAGCCTCGGGGAGTTCGGACTGCTGTTCGCGCTCCCCCTCTGGTTCCAGAACGTGCTCGGCTACTCCGCATTCCAGACCGGTGTCGTCCTGCTGGCGCTGGCGACCGGCAGCTTCGTGGCCAGCGGACTCGGAGCAGCGATCGGTCGGCACCGAAGCCCGATCTTCCTGGTTCGGCTGGGCATCGTGCTGGAGATCATCGGCATCGCCGGGATCGCGGTGCTGCTGCGGCCGGACTCGAGCTGGTACGTCACTGCGCCGCTGCTGTTCGTCTACGGCATCGGAGTCGGTTTCGCCACCGCCCAGCTCACCGGGGTGGTGCTGGCAGAGGTCCCGGTGGAGCGCAGCGGTCAGGGTTCCGGCACGCAGAGCACCGCTCGGCAGATCGGCTCCGCCTTCGGTATCGCGGTGCTCGGCACCGTGCTGTTCTCGGTGCTCGGCGCGCGGTTCGACGCCAGCCTGGTGGCGGCCGGGGTACCCGAGCAGACTCGCACCCAGCTGGTGGCCGCGGTCAAGGACAGCGCGGGCGCGGTCATCCCGTCCCTGGCCGCAGACCCGCGCACGGCCGCGATCGCCGACGAGGCCAAGCAGGCGCTGACCGACGCTACCCGCGTGTCAGCGGCGACCGCGTCCGCCTTCCTGCTCCTCGGGCTCGTGGCGAGCCTGTCACTCGGTGAACGACGCCGACGGCAGGACCGAGACGCGACCATCGATGGCATACCGTGCACGGATGAGCACTCCAGCGAACCGTGAGCTCGACCTCGTGCTGGTCGGAGCGACCGGTTTCGTCGGCCGCCTCACCGCCCACCATCTCGCCGAGCACGCCCCGGCGGGACTGCGCATCGCCCTCGCCGGCCGTTCGGCCGACCGGCTCGCCGAGGTGCGATCGACGCTCCCCGGCCCCGGGCAGGCCTGGCCGGTGATCGTCGTCGACGTCCAGGACGACGCAGCGACCGCCGAGCTGGCTGAGCGGACGCGGGTGGTCGCCACCACGGTGGGACCGTACCTGCGCTACGGGCTGCCGCTGGTGACGGCCTGTGCCGCGGCCGGCACCCACTACGCCGATCTCACCGGGGAGACGCTGTTCGTCCGGCGCAGCATCGACGCGGCGCACGACGTCGCCGGCGCCAGCGGAGCCCGGATCGTGCACTCCTGCGGCTTCGACTCCGTACCGTCCGATCTCGGCGTCGGTCTGACGGCCGCCCTGGCCACCGCCGACGGTGCCGGGGAGCTGACCTCGGCCGTGCTGCACGTCACCCGTCTCCGGGGTGGCGTCAGCGGCGGGACGATCGACTCGCTGCGCCAGCAGGTCATCGAGGCGGCCGACGACCCGGCCGCGCGCCGTCTGACCGCGAACCCGTGGGCCCTGGTCGACGAGGTGGCGGGCCGGGCGTACGGGCCGCCCGCGAGCGGAAGCTCCCTGCCGATGCGGAACGACCTCACCGGCTCCTGGCAGGCGCCCTTCGTGATGGGGGCCTACAACGGGCAGATCGTGCACCGGAGCAACGCGCTGTCCGGCTGGCCGTACGGTCGCGAGCTCACCTATCGCGAGGTCGTGGACACCGGTCGC
Organism: uncultured Actinomycetota bacterium; assembly: GCA_963759915.1. GTDB lineage: Bacteria > Actinomycetota > Actinomycetes > Propionibacteriales > Propionibacteriaceae > Microlunatus. The sequence goes on along the minus strand of CAVXBJ010000067.1, from coordinate 37,505 downwards.
GGGCCCCGGGGGGCCGTGGCCGCCGCCGGCATCGTGGTCGGGGCCGGCGCCCTGATGTGGGGCATGTCGACCCCCGTGACCCGATCGCTGCTGGATCGGGTGCTGCCGAAACCGGGTCAGGGGCCCGATGAGAAGCAGCGCCGGCGCGGTGCCTTCCGGATCGAGGTGCGCGCCGAGACCACCGGCGGAGCCCGCTACCGCACCACGGTCGCGGCCGACCACGACCCGGGCTACGACGGCACCGCGGTGATGCTCGGTGAGTCGGCCCTCGCCCTGGCCTCCGACTCCGCCCTCGGCCCGCCCGGTGTCGACACCCCGATGGTGGCGCTCGGCGCCACCCTGCCGCAGCGGCTGCGTGATCGGGGCTTCACGCTCGTCACCGAGCGAGCGACGTAGCTCCGTCGCGGGCCGTGTGAAGAGACCTCAGCTGCCGGCGACCGGCCGGTGCGCCGCCAGCTCTGCCGCGCGTCGCAGCAGCCGGACCACGTCCGAGGCGTGGTAGATCCGCTCGTCGGGTTCGATGGCGGCGCAGAAGCGTGCGTACATCGCCGCCGCCTCGAGGACCATCACCGGTTCGAGCAGCTCGATCGCGCGGGCGGGCTGGGATCCGGGGACGATGCGTCGCCAGGCGTCGACGAACCAGCCGCGGGCGGCGGCCTGGACGGCTGGGGGCAGCCGCTCGACGAAGGCGAGCTCGTCCAGCAGCGGGTGCCCGATGAACGAGTCACCCCAGTCCAAGATCACGTAGTCGTCGGGTCGCCCGACCACGTTCCCGGCGTGGAAGTCACCGTGGACCAGGGTGTCCGGTACGCCGCAGTCCGCGATCGCGGCCACCCGGGCGGGCAGGCCGGCCAGCACGGCGTCCAACGTTCGGCGCTCGGCCGGCTCGAGCCCGGAGCCCCACTGCTCCGTCACCGCGGCCACCCGGTCCACCGCGGTGGGCAGGCGCCGGTCGGGCACCCCCAGGGCGATCAGCTCGGGCAGCCGGTCCAGGGCTCGGTGCTGGAGACCGGTGAGCAGCTCGACCATCGGTGACAGCGCCACCGGGTCCCGCACCTCGTGGTTGGTCGGACCCTCGATGCCGGCCAGCAGGGCCCGCCCGGACTCGAAGTCGATCAGCCGCGGCGCGACCGGGACCCCGATCCAGTCGATCACCGCACCCTCGTGCGCGAAGAAGTCGGGCACCGCCTTCAGCCAGACCCGTCCTCCGTTGGTCGGGATCCGCCACAGGACCGACAGGTTCCAGGTCCGCATCTGCTGCGCCGGTCCGGTCCGGTCCAGTCCTGCGCGGGCGAGGCGATCATCGGCCCAGGCGAGCAACGCCGCCGGGCCACCGGGGTGCGCCCAGATCTGCCGGAGCGGTTGGTCGGCCAGCGGATCACCCGGCCAGCTCGCCAGGGTCACCGGCGGCGGCGGTCGATCGGTCTCGGCGAGGTAGGTGACCTCACCACCAGAGACCCGGTCGGAGGCGGTGTCCAGCAGCCGCAGCACGGTGATCTCGATCCCGTCACGCTCCCGTACGGCCGTGACCAGGTCGTCCGCCTCCGGCCACCACGGCATCGCCAGCCCCACCGGGGGCAGCGCGCCGAGCACGCGACCGCGGTGGACCAGGACGACCCGCGCCCGCCGACCCTTCTGCACAACGGGAGGCTAACGAACACGACGCCACGCGCAACCACCGCCGCCCGGCGTCAAGTCACCGGCTTCGCCAGGGCACCGAGCCGAGGTCGAGCGAGTCCGGTCAGGGGCCCGACGCTAGCGAACTCGTCGTCAGGCGGCGGCTCGGACCAGCTCGACGAACCGGGCGTGCACCCGCGGGTCGCCACCGACCTCGGGGTGGAACGCCGTCGCCAGCAGGCTCCCCTGCCGTACCGCGACGACGTGCTCGGACCCGTCCGGCCGGGGCACGGTGGCCAGCACCTCGACGGCCGGACCGTGCGCCACCACCTCCGGAGCCCTGATGAAGACGGCCCGGAACGCCGGCCCCGGCAACCAGTCGGCGTCCAGGTCGGACTCGAAGGAGTCGTTCTGCCGACCGAACGCGTTGCGGCGCACGGTGATGTCCATCCCGCCGAAGGTCTGCTGGTCCGGCGGGGCGTCGACCAGACGATCGGCGAGCATGATCATCCCGGCGCAGCTGCCGTACGCCGGCAGACCGGCCCGCAGCGCGGCCACCAGTGGCTCGCGCAGCTCGAAGGCGCGGGACAGCTTGTCGATGGTGGTCGACTCACCGCCCGGGATGACGAGACCCGCGAGGCCGTCCAGCTCACTCGGCCGGCGCACCGCGCGGGCGTCCGCCCCGCTGGCCACCAGGGCGGCCGCGTGCTCGCGCACATCCCCCTGCAGGGCGAGGATCCCGATGGTCGGGCGGGCGGACTGCACCGACGAGCGCAGCCCGGTGCTCACCAGCCGCGCTCGGCGAGCCGGTGCGGCTCGGGGATCTCCTCGACGTTGATGCCGACCATGGCCTCGCCCAACCCTCGGGACACCTTGGCGATCACGTCGGGATCGTCGAAGAACGTGGTCGCCTTGACGATCGCCGCCGCCCGCTGCTCGGGGTTGCCGGACTTGAAGATACCCGAGCCGACGAACACGCCCTCCGCCCCGAGCTGCATCATCATCGCCGCGTCCGCCGGGGTCGCGATGCCACCGGCGGTGAACAGCACGACCGGCAGCTTGCCGGCCCCGGCGACCTCCTTGACCAGGTCGTACGGCGCCTGCAGCTCCTTGGCGGCCACGTAGAGCTCGTCTTCGGGCAGCGAGGTCAACCGGCGGATCTGGTCGCGGATCTGGCGCATGTGCGTGGTCGCGTTGGACACGTCGCCCGTGCCCGCCTCGCCCTTGGAGCGGATCATGGCCGCGCCCTCGGAGATCCGGCGGAGTGCCTCGCCGAGGTTGGTGGCGCCGCAGACGAACGGCACGGTGAACGCCCACTTGTCGATGTGGTGGGCGTAGTCGGCCGGGGTCAGCACCTCGGACTCGTCCACGTAGTCGACTCCGAGGGACTGCAGGACCTGCGCCTCCACGAAGTGCCCGATCCGGGCCTTGGCCATCACCGGGATGGAGACCGCGGCGATGATGCCGTCGATCATGTCCGGGTCGCTCATCCGGGAGACGCCGCCCTGGGCGCGGATGTCGGCCGGCACCCGCTCCAGCGCCATCACCGCGACCGCGCCGGCGTCCTCGGCGATCTTGGCCTGCTCGGCGGTGACCACGTCCATGATCACGCCGCCCTTGAGCATCTCCGCCATCCCGCGCTTGACCCGCGAGGTCCCCGTCAGTTGTTCAGTCATCGCTCTCGTCGCCTCTCGATTCTGCCGCCGCGAATCTACTCCGGTTTCAGGCTCGAACGCCGCACTGTTCCAGCGTGACCATGGCCAGCGCCCGGGAGGCGGTCAGCAGCTCGGCGACCGGTACGGACTCGGACGGGCCGTGCGCGAGGGCGGCGTCACCCGGACCGTAGTGCACGGTCGGGATCCCGCCGAGGTTGGTCATCAGCCGCAGATCGCTGCCGTACGGGGTGCCCCAGGTGGCCTGCGGTCGCGCGGAGACGGCACCGTGCGCCCGCCGGACGACGTCCAGGATGTCCGCGTCCTCGTCGGTCAGACCGGGGGCGAACTGGCCACCCCACCACTGCACGTCCACGGGGTGGGCGCGCAGCCACGGATCGTCCGCGCAGGCCTCGGCCAGCGCCTCGGCGAGGGCCCGCCGCGCGTCCGCCGGGTCCTCACCGATGGCCACGCCCAGCCGTCCGTCCGCGGTGAGCACGTCGGGGACCGAGGACGCCCACTCGCCGGACCTGACCATGCCGAGCTCGATCGGCAGCGGCAGCTCCCAGCCGCTCAGCAGCGGGTGCTTGACCTCGTTGCGGCGCGCCTCCAGCCGGCGCAGCGCGGCGAACACCGGCACGAACTTCTCGATGGCGCTCACCCCGGACAGCCGCCGCGACGCGTGCGCGGCCAGCCCGGTCACGGTCAGCCGGAAGGTCAGCGCCCCGCTGGTGCCCGGGGCCAGGTCCAGCGAGGTCGGCTCCGGGATCACGCAGGCGTCGGCCCGCCAGCCGCGCTGCAGCAACGCGTACGTGCCCAGGCCACCGTCCTCCTCACCGATCACGGTGCCGAGCAGCAGGTCGCCGGCGAGCGGCACGCCGAGCTCCGCACACGCCCTGACAACCCACAGCGACGCCACCAGCCCGGCCTTCATGTCGCAGGTGCCCCGGCCGTGCACGTCACCGCCGCGGACCGCCGCTCCGAACGGACCGGCCTCGCCCCAGGTGCCGAGGTCCCCGGGCGGCACGACGTCGACGTGGGCGTTCAGCATCAGCGACCTGCCCGCGCCGTCACCGTGACCGGCGAGTCGGCCGACGGTCCCCCAGCCCTCGCGCCGCTCCACCTCCACCCCGGGGAAGTCCTCGGCCGCCAGGGTCTCGGCCAGCGGGATCTCCCAGCTGTCGACCTCGAGCCCGAGCTCGGTCAGCCGACCGGCGAGGACGTGCTGGATCTCGTTCTCCTCGTCGGTGCCGGAGATGCTCGGGATCCGGACCAGCTCGACCAGGTCCGCCACGATCTCGGAGCGCTGCTCGTCGAGGTAGCCGAGGACGCGATCGCGCCAGACGGTGTCGGTGAGACTCACGGCCACCAGTTGATCACGCCGCGGCGGCCGCGCGTGATCTGATCGGGGGATGACGACGTCGTACGGGTCCGGGCCGAGCATCCAGGACCGCTTCTTCGCCGACGCCCCCTGCTTCGGCTGCGGGCCGGGCAACGCGAAGGGCCTGCAGCTGAAGAGCTTCGAGGCGCCCGACGGTGCCGTCCGGGCCGAGTTCCACCCGTGGCCGGAACACGACAACGGACTCGGCTTCCTCAACGGGGGCATCATCGCCACGCTGCTGGACTGCCACAGCGCGGCCGCGGTGGTGCTGGCCTCGGTCGAGCGCGGGCTCACCCCGGACGGCACCCTGCAGTACGTCACCGCCGGCATCGACGTCCGCTACCGGCGGCCGTCTCCCCTCCGTGAGCCGGCCGAGCTCGTCGCCCGGCTGGTGTCCGCCGACGAGAACGAGATCCTGGTCGATGCCGAGCTCTGGTGGCAGGGCAAGGTCCGGGCGACCTCGCACTCGTCCTGGAAGCGCTGGCGTCCGCGCGCGAGGGCCGGCGCTCCCCCGTCGCCCCACGGCTGACACGTTCACTGGTGCCTGGTGGTCGTTTCCCGCGCCGGGAAGCAGCCACCGGGCACCAGTCGAAGCAGCGCAGGTGTGGTCCGTCTGGCGGCGATGGTGTCCGTCGGCTCGCGGCTCTGGATCGGGCCGGCGGGCGCTGGCACGGTGAGGGCATGCCCGCTCGCCGTACGCCCCTGCCTCCGGCTCTGCGCGACCAGCCCTTCACCCGGGCCACCGCGCGGCTCGAGCGCGTACCGCGCGGAGTTCTTCGTGGCCCGGGTGTCCGAACGCTCGTCCGCGGGGTCTATCTCTCGTCCGAGGTCGATCCGACCCTGGCTCACCTGCTCAGCGCCCATCTGATGGTCCTGCCGCCCGAAACCGCCGTCGACGGGGTCACGGCCCTGTGGGTCTGGGGTGTGGAGGTCGGCCGGGCGACGCCGTACCGCTTCGTCACGACGGCCACCCATCACTCCCAGTGATCGACCGTACGGGTACGACGCGTGGCCGAGCTGCCGCCGCGGCGCGGCGCCGTGGTGGCGCCGGTCCCCGCCCTGATCGCCGCCAGAACCGATCTCGACCTGCTGGACCTCGTGGTCGCGGCGACTGGCTGGTGCGAACCAAACGGGCGAGCCTGGCCGAGGTGCGCGACGGGCGTGTTGGTCGTCCGCGTCTCCAAGGAGCACCTCCGCCGGCCGCGCGACGTCGTCGGCCGCATCCACGCCGCCCTGGTGTCACGGGGATACCGGGGCCCGGCCCCGTCTTCGGGGCGGAGTGGTGTCGGGAGTTCGGTTGAGGCTGTCACCCACTGGCGCCTGGTGGTCGTTTCCCGGGCCGGCAAGCGGCCACTGGGCGCCAGTCGGCGAGCTGGTCCCGGCCTAGCGCCGCGCCCGCTGCTCGATCGGGTCCGGGATCGGGACCGCGGCCAGCAACGACCTCGTGTACGGGTCACGCGGGTTACCGAGCACCGTCGCGGTCGGCCCGGACTCCACCGCGCGGCCGTCGTGCAGCACCAGCACCTGGTCGCTGACGCTGTCCACCACCGCGAGGTCGTGACTGATGAAGACGCAGGCGAAGCCGAGCTCGGTCCGCAGGCGCGCGAACTCGCCCAGCACCGCGGCCTGCACCGACACGTCCAGCGCGCTGGTCGGCTCGTCGGCGATCAGCAGGTCCGGCTGCAGCGCGAGGGCTCGGGCCAGGGCGACGCGTTGCCGCTGACCGCCGGACAGCTCGTGCGGCTGCCGCTCGGCGTACCGTCCCGGCAGTGACACGCTCTCCAGCAGCTCGCCGACCCGCCGGCGCAGGCCGCGCCCCGAGGCCACCCGGTGCACCTGCAGCGGTTCGGCGACGCTCTCTCCCACGCTGAGCAGCGGGTCGAGCGTGCTGGCCGGGTCCTGCGGCACGACACCGATCCGGCGCCGGAGCTGCCGCAGCTCGGCGCGACCGGCCGAACCCAGGTCCGTGCCCGCGACCTCGATCCGACCGTTGGTCGGGCGCAGCAGCCCGAAGGCGGCCCGGCCGAGGGTGGACTTGCCCGATCCGGACTCGCCGACCACGCCCAGCACCTGACCTGGCGCCACCTCGACGGTGACCTCGCGCAGGGCGCGGTACGACGGCCGGCCGAGCCGACCGGCGTAATCGACGTCCACGGCCCGGAACGCGAGGGCGGGGGTGACCGCAGGTCCGGCGACGACCGCCGGCGGCTCGATCGGCGACGGGACATCCGACCGGACCGCGCGCAGCCTCGGCACCGAGCCGAGCAGCTCACGGGTGTAGTCGGTGAACGGCTGGCTGAACAGCGACACCACCTCGCCGCGCTCCACCATCCGGCCGTTGCGCATCACCAGCACCCGGTCGGCCAGGTCGGCGACCACCCCCATGTTGTGGGTGATCAACAGCACCGCCATGCCGAGCCGATCCCGGAGCTCACCCAACAGAGCCAGGATCTCGGCCTGGACGCTGACGTCGAGGGCGGTGGTCGGCTCGTCGGCGATCAGCAGCACCGGGTCGTTGGCCAGGGCCAGGGCGATCACCACGCGCTGCTTCTGGCCGCCCGAGAGCTGATGCGGGTACGCGTCGACGCGCATCTCGGGCTCCGGGATGCCGACCAGGGTCAGGAGCTGGACGGCTCGGCTCCGCGCCGAGCGACGGTCGATCGGACGGTGCGCCCGCAGGGCCTCGGCGAGCTGCCAGCCGACCGTCTTGACCGGGTTCAGCGCCGTCTGCGGCTCCTGGAACACCATGGCCGCGAGCCGGCCGCGCACGCCGCTCCAGGCGTCCCGTCCCGACCGCGAGGAACGGCCCGACCCGCCGGCGAGCAGGTTCGGCTGCTGGTGCGCCGGGCGCGCGGCCGGGTCGTCGATCAGCTGCACGGATCCCCGCGCGGTGGCCGAGGAGGGCAGCAGCCCGAGCACGGCGTGCGCGGTCACGGTCTTGCCGGAGCCGGATTCCCCCACCAGAGCGAGGATCTCGCCCCGCTCGATCGAGAACGACACCGAGTCGACCGCCTCCGTGGACGGGAAGCGCACCCCCAGCTCGCTGACCCGGAGCACGGCGTCGGGACGGACGGGTCGAGGTCCCCGGTGCTCGGCGGTCTCGATGGCGAGCTCAGTCATAGATCGACACTCCTTCGGCCCACACCCGGGCCCGTTCGGCCGGGGCCTCGCTGGACAACGGACCGGGCGCGTAGCGCACGGCGTGCAGCACCCCGCTGAACGGATGGCTGCGGGCCCGCCGATGGACGTCCCAATCGACCGGTCCGCCGCGGTCGGCACCGACGCTGATGCCGGTGAACGGTGCCATCCCGACGAGCTGCGGCAGGTCGCTCAGCGTGGTGGCGGCCCGGCCGTCGGTCAGCAGCACGTCCAGTCGGAAGCGCGGTCGGACCTGCAGCTGGACCAGCAGCTCGGACTCCCCCAGGGCCAGCCCGATCGGCGGTGTGCGGTGCACCACCCCGTACGCGTTCACGCCGAACCAGGCGATCGGCTCACCGCGGTGGTCGGTGTCGATGACCAGCAGGTAGCCACCACCCTGGTCTCCGTGGGCGACCAGCACGCCTGCGTCGCCGGCGGCCAGTCGGAACGAGGCGGTGATCGCCACGTCGCGGTGCTGGACCAGCTGCGCCGAACGCCAGCGCTCGACCGTGCCGGTGAACGGGAGCAGGGTGACCGGCTCGGCCAGCCGAGCGTCGCCCGGGCGCCGCAGGCCCGAGGCGGTGCCGTGGTCATCCAGCGGGAACACCCGGTTCCGCCAGGCAGCGCTCTCCCAGGCGGCCGCCAGCGTGGCCACGACCTCCGGCCGTACGGCGGCCAGGTCCTGTGTCTCGGTCGGGTCGCTGCCGACGTCGTAGAGCTGCCACTCCGTGTCGTCGAACGGCGTGCCCGGTCGGTGCTGGGTGACGATCTTCCAGGGGCCGCTCTGGTACGCCCGCTGCCCAGCGGTCTCGGTGTACTGCTCGCCGTGGACCGCCGCCGCGGCCGGGTCCCGCAGGATCGTCACCGCGCTCACGCCGTCGAGGGTCGGTGCCGCCAGCCCGTGCCGGGCACGGAGCGGTTCGAGCCCGAGCAGATCGAGCAGGGTCGGCGTCAGGTCGGTGACGTGCACGTACTGGCGCCGCAGTCCGTCGTCGGCGGTCCCGAGCAGTCGCCCGCCCGGCCAGTGCACGATCAGGGGTGCGCGGATGCCGCCGGCGAAGGTGTGGGCCTTGTAGAGCCGGAACGGGGTGTTGGACGCCTGACCCCATCCCCGCGGATAGTGCACGGTGGTCTGCGGCCCGCCGATCAGCGCGAGTTCGCGGTCGACGTCACGGTCCCAGTCGTCCGGCAGCCCCGCCACGTGGGCGAACTGGCTGTAGTAGCTGCGGGTGCCCTCGGCCCCACCCTCGGCCGTGGCGCCGTTGTCGGAGGTGAACACGATGATCGTGTTGTCGAGCTCGCCGAGGCGCTCCAGGTGCTCGACCAGCCGACCGGTGCTGGCGTCCACCGCCTGGACGGCCGCCGCGTAGACCTCCATGTAGCGGGCGAAGCGGCGCCGATGCTCATCGCTGAGACTGTCCCACGGTGGCACGTCCAGACCGGGTTCGTGGTTGGCCGGCGGCAACACCGTGTCCTCACCGAACAGCCCTCGGGCGATCTGCCGCCGGAACCGCGCCGAGCGGATGTGGTCCCAGCCCGCGTCGTAGACACCGGCGTAGTCGGCGATGTCGGACTCCTTGGCCTGCACCGGTCCGTGCACCGCCGGGTGCGCGAGGTAGAGCAGGAACGGCTTGTCCTGGTCCGCCGCGCGCAGGGTGCTGATCATCTCCAGCGCCCGGTCGGTCAGGTCGTCGGTCAGGTAGTAGCCGTCCGGGTACTCCTGCACCGGATAGGGCGAGTTGTCCCAGACCAGCCGGTGCGGGGCGTGCAGCGAGGTGAAACCCTCCAGGCTGCCGAAGTAGCGGTCGAAGCCACGCTGGCAGGGCCACGAGCCCTTGTCCGCGCCGTCGTGCTGCAGCCGGTCGCCGGCCAGGTGCCACTTGCCCAGTGCGAACGTCGCGTACCCATGATCACGCAGGGTCTCGGCGAGGGTGGGGGCGTTGTCCGGCAGGGCGAACGCGTACGCCGGATAGCCCGGGTCGGAGTTGGCCGGGAAGGCGAAACCCGCCTTGTGCGGGTTCAGCCCGGTGAGCAGGGCGGCGCGACTGGGCGAGCACAGCGGCGTGGTGTGGTAGTCGGTGAAGCTCACCCCGTCGCGGGCCAGCCGATCCAGGTGCGGGGTGGATATCTCGCTGCCGTACGGGCCGATGTCGGCGAAGCCGAGGTCGTCGACCAAGATCACCACCACGTTCGGGCTGCCCTCCGGCGCGGTCGGCTCACTCGGCCAGGCCGGCGCCGACTCGGAGATGGTCCGGCCGATCCGACCGGGGAAGCCGGCGTACGGGTCTTCGGGTGTGCATCCGGTCTCCCTCCGGGCTGTTCATCGAGTCACCCTCCGGGCTGTGTTCATCGAGTCACCCTCCGGGCGGCGCCCAGCCCCTGGGCGATCAGCTGCAGACTCAGGACCAAGATCACGACCACGACCAGCGGTCCGAGCACGAAGCCCAGGTTGCTGTCCACGTAGTCGATCCCGTCGGCGATCAAGGACCCCAGCGACGGTTGCGGCGGGCGCACCCCGATCCCCAGGAAGCTCATCGCCGATTCCACGAACACCGCCAGTGACAAGGACAGGGCAAGCTGGACGCCCAGCGGCTCCGCTGCGTTGGGCAGGATGTGGCGGCGCAGCACCCAACCACGGCCCGCGCCGATGGCCTCGGCGGTCTCCACGTACGGCAGCGAACGCACCTTCAAGATCGAGCTGCGCAGCAGGCGGGCGAAGATGGGAGTCTCCAGCACGGCGACCACGATGATCACCGTGACCGCCCCGGGCCCGATCACCGCGGTCAGACCGATGGCGAAGATCAGCGTCGGGAAGGCCAGCACCACGTCGAACGCCCGCTGCAGGGCGACGTCGACGAAGCCGACCACGGTGCCGAGCAGCGCGGCCAGGGTGCCGAGCAGCGCCCCGATCGGCACGGCCACGAAGACGATCACCAGGTCGGTGCGGATCCCGTACAGGGTGCGGGAGAACACGTCCCGGTTGACGTGGTCGGTGCCGAGCAGGTGGACGGCGCTGGGCCGGAGGAGGTTGGCCCCCGGGATCTGCTCGTTGGGCGGGTAGGGGGCGAGCCAGGGAGCCAGCAGCCCGGTCAGCACCAGCAGGCCGAGCAGGATGAGGCCGACCAGGCCGCGGCCGCGCAGCAGCGCGTGCCACCGTCCGCGTCGGCCCGGCCCGTCGGGTGACGCCGGCCCCGCCGCGAGGGTGGCGGCCGGTTCGCTGGTCAGCAGCACGGGCTCCTCGCGGGTGTCCACGCTCATGTCAGACCTCCGATGCGGACCCGCGGGTCGAGGTAGGCGTGCACCAGGTCGGTGCTCAGCTGGATGATCACGAACACGGCGACGGAGAGCAGCAGCAGGATCTGAACCACGGGATAGTCCCGTCGGTCGATGGCCTGGGCGGCCAGCTGGCCGAGCCCGGGCCAGCTGAACACCGCTTCGACCAGCACGGCACCGCCGAGCAGGGACCCAGCCTGGATGCCGAGGGCGGTCAGGTAGGTGGGCATCGCGGCGGGCAGCGCGTGGGCCACCAGCAGCCGGCGAGGACTCACGCCGGTCGCACGGGCCGTGGTCACGTACGGTGCCGCCAGCTCGGTCCGGAGGCTCTCGGCCAGGAACCGGGTCAGGCCGGCCGACGCCGGGAGGGCGAGGCAGACCGCCGGCAGGATCAGGTACTGCGCGGCGATGTCGGGATCGGCCAGGAAACCCTCCGGCGGCACACCCCCGGTCGGCAGGATCGGCAGCAGCAGACCGAAGACGAGCACCAGGATCACCCCGGTGACGAAGGTCGGCAGGGCCAGCGCGACCGTGTTGAACCCGGTCAGCGCCGCGTCCAGCGCCCGCGAGGTCACCCCCACCCAGAGCAGCGCGGTCAGCACGCTGCCGACGACGGCGAGCAGCAGCGCCGCACCGGTCAGCACCAGGGTGTTGGTCAGCCCGGCGGTGACCAGATCGGCGATCTGGCCACCGATCAGGTACGAGCGGCCCCAGTCGTTGGTGAGCACGTGACCCAGCCAGCTGAGGTACTGCGTGATCACCGGCTGGTCGAGGCCGAGGTCGTGCCGGATCGCGGCGATCGTCTCCGGGGTGGCGTCCGGACCGGCGAGCGTGCTCGCCGGATCACCGGGCACCACCCGGAGGATGGCGAAGATCAACACCGACGCCGCGAACAGCACCGCGACGGCCGACGGCAGCCGGCGCAGCAGGTACCGGACCACGATCAGGCCAACCAGGCATCGGTCAGCAACAGCTCGGACCGCTTCGTGTAGCCGGCGCCCTGCAGCTTGGCCGCGGTGGCCCACTGCTCCCAGTAGATCGCGATCTCGGCCAGGAAGGCGGCGCTCAGCAGCTGCTCGGACACCTTCTGGTAGGCCGCGATCGCCTCCGCCGACCCGCCGTCGGCGGTCTCCCAGGCACTGTCGGCCGCCGCGATGTAGTCCTTCGACTCGTACCGGGAGGCGTTCTTGTGCGCGTTGAAGGGGTAGGCACTCACCGTCAGGGTCGAGGGGGTGTACTGCGCCCAGGAGTGGGTCGCGATCCACAGACCCTTGAACTGCTGGCCGATCAGCTCCTTGACGAACTGGGCCCCGTCCACCGGGTCGAGCTCGATCGGGATGCCGATCTCACCCAGGTTCGACTGCACGATGGCGGCCAGAGCCTCCTGGATGGGCGTCGGGGTGTAGGTCAGCGGCAGGGTCGGGATCGTGCCGACTTCGGCGATCAGCTTCTTGGCCTTGTCGACATCACGCTGGTACGTGGCGTTGGCGGCCTCGTCGAAGGCGAGCGAGTACGTCGGCCAGGGCAGGCTCGCGGTGTAGCCCGAGCCACGGAGGACCTCGGCGACGACGCGGTCCTTGTCCAAGGCGTACGCGATCGCCTGCCGGACCCGGACGTCGTCGAGCGGCTTGGCCGTGACGTTGGAGCCGACGTAGAGCTGCTTCTCGGCCCCCTCGAGGCGGATCCGCTGGAAGTCGTCGGACGTCACCAGGTTCTCCACGTCCAGGTTGCTGAGGCCGTTGGCGTACTGGATCTGGCCCGACTTCAAAGCGGCCAGCAGCGCCTTGGCGTCGGTGATGATCTTGACCTCGACGGCGTCGGCGTACGGTCGCTCCGGCACCCAGTAGGAGTCGTTGCGGGCGAAGGTGATCGAGGTGTTCGGCTTCCAGCCGGTCACCGTGAACGGGCCGGTGCCGACGAACCTGGCTCCGGTCCGCAGCTCGTCGATGGTGTCGGCGTCCAGAATGGGCACGGTGTCCAGCAGATCGAAGACGTTGCCGAGCTGATGGGAGAACCCGAGCACGATCGTGTGCTCGGCGGAGGTGTCGAAGGAGGTGATCGCGGCGGCCGTGCTGCGCAGCTGGGCGGTCCACAGCGGATCGGCGTAGGTCTTGATCGAGAACTCGACGTCCTTGGACGTGAACGGGCGCCCGGAGTGGAAGGTCACGTCGTCGCGCAGGTCGAGGGTCAGCGACCGCCCGTCGGGCGCCAGCTCCCAGGACGTGGCCAGGCTCGGGGTGGGCTCGACCCTGTCGTTGGGGTAGCGGATCAGGAAGTCGTAGGCCAACCCGACGATCGTGGTGATGCCGGTGTTGGAGTTGGTCAAGAAGTTGCCCGGGATGACGTCGGCCGCGATCCCGGCCTGGATCGTCCCCCCGCGCTGGGGGGTGTCGGTGCTGCCGGAGGCCTGCGACTGGTTGACCGCGGACTCGCAGCCGGCGGCACCGAACAGGGAGGCTCCGACGCCGAGGGCGGTGAGCCCCTGGAGCAGGGTGCGCCGGCTCAGCACTCCGGTCGGCAGGGTGCGGGTGGGGGTCGACATGAGGGTGCTCTTTCGGGTCTTCGGGCAGGCTGCCGCCCGGGTCGTGGACGATGTCGGTTCGTGCGTTGGCGGCGGGCCGCGGAGTCTCCCCCGCGACCCGCCAGGTACGTGAGCGCTCAGGCCAGCGACGAGAACGCCGAGGCGTCGCCCTTGCGTGGGGTGGAGGCGACACCGTCGACACTCACCGGCACGTCGCCGGCCAGGGTGATGCGGTGCAGGACCCGCTTCTGGGTGCCGTAGTCGTCCACCCCGTAGTGCTCGGTGGCCCGGTTGTCCCAGATGGCCAGGTCGCCCGGGCTCCAGCTCCAGCGGACCGTGTTCTCCAGCCGGGTCACGTGCCGCTGGACGAGGTTGAAGATGTCGGCCGAGTCGTGGGTGTTGAGTCCGACGATCCGCTTGATGAAGTGGCCGGCCACAATGGCCCGCTCGCCGGTCTCGGGATGCACGCGGACCAGCGGGTGCTCGGTCTCGAACACCTGCGAGGCGAACTCGTCGCGGTAGGCCTGCTCGGCCACGTCGATGCCCCCGATCCGCTTCTCGTCCCGCTCGGCCACGTAGTCGTACAGGTTGGTGTGCACGGCCCACAGCCGATCGACCAGCGCCTTGAGCGCCACCGACAGGCGCTCGTACGCCGTCACGGTGTTCGCCCACGCCGTGGTGCCACCGTAGGCCGGCAGCTCGATGGCCCGGAGCACGCTGATCGCGGGCACCCGGTCGACGAAGGTGACATCGGTGTGCCAGCTGTTGGCCTTGCCGTGGTCGGAGTTGATCGGCAGCACACCGTGCTCGTTGCCGCGCACGGTGGGGTGCGGCAGCGTGGGCTCGCCCAGCAGGCTGGCGAACTCGTACTGGGCGGCGTCGTCGAGATGATCTTGGCCGGAGAAGAAGATCACCTTGTGCTTCAGCAGCGCGTGGCGGATCTCGGCCACGGTCCGCGGGGTGAGGTCACCACCGAGTCGGACGCCGCCGATCCGGGCACCGATGGACTCGGCGACCTTCTGGACGGTGATCGTCTCGTAGTCGTCGCGGGCGAGATCGAGGTCACCGATGCTGAACCGGGCGCGATCCTGGGTGATGGTCATGAGGGTCCTTTCGCAGAGATCAGAAGTGGTCTGGCGTCGAGGCGGGTCGTGCGGGCAGAGCTCGGCCCAGCAGTCGTGAGGGGTGTGACGCAGCCCTCCGGGGCCGCGGAGCAGGGCTCGGGTCGTCGGTCGATCAGCGACGACGACAGCAGGGCTGCCCGCCCGACCGACACATTCGGCCCGCGCTTTCCCTGGTATCCATGCCTAAACACTAGGGATTATCAGGAACCGTCTTCAATCAATTCTCACATAGCGAGACCAGTGATCGAATGACGAGACAGGAGCCCCAATCCGTACGATGCGGCAGGTGAAGATGCCAGCCGCCGAGATCGACATCTCCGTGGAGCTGGTGGCCGCACTCGTCGACGCCCAGCACCCCGACCTCGCGGCCCCGCTGCGACACGTCGCGAACGGCTGGGACAACGTCATCTTCCGGTTGGGCGAGGACCTGGCTGTCCGGCTGCCGCGGCGTGCGGTCGCCGCCACGCTGATCGAGCACGAGCAGCGCTGGCTGGCGGAGCTCGCTCCGCGGCTGCCGGTGCGGGTTCCGGTTCCGGTGCGGACCGGTGCTCCGAGCGAGGCGTTCCGCTGGCCCTGGTCGATCACGCCGTGGTTCGTCGGCCACCCGCTGGGACGGCTCGCTCTCCCGGATCGTCGGCCGTACGCGGCGGCGCTCGGACACGTCCTCGCCTGTCTGCACGCCCCGGCCCCACCCGAGGCCCCCCCGAACCCGGTGCGTGGCATCCCACTCGTCGAACGGTCCGAGGCGCTGAGCCGGCAGCTCGAGACCGTCCCGCTCGATCGGCGGGACGGGCTGCGGCGGCTCTGGGCACGTCTCGTCGAGACACCGCAGTGGTCCGGTCCACCGTCCTGGCTGCACGGCGACCCGCACCCGGGCAACGTGCTGGTCCACGACGGCACTCTCGCGGCGGTGATCGACTTCGGGGACCTGACGGCGGGCGATCCCGCCACCGACCTCGCCGTGGGTTGGCTCGCCTTCGACCGCCTTGCCCGGAAGGAGCTCCGGAACCGGTACGCGGACGATCGGGCGCTGGACGACGACACGTGGACGAGAGCCCGGGGCTGGGCGCTCTGCCTGGGCGTCGCCCTGATCGCGAACAGCGACGACGAACCCGTGCTGGCCGCCGTCGGACACCACGCCCTGTCCGAGGTGCTGGCCGAGGACCGATGAGTTGCCACGGTCGACGTGGTCAGACCTACGACACCGTCACCACCGCAAGGGGGAACACCATGTCCTACCAGGCCTATCTCGACGCCCTCGAGAAGAAGACCGGCAAGACACCGCAGCAGCTCCTCGACGAGGCCGCCGACCGCGGCTACGGACCGACCACCACGGCGGGGGTCGTCGTCGACTGGTTGCAGGAGGAGTACGGCGTCGGTCGCGGCCACGCCATGGCGCTGTACGGCGTGCTCACGAACGGCCCGGTGGCGCCGGAGAAGCACGTCGGGTCAACCGGCACCCACCGCGACGAGTCAGCCGCCCTGCGGCTCGACGGGATCGCCGCACGCGCCTGATCAGCCCGACGTCTCGTCCCGCCAGCTGTGCCGCGGCTCGTAGCCCAGCAGCCGCCGGGCCTTGGCGATCGACAGCAGCGTGTCGTGCGGTCCGACCTCGCCCCGCACCTCCACGTCCGGGAAGACCTCGGCCAGCAGCTCGGCGTTGGGGCGCTCCATCACCGTGTCGGCGTTGGCGATGACGAAGATCTCGCAACCGGTGATCGTGGACTCCAGCGCCAGCCGGACGGCCTGGGCGCCGTCGCGGGCGTCGATGTAGCCCCAGAGGTTCCACTTCCGCAGGGTGGCGTCGTCCTGGAAGTCGGCGAAACGGGCGTAGTCCTGCGGGTACATCACGTTGGAGAACCGCAACCCGATCATGCTCAGGGAGGGATCCCGGCGGCACAGCTGGGCGGCCATCGTCTCCTCCATGGTCTTGACCAGGGAGTACGTCGACTCCGGCCGCGGCGGGTAGTCCTCGTCCACCGGCACGTACGGCGGCGGCGTGTCGAAGGGCAGGCCCAGCACGGTCTCGCTGGACGCCCAGACGATCTTGGTGATGCCGGCCCGGCGGGCCGCACTCACCACGTTCCAGGTCGCGTTCATGTTGTTGGCGAAGGTCGCGTGGTCACCCACGATGCCCGGGGCCGGGACGGCAGCCAGATGCACCACCGCGTCCACCCGCTCGTAGCGCTCCTCCACACCGAACATCGCATCGAGCACCTGGCCGTAGTCGGTCAGGTCCACCGGGACGTAGCTGGCCGCGGCGTCGGCCCGGGCCCGGTCGAACACGACCACGTCCCAGCCGTGCTCCACCAGCTCCGTCACGCACGCGCGCCCCAGCTTGCCCGATCCTCCGGTCACCACCACAGTTGCCATGAGGCGATCATGTCCTACCGGCCCAACCCCCGAGGGTCACCGGGCCAGGGAGGCGTCCGGGTCCACCGGCTGATCCGCCAGGACGTCGAGCTGCGGATCCGTGCCACGCCACCGGGCGATCGCCCGCATGCCGTGGTAGATCGCCAGCGCCCCGAACGACCCGACCCCGATGGCCCCGAGGGTGAAGTCACCGAGCACCAGGGTGAAACCACCGATGCCGAGGATCAGACCCACCCCGGCGGTCAGCAGGTTGGTGGGTGAGGAGAAGTTGACCCGGTTCTGGACCCAGATCCTGGCGCCCAGCACCCCGATCATCCCGTAGAGCACGACCCCGGCGCCGCCCAGCACACCGGCGGGGATGGACGCGGCGAGCGCACCGAACTTGGGACACAGCCCGAGCAGCACGGCGAAGGCGGCGGCCACCCAGTAGGCCAGCGTGCTGTACACCCGGCTGGCGGCCATCACCCCGATGTTCTCCGCGTACGTGGTCGTCGCCGTCCCGCCCCCGGAGCCGGCCAGGGTGGTCGCGACCCCGTCGGCGAACAGGGCTCGGCCCAGGTAGCGGTCGAGGTTCGTCCCGGTCATGGCGGCCACGGTCTTGACGTGGCCGACGTTCTCGGCCACCAGTACCAGCACCACCGGCAGGAACAGACCCCAGGCCGCAGGGGTGACCTGCGGGGCGTGGAAGGTCGGGAAGCCGATCCAGGGGGCGGCCTCGACCCCGGACAGGTCGACCGACCCGTTGATCACGGCGGCGAGGTAGCCCACCGCCACCCCGAGCACGATGCCCAGTCGTCCCACGAGGCCACGGAACAGCACCGTGATCAGCAGGATCGCGACGATGGTGACCACCGCCTCGATCGGGCCGGACTCCACGTTGGTCTTGGCCGCGGACGCGAGGTTGAACCCGATCAGGGCCACGATCGTGCCAGTGACCACCGGTGGCATCACCAGCGGGATCCAGCCGGCTCCGGCCACGTGCACCACCGCACCGACCACGGCCAGCGCGACCCCGGTGATCACGATGCCGCCGAGGGCCAGGGAGATCGCGGCGCCGTCGAGCGCGGTCGCCCCCTGTGCCAGGGGCGCGATCGCCGCCACCGGGGCCAGCAGGGCGAAGCTGCTCCCGAGGTAGCTCGGCACCCGGTTGCCGGTGATCAGCAGGAACAGCATCGTCCCCACACCGGAGAAGAACAGGGCGGTGGAGGTCGGGAATCCCATGATCACCGGGACGATGAACGTGGCCCCGAACATGGCGACCACGTGCTGCAGACCGATGCCGACGGTGATCGGCACCGACAGTCGCTCGTCCGGTGCCACCACCGTTCCCGGCGAGATGCTCCGACCGTCGCCGTGCAGCTTCCAGGTGAACACGTCCCTGAGGGTCATGATCGTTCCTCTCCGAGCTCGAACTGGACTCGGACACCTGTATAGCGGTCGGCCCTTCGTCCCGGCCGCGTCGACAGGCCGATCAGGGCAGGTAGTACGTCGGGTTGGACAGCTTCACCGTGCGGGTCCAGGACGACCGCGGGGACTCAGCCCAGTCGCTCGTGCAGGTAGCACCAGCGCCAGGTCTCCCCCGCCTCGAAGCTGCGCATCACCGGGTGTCCGGTCTGCTGGAAGTGCCGGGTGGCGTGCCTGTTCACCGAAGAGTCGCAGCAGGCCACGTTGCCGCAGGTCAGGCACATCCGCAGGTGGACGGGTCGAGTGCCCTCGCGGAGGCAGTCCTCACAGCGGTCCGACGTCGGTGCGGTGTCCGAGGGCGCGTCGTCGAGGTCGTGGCACGGGCCCTCCTCCACCCGCGGCACCTCCACCGGACCGCCTTCGTCCAGGACGTCGGCCCGCTCGCTGGCCAGGGTCAGCATCGACTCCTCCACGTCGAGTGAGCCGAGCACCTCCTCGATCACGGCGTGGTCGATGGTGCCGGTCGAGCGGATCCGCAGCACCTCGGCCCGTTCGGTGGTGATGGTGGCCAGCCGCAGCCGGCGGTACTCCTCCGCAGGGGTCTGGGCGTCGTTGGCCCCGAGTCGTTCCCACAGGGCCTCGGGGCGGGCGGCGACCCGGTCGCGGACCCGCTGGATCACGTCCGGGTCGTCGTCCGGTCCGGTGATGGAGTCCAGCTCGGTCAGGGCCGCGTTGCTCGCGGTCTGCAGGACGGTCGCCGCCTGGAGGGCGTCGGACCGGGGGTCGGGGCCGCGCAGTCCGAGCCGGCGCACCAGGTGCGGGAGGGTCAGACCCTGGATGAGCAGGGTGCCGGCCACGACGAACATCGCCCCGAACACGAGCACGTCCCGATCGTCGAGCTCGATCGGGATCAGCAGGGCCGTAGCCAGGGTCACCACCCCGCGTAGGCCGGCCCACCCGAGCACGATCGAGTACGACCACGGCGCCCGTTCGCGGTTCTTGCCCCGGGACAGGAGCGGGGCCCGCCCGATGAGCACCCAGACCATCCGGATGACCATCACGCCGAGCAGCACCGCGAGGCAGAAGACGGCGATTCGACTGGCCGGGAGGTCGGTGGTGCCCATGTTGTGGATGATCTGGCGGGCCTGCAGACCGATCAGCAGGAACACCGTGTTCTCCAGCAGGAACTGGATGGTGCTCCAGTTGACCCGCTCGCTGAGGCGGGACAGCCCGCTCTGCACCAGGGCCGACTTGTGTCCCAGGATCAGCCCGGCGACCACGACGGCGATCACCCCCGAACCGTGGAAGTCCCCCAACGCGATCTCCTCGGCCGGCAGGTAGGCCGCCCACGGCACCATGAACGAGATCGCGGTGTCGAAGACCGGCTGCTGGATGCGCTTGCGCACCGCGGTGGCGAGGGCCGCGACCGCGATGCCGACCAGGACGCCGCCCACCGCGGCGACGAGGAAGCCGGCGGCCACCTCGCCCGCCGTCACGGAGCTGGCGATGGCTACCAGACCCACCCGGACGCAGGTGATCGCGGTCGCGTCGTTGAACAGCGACTCCCCCTCCAGGATCGTGACGAGCTGTCGCGGCATGCCGACCCGCCGCGCGATGGTGGTGGCAGCGACCGCGTCCGGCGGTGCCACCACCGCACCGAAGGCGAAGGCCAAGGCGAACGGCACCGGGAGGATCAGCCAGGTGATCAGGCCGACGCCCAGAGCCGTGACGATCACCAGCAGGATCGACAGGTAGCCGATCGGTCGCCAGTGGGACCGGAAGTCCATCACCGAGCTGCGGATCGCCGTGGCGTACAGCAGAGGCGGCAGGAAACCCAGCAGCACCACATCGGTGGTCAGCGCCGGCTCGTGGATGAACGGCACGAACGAGGCCGCGATGCCGACCAGCATCAGCAGCAGCGGCGCCGAGAACCGGATCCGCTCCGCCATCGCCGTGACGGCGACGACAGCGGCCGCGATGGCGAGGATGCTGAGGGCGATGTCCACGGGCTCATGCTGTCACCCGCGTGAGGTGACGGTGCCTCTCCGCTGATCGGTGGGCAGGTGGGTCGCGGATGCCTACAGCAGGTCGCCCTGCTCGGTGCGAACGGGCACCCGAGAACCCACCCCGGTCGCCTCGGGCGGCGTGCTCCGCCAGGTGCCGAGGATCGACCCGATGATGATCAGCGGGAAGCCGAGGATCAGTCCGGTGGTGATCGGCTCGTCGAGGATCAGGGCCCCCAGCAAGATGGCCACGGCGGGGTTCACGTAGGTGATCAGGGTCATCCGCGCCGGACCGGCTTCGGCGATCAGGGCGAACATGACCAGGAACGCGCCGGCGGTGCAGACCACGGCGAGCACCACGACCGAGCCGAGGGCGGCCTGGCTCACCGAGGCCGGCCGCAGCACGACCGCGAACGGCGTGTAGACCACCGCGGCGATGAGCAGCGACGCCGTGATCACCCCGATCGGCGGCAGGTCGGCGAGCTGGCGACTGATGATGATGGGTCCGATCGCGTACCCGATGACCACGCCCAGGATCTGCAGGATCGCCACGAAGTCCCCGACGTGCACGTCCAGCCCGACGAGGAGAGCGACCCCGGCCAGGCCGATCAGCAGACCCGCGATCCGCCGCGGGCCGAGCCGGTCCTGGCCCGTCGCGGTCAGGATGATCGCGGCCACGATCGGCACCATCGCGATCAGCAGACCGGTGGTCGAGCTGGTCAGTCGGGTCTCGGCGTGCCCCAGCAGCACCCAGGGACCCACGATCTCCAGTCCGGTGTAGAGCAGCAGCCAGCGCCAGTGCGTCAGCAGCGGCCGCAGCGCCTTCGAGCGCAGCGCGAAGGGCAGCAGCAGCAGGGCCCCGAGGGCGGTCCGTCCGAAGGCGACCACCACCGGATCGAGCTCGGCGACGGCGATCCGGATGAACAGGTACGGGATGCCCCAGAACAGGCTCAGGGTCGCGAACAGCACCCAACCGCGTCGGGTCATGCTCCGGGTCCCCGCTCAGGCGGGGCCTCCACCACCCGGATGGGGGCACCGGACAGGTAGGCCTCGATGTCCTCGACCGCTCCGGCGTAGAAGACCCGCAGACCGTTCGTCGTCACGTAGCCCAGGTGCGGGGTGGCCAGGATCCCCGGCGTCGCCGGCAGCGGGTCGTCGACGGGCGGCTCCACGTCGAACACGTCGATCGCCGCCCCGGCCGGACGGCCGGCGGCGAGCGCCTCGCGGAGGGCGACGCCGTCGATGATCGGCCCGCGGGAGGTGTTGACGAGCAGCGCGGTCGGCTTCATCGTCGCCAGGGCCGCGGCGCCCAGCAGGTGGCGGGTCTGGGCGTTCAACGGCAGGTGGACGGTGACCACGTCGGACCGGTCGAGCAGCTCCTCGAAGGTCACCGAGGCCGCTCCCGACTCCGCCGCGCGCTCGGGCGTCAGGGTCCCGCTCCAGGCCAGCACGTCCATCCCGAACGCGACGCCGACCTCGGCGACCTTGCCGCCGATCCGGCCCAGTCCGAGCACACCCAGGGTCGCCCCGGCGAGATCGCGGCCCAGCGTCGACTGCCAGCCGCCGGCCCGCAGCGCGCCGACCTCGCCCACCAGGTGCCGACTGTGCGCCAGGATGAGCGCCCAGGTGAGCTCGACCGTGGACGAGGAGATCCCGTCGGTGTGGCTGACCACGATCCCCCGCCGGTTCGCCGCCGCCACGTCGATCACCGGGTTGCGGCGGCCGGTCGTCACGATCAGCCGGAGCCGATCCAGCCGGTCGATGACGGCGGCCGGCAACGGGGTGCGCTCCCGCATCAGCACCACCGCCTCGTACGGCGCCAGGCGCTGCGTCAGCGCATCGACGTCGACCACGTGATCGGCGAAGACGTCGACCCGACCCTGGGCCCGCAACCGGGACCAGTCCGCCAGCTCCAGAGCGACGCCGGCGTAGTCATCGAGCACCGCAATGTCCACGCGCGTCACTATGCCCCATGGCTGTCGACAGCCCCCGGGCCTCGGGGCGGACCGGCTCAGAGCACGGTGGGGGGCAGCCGGATGCCGCGGTGGATCTCGTACGCCGTCGCGACCCCGGCCCGCGGCACCGTCTCAGTAGGGTGAGCCGAGGAGGCCCCGATGAGTACACCTGTGCCCGACAGCCCGCCGCACCGCTACACCGCCGCTCTCGCCGGCCGGATCGAGACCGCCTGGCAGGACCGCTGGTCCCGCGAGGGGACGTTCCACGCGGCCAATCCCGTCGGCGACCTGGCGCCGGCGGACGGCGCTCCCCTGCCGGCCGACAAGACGTACGTGCTCGACATGTTCCCCTACCCCTCGGGTGCCGGGCTGCACGTCGGGCACCCGCTCGGCTACATCGGCACCGACGTCTGGGGCCGCTACCTGCGGATGACCGGGCACAACGTGCTGCACACCATAGGTTTCGACTCCTTCGGACTGCCCGCCGAGCAGTACGCGATCCGCACCGGCACCCACCCGGCCGTCACCACCGAGCAGAACATCGAGCGCTACCGGGCCCAGCTGCGGCGGCTCGGGTTCGCCCACGACGAGCGACGCAGCGTGGCCACCACCGATCCGGCGTTCGTGCGCTGGACCCAGTGGATCTTCACCCGGCTGTTCGACGCGTTCTACGACACCGACCGGCAGCGGGCGCGGCCGATCGCCGAGCTGGTCGCCGCGTTCGAGGCCGGGGCGCGACCGGTGCCGGGCGAGCGGGCGTGGGCCGACCTGGACCGGGTGGAGCGGGCCGCCCTGCTCGACCGGCACCGGCTCGTGTACGCCGCGGAGGGCCCGGTCAACTGGTGCCCGGGCCTGGGCACCGTGCTGTCCAACGAGGAAGTGACTCCCGACGGGCGCAGCGCGATCGGCGACTTCCCGGTCTTCCGGCGCACCCTGCGCCAGTGGATGATGCGGATCACCGCGTACGCGGACCGCCTGATCGACGATCTGGACCGGCTGGACTGGCCGGAGTCGGTCAAGATCATGCAGCGGAACTGGATCGGTCGCTCGACCGGCGCCCGGGTCCGGTTCGGCGTGGTCGACTCGCCCGAGTCCATCGAGGTCTACACGACCAGACCGGACACGCTCTTCGGCGCCACCTACGTCGTCCTCGCCCCCGAGCACCCGCTGGTGGACGCGGTCGTGGCGGAGTCGTGGCCGGCGGGGACCGACACCCGGTGGACCGGGGCCGCCGTCAGCCCCGCCGAGGCGGTCGCCGCCTACCGTCGAGACGCCGCCGGCAAGTCCGACCTCGACCGGCAGGAGAACCGGGAGAAGACCGGTGTCTTCCTCGGCTCGTCGGCGATCAACCCGGTGAACGGCGAGGTGGTCCCGATCTTCGTCGCGGACTACGTGCTGATGGGCTACGGGACCGGCGCGATCATGGCCGTGCCGGGCCAGGACGTCCGGGACCACGCGTTCGCCGGGCTCTTCGGTCTGCCGGTGATCCGGACAGTCGCTCCGCCGGAGGATCATCCGGGCGACGAGGCGTTCACCGGCGACGGCGAGGCGATCAACTCCGCGAACGAGGAGATCTCGCTGAACGGTCTCGGGATCGACCGGGCGAAGATGATCATCACGGACTGGCTGCAGCAGAAGGGTCACGGGCGAGCCGAGACCCAGTACAAGCTGCGGGACTGGCTGTTCTCCCGGCAGCGCTACTGGGGCGAGCCGTTCCCGATCGTCCACGACGCCGAGGGCGTTGCCCACGCCCTGCCCGACAGCATGCTGCCCCTGACCCTGCCCGCGATGGACGACTTCACCCCCACCCGGCTGGATCCCGGGGACGCACTCAGCGAGCCCACGCCGCCGCTCGGTCGAGCGACGGAGTGGGCCACCGTACGACTGGATCTGGGAGACGGTGAGCAGACCTACACCCGGGAGCTGAACGTGATGCCGCAGTGGGCGGGGTCGTGCTGGTACGAGCTGCGCTACGCCGACCCCGGTAACGACGACGCGTTCTGCGACCCGGTGAACGAGCGCTACTGGATGGGCAAGGATCCCGCGCGTCCCGACGACACCGGTGGGGTGGACCTCTACGTCGGCGGGGTCGAGCACGCCGTCCTGCACCTCCTCTACGCCAGGTTCTGGCACAAGGTCCTCCACGACCTCGGCCACGTCTCGAGCGAGGAGCCGTACCGGCGGCTGTTCAACCAGGGCTACATCCAGGCCTACGCGTACGCCGACGAGCGCGGGGTCTACGTGCCCGCCGAGGAGGTCGTCGAGGATCCTCGGGGATCCTTCGCGCACCAGGGACGACCGGTCCGCCGCGAGTACGGGAAGATGGGCAAGTCGCTCAACAACGTGGTCACTCCCGACGAGATCTGCGAGAGCTACGGGGCCGACGTCTTCCGGGTGTACGAGATGGCAATGGGCCCGCTGGACGTGTCCCGGCCCTGGCAGACCCGCGACGTGGTCGGTGCGCAGCGCTTCCTGCAACGGCTGTGGCGGTTGGTCGTCGACGAGCAGACCGGCGAGCTGGTCGTCGACGGCGCGAGACCCGACGCGGCGACCGAGCGGCTGCTGCACCGCACCATCGAAGGGGTGGACCGGGACTACCGGCAGCTGAGCTACCACACCGCCATCGCCAAGCTGATCACCCTGTCGAACCACCTGATCAAGGCCGGTGGCGCGGCGTCGCGGTCGGTGGTCGAGCCGCTGGTCCTGATGACCGCACCCCTGGCGCCACACGTGTGCGAGGAGCTCTGGCAGCGGCTGGGCCACGACACCTCGCTGGCCCGCCATCCTTTCCCCGTGGCGGATCCGGCGCTGCTGGCGGTCGAGACCGTGGACTACCCGATCCAGCTCAAGGGCAAGGTGCGGGCCAGGATCCAGGTGGCCGCCGACGCCGACCCGGCCACGGTGGAAGCCGCGGCCCTGGCCGACGACCGGGTGATCGCCCTGCTGGCCGGCACACGTCCGCGCAAGGTCGTGGTGGTGCCGGGACGGATGGTCTCGATCGTCGTGTGAGCCCGGCGCACCGCCCCTGACGCTCACTGGCTGTGGTGATCCGCCCGGTGCCGGGCCAGCACGTCGAGCCCGAAGTCGGAGGATGGATCCCGCCACACCGAGTGCGCGTGGTTGGCTCCCCGTTGCGTGTTGTCCCACTCGATCAGCAGCCCCGGACCCTGCAGCCGGTAGTAGTGCGGTTGGCCCGGTTCGAGCGAACCCGCCCAGGCGACGTGCACCGCATCGAGCGTGCGGTCGTCGGCGTACGCCGGTGCCGGCGACAGACCCTCCGGCGCCCGATCCAGGTAGGTGCCCAGCAGGGCCCGCAGGATCACCCGCTGGTCCGCGTCCAGGTCGGCCGCGGCGACGCCCTTGGGTGCGGAGGTGTATGACACGGTCACCTGCTCATCGGTGGTCAGCCCGGCGTTCTCGTCGATCGTGTCGCTGAGGGTCTCGAGCTTGGCCTGCTCGAGCGGGTCGGCGAAGCGCTCATCCCGCCAGACGCCGGCCAACGGGATCACCTGATCACCGTCGGAGACGACGGTCCGGTTCGCGGTGACGACGTCCGACGGCGCCTTGGCCAGCAGGATCGCCTGCCGTGCCGCGTCGCCACGCAGGCTCGAGACGAGCTCTCGTCCGAGATCCTCCACCCGGGCCAGCGGGCGGTTGACGGCCCCACCGAGCAGCGGCGACGAGGCCGGGTCGGCGCCCAGGAACAGGGGTGTCGAGGAGACCATCGCTCCATCCACCACGAGGTTGTTGAGCGACACGTGGTGGCCCCCGAACCGCCAACCCCAGGGCGCGGAACCCTCGGGATCACCGAACACCCGCAGGTAGTACAGCCCCGGGTCGCGGCCCCGCTCCCGGTCGAACCTGGTCACGAAGCCCTCGATCTGGTCGAGGACGTTCTCCAGTCCCATGGTCGTCGCCACGGTCACGTACGCCGGTGTCGAGAGTCCGGTGGAGACCAGGCGCATCGCCGCCCGCTGCTGAGCCGGTCGCTGCTGGTGGAAGGTCAGCCCGCCGTGGTCGGTCGGGGTGTAGAACCAGCGCCGCCGCTCGCCGTCGGACGGGTCATCGCCGGGCACCGCCCCCACCGCGATCCGTCGCTGGTCCGGGTCCAGCTGATCCAGCCACAGCAGGGCGGCCTGCGCCATCCGCCCGGCGACCTCCCGCCGTACGGTGATCTCGTCGCCGACGCTCACGGACCGAATCTAGCGTCGCAG
This sequence comes from uncultured Actinomycetota bacterium, assembly GCA_963759915.1. Lineage (GTDB taxonomy): Bacteria > Actinomycetota > Actinomycetes > Propionibacteriales > Propionibacteriaceae > Microlunatus. Next base: position 10,850 of record CAVXBJ010000067.1, on the reverse strand, counting down.
GGCTCGGGCGAGCCAGTTGCCTCAGTGGCGGAGACCGGCCGCACGCTCCAGACCCAGCTCGGTGACCGAGATGGCCCGCATCTGGACCTTCCTGATCTTGCCGGTGACCGTCATCGGGAACTCGTCGACGATCTTGACGTACCGCGGGATCTTGTAGTGCGCGATCGTGCCGCGACAGAAGGCCCGCAGGCTCTCAGCGGTCAGGGCCTCGGCGCCGGGCCGCAACCGGAGCCAGGCCATCAGCTCCTCCCCGAAGCGCTCGTCGGGGACCCCGATCACCTGCGCGTCGACCACGTCGGGATGGGTGATCAGGAACTCCTCGACCTCCCGCGGGTAGATGTTCTCCCCGCCCCGGATCACCATGTCCTTGATCCGACCCACGATGTTGAGGTAGCCGTCGTCGTCCATCACCGCGAGGTCACCGGTGTGCATCCAGCGGGCCCCGTCGATCACCTCGGCGGTGCGCTCCGGCTCGTTCCAGTAGCCCAGCATCACCGAGTAGCCCCGGGTGCAGAACTCTCCCGGCTCACCACGGGGAACCGTCAGCCCGGTGGTGGGGTCGACGATCTTCACCTCGAGGTGCGGCTGCACCCGACCGACGGTCGACGTCCGCCGCTCCAGGTCGTCGTCGATGCGGGTCTGGGTGGACACCGGTGAGGTCTCGGTCATCCCGTAGCAGATCGTCACCTCGGCCATCCCGAGCTGGTCCACCACCCGCTCCATCACCTCGACCGGGCACGGGGATCCCGCCATGATGCCGGTCCGCAGGCTGCCGAGGTCATAGGCGGCGATGTCGGGGAGCTCCAGCTCGGCGATGAACATCGTCGGCACCCCGTACAGGCTGGTGCAGCGCTCGTCCTGCACGGCCCGCAGGGTCAGGGCCGGGTCGAAGCTCGGCGCCGGGATGATCATGGTGGCGCCGTGCGACGTGCAGCCCAGGTTGCCCATGCCCATGCCGAAGCAGTGGTAGTACGGCACCGGGATGCAGACCCGATCGTCCTGGGTGTAGGCGCAGCCGAGACCGGTGAGGTAGCCGTTGTTCAGCAGGTTGTGGTGGGTGAGGGTGGCGCCCTTGGCGAACCCGGTGGTGCCGGAGGTGTACTGGATGTTGATCGGGTCGTCGGCCGACAGGTGACGGGATCGCTCGACCAGCACCTCGTGATCACCGGACCGCCCGTCGGTCAGCAGCCGCTGCCAGGCCGGGTCGGAGATGATGATCACCTCCCGCAGCGCCGGGCAGTCGACGCGCACCTCGGCGATCATGGCGCGGTAGTCACTGGTCTTGAAGCCCGGCGCGCTGACCAGCAGCGAGATGCCCGACTGCTGCAGCACGTACGCGAGCTCGCCGGTCCGGTACGCCGGGTTGATGTTGACCAGGAGCGCCCCCAGCTTCGCCGTCGCGTACTGGACGAACACCCACTCCGCACAGTTCGGCGCCCAGATGCCCACCCGGTCGCCCTTGCGCACCCCGAGAGCATCGAGGCCGAGGGCGCAGGCGTCGATCTCGGCGACCAGCTCCCCGTAGGTGAACCGTCGACCGGTCGCGCACTCGACCAGGGCCTCGTGGTCGGGCCCCACCCGGTCCAGTGTGCGGTCGAGGTTGGCCCCGATGGTGTCACCGAGCAGCGGCACCACCGAGGTGCCACTGGCGTACGAGGGAACGACGTTCAGGATGCGACCTCCTGCTTGCCCACGGTCACATCAGACCACCGTCCACGCTGCGCTGGTAGACCTGACTCGGTGCTCATACGCGGAACCTAGGAGCCAGGACACCCGCCGTCAATGATGTCCTCGGCGAGCCCGACCAACGAAGATCTTGCTGTCCACCACAGGAAATCCGACAGGTGGCGACGCAGGCTAGCGTTGCCCCATGCCCGCAGCCGCCAGCCGTCGTGGCCCGGTGTCTCGCCGCGACCTGCTGATCGACACCGCGCTCGGGGTGATCGCCGAACACGGGGTCGCCGGCACCACCCACCGGCGGGTGGCGTCCGCGGCCGGGGTGCCGCTGGGCTCGACGACGTACTACTTCGCCGACCTGGGCGACCTGCTCGGGGCCGCGTTCGGCCGGTTCGCCGACCGGATCTCGGAGCGGTTCGAGTCGCGACTCGCGCCGGCCCGGTCGCCGGAGGAGGCGATCACCGCGATCACCGACTTCATGCTCTGGGACTTCCAGGATCCAAGCGAGCTGGCCCTCAGCTACGAGTTCTACGCCTACGCCATCCGTCGACCCGAGATCGCCAGCTTGGTCGAGGCCTGGTTCGCCCGGAGCCAGCAGGCCCTCGCGCGCTTCTTCGACCCTGTCACGGCGCGCCTGATCGACACCTACGTGGAGGGGCTCTTCACCTATCGCGGTCTGGCCCGCGAGTCGAGCGACGGCCCCGAGATCCGTCGCGCGCTCGACCTGCTGAGCGGGCTACCGGCGCGGGAATAGCCTCGCTCGTGCCGGAGTTGTACGTACGTACACGAAATCTGTACGATCGTACAAGTGCCGTCACCGGCGGCCGCTCCCATCGACACACCGAGGTTCTCCATCATGTCCACGCTGCGCCCCGCGCGCATCGGCCCCACCCACCGCACCGGCGACGCCGCCCGCGTCTGGCGCAACGCCATGTTCGTCGTCTTCGCCGCTTGCGGGTTCGCCCTCGCCGCCTGGGTGTCCCGCACCCCGGCCGTCCGGGACGAACTCGGGGCCTCCACCGGTCACATGGGCTGGCTGATCTTCGCCATCGCCGGCGGCGCCATCGTCGGTCTCGTCTCGGCCGGCGCCCTGATCGGTCGTTTCGGCGCCCGACCGGTGATCCGGACCGCGCTGCTCACCGCTGCGGTCGGTCTCGTCGTGGTGGCGCTCGGTGCCAGTCTGGCGTCCTCCGCCGTCGTGTTCGCCGGGCTGCTCGTCTTCGGCCTCGGCTTCGGCACCTGCGACGTGTCGATGAACGTCGCCGGCGCCGCCAACGAGCGGCTGCTCGGTCGCACCGTGATGCCGATCTTCCACGCCATGTACAGCATCGGCACCCTGACCGGTGCCGCCCTCGGCGTGCTCGCCACGGTCCTCGGGGTCTCGGTCGGTGTCCACCTGGCGGTGGCGGCGGTGATCCTGGTCGGCGCCGTCATCCCGGCCGTCCGCCTCGTCCCGGACGGCGTCGGTCGGGCGACCGGTGCCCAGCCGAAGCTGTCCCGTACGGAGCGGCTGGCCGTGTGGAAGGATCCGCGGACCCTGTTGATCGGCCTGATGGTGCTCGGCATGGGCTTCGCCGAGGGAGCCGCCGAGGACTGGCTGCCGCTGGCCACGGTGGACGGGTACGGCGTCAGCGAGACCGTCGGCGCGGCGATGTTCGGCATCTTCGTGGTGACGATGACCGTCGGGCGCCTGTGCGGGGTCCTGCTGATCGACCGCTTCGGACGCGTCGCCACCCTGCGCGCGTCGGCCCTGGTCGCCGCCGTGGGGCTGACCATCACGATCTTCGGTCCCAGCGCGGTCACCGCCGCCCTCGGCATCGCCCTGTGGGGTCTCGGCACGTCGCTCGGCCTGCCGGTCGGCATGTCCGCCGCGGCCGACGACCCGCGGACCGCTGCCGCCCGGGTCGGCGCCGCGGCCACCGTCGGGTACGCCGCGTTCCTGTTCGGTCCGCCGGTGCTGGCGCTGCTCGGTGAGCACGTCGGACTGCTGCACTCCTTCGTCGCCGTGCTGGCGCTGGTCGTCGTCGCCGGTCTGATCGCGCCGGCGGCCCGACCGCTGCCGGTGACCACGGAGCCGGCTGACGGGCGCCTCCCGCCCGAGCAGCTGGTGGAGATCGAGGCCGTCGCGGCCGGGTAGCGATGTCTGGCACGATCGGGCGGTGACCACCACGCGCCCCGATCCCACGTTGCTGCTGCCACCGGACGTCCTCGAGCACTGGCGCTCGCGGGTGGCCACCGTCGCCGGGGAGGCGCCCGCTCAGCTCTTCGCCGACGCCATGATCAGGACGCTGGCCCGGACCCTGCACGTGCTCGAGGACGGGAGCGTGTTCGTCATCACCGGCGACATCCCGGCGATGTGGTTGCGCGACTCGGCCACCCAGATGCTGCCGTACCTGCGGATCGCCCAGGACTCCCCCGACGGGCCGCTCGCCGATCTGCTGGTCGGGATCGTCCGGCGCCAGCTGGCCTACCTGCGCCACGACCCGTACGCGAACGCCTTCAACATCGAGGCCAACGGCCGCTGCCACGAGCCTCGTGACCTGTCCGACGACCCGTGGCTGTGGGAGCGCAAGTACGAGATCGACTCCCTCTGCTTCCCCTTCCTGCTGGCCCACCAGGTCTGGTCGGCGACGGGGCGGACCGATCACCTCGACGCCACCTTCCTCGCCGCGGCACGTGCGGCCGTGGCGACGCTGGACCGGGAGACGGAGCACGAGGAGCGGTCGGACTACCGTTTCGTCAGGCCCGACACGGTGGCCATCGACACCTTGACGCGGGACGGCCGCGGCACGCCGGTCGGACCCACCGGGATGACCTGGGCCGGCTTCCGGCCGAGTGACGACGCGTGCACGTACGGGTACCACGTGCCTGGCAACCTGATGGCGGTCCACTGTCTGCGACTGCTCGGCGATCTCGTGCCGGCGGCCGGCGGCGACGACGGGCTGGTGCGAGAGGCCGCCGCCTTGGCGGACCGGTTGTCCGACGGGGTCGCGACGCACGGCCTGGTCGAGCACGACGACCACGGCCAGATCTGGGCGTACGAGGTCGACGGGCTCGGTCAGCACCTGCTGATGGACGACGCCAACATGCCCGGGTTGCTGTCGCTGCCCCTGGTGGCCGGCATCGCCGTCGACGATCCGCGCTATCGGCGGACGCGGGCCTTCGTCCTGTCCGAGGACAACCCGTTCTACTACCGCGGGCGGGTCGCCGCGGGCGTCGGCAGCCCGCACACCCCGGAGCGGTACGTCTGGCCGATCGCGCTGGCCGTCGAGGGCTTGACCTCCGAATCACCCGAGCGTGCGCTCGAGCTGCTGCACCTGATCGCCTCGACGACCGCCGGCACCGGCCACGTGCACGAGGGATTCGACGTCGACGACGACTCGGCGTTCACCCGACCGTGGTTCAGCTGGGCCGACTCGATGTTCTGCGCGCTGGCGTTGAGCCTGGTGTAGTCCGGATGTCCGGCCGAACGGGGCTCAGCCGCCGGTGATCCGGATGTCCGCCCCGTTGGTGTAGGAAGCGTCGTCGGACAGCAGGTACGCCACGGCGCCGACGATCTCGTCGGGGTAGGCGGCCCGCCCCATCGGCAGGCCCGGCGCCCGCTCCTCGGGAGCGTGCGGCCGGCCCGCGGCGGCGTGGATCTCGGTGAAGGTCGTGCCCGGTGACACCGTGTTCACCCGCACGCCCTCGGCGGCGAACTCCTTGGCGGCGCCGATGGTCAGCAGGTTCAGCGCCGCTTTGCTCATGGCGTACGGGATGTAGGTGTGCGCCGCTCCGGTGGTGGCCGCACCCGAGGAGATGTTCACGATCGACCCGCCGCCGTGCGCTCGCAGGTGGGCGATGGCGAGGCGGGTGATCACCAACGGGGCCAGCACGTTGATCCGGAAGACCAGCTCGGACTCCTCGGTGGTCGTCTCCAGGAACGGTGCCGATGCGTCCGGTGATGCCGGCGTTGTTGACCAGCCCGGTCAGCTGCCCGAGCCCGGCGACCGCCTCCGCGACGATCGACGCGGCTCGGTCGAGATCGGCGAGGTCGGCCTGCAGCAGGACGACGCGTGCGCCCAGCTCGCGGCACTCGGCGGCCACGGCGTCGGCCTCGTCCCGACGTTCGCGGTAGGTGAGGGCGAGGTCGTGCCCGTCCCGGGCCAACCGGCGCGCGATGGCGGCGCCGATCCCGCGGCTGCCCCCGGTGATCAGCGTGGCTGGACGCTCGTTGCTCGACACCTGGCCAGGGTAGGACGAGCCGCGGGGCGCAGGTACGGTGCGGAGGTGAATCGCCTCGCCACTGGAGCCCTGGCCCTCGCCGCCGTCGCCGGCGCCGTCCGCGTCGCCCCGCTCGTGCGGCGCAAGAAGGCCGCCGCCGCGGCCGTGGCCGAGGAACTGCGGTATCCGGTGATGTTCCTCCCCCTCCACCTCACCAGCGCCGGGATCGCCCGCTTCGTCCGTGGGCTGCCGAGTGCCCCGTACCGGTTCCCGCCCCGGATCCGGCACGACGTGCGGACCGTGCCGGGACGCGACGGCCGGCCGGATGTGCGGGTCCACCTCTACGAGCGGGCCGATCGCAGCCGTCCGACCGGGGTGCTCTACTGGATCCACGGCGGTGGCTTCGTGATCGGCGACGTGGAGATGAGCCACGGTGACTGCGCGATGTTCGCCGAGGAGCTCGACGTGCTCGTGGTGTCGGTCGACTACCGGCTTGCGCCCGAGAACCCCTTCCCGGAAGGGATCGAGGACTGCTACGCCGGTTTGCGCTGGATCCATGATCACGCCGAGGACCTCGGTGTCGACCGCGACCGGATCGCGGTCGGCGGCAACAGTGCCGGCGGCGGCCTGGCCGCCTGCCTGGCCCAGCTCGCCCACGACCGTGCCGAGGTCGACCTGTGCTTCCAGCTGCTCGTCTACCCCATGCTCGATGACCGCACGGTGCTGCGGGCCGATCACGGGGGCACCGGCGAGTTCATCTGGAGCCCGGCGTCCAACCGGTTCGGCTGGACGTCCTACATCGGTCGTGCCCCGGTCGCGGACGAGGCCCCGGAGTACGCCGTGGCCGCCCGGCGCAGCGACCTGTCCGGGCTGCCGCCCGCGTGGATCGGCGTCGGCGACCTCGATCTGTTCCACGCCGAGGACGTCGAGTACGCCGACCGGCTGCGCGCGGCGGGCGTTCCCTGCGACCTGGTCGTGGTGCCGGGGATGTACCACGGCGCCGACGGCCTCCCCGGCCCGGCCGACAGCCCGACCATGATCACGTTCACCGGCGCGAAGGTGGCCGCTCTGCGGCCGGCGATCGGCTGACGCCCGACCGACTGAACAGCGGTACCGCCAGACGGGCGTGGTCGTGGAGCGCGGCTGCGCAGGCGAGTGAGCTGCGCGAGTCGCTCACGGCGGCTTCGCTCACGGCAGGACCTGCGGTGGCAGGTAGTGCTGGGCGGACGCCGGCGGGTCGGAGAACGCCAACGCCGCCTCCTCGATCTGCTGGTCGGTGCGGGTGAGCCGGCCCTGGTGCTGGCGCAGATGCTCCTCCCAGGACCCGACCTGGAAGACCTCGACGTAGCGGTCGGGGTACTCGGCGTCGTGGTAGAGCTCCCAGCGGGTCGAGCCGCTGCGGCGGCGGGAGCGACGCAGCTCCTGCATGGCCGCCAGGTACGCCGCCTGGCGCTCGCTGCCGACGGTGTACGTGACCGTGATCAGCACCGGCCCGGTCGACGGCGGGGGCTCGACGGCCAGCCGGGCGTCGGGCCAGTAGATGGCTGCCTCGTTGCTGAGGTGACCGGTCTCCGGCAGCCGCCAGACCGCGCCGGCCAGGGTGCCGACGACGACGAGCCCCGCCCCGGCGACGAAGGTCCACAGCACCCCCACCAGATCGACGACCTGGCCCCAGACCACCGACGCCAGGGCCTGCGACCCGGTGAAGATCACCAGGTAGACCGCCAGGGCCCGGGCGCGGACCCAACTGGGCAGGAAGACCTGCAGCTCCGCGATCAAGGTGGAGATCACCGCCGCCCAGGCCATGCCGGCGACGACCAGGGCCGCCATGGCCAGGACGAACACCGGCACCGCCACGACCACGACGAGGGCACCCGCGTAGCAGGCGGTCGAGATCGCCAACAAGGCGTTGGTGGACAGCCGGTCGCGCAGCCGACCCACGGCGAGGGCGGCGACGACGGCGCCCACCCCGAGGGCGCCGAAGAGCGCGCCGTAGCCGCCGGCCTCGACGCCCAGGCGATCCCGGGCGGCCAGCGGCAGGAGGGCCCACATCACCGAGGCGGGCACGATGAAGAAGATGACGCGGAGGAGGATCCGCCGCACCACCGGCTCGTGCCGGACGTACCGGGCACCGGCCCGCAGCGCCGGCACGAAGCGTTCCCGGGTGGGACGCGGACCCGGTGGCGGCTGACGCTTCCAAACCAGGAGGACGACCGCCAGGAACACGACCGAGAGCGCGTTCAGGGCGAACACGTGCCAGACCGCGCCGACCGCGATGACGACGCCGGCGAGCGCCGGGCCGATCGAGCGGCCGACGTTGACCCCCACCATGTCCAGCCGGGTGGCGGCACCCACCTGGTCGCGTCCCACCAGCTCGGGGATCACGGACTGCCAGGCGGGGAGCAGGACGGCACCACCGACACCGAGCAGGAACGTGAAGAGCAGCATCACCGTCGGCGTGGTGAGACCGGCAGCGGTCAGCACGGCAAGGATCCCGGCGACCACGAAGACGTACACCTGGACGGTGAACATCAGCCATCGCCGGTCGAAGACGTCGGCGAGCACTCCGGCCGGCAGGGCGAAGAGCATGATCGGCAGCATGGCCGCGGTCTGCACCAGGGCCACCATCCCGCCGGCTCCCGGAGCGTTGACCAGCTGCCACTGGGCTCCCACGGTCTGCATCCAGACGCCGAGGTACGCGACCAGCATCGCGGGCCACAGCCACCGGAACCAGGGATTGCGCAGCGGGGCCCAGGGTGAGGCGTCGCCCGCGACCGCGGTGCTGCTGGGGTCGGGGCCCTCGGATGTCGTGTCCATGTCTCCTCGACTTCCCAGCGGCGGCGAGGCCGGCGACCTCCCCAGTGCTTAGGGTGCCATCAGATCACCGCATCATCGAGCGAAGGAGCACCTGTGCGTGGGAAGTCGATCATCATCGGGATCGTGACCGTGGTCACCGCCGCCGTGGGGGCGGTGACCGGTCCGGCTCCGGCCGAGGCCGCCACGGCGACCTTCCCGCAGGCCAAGAGCTGTGCAGACTTCCCGGCGTTCTACCGGGACTGGAACCCGATGCCGAAGACGCTGTTCGCCGACGAGACGCGCTGGGTGCCGCAGGGTCTGGCGTACGACCCGAGTCGCAAGTGGCTCTTCGTGTCCTACTACGACGGTCGGGACGGGGTGGCGGCCGCGCAGAAGTACCGTTCGATGCTCACCGTCAGCAGCCTGGCCGGCACCCGGATCAAGACGATCTACTTCCACACCAAGGACGTCCCCCGCGGCGGTCATGCCGGTGGGCTGGCGGTCGGTCGCGGCAACCTGTACGTCGCGACCACCGAGGGCAAGCCGAGGGTCACCCGCATCCCGCTGACGAAGATCGCCAGGACCAAGAACACCGCGACCCTGCCGAACTCGCCGACCTATACGACAGCCGCGGCGTCGTACGCGTCGTTCCACCGGGGCCGGCTGTTCGTCGGTGACTTCGAGAACGACCGGGTCTACCGCTACGACACCACGTCCAAGGGTGTCCTGATCAAGAAGACCCGGGTGGCGTACCCGACGCCCACGCTGGTGCAGGGTCTGGCGGTCACCGACAAGCAGTTCGTGTTCAGCCGTTCCTTCGGCCGGACTCGGTTCAGCTACCTCACCGTGGTCAACCGGACCACCTGGTCGCAACGATCCAGCGCGATGCCCAACATGTCGCAGGGGATCACCTGGGCGCCGAGCTCGGCGACCAACGCGACGTCGAACCTGTACGTGCTGTTCGAGTCGGGGTCGACGGCGTACGGAGCCGGGGACGACGACGGCGCGGCCACCTGCCGTACGCATCGGCTCTATCAGCGGCCGCGGAGCGCGATCCTGTGATCACGCGTTCCCGGAATCGGTGATGCGCCAGGCCCGGTCGGCGCCGGTGCGCTCCAGGGAGCACGTCCAACCGTTCCGGTAGCCGCCGGAACCGGCACCGACGCGGTCGTCAATGCGCGGCGGTGTTCCAGACCTGGTGGGCCCAGTGGCGGTCGCCGAGCAGGAGGGTGCCTTGGTTGGTGGTGAGGGCGATGAGTCCCTCGGGTGAGCGCCACAGGTAGGTGCCGCAGTCGGGTTGTCGGGCTTGCCAACCGCCCAGGGTCTTCGCCCGGTGCTCGGTCCGGGTCAACGGCCCGAGATTCCCCAGGGCGGTCTGCCCGGGTGGCCCGTTTCTTGGTGTGCGGGATGGTGTGGTCCAGGTCGAGCCGACCGCCGGTGCTGATGGTGGTGGCGGGACTGAACGGCCACACCGACCCGGGATGCCGCACCACCATCGCCTGCCGCAGCCGTTGCGGGATCTCGTAGGCGTCCACCGCCGCGGTGGCCGCGGGGTCCAGCACGGGTCGGATCGTGATCGTCGGGTCGGCCTGGGTCAGCCAGTGCCGGAACTGGTCCACGGTGACCGGCCCGTGGGCGGTGCGGACCACCCCGTGCTGCTGCACCAGAGTCTGATCGGCGACATGAACGTGGATCACCACCCGGGGACCACAGGCTTGCTCAGCCGGGCGGAACGGCCGCAGATCGAACCGGGCACCAGCCGGCGGGCGGGTGAACGCGGCCGGGACCGGAGCCGACGTCGGCTCGGTCTCGGTCTCGGTTTCGGTCTCGGCAACCGGATGATCATCATCTGTGGACTGATCAGCAGTCGGGTGACTGTCACGGTGCCGCTGGTACCAGGTGAGGTCCGCCTCCTCGACCGGCGGCTCTTCCGGCCCGGGATCCTCACCGTCGGGCGGGGCGGGGTGTTGGGTGGTCCAGCAGTCGTCGTCGAGATCATCGAAGCCGGGTTGGTGGACGTTGCCGTGCCGGTCGGTCTCCCACCCCGCGGCGGGCAGATCCGCCGCCCACGGATCGGTGTCGTCCGCCTGGTGCGCTACGACCTGCTCCTCCGGGGTCGGGCACACATCCGGTTGGTCGGCGTGGCGGGCCAGCAGGTCCCGCAACCTCGCCTG
>CAVXBJ010000066.1:0-130166 GCA_963759915.1 uncultured Actinomycetota bacterium | reverse complement strand
TGGGCCCGCGTAGGTTACGGCTATGACGGATACGCTCAGCATCCGCGATAACCGGACCGGCCGCGACTACGAGCTCGCGATCACCGACGGGACCATTCGCGCCGCCGATCTGAAGCAGATCACCGCCGGCGAGGAAGATCCCGGCATCGCCACCTACGACCCCGGCTTCGTGAACACGGCATCGTGTCGCAGCGCCATCACCTACATCGACGGCGACAAGGGCATCCTCGAGTACCGGGGCTACCCGATCGACCAGCTGGCCGAGCACTCCACCTTCCTCGAGGTGGCCTACCTGCTGCTGCACGGGGAGCTCCCCACCCAGCCGCAGCTGGACCAGTGGACGCACGACGTCACCTACCACACGTTCCTGCACGAGAACTGCAAGCAGTTCATCGAGGGCTTCCGCTACGACGCCCACCCGATGGGCATGCTGATGGCCTCGGTCAGCGCGCTGTCCACCTTCTACCCCGACGCCGGCACCATCGCCGACCCGGACGTGCGGCAGGCGCAGATCACCCGGCTGATCGCCAAGATGCCGACCCTGGGCGCGTTCGTCTACCGCCACCAGCAGGGCAAGCCGTACGTCTACCCCGACAACCGGCTGTCCTACTCCGCCAACTTCTTGGCGATGCTGTTCAAGATGAGCGAGCCGACCTACCAGGCCGACCCGCGGCTGGTGAAGGCGCTCGAGGTGCTGTTCATCCTGCACGCCGACCACGAGCAGAACTGCTCCACCAACGCGGTCCGCTCCGTCGGCTCCTCGCAGGTCGACCCCTACTCGGCGGTCGCCGCCGGCGTCGGCGCGCTCTACGGCCCGCTGCACGGTGGCGCCAACGAGGCAGTGCTGCGGATGCTGCGGCGGATCGGGAGCGTGGACAACATCCCCGGTTTCATCGAGGGGGTGAAGGAGGGCAAGGAGAAGCTGATGGGCTTCGGCCACCGGGTCTACAAGAACTTCGACCCGCGCGCCACCATCATCAAGAAGGCCTGCGACGACGTGTTCGAGGTGACCGGGGTCAACCCGCTGCTGGCGATCGCCAAGGAGCTGGAGAAGATCGCCCTCGAGGACGAGTACTTCATCAAGCGCAAGCTCTACCCCAACGTCGACTTCTACTCCGGCCTGATCTACGAGGCGCTGGAGTTCCCGCCGGAGATGTTCACCGTGCTCTTCGCCATCGGCCGCACGCCGGGCTGGCTGGCCCAGTGGTCGGAGCTGGTGCAGGACAAGGACCAGAAGATCGCTCGACCGAAGCAGATCTACACCGGAGCCCGCAACCGCGACTTCGTCCCCATGCACCGCCGCTGAGCCCGACCCGCTCAGCACCGCACGTCGCCGTACGCCGGAGCCGCTCGTCCCTCAGGGGCGGGCGGTTCCGTCGTCTGTGCGGCGTCGCCGACGGTGGGCCCGTCGCCGGGGCTCTGTCGCCGGCCCGACCCAGCGCTCTACCCTGCAGGGGTCCCGCTCGCTCCCCCGCCCGAGAGGCTCCACCCGTGCCCGTTGTCAGCGTCGAGGTCCGCTCCCCCCTCCCACCTGAGGAGGTCCTGCGGGTGATCACCGACTTCAGCGACCGCCGGGCCGAGGCGTGGCCCGGCGTCGACAGCTCCCGGCTGGTGGTGCACGACCTCGGCGACGGGCACGCCGACGTGACCGAGGGCAACGACACCACCTGGGAGCGGGTGACCTACGAGTGGGACGCCGACGCCGGCACCGTCACCGCCCGGACCGTCGACTCCAACGTGTGGGGCGAGGGCAGCCGCTGGGACTACCGGCTGACGTCGGTCCCCGACGGCACCCTGGTCGGGGTCCGGCTCGAGCGCCACGGCAAGAACCTGAAGGGCAAGCTCATCGGCGCGCTGCTGCCGGTGCTGGGCGCCAAGGTCGTCACCGACAGCCTGCGCAGCGCCCTCCGACTCACCTGATCCGCCCTCCGGCCCACCACTCGGGGTCGAGAAGGAGCAGACACACGATCGGACGCGCCTCCGGGGTGGGTCTGCTCCTTCTCGCGGCGACGTGAGGGGCGTGCGGGAGCAGGTCGGTCAGCGGACCCGCTGCACCCGTCCCTCGTCCCAGACGGGTTCGTCGGCCTCGTAGACCCCGCCGTCGGACCCGAAGACCAGGAAGCGGTCGAAGGAGCGGGCGAACCAGCGGTCGTGGGTGACCGCGACCACCGTCCCCTCGAACAGGGACAGACCGTGCTCGAGCGCCTCGGCGGAGGAGATGTCGAGGTTGTCGGTCGGCTCGTCCAGCAGCAGCAGGGTCGCCCCGGAGAGCTCCAGCAGCAGGATCTGCATCCGCGCCTGCTGTCCACCGGACAGCTGCTCGAACCGCTGCTCGGCCGCATGCGCGAGCTCGTAGCGGTCCAGCCGGCGGGCCGCCTGCTCCTGGCCCATCCCGTCCCGGTGCTCGTCGCCGCGGTGCAGGATCTCCAGCAGCGTGCGGCCCGTGAGCTCGGGGTGGTGGTGGGTCTGGGCGAACCAGCCCGGCCGTACGCGGGCGCCGAGGCGCGCCGACCCGGTGTGCGCCACCGGGGCCACGTCCAACGACTCCACCGGCCGGTGCTCGAGGTCGGGATCGGATCCGCCGCGGGCCAGCAGCCGGAGGAAGTGGGACTTGCCGGAGCCGTTGGAGCCGAGCACCGCCACCCGGTCGCCGAACCAGATCTCGGCGTCGAACGGCTTCATCAGCCCGGTCAGCTCGAGGTCGGTGACCACGATCGCCCGCTTGCCGGTACGCCCGCCGCGCAGCCGCATCGACACCTGCTGCTCCCGCGGCACCTCCTGCGGCGGGCCGGCCTCCTCGAACTTGGCCAGCCGGGTGCAGGCCGCCTGGTAGCGACCGGCCATCCCGTCGTTGAAGGTGGCCTTGGTCTTGAGGCTCTGGACCAGGGCCTTCAGCTGGACGTGCTTCTCGTCCCAGCGCCGACGCAGCTCGGCGAAGCGGGCGAACCGGTCCTCCCGGGCCGCACCGAACGTCGCGTACCCCCCACCGTGCACCCAGAGCGTGTTGCCGACCGCCCCCAGCTCCAGCGCGGCGATCCGGGTCGCGGCCTCGGCCAGCAGCTCGCGGTCGTGGCTGACCAGCAGCACCGTCTTCTGGGTGCTCCGCAGCTGCTCCTCCAGCCAGCGCTTACCCGGCACGTCCAGGTAGTTGTCGGGCTCGTCGAGCAGCAGCACCTCGTCGGGGCCGCGCAGCAGCGCCTCCAACGCGAGCCGCTTCTGCTCGCCCCCGGAGAGCGTCGACAGCTCCCGCCACTTCACCCGCTCGAAGCCGACCCCGAGGGCCGCCACGCAGCAGGTGTCGAAGGTCACCTCGGCCAGATAGCCGCCGGCGTCGGCGTAGTCGGCCAGGGCCTGCGCGTACGCGAGCTGGACGGGTTCGGTGTCGTCGCTCATCAGCTCCAGCTCGAGCCGGTCGACAGCGGCCACGGCGTCCCGCAGCCGCGGCGGGCTCAGGGAGAAGAGCAGGTCCCGCACGGTGGTGGTGTCGCGGATGCTGCCGATGAACTGGCGCATCACCCCGAGCCCGCCGCTGCGCGAGATGGTTCCCTCGATCGGGGCCAGGTCGCCGGCGACGATCTTCAGCAGCGTCGTCTTGCCGGCCCCGTTCGGACCGACCAGCGCGACCACGGCACCATCACCGACCCGGAAGGAGATGTCGTCGAGCAGCATCCGACCGTCCGGCAGCGCGTAGGACACGCCACTCAGATCCACGTGCCCCATGGCCCGGGACTCTAGCCCGCCAGGACCGTCCGGATCACCGGCTTTTGCCGCCGGTCACCCCATCAACTCGGGCTGACGCACGCTTCCGGAGGCTGACGCGGCCGTTGCACCGCCCGCGTGAGCGTACGCAGGAGTGCGTCAGCGTGGTTCGGGTAGCCAACAGGGTTCAAGGGTCAGCCAACAGGGTTCAGGCGGCCAACAGGGTTCAGGCGGCCAGCAGCAGGGCCAGGGCCGCGGTGTCGGCGTTGCCCTGCGGGTCCAGCCCGACCCGGTTGACCAGCTGGGTGACGTTGCCCTCGACGTCGGCCTCGACCCAGGCCGCCCGGTGCTCCAGACCGAGGTGGGGCAGACCCGGCAGGAACACGCAGCCCGAGGCCACCTCGTAGTCGGGAACGCTGGAGAACGTGCTGGACGGCGGGTGCAGGACCACCAGACCCGGCGGTTGCGGATGGGCGAACTGCCCCGGCGTCAGCGGGTGCTCCCCCAGCAGCGAGCCCTCCGCGACCACCAGCCCGACGGCGCCGGGCTGCGGCTGGTCCGGGACCTCCTCGCGGACCCGGAACACCGTGCTGATCGGCAGCAGACCGGGCACGGCCGCCATCCGCACGGCGAGGACGAGGAACTTGGCCCACTCCACCGTGTCCTGGGGCCACCGCCCGATCAGCAGGAACCCGTAGAGGGCGCCCTTCGACTGCAGCGGCGCCACCTCGATCGATGACCGGAAACCATCCACGATGCCTCCCCACTCATCCCACCAGCGGCCCCGGCAGTGACCGGGTTCCCTCATGCTCCACATCGGACCGCTGCAGCACAAGAGGGCACGAGCACCACCGCCGATACCGTGACGAGACTGAAACACCCGATGTCCGGCCGGTCACAGCCGGGGCTCACGGTCACGCGGCCCGCCCGTCGGACCGGCCGCCCGCCGCTTGCTCGGCCCCAGGACGTCTCGATCCGGCGCACCGCTCCGATTCCGGCGGATCCGCGTCACAATGGCTCCATGCTCACTCGTCAGTGGTTGCGGTGGCTCGTGCCGTTCGCCGCCGTCCTCGCCATCACCGCCACCACCCTGGTCGCCGGGAACGCGTCCGCCGACGAGAAGCTGCCACCGCGCAGCGCCGAGCAGCTGCTGGTCGACCTGCAGCAAGCGCGGGTCGACGGGTTCTCCGGCACCGTGCAGCAGTCCGCCGACCTCGGCATCCCGGCGCTGCCCGGCATGGGCGACCAGGGCAACGACTTCTCCTCGCTGGTCTCGGGCAGCCACACGCTCCGGGTGGCCTACGCCGGCGCCGACAGGTCGAAAGTGGCCCTGCTGGGCGATCTGTCCGAGAGCTCGGTGATCCGCAACGGCAAGGACGTCTGGACCTGGTCCAGCAGCGAGAACGCCGTCACCCACACCACCATCGACCCGGCGGACCGCGCGTCGAAGGACCGCGAGCTCCCGGCCGATGCCCCCAAGACCCCGCAGGAGGCGGCGACCCGGTTCCTGGCCGCGGTCGGGCCGACCACCGAGGTCAGCGTGGCCACCGACACCACAGTGGCCGGTCGTCCCGCGTACGAGCTGGTGCTGCGGCCCAAGCAGACCGGTTCCCTGCTCAGCAGCGTCCGGATCGCGGTCGACGGGGCCGAGCACGTGGCCCTGCGGGTGCAGGTCTTCGCGGGTGACCGGCCGCAGCCCGTGGCGGCCATCGGCTTCACCGAGGTCGACTTCGCCACCCCGGCCGCCGGCGAGTTCGCCTTCACCCCGCCGAAGGGGGCCGAGGTCACCGAGGTGACCCCGGAGAACCGCGCCGACAAGAGCAACGAGGACCGGACCGACAAGGCCCGGGGCGAGAAGCCCACGGTCGTCGGTGAGGGCTGGACCACCGTCGTGGTCGGCAAGCTGCCGAAGGACCAGGGCAGCACCGGCGCCGACCAGGGTGAGGGTCCGGACCTGCAGAGCTACCTGGCGCAGCTGCCCAAGGTGTCCGGCAGCTGGGGCTCGGGTCGGCTGCTGGCCGGCACCGCGTTCTCGGTGGTCATCACCGACGACGGCCGGGTGGCCGCCGGCGCGGTCGGTCCCGACCTCCTCTACGACGCCCTCGGGTGAGCTCGCCCCCCGACGTGTCTGCGCCCGTGGTGGCTCCGACCGCCACCGGGGCTGACAACTCGGCGCCGGTCCGGACCCGCGGACTGACCAAGCGGTTCGGTCGCCAGACGGCTGTCGACGCCGTGGACCTGGAGGTGCCGGCCGGTGCCGTGTACGGGTTCCTCGGCCCCAACGGCTCCGGCAAGACCACCACCATCCGGATGCTGCTCGGCCTGATCAGCCCGACCTCCGGCACCGTCGACCTGCTCGGGGCGTCGATGGCCGGCGCGGGCCGCAGCGACGTGTCAGTGCTGAGACGGGTCGGCGCCCTCGTCGAGGGACCCGCGTTCCACCCGTACCTGTCCGGTCGGGCCAACCTGCGGCGCCTCGAGGCCGCCGACCCGTACGCCGACGCCCGTACCAGTCGGCTGCGGGTCGACGCCGCCCTGGACCGGGTCGGCCTGCTGGTAGCGGCCCGCAAGCGCTACCGGGCCTACTCGCTCGGGATGCGGCAGCGGCTGGCCATCGCCAGCGCGCTGCTGGTCCCCCGGGACCTGCTGGTGCTGGACGAGCCGACCAACGGCCTGGACCCCCAAGGCACCCGCGAGGTCCGCCACCTGGTCTCCGAGCTGGCCGCGGACGGCACCACCGTGCTCGTCTCCAGCCACCTGCTCAGCGAGGTCGAGCAGATGTGCGACCACGTCGGCGTCATGTACGCGGGCCGCCTGGTCGCCCAGCAGCCGCTGGCCGACCTGCACGCCGGCACCGCGACCACCGTCCGGGTGCTGACCACCGCGGGCGCCGGCGACGAGACCCTGACCACGCTGGCCCGACTCGGTCTCACCGGCGGTCAGCACCGCTCCGCCGGCGGCGACCACACCACCGTGACCGCGGAGCTGGGCGGCGTCGAGCTGGACCGGGTGGTGCCCGCGCTGGTCGCGGCGGACGTCCCCGTGCTCGGCTTCGAGGTCATCGCGCCGAGCCTGGAGGACGTGTTCGTCTCGCTCACCGGGGAAGGGTTCGAGGTCAGTGGCTGAGTCCGAGGTGCTCGGCGGCGCCGACACCAGCGCCCCGTCGGCTCCCGCCCGCTGGGTGCCGACCCGCTTCCTGGTCTCCGAGCTCGAGCTGATCTTCCGTCGTCGGCGCAACCTGGCCGGTCTGGCCGTGCTGGCCGTCGTACCGATCATCCTGGCCGTGGCCGTCAAGACCGCCGGCGGCGGCGGGGGCGGCCCGGACTTCATCGACGCCATCCTGGGCAACGGCTTGTTCGTCGCCTTCGCCGCGCTCACCCTGGAGCTGCCGCTGTTCCTGCCGCTGGCGGTGGCCACCATCGCCGGTGACTCGGTGGCCGGTGAGGCCAACATCGGCACCCTTCGCTACCTGCTGACGGTGCCCGCGGGCCGGACCCGGCTGCTGGTGGTCAAGTACGCCGCCATCGTCGTCTTCGCGTTCGCCGCCGCCCTGCTGGTCGCGCTGGTCGGCAGCATCATCGGGCTGGCCCTGTTCGGTGGCGGCGACATGGTCCTGCTGTCGGGCACCACCACGTCGTTCGCGGGAGCGGTGGGTCGGCTGCTGCTCACCGTCGCGTACGTCGGCTGCGGCCTGGCCGCCCTGGGTGCCATCGGGTTGTTCGTGTCCACCCTCACCGAGCAGCCGATCGGGGCCACCGTGGCGGTGGTGCTGGTCAACCTGATGATGATCATCTGCGACACCATCGAGCAGCTGTCCTGGTTGCACCCGTGGCTGCTGACCCACTGGTGGACGGCCTTCGGCGGGCTGCTGCGGGACCCGATGGCCACAGCGGACATCCAGCGGGGCCTGCTGACCTTCGCCGCGTACGCCGTCGTCTTCTGGTCCCTGGCCTGGGCCCGGTTCACCACCAAGGACGTCACCAGCTGATCCCGGTTTCTTTCGCCGCCCACCCGAACCGGAGCGGGAATTGTTCACCACCGAGGTCTTGACCCCGACAGAATCTGTCGCTTAGGTGAGCAGGGTCACACAGCGCGGGCACAGCCGGCGCTTCCTCACCTACCTCCCCCCGAGAGGCACCATGAGACCCTCCCCCACCCGTCGCGTCGCCACCGCGGCGGTCGCCGTGCTGAGCGCCGGCGCCCTGTCCGTCGGCTTCCTGGCCGCCCCGGCCGAAGCAGCCGCGGACCCGGCCACCCGACTGGCCGAGCGGCTGGTCCGCCAGACCAAGACCGCCGACGCCAACCGGCACCTGATCGCCCTGCAGCGGATCTCCGACCGCAACGGCGGCAACCGGGCCGCCCCCGACGCCGAGCGTCCGGAGGCCCCCGGGTACGACGCCAGCGTCGCCTACGTGGCCGACCAGCTGCGACGGGCCGGCTTCGTGGTCCGTACGCCGGAGTTCTCCTACCCGGTCGAGGTCGAGGTGGCTGCCTCGTTGACCGTGGGCGGCACCGCGTACCGGATCGACAAGATGAACGAGAGCATCGACACCCCGGCCGCCGGGATCACCGGACCGATCCGGGTCGTGCCCGAGGACGCCACCACCGGCTGCGAGGCCACCGACTTCGCCGGCCAGGACTTCACCGGCACGGTGGCGCTGATCCGGCGCGGCGGCTGCACCTTCGAGCAGAAGTCGCTGAACGCAGCGGCGGCCGGCGCGGTGGCCGCGGTCATCTCCAACAACACCGCCGGTCCGCTGACCAACGTGACCATCACCAACACCGGTCCCATCCCGGTGGGCGGGATCAGCCAGGCCGACGGCACCACGCTCGCCGCCCTGGCCGGGACGGCTGCCACCGTGGACATGCGCTACGAGGAGCAGACCCGCACCAGCAACAACATCATCGCCGAGACCCGGACCGGCAAGAAGAGCAACGTGGTGATGGCCGGTGCCCACCTGGACGCCGTCTACGCCGGCATCAACGACAACGGCTCCGGATCGGCAGCCCTGCTCGACGTCGCCCTCAAGCTCGGCGGTTCGCCGAACGTGGGCAACCGGGTCCGCTTCGCCTGGTGGGGAGCTGAGGAGCTCGGACTGATCGGCTCGTCGGAGTACGTGAAGAGCCTGACCTTCGAGCAGCAGCTCGACATCGCGCTCTACCTGAACTTCGACATGGTCGGCTCGCCCAACGCCGGCTACTTCGTCTACGACGGTGACAACTCCGACGCGGAGGGCTCCGGCTCGGGTCCGTACGGTTCGGCGCAGATCGAGAAGACGTTCAACGACTTCTTCACCGACCGGCTCGGCGTGGAGACCGAGGGGACCGACTTCGACGGTCGCTCCGACTACGGCGAGTTCATCGCCAACGGCATCCCGGCCGGTGGTCTGTTCACCGGCGCCGAGGGCATCAAGACCGCCGAGCAGGCGGCCAAGTGGGGCGGCACCGCCGGGATCGCGTACGACCCCTGCTACCACCAGGTGTGCGACAACCTGGGCAACGTCGACCGGGTGGCCCTGGACCGCAACCTGGACGCCATGGCCTGGGCGGTCGGCATCTACGCCTACTCGACCCAGGAGATCAACGGCGTGCCCCCGCGGGCCCAGCGCCTGAAGATGCGGTCGGCGGCGAAGAACAAGGTCAAGCTGGCGCGGAACTTCGTGCCCAGCCAGACGGCGGCCTGACCTCGGTCGGTCCACCGCGAGAACCGTCCACCGGTCCGTCACGCTCGTCGTGGCGGGCCGGTGGCACGTCCGGGTCCGTTTCGGCTGGGCCGTTCGCTGTCGGTTGCGGTCGGCCGTTTCGGCTGGGTGCCGGCCGGGCCCGCTGGGTAGGGTCTGGGCCGTGACCGAGACCGAACCCGCCGTCCGCACACCGCGGGTGCACCGCGAGGTCACCTCCTTCGTCCGGCGCAGCACCCGGATGCGGCCGGTCCACCTGCGCGCCTGGGAGCGGCTGCGGCACGCGTACGTGATCGAGGTGCCGCAGCGTGGCACCAGCACCTCCGTGGCCCCGGGTCACCCGCTGGACGTGGCCGCCGCCTTCGGCCGGGTGGCCCCGCTGGTGGTGGAGATCGGCCCCGGCACCGGTGAGTCCCTGGTGGCCATGGCCGCCGCCCGGCCCGAGGTCGACGTGCTCGCCTTCGAGGTCTACCTGCCGGGAGTGGCCCGGGCCGTCCACCGCCTGCACGAGACCGGGGTGGGCACCGTGCGCCTGCTGCAGACCGACGCGGTCGACGGTCTGACCCATCTGCTCGGACCGGGCAGCGTGAGCGAGCTGTGGACCTTCTTCCCCGACCCGTGGCCCAAGGTGAAGCACCACAAGCGACGGTTGGTCGACCGCGCGTTCGCCGACCTGGCGGCCAGCCGGCTCCGACCCGGTGGCGAGTGGCGCCTGGCCACCGACTGGGCCGACTACGCCGAGCAGATGCGCGCGGTCCTGGACGCGCACCCCGACTTCGTCAACGCGGCGGCGACCCCCGACGGCTGGGCGGAACGACCCGCCGACCGCCCACTGACCCGGTTCGAGCAGCGGGGGATCGACGCCGGACGCGCCGTCCGCGACCTGCGCTACCGACGGCGATGACCGCCCACGAGGCCTCGGGCGTTGGCGCGGCTGCGTCCGTCCGGTGGCGGCTGGGCGTGCGCTACGACGGCACCGACTTCTCCGGTTGGGCCACCCAGCGCGATCGACGGACCGTCCAGGGTGAGCTCGAGCTCTGGCTCGGACGGGTGCTCGGGCTGCCCGCGGCCCCCCGGTTGGTGTGCGCCGGCCGGACCGACGCCGGTGTGCACGCCCGCGGCCAGGTGGTGCATCTGGATCTTCCCCCGGCCGCTCTGACCGAGGCAGCTTCCCTGACAGCCCCGGACGCCCCAGCTTCCCCGGACACCCTGACCGACCCAGCGACAGTGCTGCGCCGGCTGCGGCGGGCCCTGCCCGCCGATCTCGCGGTGACGTCGCTGGAGCCCGCCCCGGCCGGGTTCGACGCTCGCTTCGCCGCGATCTGGCGTCGCTACTGCTACCGGATCAGCGACAGCGCGTCGGTGCCGGACCCGCTGCGGCGCCGAGACACCACCGCCCTCCCCCGGACGGTGGACGTGGACCGGCTGGACGAGGCCGCGCGGACCCTGCTCGGACTGCGCGACTTCGGCGCCTTCTGCAAGCGGCGGGAGGGGGCCAGCACCGTCCGTACGCTGCTGGAGCTGTCCGCCCACCGGGGTCCGGACACGGTGGTCGAGGTCACCGTCCGCGCCGACGCGTTCTGCCACTCGATGGTGCGGTGCCTGGTCGGCGCGCTGGTCGAGGTCGGTTCCGGCCGGCGTACTGTCGCGTGGCTGACCGGCATCACCGCCGCCGCGGTGCGCAACAGCGAGGTGCCCGTGCTCCCCCCACAGGGGTTGACGCTGGAGGAGGTCGGCTACCCGCCCGACGACCAGCTGGCCGCACGCGCCCTCGCTGCTCGCAGCCTGCGCACCCTGTCCCCGAGCTCCGAGGAGCCGTCGTGACCGAGCACTACTTCAGCGGCACCCCCACCGGTCCGGAGCACCGTCGGGAGGTGACCGTCGAGCTGTTCGGAAGGACCGTCACCCTGCAGACGGCCAACGGGATCTTCGCCGGCGAGGGTCTGGACCGGGGCACCGCCGTGCTGCTGCGCCAGGTGCCGCCGCCCACCGGCGCACCCCGGATCCTCGATCTCGGCTGCGGCTGGGGCCCGATCGCCCTCGGCCTGGCGCTGTCCTGCCCGGGCGCCACCGTCGACGCCGTCGACGTCAACGAGCGGGCCCTGTCCCTGTGCACCGACAACGCCGTCCGGCTGCAGGTGGCCGACCGGGTGCGGGCCGTCCGACCCGACCAGGTGCCCGGCGCCACCACGTACGACCAGATCTGGTCCAACCCGCCGATCCGGATCGGCAAGGCGGCTCTGCACGACCTGCTCCTCAGCTGGCTGCCCCGGCTGACGCCGAGCGGGACGGCCCACCTGGTGGTGGGCAAGAACCTGGGCGCTGACACGCTGGCCACCTGGCTGACCGGGGAAGGCTTCAGCTGCGCCCGGACCGGCACCAGCAAGGGGTTCCGCGTGCTGGAGGTCCGACCCCGACCGTGACCGGGAGCCCGCGGCCAGCTCAGTGCTCCGAGACGGCCGTGAGCACCTCGGGCCACCGGCGGTCCAGTACGGCGCCGCCGCGGACGATGCCCTGCCACAGCGCGAGACCCCCGATCAGCAGGCCGATCCCGAGACCCAGCCAGTCCAGCCCGGGCACCCAGACCGACCCGATCACCAGGGCGATGGTGGGCACCGCGAGCACCAGGCTGGCCCCACTGGTCACCCCGAACGCGGCGAGTGAGGGCAGACCACCGCTGGTGCCCTTCTGGAACGGGCTGGCGCCCGGCGGGGGCGCCGGCCACTGCCAGAGCGTGCCGACGAAGGCTCCGACCCCCAGGCTCACCAGGGTCAAGGTGACGCTCACCGCGAGCACCTTCGGCGAGTCCGACCAGGCGCCCGACAGAGCCAGACCGAGGACGGTGAGCACCACCAGCACCGGGCCGAACACGGTCACGGTGGACAGCACCCGGCCGACTCGGTCGTCCACGCCCCGCAGCCCGGTGGTGGCGTGCAGCCAGAGAGCACTGCCGTCGTAGCTGAGGTCCTGGGCCAGGCTCGAGCCGATCAGCCAGCACAGCAGCGTCGGCGCGAAGGCCGCCACCAGCGGCTGTCCGGACGGGTTCGCCAGCTGCGCCACCATCAAGATCACCGGGCCGATGAGGAAGCCCGCGATCCCTGCCACGTAACGGGGATCGCGACGCCAGTAGCGCAGCGTCCGCGCCGCGACCGCCCCGGCCGGGGTGGCCGGGTAGAGCCGGTCGACCAGCGTGGCCGCCGCGCATCCGGCCCGCGCCCCGGAGTGCCTCCAACGGCTCGGTCAGTCGCTTGTCGAGGTGGTGCCGCCAGATCAGCCAGAGCCCGACCACCAGCCCGCAGGCCAGCACCAGCCGGACGCCGGCGAGCAGCCAACGGCCCTCGGCCACGTCGGCCGGCACCGCCCAGATCCAGCCGAACGGCGTCCAGCCCGCCACGGTGGCGGCGTCGGCCAGCAGCCCGCGCAGCCGGTCGACCCCGGCACCGGCGAAGGTCCCCACCAGGTTGGCGCCGACCCCGAACAGCAGAGCGAGCCCGGCCAGCCCGACGAAGGCGAAGTCGCGGAACCGCCGGGAGCTGAGCACCGCGGCGAAGGTGGTGGTGCCGGCCCGGGAGAGCAGGAAGCAGGTGACGACCCCGATCGGGATGGCCACGACCGTGGCCAGCACCGGGCCGGGGCCGCGCGACCAGCTGGCCAGCAGTCCGAGCGACACCAGCACGGTGGCCACACCGGTGCTGCCGACCAGCCCGGACACCAGCAACCCCGGCATGATCTGCCGGGCCCGCACCGGCAGCAGCGCGAAGCGGGCCGGGTCGAGGGTCTCGTCGACCCCGAACACCAGCAGCGACAGCAGCAGCCAACCCGCCGTCAGCGTGGCGAAGGCCAGCACGGTGACGTCGGCGGTGACGTCCACCGACGTCCAGCGGAGGGCGACCAGGCCCACCAGGGTCATCACCACGATGCCGAGCGCGTAGACGAGCCCCAGGATCAGACCGACGGTCCGCCAGACGCTGCGTCGCAGGGCGTTGCGGAGCAGGCTCAGCTTGAGCCGGACGAGGATCGCAACCACGACAGGGCCTCCTCTCCGGCCGCTGTGTAGCCCACCAGCTCCAGGAACCGCTGCTGCAGGCTCGCCGACCCCCGGACCTGGTCCAGTGTGCCGGCGGCCAGCACCCGTCCCTGGGCGACCACGGCCAGCTGGTCGCACAGGCTCTCGACCAGCTCCATCACGTGGCTGGACAGCACCACCGTGCCGCCGCCGGCGACGTAGCCGCGCAGGATGGCCCGGATGTGCTCACCGGAGACCGGGTCGACCGACTCGAACGGCTCGTCCAAGATCACCAGGCGCGGTGCGTGGATGAGAGCGCAGGCCAGGCCGATCTTCTTGGTCATGCCCGCCGAGTACTCGACCACCAGCGTGTTCGCGTCGTCGGCCAGGCCGAGGGCGGCCAGCAGCTCGACGGAGCGGGCGGCGATGTCGGCCGCCGGCACCCGGCGGAGCAGCCCGACGTAGCGCAGCAGCTCGGCGCCCGTCAGCCGGTCGAACAGCCGCATCCCGTCCGGCATCATCCCGATCAGGGCCTTGGCGCCGGCCGGGTCGCTCCACACGTCGCGGCCCAGGATCTCCGCGCGCCCGGCGTCGGGCCGCAGCAGCCCGGTGGCCATGGACAGGGTCGTGGTCTTGCCGGCCCCGTTCGGGCCGACCAGCCCGAACAGGCAGCCCGGGGGGACTGTCAGCTGCAGACCGTCGACCGCGACCTTGGGACCGAACCGCTTGACCAGCCCGCTCAGGGCCAGCGCCGGCGGCCGGGCGGCAGGATGCTCGCTCATGCCTCCAGTCAACACGGCCGACCCGGTAACTCCTTTCCGGGATGAGAACCTGTGAGGTTCGTCATTGACGCGGCTCACATTTTCTCGTTACCTTGATTTAACACTGAGAGCGCTCCCACGGTCTCGGTTTCTCTCCCCCACCCACCCGCTCAGCCAGTCTTCATCCCCCGAGGAGACTCCCCCATGGCAACGCTGCCGCCCCCCTTCTCGAGCGACCCCGGACACGGGTCCTCGACCTCCCCCACCCCCGACCGCACCTCCCCGGGCGCGGTCCGCTCCGGGCGTCACCGACGCCCCCGATCCCGCGTGGCCGCCACCCTGGTGGCCCTCAGCCTCGCCGCCGGCACCCTGGTGGCCGGCGGGGTCACCCGCCCGGCCGAAGCCGCTGTCACCAGCGTCGGCGCCGGGTCCTACACGACCACCCTGCCGGCGGGAAAGTCCCTGCCGACCGGTTGTGGGGACATCTCCACCAACCCCCGCGGCGCGTTGACCGCCAACGCCCCGAAGGGACCGGTGCCCACCAACGACTGGTGGTCCTCGATCCTGTTCAAGAAGACCGACTGCGCGTTCGGCGAGCCGCTCTACGCCCACCCGGCCGCGTACGACACGTATCCCGGCGGTCTGGGCATCTCCTACACCAACACCCCGACCATCACCGGCACCGCGACCGGCGTCGGGGAGTACAAGTTCAGCTACACCCGTGACCTGCTGGTCGGCGTCGCGGGTCTGACGGCCGGCCGGGTCCAGGTCGACGACTGGTCGGACTGGACCGTCACCCCGGCGTGGACCGACGGCAACCGGACCCTCAAGGCCACCATCGGCCACGGGCTGCCGTTCTCCTACTACGACGTCGACGGCGGCGGCAGTGCGCAGATCAGCACCGACGGCCCACCCAAGGTGTGGGCGACCAGCGGTTCCATGATCGGCTTCAGCATCCGTGATCATGACTACGTCGCCTACGCCCCGACCGGTGCGAGCTGGGTGGTCAACGGCTCCTCGATCACCTCGACGCTGGGCGGCAAGGACTACTTCAGCGTCGCTGTGCTGCCCACCAAGGCCGCCGACAGCGACAGCACCAGGACCTCCTTGGCCACCTCGTACGGCCGCTACGCCCAGGCGCACGTGACCGGGACCAAGATCAGCTACCAGTACTCCCCCGGCACCGGCAAGGTGAACAGCACGTACGCGTTCACCACCGACCCCAAGG
Source organism: uncultured Actinomycetota bacterium (assembly GCA_963759915.1). Lineage (GTDB taxonomy): Bacteria > Actinomycetota > Actinomycetes > Propionibacteriales > Propionibacteriaceae > Microlunatus. Next base: position 114,791 of record CAVXBJ010000066.1, on the reverse strand, counting down.
AGGGCACCGAGGCCAAGACGGTGGTGTCGCTCTACCCGCACCAGTGGAAGGACCTGGCCGGGGGCTCCCCGATCAGCCAGACCTACGTCTCCCCCCGCGGGCAGATGAAGAACCTGGTCGGTGTGTCCAGCTTCGCCACGTCGATGACGTACCACGGGATCCTGCCGGAGCTGCCGGCGGTCGCCACCTCCACCGGGGCCGACAAGGCCACTCTGGTGAGCTACCTGAACCAGGTCGCCAACGACCCGGCCGGGGAGCAGAAGCCGGACACCTACTGGGCCGGCAAGGGTCTGGGCCGTTCGGCCCGGATCGCCGAGATCGCCGATCTGGTGGGCGAGACCGCCACCCGGGACAAGGCGCTGACGGCGATGAAGAAGACGCTGGAGAACTGGCTGACCGCGTCCGACGGTGAGACCGACCACCTCTTCTACTACGACAAGAACTGGGGCACCCTGATCGGCTACGAAGCCAGCTACGGGTCCGACCAGGAGCTGAACGACCACCACTTCCACTACGGCTACTTCATCGCCGCGGCGGCCACGGTGGCCAAGTTCGATCCGAGCTGGGCGAAGTCCAGCCAGTACGGCGGCATGATCGACCTGCTCATCCGCGACGCCAACAACTACGACCGGAGCGACACCCGCTTCCCGTACCTGCGTGACTTCGACATCTACGCCGGTCACGACTGGGCGTCCGGGCACGGCTCCTTCGCCTCCGGCAACAACCAGGAGTCCAGCTCGGAGGGGATGAACTTCGCCGGGGCCCTGATCCAGTGGGGTCAGGCCACGGGCAACACCGCCGTCCGGGACGCCGGCATCTACATCTACACGACCCAGGCCGCGGCGATCGCCGACTACTGGTTCGACGTGGACAACGACATCTTCCCGGCGCAGTTCCCGCACAGCACGGTCGGCATGGTCTGGGGCGACGGCGGCGCGTACGCCACCTGGTTCACCGCCGATCCCGAGAAGATCCAGGGCATCAACCAGCTCCCGATCACCGGCAGCCACCTGTACCTGGGTCTGCACCCGGCCTACAACAAGATCAACTACGACGAGGTGGTCCGCAACCGCGGGGGCGAACCCACCGCCTGGCAGGACATCCTGTGGGAGTTCCTGGCCCTCGGTGATCCCGACCTGGCGTTGAGCAAGTTCACGGCGAACCCGAACTTCGTCTCCGAGGAGGGCGAGTCCAAGGCCCACACCTTCCACTGGATCCGCAACCTGGCCGCGCTCGGCAACGTCGACTCCAGCCTCACCGCGGACAACCCGCTCGCCGCGGCCTTCACCAAGAACGGGCAGCGCAGCTACGTGGTGGCCAACATCTCCTCGGCCGCCCTGACCGTCACGTTCTCCAACGGGACCAAGGTGACGGCGCCGGCCGGCAAGACCGTGGTCACCGGGGCGATCACCTGGAGCGGCGGCAACGCCTCGGCGACACCGGGCACCGACCCCACGCCGACGCCGACGCCGACGCCGGACCCGACCACTCCGACACCCGATCCGACCCCGACGCCGACGCCGACGCCGACCCCGACCCCGACGCCGACCCGACGCCGACGCCGACCCCGACGCCGACCGCGCCGGGCCAGGCCGGGCGGTACTTCCTGACCGGTGACGGCAAGCTCGCGACGAGTGCCACCACCCCCGGCACCGTCACCCTGGTCGGAGCGAACTGCCAGTGCGACGGGACTCCGGACAAGGCCAAGGCGTTCACCCTCACCGGGGTGAACGCGACCTGGAACGGCGCCGCGGCCGCGTTCGATCTCGCCATCGACGCGGGGAGTGCGGTCGGCAGCGCCAGTCAGGTCCGGATCTCCTACGACCTGACCGGCAACGGGTCGTTCGACCGGGTGGAGACCTACAGGTACTTCGCCACCGACCCGGTGCCCGGCTACGAGCACTACACGCAGGACCGGCAGCTGCTCGGTGCCACCGGCACCATGGGCGGACTGAGCGGCGGCACGATCAAGGTCGAGGTGTGGAACGCGATCGGCAACCAGCCGAGCACCCTCGGCGTCGGATCGCTGTCCCGACTGGATCTGCCCCTGCGGTGACCACCGGACGAGCCCACCCGAAGGGCTGACGAGAACCGCGGCCCCCACCGAAGACTTCCGGTGGGGGCCGTGGTCCGTCCGGGCCCGCCCGGGTGCCGCGCCGGTCCGAGGACGCTCGGCTCGACCTCCTCACGGTGGGAAGGTCAGCCCGGAGCGGTCGGCGACCGCCCGAGGCCACGGACTAGGATCGACAGCGATTCCGCATGCGTCCATCACGAGGAGAGCAATGGCTGAGTACGTCCTTCCTGATCTGCCCTACGACTACAGCGCGCTGGCGCCCCACATCTCCGGCGAGATCATGGAGCTCCACCACGACAAGCACCACGCGACCTACGTCAAGGGTCTGAACACCGCTCTCGAGCAGCTGGCCGAGGCCCGCGACGCCGACTCGTTCGGCAGCGTCGGCGGCCTCGAGAAGACCCTCGCCTTCAACCTGGGTGGTCACATCAACCACTCGGTGTTCTGGCCGAACCTGTCGCCCGACGGCGGCGACAAGCCGACCGGCGAGCTGGCCGGGGCCATCGACGAGTTCTTCGGCAGCTTCGACAAGTTCCGGGCCCACTTCGAGGCCGTCGCCAACACGATCCAGGGTTCCGGCTGGTCCATGCTGGTCTGGGACGCCCTCGGTCAGCGGCTGAACATCGTCCAGCTGTACGACCAGCAGGCCAACCTGCCGCTGGCGCAGGTGCCGATCGTGCTGCTCGACATGTGGGAGCACGCGTTCTACCTGCAGTACAAGAACGTCAAGGCCGACTACGTCAAGGCCTGGTGGAACGTGGTCAACTGGGCGGACGCCCAGGCCCGCTTCACCGCCGCCGTCGCACAGACCCCGGGCCTCATCAAGCCCTGAGCTCTGACCTCGACAGCCGACGCGGCGTCCACCCTCCGGGGCGGGCGCCGCGTTCGTCTTGTCGGGCCGCTGGTTTCCCGGCCGGAAACGCCCACCCGCGAAAGAACGGCGACCGCCGGGGCGCAGACTGGCGTCGTGAGCGACATCGAGCTCCGCTGGATCGATGACAGCGGGGCCAGCCTTCGCGGGCTGGACGAGCTGCGGGCGCTGCGGGAGCGCACCGACGGCTTCTGCTGGGTCGACATCGCGAGCTGGTCCACCGAGGCGGAACGGCTGCTGGCCGAGGACTTCGACTTCCACCCGATGGCGGTGCAGAACTGCCGCGAGCGCAACCACGTGCCACGCATCCACGTCTACGGCGATCACCTCTTCGTCGTGGTGCACGCCCCCGAGATCGGCGAGCACGGGCACGTGCACTACCTCGAGCTCGATCAGTTCATCGGTCAGCGGTTCCTGGTGACCGTGCACGGACCCATCAGCCCGCTGGTCTCCCCCGCCGTGGCCCGACGCGAGGTCCGCAGCGTCATCGACCGGCTGGAGGCGGGGCGGCTGCGGCCCACCTCGCCCTTCGGCCTCACGTACGCGATCGTCTCCACAGTGGTCCGCAACGAGGCCGACATGGTGGCGGACCTGGCCAAGCAGGTCGGGCTGCTGGAACAGCGGGTGATGGCGTCCACCCACACCGATCCCGAGCCGTTCCTGGACGAGCTGTTCACGGCCCGGCACGAGCTGCTGACCATCCGCACCATGGCGTCCCAGGGTGGCGAGATCTACCACCGGGCGGTCCGGCTGGTGGACTTCGCGCCGCCGGAGAGCATGCACCTGATGCGGGACCTGCTGGACCAGTACGAGCGGGTGGCACGTATCAGCCAGAGCCAGCTCGAATTCCTGATGGGTGTGACCGAGTTCTACCGAGCGCGCACCGACACCAAGATGACCATCGCGGCCGAACGGCTGGCGGTGATCGCTGCGGTGACGCTCCCGGTCACGGCCGTGTCCTCGGTGGTCGGGATGAACGTGATCGTCAACGCCTCCACCCACTGGGTGGTCCTGATCATCCTGCTCGCGCTGATGCTGACGATGTCGGGTGTGGTGCTCCGTTGGACGAAGCGGTTGGGCTGGTGGTGAGCCGGCCCGCGACGGCTCCCCGGTCTCAGCGACCGGCAGCTCGCCGGGTGATCTCGACCCGGCCGTCGGCGGCGGTCACGAACCACGCCTGCCCGACCCCGGCCACGGTCGCCGACCCTGCCGCCCCCGACCCTCCGCTGCCGGGCCGGTCTCGGGCCGGCTGCTGTCGGTGCCGGCGGCGAGGATGACCACCGTGTTCTCGTCCACGGCGATCCCCGCAGTCACCTCGCCGGCGTCGACCGCCGCGACGAGGCGGGACAGGGTGCCCCACTGGGCCGTGTGCACCTCGACCGTCGCCCGCAGCAGCCCCAGCCCGTCGGCCACCGTGACCTGGTCCAGATCCTCCGCGTTGTCCTCGTGCGTGACCGGCAGTGCACCGAGCAGCCAGCCACCCAGCAGGGCGCGCGTGGGTGCGATCATCGCCCCGGCGGAGAACCCGGCGTACGGGAGACCGTCCACCACCGCCGCCCGGACCACCCCGGCGTACGGCAGGAGCGCCCGGTGGTAGTCGGGCGTGACCCCGCCGCCGACCAGGAGGCCGTCCAGGTCGGACCACCACGCCTCGTTCGGCGCCCCGCCACCGGCCGGCGCGAGCGCCGCTCCCGGCGAGGCGGTCAGCGCGACCACCTCGACCGGCGAGCTGCGTGTCAGCGCCTGGGCGAACCAGTCGACGCCGGCGTCCAGGTCCTCCGCCTCGGCCACCACGACCACCGCGACGCGCGGGACGGAGTGGCCCGCCACCTCCGCCCGCCGGACGCACTCGGCCACGAACGGGCCGTAACAGGCCACGGCGGCGTCGAGATCGCGGCCGCCGCCCACCAGGTGCACGCTCATGGGTCCCGCAGCGTAGCCGTCCGATCGCGGGTGAGCTGATGGCCCCCGCCGTCCGCCGGCTGGGAGCGATGGCCGCCCGAGTCACAGGTGCTGGGACGGCCCGTCCTCGGCACGCGGTGGTCGTCGGCGCCAGCATGGCCGGTCTCTGCACGGCCGCAGCTCTGGCGCAGCAGGGGCTCACCGTCACCGTGCTGGAACGGGACCGGTTGTCCCCCGAGCCGGTGCACCGCCGAGGCGTCCCGCAGGACGCGCAGGCCCACGTGCTGCTCTACCGCGGCATCATGCTGCTCGAGCAGCTGCTGCCGGGCTTCCGGGCCGATCTGCTCGCGGCCGGCGCCGTGGCGTACGACTCGGGGCGGATGCCCTGGCTCGGCGAGTACGGCTGGCTGGACACCCGACTCGGCGGGTACGAGGTGCTCTCGGCCACCCGCCCCCTGATCGAGGCGGTGACCCGGCGGCGGGTCACCGCTCTGAGCGGTGTCGAGGTGCGTGACGACGTGACCGTCACCGGTCTGACCAGGACCACCGAGGGCTGGCAGACCCGGGTCGCGAGCGGAGGCCGGCCCAGCACCGACGTCGAGGGGGCCGCCGGCGACCTGGTGGTCGAGAAGGTCGCCGGTGACCTGGTGGTCGACGCCTCCGGGCGGTCATCCCGGCTCGCGCACTGGGGCGTGGTGGCCGAGCCGCCGACGCTGGAGGAGGTGGACGCCCGGGTCGGCTACGCCAGTCGTCTCTACCGCGAGGTCCGCCCCGTCCCGGTCCGGACCGGGCTGATGATCCTCGCCGCGGCCGACAACGGCACCGCCGGACTCGCGGTGCCGGTCGAGCACGGGCAGTGGCTGGTGGCCGCCGCCGGCTTCGGCGACCGCCGACCACCGCGCGACACCCCCGGGTTCGTCCGCTTCCTCTCGGGCCTCCGCGACCCGGCCCTGGCTGACCTGGTCGCCCTGCTGGAGCCGGTGGGCGAGGTGAGCATCCACCGCCAGACCGCGAACCGCCGCCACCGGTGGGACCGGGTGCCCGGTTGGCCCGGGGGGCTGCTGGTGGTGGGTGACGCGCTCTGCTCGCTCGACCCCGTCTACGGGCAGGGCATCACCGTGGCGGCCGAGCAGGCCACCGCGCTCGGGGCCGCTCTGCGCCGCGGTCGTCCGGTGGACCGTGGTCTGCAGCACCGGATGGTGGAGCTCACGCAGACCCCGTGGGAGATCGCCACCACCGGGGACCTGGGGCAGCCGACCTGCCCGAGCGAACCGGGGCCGGCTCAGCGGTTCAGCGCAGCCTGGGTCACGCGGCTGTCCCGGTTGGCGGCCGCCGGCCACCCACGCGCCACCGCCGCCCTGCTCGCGGTCAACAACCTGATGGCGCCGCCGGTCTCGCTCCTGCACCCGGCTCTGGTGCTCGCCGGCGCTCGACCGTCGCCGACCGGCCGGCTGCCCAGGCCATCGGTGCTGGAGGAGCTCAGTCGACGTCGTCGTCAACGGCCACCGGAGGACCCAGCAGCCGTCTGACCTCGTCCAGGGTGTCGGCCTCGGCCGGTGACTTGTCGGGCCGGTACCGCAGCACCCGGGCGAAGCGCAGGGCCACCCCGCCCGGGTAGCGGGTCGAGGACTGCAGCCCGTCGCAGGCGATCTCCACCACCGTCGTCGGCGCCACGTGGACGACGCCGCGGTCGCGCCGGGTGGCGATCTGGGTGAAGTGCTCGGTCTGCCACCTGAGCAGCTCGTCGGTCATGCCCTTGAACGTCTTGCCCAGCATCACCGGTTCACCGGTGACCGCGTCGCGCGCCGCCAGGTGGATGTTGGACAACCAGCCCTCGCGTCGGCCGTAGCCCCACTCGACGGCGATGACCAGCAGGTCGAACGTGTGCCGCGGTTTCACCTTGATCCACGCGCTCTGCCGGCGCCCGGCGGCGTAGCCCGCCGCCGGGTCCTTCACCACCACGCCCTCGAAGCCGCGGGCGACGGCGCGGTCGAAGACCTCGGTGACCTCGGCCGCGGTGGTCACGGTGGTCCGCTCGACCCGCAGCTCGCGCGGCACCAGCCGGTCGAGCTCAGCCGCCCGCTCGGTCAGCGGGACGTCGAGCAGCGTACGGCCGTTCACGTGCAGCAGGTCGAAGAAGAAGACCCGGAGAGCCAGACCGGGCTGCCCGGCGCCCCCGCGGGCGATGTCCGCCGCCCCGACGTCTGCAGGTGCCTCGTCGGCTCCGGTGGCGGCCGGCGGCGAGACCCGGGCAGGGTCGGCGCCGACTGAGGCCTTCCCGGCGCGGGTGGCCGTCCGGGACGCGACCAGCTGGAACGCCTCGGGCCGTCCGTCGTCCCGCAGAGCCAGCACCTCGCCGTCGAGCACCAGCTCGTCGGCGGCGAGCGTGCGGACCGCGGCCACCACCTCCGGCAGCCGCTCGGTGATGTCGTCCAGGGACCGGGTGAACACCGAGACGTCGTCGCCGCGGCGGTGCACCTGCACCCGGATGCCGTCGAGCTTGACGTCGACGACGACGGCCGGCCCGCCGGACTTGACCAGAGCCGACGCCGGATCGGGCGCGCTGGCGGCCAGCATCGGCTGCACCGGGGTGCCGACGGTCAGACCCACCGCGGCCAGAGCCTCAGCACCCCCCGACACCAGCACCCGGGCGGCCTCGGTGGTGGAGGACAGCAGCATCGCCGCCCGCCGGAGGACGGCGGGGTCCACCGCGTACGCCCTGGCCATCCCCTCCTGGACGAGGGCGTCCATCGCCCCCTGACGCAGGTCGCCGAGCACCAGCCCCCGCAAGAACCCCTGCTCCCGCTCGGTCGCCCGGGAGAACAGCTCCGTGGTCAACGCGTTCCGGCGGCCCGTCGAGCCGGCGCCGGACAGCGCCGCCATGGTGGCGAACGAGGCATCCACCTCGGTCAGCGTGAGAGTGGGTCGGTCGGCGGCACCCGGGAGGTCGGTCAGGCCCCGCCAGCCCAGACCGGTGCGACGCTGCCGCAGCGAACCCCCGAGGTAGCTGACGGCGATCTCCAGGTCACCGGATCCGGCCTCGGCGAGCACGACGGCCAGCAGGTCCCGCTTGGCGTTCCGCGAGCGGGTGGCGGACACCGCGGTCCAGGTCTCGGCGAGTCGATCGAGCAGCACCGCCCCATCCTCGCCCCGACCACCGACACCCCGCGGCCTCCCGGCTGGAACCGGGCCGCGAACCGGCGGCATGACTCCGAGAGAGCGAGATCCAGGTCACGATTCGGTAGCTTCGGGGCCTGACGGAGATCTCTCCCGACGGAAGTCCGTTGACTGCGGGTAAGTGGTATACGCTCCGTTGTAGGAGCGCTCTCACACTGACGCTCCGCAACGATGCGATTACTAAATGGGCGTTAGGCATTGACACCGAACCGGTTAAGTGGTGTGTTGTCACCTGAACGTTCGTTGAGAGTGGGGGACGCGATGACGCAGACCACGGGGGTTGTACTCCGTCGTGCCTGTTTCCTCGTCGTCTTCTCCACCGGTCCCGTCCCGGCTCACCGTTCAGCTGTGCAGCGTCAGGCCGCACAGCACCCGACGGTTCACCCCCGCGCCGGGGGAACCCGCATCCCCGATCCTGTGACGGCCGCCCCACCCGTGGCGACCCCGTCCGGATCGATCCGTCCTCCTCGCGAGGGCAGCCACCAGATCGGCCGTCGGCCGAGGCACCCAGGATCGACCCTCGGTCGAGCCACCCACGGATCGGCCGTCGGCCGTGACGACAGTTGCACCACGCGTTTCCAAGGAAGGAAGCAATGAACGATCAGCAAGATCACGACTTCGCCGGCCAGGACATCACGTCCGCGGTGGCCAACTGGTCCCCGAACCGCCGCCGGTTCCTCTCCGTCGCCGGCCTCGCCGTCGGAGGTGCTGTCATCGGCACCACGGCGGCCGGTTGCGGCACCGCTCAGACCGGTAACAGCACCGGCAGCGGCACCGACGCCAAGGGCCGGGCCGGCGCCGCCGGCGAGACCATGTTCGTGGCCGGTTTCCAGTGGGGTCCGCCCACCAACTACAACCCGTTCGCGCCCTCCCCGGCGTGGCCGACAGCCGGCGGCCAGAGCCAGCTGATCTACGAGTCGCTGGTGCGGTTCAACCTGCTGGACGGCTCGCTGACCGGCGGCCTGGCCAAGGAGATCCAGGAGCCGGACGCGAACACCTTCGTGCTCCCGCTGCAGGACGGCACCAAGTGGTCCGACGGCTCCGAGCTGACCGCTGACGACGTGGCCTTCACGTTCGATCTGGCCAAGCAGACTGCCTTGTCCTTCTCGACGATCTGGAACTACGTCGACAGCATCGAGGCCACGGACGCCCGGACGATCACCATCAAGATCAAGGCCGATCCGAACAACCCCGGCTTCGTCAAGAACGTGCTGGCGGCGACCTACATCGTGCCCAAGGCGTACTGGAGCAAGGTCGCTGCGGACAAGGTGACCGCGGACACCAACCTGCAGCCGATCGGATCCGGTCCCTTCAAGCTCGACAAGGGTGACCAGACCCAGATCAACCTGAAGCGGGACGACGCCTACTGGGGCAAGGACGTCTTCGGCACGCCGGCGATGACCACCGTGAACCACCCGATCTTCAAGAGCAACAACGACGGCGACCTCAAGCTGGAGAGCGGCGAGATCGACGTCTCCCAGCAGTTCACCGCCCAGATCTGGAAGATGTGGGAGGACAAGAAGGCCCCGGTCGGCACCTGGCTGAAGGACAAGCCGTACTACGTCCCGGGCAACATCCCGCTGATCATCTTCAACCTGACCAAGAAGGGTCTGGACAACCCGCTGGTCCGCAAGGCGATCGCCTACTCGATCGACTACGCGAACATCGCCAGCACGGCCATGTCGGACTACTCCGACCCGGCCAACGCCTCGCTCATCATCCCGACCGGCTACGAGTCGAAGTTCTACGACGCCGGCACGGTGGAGTCCGACGGCTGGACGTACGACAAGGACAAGGCCGTCGAGATCCTCGAGGGCGAGCTCAAGGCCACCAAGGGCTCGGACGGCATCTACGTGCTGCCCGACGGGACCAAGCTGGGCGGCTGGAAGGTCATCTGCCCGACCGGGTGGACCGACTGGAACACCGCCCTGGAGATCGTGGCCAAGTCGGCCCAGGCCGTGGGCATCGGCATCACCACCGAGTTCCCGCAGGCGCCGACCTGGACCCAGAAGATGCAGAACGGCGACTTCGACATCGTCATGAACGGCTACTCCGGCGTCAGCCCGGCCAGCCCCTGGATCCGCTTCCGTGACGCGCTCGACGACCGTGGCGTCGCCGACGTGGGCAAGCGGGCCGACTGGAACTACGGCCGCTTCAAGAACGCCGACGTCCCGGCCCTGCTCGACTCCGCGGCCGCGGCCAAGAGCGACGACGAGGCCAAGACCGCGTACGCGGCCCTGGACAAGATCTACCGCGAGGAGATCCCCTGCGTCCCGTTGATGTACCGCCCGTTGGAGTTCTACGAGTTCAACCAGACCAACTGGGAGAACTTCCCGACCGAGGAGAACCCGTACGCTCCGCCCATGTGGCAGGGCGCCGGCATCGGCTGGCTGTTCAAGATCAAGCGCGTCGGCAGCTGAGCGACTGATCACCTAGAGGCGGAGGCACCCACAATGAACCTGGCGCGATACTTCTTGCGCAAGATCGGCTGGTACCTGGTCGTGTTCGTCGCGGCCATGCTCATCATCTTCATCCTCCCCCGCTTGATTCCCGGGAACCCCGTCGATGCGCTCGTCGCCTCGATGACCCGGGGCGGTGGGGCGAGTGGAGATGCGGTCAAGGCGATCTACGAGAACTACATGCGGGAGTTCGGACTCGACCAGCCGATGTGGAAGCAGTTCCTCACCTTCGTGGGCAACGTGCTCCAGGGCAACCTCGGTACGTCGTTCGCGCAGTACCCGGCTTCGGTCAACACGTTGATCGGACAGGCCCTGCCCTGGAGCGTGGCGCTCCAGCTGCCGGCGATCATCGTCGGCTGGGTCGCTGGGAACATCGTGGGTGCCATCGCCGCCTTCAAGGGAGGCTGGTTCGACCGCGGGGGATTCCTCGCGTCGCTCTTCCTCTCCTCCATCCCCCCGTACTGCCTGGCGATCATCCTGCTCTTCGTCTTCGCCGTGACGCTGGGGATGTTCCCGGTCGGAGGGGCCTACTCCTTCGGCCTGTCGCCGGAGTTCTCGCTGGCCTTCTTCGGTGACGCGATCACCTACTTCTGGCTGCCGTTCTGGTCCATCGTGCTCGTGTTCATCGGCGGCCAGGCCGTGGGCATGCGGTCGATGGCGATCTACGAGAACGGTTCGGACTACGTCAACTACGGCCGCGGACTCGGTCTGCGGGACAGAACCACGGTGCGCTACATCTTCCGGAACGCGATGCTCCCGCAGATCACCGGTCTCGCGCTGTCCATCTCCGGCATGATCGCCGGCGCCCTGATCATCGAGCTGGTCTTCTCCTACCCGGGCCTGGGCACGCTGCTGTTCGGGGCCATCGGGACGAACGACTACCCGGTGATCCAGGCCATCGTGCTGATCCTCACGCTGGCCGTCCTGCTGGCCAACTTCCTGGTCGATCTCACGTACGGCCTCATCGACCCCCGAATCCGGGCTGCACAGAGCGGAGACCGCTGATGAAATCGGTCAACTTCACCCCTCGCTTCTACGTCGCCGCGACGATCATCGTCCTGGTGCTGCTGATCGCGATCTTCGGGCCGATGCTGGTGCGGACCGACCCGAACGCCACCATCGGCGGCCTCTACGACGAGCCCGCCGGTTGGGGTCCTCTGTTGCTCGGCACCGACAACGAGGGCCAGAGCGTGCTCGCCAACCTGGTCTACGGCACCAGGACCTCGCTGATCGTCGGCCTGCTGGCCGGCGTCATCGCCACCGTCATCGGACTGGCCCTCGGTCTGATCGCGGGCTTCAAGGGTGGTCTGGTCGACAACCTGATCTCCAGCCTGACCAACATCTTCCTGGTCATCCCGGTGATCATCGTCATCATCTTGATCAGCATCGCGCTCGACAGCCGGAGCATCTTCGTCCTCTCCTTCGTGATCGGCATCTGCTCCTGGCCCTGGCTGGCTCGTGCCGTCCGGGCCCAGACCGTCAGCGTGCGAACCCGGGAGCACATCGACGTCGCCATGATGTCGGGCGCGAGCTTCTGGTCCATCCTGGTGCGCGACGTGCTGCCCTACCTGCTCTCGTACGTGGTGATGGCCTTCGTCCTGCAGGTGTCGGGGGCGATCCTGTTCGAGGCGACGCTGAGCATGCTGGGCCTCGGCCCGAGCGGTGCGGTGAGCCTCGGCGTGATGCTCTACTGGGCGATCGCCTGGGGCTCGGTGCGCACCGGCGCCTGGTGGGCCTTCGTGCCTCCGACGGTGATGCTGACGATCATCTCGTTCTCGCTGCTGCTGCTGCAGTCCAGCCTGGACGAGCTGTTCAACCCGCGGCTGCGGCGCGGCAAGATCAAGCGCAAGCCGGGCACCGGCTCGAAGTACCAGGTCCCGGCTGCCGAGGGTCCCGCTCCCCAGCTGACCGCGGCCGGTGTGGTCGAGGGCCCGGCTCCGGTCGAGGACAACCAGGGAGGTCGGGTCTGATGGGCGAGCTGCTCAACGCCAAGAACATCCGAGGGGTCTACTACACGCCCTCCGGGCAGGAGGTCGTGGGCGTCGACGACGTGTCGATCCAGATGGCCGAAGGTGACGTGATCGGTCTGGCCGGTGAGTCCGGCAGCGGCAAGTCCACCCTGGGGTCGATCATCTCCCTGACCGCGCGCGAACCGCTGGTGGTGGAGCACGGCACCCTGGCGATCGACGGCAAGGCGCAGGACCTCTCCAACATGTCCGACATCCCCCGGACCTGGCGCGGTGCCGTCGTGTCCATGCTGCCGCAGGGCGCCATGAACTCGGTCAGCCCGACGATGCGGATCCGGGATCTCGTCTTCGACGTGATGCGGGCCCACGACGGCAAGATCAAGAAGGACGAGGCCCTGGACCGGGCCCGGGACCGGCTGGTCACCCTGGGCCTGCCCACCCGCGCCCTGGACGCCTACCCCCACCAGCTGTCCGGGGGCATGAAGCAGCGCGTCGTCACCATCATCAGCACGCTGCTCAACCCGCGGCTGCTGGTGGCCGACGAGCCGACCTCGGCGCTGGACGTGTCCTCGCAGAAGGCGCTGATCGAGATGCTGCTGGAGATGCTGGAGAAGCAGATCATGTCCGGCGTCATCTTCGTCACCCACGACCTGCCGGTGCTGCGGACGGTGGCCAACCGGATCGCCGTCATGTACCAGGGCAAGGTCGTCGAGTCCGGGCCCACCAACGTGATGGTGGAAGACCCGGAGCACCCCTACACCCGGGCGCTGCTGAGCTCGGTCCTGACCCCCGAGCCCAAGTACGCCAAGGTCAGGATCGAGGGCATGCGCGCCTTCGACAGAGAGTCGTTCAAGGCTCCGGAGGTGAAGCACTGATGGACGGGATCTTCACGGCAGAGAACCTGACCAAGACGTTCGGGAACGGCGCCAACGCCGTCACCGCCGTCAACGACGTCTCGTTCGGGCTGAAGAAGGGCCAGATCACCACGATCGTGGGTGAGAGCGGTTCAGGGAAGTCGACCATCGCCCGGATGGTGCTCGGTCTGCTGCCGATCACCTCGGGGAAGCTGACCTTCCAGGGCAAGGACGTCACCAACCCGAAGGGCAAGGACCGGGCCACGTACTGGCGGGACGTGCAGGCGGTCTTCCAGGACCCGTTCTCCGCGTTCAACCAGTTCTTCACCGTCAAGACGCTGCTCTACCGCTCGATGCGGTTGCTGAACGAGAGCGTCGGTCAGGAACGGCTCGAAGAGGCCCTCGGCCACGTCGGCATGGACCTGTCGGTGCTGGACCGCTACCCCCACCAGCTGTCCGGTGGTCAGCGACAGCGCGTGATGATCGCGCGGGCCCTCATGCTGCGGCCCACCCTGCTGGTGGCCGACGAGGCCACGGCCATGCTCGACGCCTCACTCCGGGTGAACATCCTGAACGTGCTCACGGACCTGCGCGACGAGCTGGACATGACGGTGCTGTTCATCACCCACGACATCGGCCAGGCGTGCTACGTCGCCGACCAGGTCCTGGTGATGGAGCACGGCGTGATGGTCGAGCAGGGCACGGTGGACAAGGTGATCTTCAACCCCGAGCACGAGTACACCAAGAAGCTGGTGGCCGACGTGCCCAAGCTGCACGAGGAGATCGAGCTCCACATCGGCGACCACGAGGCAGCGGCCGCCGACCGGGCCTGAACCTCGCCGAGCACGACAGCGACCCCGTCACTCAGTGAGTGACGGGGTCGCTGTCGTCGTGGCTGATCAGCCGGCGGTCGGGCGGCCACGCCTGTCGGCCTGCCCGCCGCCCGGGGGATCAGGCCAGGGTCGCGACGTCGATCACGAACCGGTAGCGCACGTCCGACGCCAGCACCCGCTCGTACGCGTCGTTGATCGACTCGGCCGGGATCACCTCGACGTCGGAGGCGATCTCGTGCTCGGCGCAGAAGTCGAGCATCTCCTGGGTCTCGCGGATGCCGCCGATGCCGGAGCCGGCGAAGGAGCGCCGGTTGCCGAACAGCGAGAACACGTGCAGGGGCAGCGCCTCCGGCGGGGCGCCGACGTTGACCATGGTGCCGTTGAGGGCGAGCAGCCCGAGGAACGCGTCGATGTCGATGGGCGCGCTGACGGTGTTGACGATCAGGTCGAAGCCGTTCTTCAGCTCCTCGAAGGTCGCCTCGTCGCTGGTGGCGTAGTAGTGCTTGGCCCCCAGCCGGAGACCGTCCTCCTGCTTGCGCAGCGACTGCGACAGCACGGTGACCTCGGCCCCCATGGCGTGGGCGATCTTGACCGCCATGTGGCCCAGACCGCCGAGGCCGACCACCGCCACCCGGGAACCGGGCCCGACCTTCCAGTGCGACAGCGGCGAGTAGGTGGTGATGCCGGCGCAGAGCAGTGGGGCGGCCGCCTCGTAGGGGATCGACTCCGGCACCCGCAGGACGAAGTCCTCGTCGACCACGACGTGGGTCGAGTAGCCGCCCTGGGTGATCGTGCCGTCCCGGTCGACCGACGCGTACGTCCCGGTGTTGCCCTTCAGGCAGTACTGCTCCTCCCCCGCCCGGCAGTTCGTGCACTCGCGGCAGGAGTTGACCATGCAGCCGACACCGACCCGGTCCCCGACGGCGTGCCGGGTGACCTCGGACCCCACCTCGGCCACCTCGCCGACGATCTCGTGGCCGACGGTGAGCGGATAGGCGACCTCGCCCCACTCCCCGCGGACGGTGTGGATGTCGGAGTGGCAGATGCCGGCGTAGCGGATGGCGATCAGGACGTCCTTGGCCCCGACATCACGACGCTCGATGGTCGTCGGGACGAGCGGTTCGGTGGCCGACGGGGCGGCGTAGGCGTTGACGGTGAGCACGAGTTCTCCCTGGTGACGTACGAAGACTGACGTCTCATCCTAGGTCGGCCGCCCCAGGGCTCCAGGCCCTCCGGAGCCCGGAGGCTCGTCCGAGCGCGACGCCCCGGGCTCAGGGGTGCTCGGCCACCGGACGCACCCGCAGCTGTCGGACCAGCAGGGCCAGGGCGGCGGCAACGGCCACCGCCATCACCGCCGCACTCGCCTCCAGCGGCAGCATCGGGGTGTTGGCCAGGTACTGGTAGTAGGTGGCGACCGAGGCGACCTGCAGCGCCACCGCGACGACGATGAACCGCTTGTCCACCGCGACGGCGATCACCGCCAGCACCTCGGCGAGATAGAAGTAGCGCTCGTGCATCTCGGGCAGCAGGAACGGGATGACGACCGTCGCCGCCGCGGCCAGCACGATCACGTCACCGCCCACCAGCGTCCGGCCGCGCCGCAGCAGCCAGAACCCGACGGCGGCGACCACGACCCCCGTGAGCGCGAGACCGAGCGTCGAGATCGTCGCGCTCGCGTCGGCGGGCAGCCACGCGTACCAGGTCGGGGCGTTGTAGGTGAACACGTGCTGGGTGTCGGCGGTCCAGGAGCCGCCCCCCAACCCCAGGATGCCCCCGTCGCTCGTGGAACCGGCCGGTCCTCCCCCACCGGGGCCGGCGCCACCGCCCGCCCCACCACCGTCCGGGGCACGCCGGCGCCGCCGCGTCCGACCCCACCCTCGGGGCGCCGGCCCGCGCCGGAGCGAGCCGGGTCGCCCAACGCACCGCCGCCGGAGCTGCCGGTGATCTGCGCCGGGTAGACGGCCAGCTGGCTGAGCAACCCGCGACCGGCGATCCAGGCGGGCACCAGGGCGGCCAGGAACGCCAGCGGCACCATCACCAGCGCCCGGACCCGCATCCGGTTGACGATCAGGACCGCGACCAGCACCGGCAGCAGGAAGATGGCCTGGAGCTTGAAGGCGAAGGCCAGACCGAAGAGGGCGCAGGCGACCCAGGCCTGCCGACGGAGCAGGAAGTACACGCTGCCCAGACACAGGGAGGCGTAGATGGCGTCGCACTGACCCCAGGCGCTGCTGTTCAGGACCACTGTGGGGAGCAACAGGACCGCGCCGGTGATCACCACCGGCCACCAGGCCGAGGCTGGCCGCAGCACCCGGACGATCCGGTACGCGAAGTACGCCAGCAGACCGTCGAAGACCACCGACACGAGCTTCACGGCCACGATCTGGCTGACCGGCAGCTTCGTCGCCAACCACAGCAGCACCAGGTAGGGCGTGTTGTAGTTGGAGAACTCCTCCGCCAGACCGGCGAAGCCGTTGGCGGCCAGGTGCTGGAACCACGGGTCGAGGAAGCTTCGGTAGTCCCCGCTCTGCACGTCCACGAACAGCCACCGCACGGCCAGGGCGATCAGGACCAGCAGCCCCAGGACCACGTACGGCAGCGGGCCGCGCCGGAGCCGGGGCGTCATGACCTCCGCCCCCACCGCGGACGCAGGGATCTGGGTCGATCCGGCTGTCATCAGCTGTCTCCTGGGGTGCTGTCGTGCGGACGCCGACGGACGGCCGCTCTGGTCATCCTGACCAGACCGACTGTGGCGGGCAGCAGATGGCCCTGTGCGGCACCTGTGCGACCGTCCGGCCCGGACCGTCAGTCCCCGGGAGCGGGCGCAGCGTGGGTCGAGACGACGAGACGGCGCCCTCCCCGTGGGGAGGACGCCGTCTCGGTGCTCGCGTACGCGGGCGGGTCAGGCCTTGTCGGTCGCCTTCGCCTCTTCGGCAGAGGTGTCGTCGCTCGGCTGCTCCTGCTCCGACACCGCCTCGTCCCGCTTCTCGGTGTCCTCGACCAGCTCGTCGGCCGGGGACTCGTCGGCGCTGGCCGGCGAAGCCGGGCTGTCCGGGCTGTCCGGGCTGTCGCTCTCGGGGCTGTCCGGAGACGAGACGGCAGCCGCGGGGGCCGCAGCCGCAGCCGGCGTGGAGGACGTCGAGGCCGAGACGGGCTCGGTGACGAGCTCGATCAGCGCCATCGGCGCGTTGTCGCCCTTCCGCGGGCTCACCTTGGTGATCCGGGTGTAGCCACCCGGGCGGTCGGTGAAGGTCGGGGCGATCTCGGTGAACAGCACGTGCACCACACCCTTGTCCCGCACGGTCTTGAGCACCTCGCGGCGGGCGTGGATGTCGCCCCGCTTGGCCTTCGTGATCAGCTTCTCCGCCACCGGACGCAGCCGCTTGGCCTTGGCCTCGGTGGTCAGGATCCGTCCGTGCTCGAACAGCTGGCTGGCCAGGTTGGCCAGGATGATCCGCTCGTGCGCGGGGCTGCCGCCCAGGCGTGCGCCCTTGGCAGGTGTTGGCATCTCAGTTCTCCGTTTTCTTCTTCATGATCAGCTCGTCTGCTCGTCAGTGGTCGCGCGAGCGGAGAGCACCGGCCCGTGCGGCGAGAACCGTCAGTACTGCTCGGTCTCGGTGAAGTCGACTTCCTCTTCCTCTTCGAGGTCGTCGTAGCGGCCGATCGCGCTGAGCGGGTCGAAGCCGGGAGCACTGTCCTTCAGCGACAGACCCATCTCGTGCAGCTTCAGCTTGACCTCGTCGATGGACTTGGAACCGAAGTTCCGGATGTCCAGCAGGTCCTGCTCACTGCGCGAGACCAGCTCGGACACCGTGTGGATGCCCTCGCGCTTCAGGCAGTTGTAGGACCGGACCGTCAGGTTCAGGTCCTCGACCGGCAGGGCCAGGTCGGCGGCCAGCTGCTCGTCGATCGGCGACGGGCCGATCTCGATGCCCTCGGCCTCGACGTTGAGCTCCCGGGCCAGACCGAACAGCTCGACCAGGGTGCGGCCGGCCGACGCCACCGCGTCGCGCGGCCGGATGGCCGGCTTGGTCTCCACGTCCAGGATCAGCTTGTCGAAGTCGGTGCGCTGCTCGACGCGGGTGGCCTCGACCTTGTAGGTGACCTTGAGCACCGGCGAGTAGATCGAGTCGACCGGGATCCGGCCGATCTCCGCGTCGATCATCTTGTTCTGCACGGCCGACACGTAGCCACGACCCCGCTCGACGACGAGCTCCATCTCGAGCTTGCCGTTCTCGTTCAGGGTGGCGATGTGCAGGTCGGGGTTGTGCACCTCGACGCCCGCGGGCGGGGCGATGTCGGCGGCGGTCACCGCACCGGCACCGGCCTTGCGCAGGTACATCGTGACGGGCTCGTCCTCCTCGGAGGAGACGACCAGACCCTTCAGGTTCAAGATCACCTCGGTGACGTCCTCCACGACGCCCTCGATGGTCGAGAACTCGTGCAGGTTGCCGTCGATCTTGATGCTGGTCACGGCCGCGCCCGGGATGGACGACAGCAGCGTGCGACGCAGCGAGTTACCGAGCGTGTAGCCGAAACCGGGCTCCAGCGGCTCGATCACGAAGCGGGAGCGGAAGTCCGACAGGACCTCCTCGGACAGCGACGGGCGCTGAGCGATCAGCATGATGTTCCTCTCTCCCTGCGAGAACCTCTATTTGATCTCGCAGAACCTGGGCCCATCCGGGGTCCAGGGCCTGACTGCTCACCCCTGCCCGAGCAGCCAGTCGGGTGATCGCCTCGGCGACCACCCGACCGACGGCTCGGCAGGTGCGAGGTGGTGCTACTTCGAGTAGAGCTCGACGATCAGCTGCTCCTGGACGTCGATCACGATCTGCTCGCGGGTGGGGAGCGAGTGGATCAGGATCCGCATCCGGTTGGGCAGCGCCGTCATCCAGGCCGGCACGTCGCGCTCGCCGTGGGTCTCACGGGCGACGACCAGCGGGGTCAGGTTGAGCGACTTCTCCTTGACGTCGATGACGTCGTGAGCACTCACCCGGTACGACGGGATGTTCACCTTCTGGCCGTTGACCACGAAGTGGCCGTGCACGACGAGCTGGCGGGCCTGCCGACGCGTCCGGGCGAAGCCGGACCGGTAGACCACGTTGTCCAGGCGGGACTCCAGGATCTGCAGCAGGCTGTCGCCCGTCTTGCCCTGGCTCTTGTTCGCCTCGACGTAGTAGCGACGGAACTGCTTCTCCAGCACGCCGTACGCGAAACGGGCCTTCTGCTTCTCACGGAGCTGGAGCGAGTACTCCGACTCCTTGGTGCGGCCACGGCCGTGGACGCCGGGCGGGTAGGGGCGGCGCTCGAACGCCGAGTCGCCGCCGACCAGGTCAACACCCAGCCGACGCGACTTCTTGGTCATGGGACCGGTATAGCGAGCCATGTTCTCTTAGTCCTGTTCGTTTCGGGTCAGACGCGGCGGCGCTTGGGCGGGCGGCAGCCGTTGTGGGGTACGGGGGTCACGTCGGAGATCGCACCGACCTCGAGGCCGACGGCCCCGAGCGAGCGGATGGCGGTCTCGCGGCCCGAGCCCGGACCCTTGACGAACACGTCGACCCGCTTCATCCCGTGCTCCATCGCCCGACGACCAGCGGCCTCGGCGGCCATCTGCGCGGCGAACGGGGTGGACTTGCGGGAGCCCTTGAAACCGACGGTGCCGGCCGAGGCCCACGCGATGACCGCACCCGTGGGGTCGGTGATCGAGATGACGGTGTTGTTGAACGTGCTCTTGATGTGCGCCTGACCGGCGACGACGTTCTTCTTCTCCTTGCGCCGGACCTTCTTGGCGCCGGTGTTGCGGCCTGCTGTAGCCATGTGTGCCTAACTCTCCTGGGTCTCTACTCGCACAAGCCCGCTCAGCGGGCTTTCTTCTTGCCGGCGACGGGCTTGCGCGCGCCCTTGCGACCGCGGGCGTTGGTCCGCGTGCGCTGACCGCGCACCGGGAGTCCGCTGCGGTGACGACGGCCCTGGTACGAGCCGATCTCGACCTTGCGACGGATGTCGGCGGCCACCTCGCGGCGCAGATCACCCTCGGTCTGGTAGTTGGCCTCGATCCAGTCGCGCAACGCGACCAGCTGGTCGTCGTCGAGCTGGTGGACGCGGGTGTCGCCACTGATCTCGGTGGCGGCGAGAGTCTCCAGGGCACGGGTGTGGCCGATGCCGAAGATGTAGGTGAGGGCGACCTCCAGGCGCTTGTCGCGCGGGAGGTCGACCCCGATGAGACGTGCCATCAGGCGGTACTGCCTTTCGAGTGACGTACGGGCTCGGGACTGCCGAGGATCCGACGCGGAGGTGTCTGGCGTGATGCGTCCCCGTTACCTGTCCACCCGAATCGTTCGGGTGGCCCCCGATGTCGCCAAAGGGGTGGGGCCCCGGCCTCCGACCGGGGGTTGACCCGGGCTTCCTCCTCCAGAGAGGGGGTCACCCGGGGTGCTATCACGTTGGAAGGATTATTCAGTTGTGGCAGGTTGCCGGTGACCTGAGTCGAACCCCGGCGAGCTCCAGAGCCTCAGCCCTGACGCTGCTTGTGCCGCGGGTTCTCGCAGATCACCATCACGCGACCGTGCCGGCGAATGACCTTGCACTTGTCGCAGATCTTCTTGACGCTCGGCTGGACCTTCATCGAGCTACTTTCTCTCGGCATCGAGCGCGCTGGCGCGAGCTCGAAGTGATGGTGGACTAACGGGACGACCGGTGTTACTTGTGCCGGTAGACGATGCGACCCCGGGTGAGGTCGTAGGCGGAGAGCTCGACAACCACTCGGTCCGACGGGAGGATGCGGATGTAGTGCTGCCGCATCTTGCCACTGATGGTGGCAAGAACCTTGTGCCCGTTGGCCAGCTCGACCCGGAACATCGCGTTGGGCAGAGCCTCTACGACGGTCCCCTCGAGCTCGAGTGCCCCTTCTTTCTTCGCCATGAACTCACTATCTATCGACAACATGCGGAAACGGACCACCGAGAAGGTGGCCGACGGGTAATAGTAGTTCAAACGCCGTAGCCGACCCAAATCTGTGTTGTCGTCACTCGCTGCTGTGTTGTCGTCACTCGCTGCTGCGCTGCGCGCTGACTGTTCCTGACTTCCCTCCTCGCTCGCAGACGGAAAGACGTGTCTGCTCGCTCGTCGGTCCAGTCAGGAACGGCGCTCCGCTGCGCGGGCGCTCGCGACGGGCTCGCTCGCTATCGCTCGCTCGGGTTACGCGGCTTCGCGGAGGGTGCGCTCGGTGTAGAGCTCGACGCTCTCGCGGAGCGCCTTCAGGATGTAGGGCGGGAAGTCCATCCCGTTCTGGTTGGCCCACAGCAGACGGGCCTCCAGCCGGCCGACCTCGCGGGCGTACCCCTCCAGGTCGGCGTCCAGCCCGAGGTCGGCGACCACCTTGCCCATGTCGGCCTTGTAGCGGTCCATGGCGTTGGTCCCGACCAGGTTGTACGACTTCTCCCGCAGCACCCGGGCCAGGTAGAGCTGCCAGGGCTTCAGCACCTTGTCCTGGATCATCGCCGTCGCTGACATCTGGTAGAAGGCGAAGTGCCCCGGCTCCTGCTGCTTGATCGGGGTGATGATCGTCTCGGCGATGGCGGTCTCGCCCAGCTCGACCATGCCGCTGTTGATCTGGTTGTAGGCCAGCACCGCCTGCCGCTCGGTGCTCGCGCCGGTGAGGAAGTAGAGCAGCTTGGCCACGTCCTGGATCGGCGACAGGTTGGCCAGCGCCCCCAGGATCTTGATCTTGAAGGAGACCTCCAGGTGCGGTTCGGCCGCCGTCCGCCCCAGGTCCTGCTGCAGCCGGTCCAGGATCAGCCCGTGCTGGATCTCCTGCGGCTGCCACACGTCGGCGTAGAAGGTCTTGTTGGTGTCGTCGACGTCGGGGAGCAGGCAGAGCAGCTCCAGCACGTTGCGGTCGACCTCGAGCTCGACCCGGGCCAGGTAGTCGATGACGTGACCGTACGCGTCGGCGACCGCTGCCGGGTTCTTGATGGTGCGGTCCACCGAGTCCAGCGTGATCGGCGGATAGAGCTCCCCGAGCCGTTGGACGTGTTCAGCGATCTTCCGCTGAGTGATGGGTTGCCTCGGCACGCGTCAATGCTATCGACGTCCGGCCCGGATTTCGCCTCCCCCGATGTGCTTCCGGCCACAATTAGTTAGGCAGACCTAACCGCAGTACGTGCGGACGGACTACAGGAGCATCAGCCAGCAGGATGACGATCAGCAGGACCGCGCCGATCACCACACCCCCGGCGACCAGGGCCGGCTTGCTCGCGTCCCGGGGCTGGGTCAGCTCACCGGGCTGGCCGCCACCGCTGGCCACGATGGCGGGATCGGCGTACGTCTGCAGCGGGGGCAGGCCCTCCACGACCGGGAGCAGCTCCCCCATCCGGTGCGCGGCGAACAACCGGTCGAGACGGGCCTGGAAGTCGTCGCCGTCGATCTGACCGGCCGTGAAGGCGGCGTTCAGCTGCGTGCTGAGCTGGTCGCGCAGCTGGTCCGCCACCGGGGCGTCGGGAGTGCTCCGGTACGGCGAGGAGATCGGCAGCTCGCTCATCCGGCCAGGGTACCCGCCACCTTGGGCATGACCTCCGTGCCGAGCAGCTCGATGCTGCGCAGCATCGTGTCCGGCGCCATGATCGCGTTGGTCATCTGCACGGTGAACCGGCTCAGCCCGCCGAGCGCCGGGGACAGGGCGGCCATCTTCGCGGCCACCGTCTCCGGACTGCCGATGAAGTAGGGCCCGTGCTCGCCGAGGGAGGCGTCGTAGCCGGCCCGCGTCGGCGGCGGGAAGCCGCGCTCCCGCCCCATCGAGGTGAAGGCCTGCTGGTAGCCCGGCCAGAAGGTGTCGGCCGCCTCCTGGTCGGTCTCGGCCACGAAGCCGAAGCAGTGCACGCCCACCGGTAGCGACTCGGGCGGGTGCCCGGCCTGCGCGCCGGCGCTGCGGTAGAGGTCGATCAGCGGCCCGAACCGCCGCGGGTCGCCACCGATGATGGCGACCATCAGCGGCATCCCGAGCAGCCCCGCCCGCACGAACGACGCCGGCGTGCCGCCCACGCCCAGCCACATCGGCAACCGGTCCTGGACGGGCCGGGGGAAGACGCCCTGCCCGGTCAGCGGCGCCCGGTGGCGTCCCGACCAGTGCGGGTACGCCTCGTCGCGCAGCAGGAGCATGAGCTCCAGCTTCTCCTCGAACAGCGAGTCGTAGTCGGCCAGGTCCAGACCGAAGAGCGGGAACGCCTCGGTGAAGGAGCCGCGGCCGAGCACCAGCTCGGCCCGACCGCCGGAGATCAGGTCCAGGGTGGCGAAGCTCTCGAAGACCCGGACCGGATCGGCAGCACTGAGCACCGTCACCGCACTGCGCAGCCGGATCCGCTCGGTCAGGGCAGCCGCGGCCGCCAGGATGACCACGGGAGCCGAGTCGAGGTAGTTGGCGCGGTGGTGCTCGCCCACCCCGAAGGTGTCCACCCCGGCCCGGTCGGCCGCGACCACCTCGGCCAGGAACTGGCTCATCCGCTCGGTCGCGGAGTAGGCCTTCCCGGTGCGCGGGTCGGTCACCTCCGACACGAAGCTGTCGATCCCGATCTCCACCAGACCCCATCTCCTGCTGCCCGTGGCAGCGTCCGCGGCGACGCGCCGCCGCTCCGACTCCTATCATCTCCCCCAGGACACAGGAGGGAGCCGACGTGGGCCGGGCCACCGTCAAGGACGTCGCCGCACGCGCCGGGGTCTCCCCCAAGACCGTCTCCAACGTGATGAACGCGACCTTCCCGGTCGCGCCCGCCACCCGGGAACGGGTGGAGCGGGCCATGCAGGAGCTGGACTACGTCCCCAACTTCTCCGCCCGCGGGTTGCGCAACGGCCGGACCGGCATGATCGCGCTCGCGCTGCCGGAGCTGAACACCGCGTACTCGGCCGAGATGGCCCACGAGTTCGTCCACGCGGCGCGGGCCCGCGGGTGGGCGATCCAGATCGAGGAGACCCAGGGCGGCACGGCACCCGAGCACGAGCTGCTGCTGAAGGCACGGGCGCACCTGGTCGACGGTCTGATCCTCAACCCGGTGTCGCTGGAGACCTCGGCCCTCCAGCCCGGGGTCGCTCTGCCGCCGGTGGTGGTGATCGGGGAGGTCGACCAGCCCATCGCCGACCACGTCTGGATCGACAACGTGGCCGCCACCGAAGCGGTGGTCGCCCACCTGGCCGCCACCGGACGCCGCCGGATCGCGGCGGTCGGGGTGATGGACAGCGAGAGCGCCCGGCTGCGGACGACCGGCTACCGGCAGGGTCTCGCGGCCGCCGGGCTCCCCCACGACCCGCAGCTGGAGGTGGTCACGAAGGGCTGGGGTCCCGACGGTGCCCGCGACACCGTGGCCGCCCTGCTGGACCGGGCTCCCGACGTCGACGCGCTGTGCTGCTTCACCGACGCGCTGGCCATGGGTGCGCTGCACGCCCTGAGCACCACCGGTCGTCGGGTGCCCGACGACATCGCGGTCACCGGCTACGACGACGTCTGGGAGTCCGCCTACTTCGTCCCGGCGCTGACCACGATCGGGTTCGACAAGGCTGACCTGGCCCGGCGGGCGATCGATCTGCTGGCGGCGCGGATCGCGGAGCCGGAGCGGCCGCCGGAGACCGTGACGCTGCCGTACACGCTGGTCGTGCGGGCCAGCAGCTGAACGACGTGGCGCGGAACGACGTGGCGCGCCTGGTTGTCGGCAGGGTTACATCGTTGTAGCCTCAGGGTCGACGTCCATCGATGTGAACCCCAGGAGCGCCCTGTGCCCACTGCTCGTCTCGTCCTCGACTCCGCCTTCGCCCTCGCCCCGGTCCCCCGGCGGCTGTTCGGCTCCTTCGTGGAGCACATGGGACGCTGCGTCTACACGGGCATCTACGAGCCGGACCACGCCAGCGCCGACGAGGACGGCCTGCGCACCGACGTGCTGGAGCTGACCAGGGAGATCGGCCCGACGGTGGTGCGCTACCCGGGCGGCAACTTCGTCTCCAACTACCGCTGGGAGGACGGCGTCGGACCGCGCGAGGAGCGCCCCACCCGGCTGGACCTGGCCTGGCACTCCGTGGAGACCAACCAGTTCGGGCTGCACGACTTCATGGCCTGGGCCGACCGGGTCGGCACCGAGCCGATGATGGCGGTGAACCTGGGGACGCGCGGGCTGCAGGAGGCCTGCGACCTGCTCGAGTACACCAACCACGCCGGCGGCACCTACTGGTCGGACCGGCGGATCGCCAACGGAGCCACCGACCCGTTCGACGTCAAGCTGTGGTGCCTGGGCAACGAGATGGACGGGCCCTGGCAGGTCGGCCACAAGACCGCCGCCGAGTACGGCCGGCTGGCCAACGAGACCGGCAAGGCGATGCGCCTGATCGACGGCGAGATCGAGCTGGTGGCCTGCGGGTCGTCCAACTCCTCGATGCCCACCTTCGGCTCCTGGGAGTCGACCGTGCTGGAGCACTGCTACGACACGGTCGACTACATCTCGCTGCACGCCTACTACGAGGAGTACGACGACGACGCGCTGTCGTTCCTGGCCAGCGCGGTGAACATGGACCGCTTCATCGAGTCAGTGGTCGCCACCGCCGACGCCGTCCGGGCCCGGGGGCGGCACAACAAGTCGATCAACCTCTCCTTCGACGAGTGGAACGTCTGGTACATGCGCCGGTTCAGCGGCGACGGCCCCAAGTCCTCCAGCGTCGAGTGGAAGGCGCAGCCGCGGCTGATCGAGGACGAGTACACCGTCACCGACGCGGTCGTGGTCGGCACGTTCCTGAACTCCCTGCTCCGGCACGGCGACCGGGTGACCGTGGCCTGCCAGGCCCAGCTGGTCAACGTGATCGGGCTGCTCCGCTCCGAGCCGGGCGGCGAGGCCTGGAAGCAGACCATCGCGTACCCGTTCGAGCAGGTCCAGCGGCTGGCCCGGGGCCAGATCCTGCAGGTCGTGGCCAGCTCCGACCTGTTCGACTCCGACAGCTACACCGACGTGCCGCTGGTCGACGCCTGCGCCACGTACGACGCCGAGACGGGCCGGGCGGCCGTCTTCGTGGCCAACCGCAGCCTGACCGAGTCGGCCACCCTGGAGGTCGACCTGCGCGGCATCGGCGGCACCGCGGTGCGCGCGGCGAGCACCCTGCACGCCCGGGACGGCCAGGACCGGCACACCACGAACGCCGCCGACCACGGCGCGGTGGTCCCGGTGCGGTTCGACGACCACGCGGTCGCCGACGGTCGGCTGACCGCCACCCTGCCCGCCCTGTCCTGGACGGTCTTCGAGCTGGACGCCCGCCGGGAGGGCTGACCGGCCCGCCGGCCCCTCGCTGGAGTCTGCGTACGGACGCCGGAAAGCACGCAGCGAACCAGATGAGTGGGCGGGGGCGACCGGTGCCTCTTGTACGCTCACGGCCGGAGGTGGTGGCGTGCTGCGAGGGGCGAACCTGCCGACGTTGGGCGACTTCAACGCCCGGCTCGTGCTGGACGTCATCCGCCGGCACCCCGAAGGCATCGGCCGGGTGGCGGTCGGGGCGGCCACCGGACTGACACCGCAGACCGTGTCCAACATCGTCCGCCGGCTGACCGACGCCGGTCTGGTCACCGCCGGCGAGCGCGTACGGACTCCGCGGGGCAAACCCCCCACGCTGCTGCACATCGAGCCGAACCGGCACGTCGCGGTGGGTATCCACATCGATCCGGCCCAGGTGTCGGCGCTCAGCATGGACCTGGCCGGAGAGGTGCACCGGGTCGCCTCCGCCCCCACCCCGCCCGAGGTCACCCCGGCCACCGCGGTGGCCATGGTGCAGGACCTGACCCGCGAGGTGCTGACGGACTGGTCCTCCGCGGCGCCCGAGGACACCGTTCTGGGCGTGGGTGTGGCCGCACCCGGACCGATCGACCTGACCCACGGCAGTCTGCGCGGACCGCCCCAGCTGCGCGGCTGGGCCGACGTCCCCTTCCGCGACACCCTGCACGAGGCCCTCGGGCTGCCGGTGCTGCTGGACAAGGACGTCATCGCCGCCGTGACCGGGGAGCACTGGGCCCCGGACGGCCCACGGGACGACTTCCTCTACGTCTACCTGGGCTCGGGGCTGGCCGTGGGCAGCTGCCTGGGAGGGCGGGTCCACCGCGGCACCACCAACAACGCGGGCGAGATCGCCGGGCTGTTCGAGCGCGGTCCGACACCGAGCAGCCTGGTCAGCGAAGCGGCCGAGCGGGGCCTGCTGCCGTCGGCCCCGGCGTCCTTCCCCGAGGTGCTGCCGGCCTTCGAGTCGCTCTGCCGACGGGCCGCGACGGACGAGGCCGCGGACGCCGTGCTGGTCGCCGCGGCCGACCAGCTGGCCCGCGGCATCGCCACCCTGGTCAACGTGCTGGACGTCGGCCAGGTGGTGCTCGGCGGTCCGTCCTGGCCCCCGGTGGCGCAGCGCTGGCTGGCGCTGCTGCCCGACCGCGTCGCCGCCCGGTTGTCGGCCCGGAACGAGGTCCGGATCGAGGGCAGCCGGCTGGCCGACCACGGCACGGCGTACGGGGCGGCGACCCTGGTCCTGCACCACTTCCTCAGTCCCGGACCCGCCCTCCCCGCGGGCTGACAGAGCCCTTCGTCCGGTGCCCGGACTCTCGGTTCCGCTGGTTAAATCAAATTGATTGCCTTAATGTGAAGGCGTGCATTCCCACGCCGACCTGCTGACCCAACGTCTCGACCGTTTCGTCCGGGACCACCTCACCCCCCACCTCCACCGGGAGCAGCGCCCGCTGAGCCTGCAGGCCTGGCCGGTGCCCGACGAACCGGTGCCGTTCGCCGAGGCGATCACCGGGACCTACGAGCCGGTGGCCGCCGGCACCGCCTGGGGTCGCCCCTGGTCCACCCTGTGGCTCCGGGTGCAGGGCTCCGTGCCGCCGGAGTGGCGCGACGTCCCCGGCACCCGGGTCGAGGTGGCTATCGACCTCGGCTTCACCGGCGGACCCGGCTTCAACGCCGAGGGGCTGGCCTGGCGCCCGGACGGCACCATCATCAAGGCCATCTCGCCGGACAACACCTGGCTGCCCGTCGACGACGAGTCGATCGACTTCTACCTGGAGGCGGCGGCCAACCCCGACGTCGGCCGGCAGATGTCCACCGGCCGGTTCGGCCTCACCACCCTGGGGGACAAGGCCACCGCGGGCGACGAGCCGCTCTACGAGCTGCGGGCCTTCGACGTGGTGCTGCTCGACGTCGAGGTCTGGGAGCTGCTCCGCGACATCTGGACGCTGCGCGGTCTGATGGGCGAGCTGGGAGTCGACGACGCCCGCCGCTACGAGATCCTGCACGCCCTCAGCCGGATGGTCGACGTGGTCGATCCCGCCGACGTGGCCGGCACCGCCGCCCTGGGGCGCGAGCAGCTGGCCCCGGCGCTGGCCGCCCCGGCCGCCGCCTCGGCCCACCGGATGGTGGCCGTCGGACACGCCCACATCGACTCCGCCTGGCTGTGGCCGCTGCGCGAGACGGTCCGCAAGGTGGCCCGGACCTGGAGCAACGTCGCCGACCTCGCCGACCGCGACCCCGACTTCGTGTTCGCCTGCTCCTCGGCCCAGCAGTACGCCTGGATGAAGGAGTACTACCCCGCCCTGTTCGAGCGGATCCGCGGTCTGGTCGCTCGCGGCCAGTTCGCCCCGGTCGGCGGCATGTGGGTCGAGTCCGACACCAACATGCCCGGCGGCGAGGCGATGGCCCGCCAGTTCGTGGCCGGCAAGCAGTTCTTCCTGGACGAGTTCGGGGTGGAGACCGAGGAGGTCTGGCTGCCCGACTCCTTCGGCTACTCCGCCGCGCTGCCGCAGATCGTCGCCGCCTCGGCCTCGCGCTGGTTCCTGACCCAGAAGATCTCCTGGAACCAGGTCAACAAGATGCCGCACCACACCTTCTGGTGGGAGGGCATCGACGGGACGCGCGTCTTCACCCACTTCCCGCCGGCCGACACCTACAACTCGGTGATCTCCGGGGCCGAGCTGGCCCGCGCGTCGCGTCAGTACGCCGAGAAGGGTGCCGCCAACCTGTCGCTGCTGCCGTACGGGCACGGCGACGGCGGCGGCGGACCCACCCGCGAGATGATCGCCGCCGCGCACCGGACCGCCGACCTGGACGGGTCCGCCCGGGTCGAGCTGAGCACGCCCCGCGACTTCTTCGCCCGGGCCGAGGCCGAGTACGCCAACGCCCCCGTCTGGCGGGGCGAGATGTACCTCGAGCTGCACCGCGGCACGCTGACCAGCCAGCTGAAGACCAAGCAGGGCAACCGCCGCAACGAGCACCTGCTGCGCGAGGCCGAGCTGTACGCGGCTACCGCGGCCGCCCGGACCGGCTACGCCTACCCGTACGAGCGCCTGGCCGAGCTGTGGGAGCTGCTGCTGCTGCACCAGTTCCACGACATCCTGCCGGGATCCTCGATCGCCTGGGTGCACCAGGACGCGGAGCGGAACCACGCGGCCATCACCGCCGGCGCCACCGAGGTCATCGAGGCGGCCCTGGCGGCCCTGACCGGGACCGGCGAGCAGGCCGTCGCCGTGAACGCCGCGCCGCACGCCCGCGACGGGGTGCCCGCCCTGGGTGCTGCACCGACCACGGCGACCGGAGCGACCGACGCGGCCGCCACCCGGGTCTCCCGGGACGGCGACCTCATCGTGGTGGACAACGGGCTGGTCCGCGCGGTGGTCGACCCGCACGGTCACCTGGTCTCGCTGGTCGACCACGCGACCGGACGTGAGTCGCTCAGCCCCGACGAGCCCGCCAACCGGCTCCGGCTGCACCGCGACGAGCCCGCCAACTGGGACGCCTGGGACATCGACGAGTACTACCGGCGCACGGTGGTCGAGCTCGACGAGGTCGACTCGCTCACGGTCACCGACGACGGGGTGGTGACCACGCGACGGACCCCCGCCGGGTCGGTGATCCGGCAGCAGATCCGGCTGGCGCCCGGCGCCAGCGCGGTGGAGCTGGTCCACGACATCGACTGGCACGAGCAGCAGAAGCTGCTCAAGCTCGGCTTCGGCTTCGACGTGCACGCCGACCAGGTCGCGGCCGAGACCCAGTTCGGGCACCTCTACCGCGCCACCCACACCAACACGTCGTGGGAGGACGCCCGGTTCGAGACCTGCGCCCACCGGTTCGTGCACATCGGCGAGCCGGGCTACGGCGTCGCCGTCACCAACGACTCGACGTACGGCTACGACGCCTCGCGCCGGACCCGGGACGACGGCGGCACCACCACCACGGTGCACCTGTCGCTGATCCGGGCGCCGCGCTACCCCGACCCGTACGCCGACCAGGGCGAGCACACCCTGACCGTGGCCGTCCGCCCCGGGGCCGCCATCGGCGACGCGGTGGAGGAGGGATACCGGACGAACCTGCCGACCCGGGTGGTGACCGGCGACCACGGCTTCGACCCCCTGGTGGTCGTCGACCACCCCGGCGTGGTGGTGGAGGCGGTCAAGC
The DNA here is from genome assembly GCA_963759915.1 of uncultured Actinomycetota bacterium. GTDB lineage: Bacteria > Actinomycetota > Actinomycetes > Propionibacteriales > Propionibacteriaceae > Microlunatus. Next base: position 84,206 of record CAVXBJ010000066.1, on the reverse strand, counting down.
TGGCCAACGACGGCTCGGGCGACGTGGTCGTCCGGCTCTACGAGTCGCGGGGTTCCCGGGCCGAGGCCCGGGTCAGCCTGACCGACGGCGCCTCAGCGGTCGTGGCCACCGACCTGTTGGAGCGGACCGGCACGTCCGGTGTGCGGGAGTGCGGTGACCTGACCGACGGTGTGGCCAGGCTCAGCCTGCGTCCCTTCCAGCTGGTCACGCTCAGGTTCTCCCGCTAGCGGGATCCACCCGCCTGACCCGGGTCATCGCCCTGGGCCTCCTTCCGGCGCCGACGGTCGTCGATGGCGGGAGGAGGCCCGGGCGGGACCGGGCCGCTCAGCTCGTCAGCACCTCGGGCAGCCCGAACCGGGCGAACAGCGCGGTGTCGAAGTAGGCCACCACGTGCGCCACGCGGCCGTCGCGGAGCTCGAGCTGCTGCAGCTGGAAGGCGCGGTGCACGCCGTCCTCGCCTCGCATGTAGAGCCCGAACGCCGGCTGACCGTTGGCCATCACCGGCACCATCCGCTGGTCGCCGGGCCCCTGGGCCGGGCAGTAGTTCGAGATCAGCTGGTGGATCGCCTCGGACCCCTGATACCAGGCGGTGAACGGCGGCATCTCCCAGACCGCGTCGCTCTTGAGCAACGCGATGATCCGGTCCACGTCGTAGTCCTCGAACGCCGCCACGTAGTCCTCCAGCAGCTGCTGGGTGCGCGGGTCGTCGAGCGGCTCGAGCGGCCGGTCGGCGTCCGGATCCAGCTTGGCCAGGTGGGCCCGGGCCCGCTGCAGGCTGCTGTTCACCGCGGCGACCGAGAGGTCGAGCGCCGCCGCCACCTCACTGGCCTGCCAGGCGAGCACGTCCCGCAGGATCAGCACGGCCCGCTGCGGTGGGGTCAGGTGCTGCAGAGCCGCCACGAACGCCAGCCGCACGCTCTCCTTGGCCACCACCTCGTCACCCGGGTCCTCGGCCGCGCGCTGCCACACCACCGAGTCCGGCAGCGGCTCCAGCCAGGCCACTTCCTGGCGGATCGCCAGGTCGCCGGTCGGGGGTCCGCTCGGCTGTCCCACCCCGGTGGGCAGCGTGCGTCGGTGCTTGCTGCCCAGGGCGCTCAGGCAGGCGTTGGTGGCGATCTGATACATCCACGTGCGCACCGAGGAGCGGTTCTCGAAGTTGTGATAGGCCTTCCAGGCGCGCAGATAGGTCTCCTGCACCAGGTCCTCGGCGTCGTGCACCGATCCGAGCATCCGGTAGCAGTGGGCCGTCAGCTCGCCGCGCAGCGGCTCGACCATCGTCATGAACGTCTCGTCAAGCGTGAGTGCCGAGGTCATGGGCCAGAAACTACTCGGCACCTCCGACAGCCGCCACCCCGATGAGTTCGGACCCCACGCGGGGTCAACCCTGGCGACGGCTCCCCCCTCGCCCTGGAGACAACGCCATGCACCGGATGCTCTTCCTCAACCTGCCCGTCACGGATCTGAGCGTGGCCACGGACTTCTACACCGGTCTCGGCTTCGGTCTGAACCGCGACTTCTCCAACGCCGAGTGCAGCTGCATCGTCGTCTCCGACACCCTCTTCGTGATGCTGCTGACCCGTGACCGGTTCGCCGACTTCACCGCCGGTCCCGTCGGCGACGCACGATCCGCCACGACCTCGATCAGCTGCCTGTCAGCTGTCAGTCGGGACGAGGTGGACGACCTGGTCTCGCGGGCGCTGGCCGGCGGGGGCAAGCCCTGGCTGGATCCGATCAGCCACGGACCGATGTACGGGCACAGCTTCGCCGATCCCGACGGGCACGTCTGGGAGGTCCTGCACATGGACCCCGCCGCCTGAACCCGCGCAGTTTCTCCCGTACGGCTCGATCGACGGACGCGGGACCGAGCCGGCGCCGACGCGACCGCCGGCACGGCAATTTCCATCCACGGACGCACTTTCCCGGCGCACGCGGCTGTCAGCACCGCATTTCCCATCCACGGACGCACTTTCCCGGCCCGCCAGACCGCCGGCCTGTCACTTTCCATCCACGGACGCACGTTCCCGGCCCACCAGACCGCCGGCCTGTCACTTTCCATCCACGGACGCACGTTCCCGGCCCACCCGACCGCCGGCCTGTCACTTTCCATCCACGGACGCACGTTCCCGGCCCACCCGACCGCCGGCCTGGCACTTTCCATCCACGGACGCACGTTCCCGGCAGGAGCGGCCGCCGGCCCGGCACTTCCCATCCACGGACGCATTTTCCCGACAGGCGCGTGTGACCTCGAATGCCGGTGGCAGCGACCCACCCCGGCCGACGGCCCGAAAGGCTCAGTCAGTCAAGCAGTCAGTCAGTCAGTCGGCCGGCGGGACGGGCAGTCCGGTGTGGTGGGCGCAGAAGGCGAGCAGGTCGGCCCACTCCGCCGCCACCAGCGTGGTCGGCTTGCCGGCCCCGTGCCCGGTGGCCGTCTCGATCCTGGCCAGCACCGGGGCGTCGCCGGCCTGGGCCCACTGCAGGGTGGCCAGGAACTTGTGACTGTGCAGCGGCACCACCCGGTCGTCGTGATCACCGGTCAGCACCAGGGTGGCCGGGTAGCGACCGCCCCGGGTGATGGCGTGCAACGGCGAGTACGCCAGCACGGTCGCGAAGTCCTCCGCGTCGTCGGGGTCCCCGTAGTCGGACTTCCAGGCGGCCCCGACGGTGAACAGGTGGAAGCGGAGCATGTCCAGCACCCCCACCCCGGGCACGGCCGCGGCGAACAGCTCGGGCCGCTGGGTGATCAACGCCCCGACCAGCAGCCCGCCGTTGCTGCGACCGTGCACGGCGAGCCGCTCCGGCGTCGTCACCCCGGTGGCGATCAGGTGCTCGGCGACGGCGATGGCATCGTCGAAGACGCTCTGCTTGTGGCCGAGCCGGCCGGCGTCGTGCCAGTCCGTGCCGAACTCCCCGCCACCGCGCAGGTTGGCGATCACCAGGGCCCCACCGGCAGCCAGCCAGCCGGTCCAGCCGGGTCGGTAGTCGGCGAAGATCGGGATCTTGAAACCGCCGTACCCCCACAGCAGCGTGGATCCCGACCCTGACCACCCCTCCGGCGTGATCAGGAAGTAGGGCACCTCGGTGCCGTCGGCACTGGTCGCCCGACGACGCTCGACCATGATCATCGGCTGCGGCACCTCGGCCGACGTCGTCGGCACCAGGTCGGGCAGCGCCACCACGTCCCCGCTCCGGATGTCCACCCGGTACGCCGAGGTGGGCGAGGTCACCGACGACAGCCCGACGAACAGCTCATGATCATCGGCACGGCCGGACAGACCGACCAGTGATCCGCCGGGCAGGTCGAGCCGGTGGCGGACCGCGCCGTCCCAGGTGATCACCCGGACCACCGGGGTCACGTCGGCCAGCGTGGCCACGGCCAGACCATCCTCGACGGCCTCGACCGCGACCAGGGTCTCCTCCCCCGGCTGGTGGACCTCCCGCAGGGCCGGCAGCTCGCCCGGACCGGGAGCTGTCAGCTCGGTCCAGACCACCCGGCCGCGGGGGGCCTCCAGATCGGTCTGCAGGTAGAGCCGGTCCCCCACGACCTCGATCGGCAGCATCTCAGCCAGCGCCTCGTCGATGATCTTGATCGGCTCACCCAGCACGGAGCGGCTGTCGACGGTGCGGAGGGGGTAGAGCCAGAGCCGGTTGCGGGGGTCGGTTCCCTCGCTGATGGTCACCGCCACGTAGCGGCCGTCCCCGATCACCTGGGGGTAGGCGAAGATCTGGTCGTTGTCGGGGAACTCCAGCACCAGCTGGTCGTCGCTGACCGGCTCGCCGATCCGGTGCACCCGCAGCCGACCGCCGGTCAGCGCGTCGGTGCCGGTGCCGTCGTCACCGCGGTGACCGAAGTCCAGGTAGGCGAACGAGCGTCCGTCGGGTAGCCACTCCGCCGCACTGAACTTGGTGGTGATCGCCTGATCCGGCACGTCCTCGCCACTGCTCAGGTCGAGCAGCCGGAACGTCTGCCAGTCGCTCCCCGAGGTGCTCACCCCGATGGCGGCGTGACGGCCGTCCTCGGAGATGGTGAGACTCTGCAGCGCAGCCCGGCCGTCGGCGGCCAACCGGTTCGGGTCGACCAGCACCCGACCCCCGGCCCGCAGCTCGGCCAGTGAGTCGGCCACGTACCAGATGTCCTGGTCGGTGTGGCCGTCGTTGCGGGACACGACGTAGCGACCACCGCGGCAGAACGGCACCCCGGCGCGAGGTCGGTGCAGCACCGCCCCCATCGTGTCGGTGAACCAGGCCCGCTCCGGCAGCGCGGAGAGGTAGTCCTCGGTCGCCGCGTTCTGTCGCTCCACCCAGTCCACGGTCTCCGGGGCGTCGGGGTCCTCCAACCAGCGGTAGGGGTCCGCGATCTCCTGCCCGTGCAGGGTCTCGACGACGTCACCTCGGCGGCTGTGCGGGTAGTCCATGATCACCACGCTACCCAGCGCCGGCGATCCGCACCGGTGCACGATCCGAGCGCGACCTGGACCCGTCGTGTCGGTGCAGCGGTCCCAGCAGCGCGACCTCGACCGTTGGTCGTGCCAGCAGCGCGCGACCAGGTGGGTCTTCACCGTGGCCAGGCCCAGGTGCAGCTCGGCCGCGATCTCGGCGTTGGTCAGTCCCGCGTCCCACCGCGTCCGCCACCGCCCGCTCGCGCTCGGTCAGCCGGTCGAGGCCGGCGGACCGACCGACGGACCGCCGGTCCGCCGACGCTCGCCGGCCAGCGCGACGAGGTCGGGCCAGTACCGACGGCGACAGCCGGAGGTCTCCCTCGGCCGCGCCGGAGCACGGCGTCGACCAGTCCTCGGCGGGCCGGGTGTCCTTGAGCAGGAAGCCCGCAGCTCCGGCCGTCGAGCGCCTCGAGGATGAAGTCGTCGGTGTCGAAGGCGGTCAGCAGGACCACGGCGGTCCCCGCGCCGGCGCAGCTCGCCGAGCCGCGTCCAACCCGTCCCGCGCGCGGCATCCGGATGTCCATCAGCACCACGTCCGGTGAGGTCCGGCCTGGCCACCCGGACGGCCTCGTCCCCGTCCCCGGCCTCACCGACCACCTCGATGCCCCGCGACCCGTCCAGCATCAGCCTCAGACCGGCGCGCAGCAGGACCTCGTCGTCGGCCAGCACCAGCCGTCACCACGGCAGCCGGGCCCGCAGGACCGAAGGTCGTCGTTCTACGATCCCGGGCCGGCACCAGCCGCCGGCCAGGCGCGCCCGCTCGGCCAGGCCCTCCAGCCCGAGGCCGGAGCCCACCGCCACCGACAGCGTCGTTCCGGGGACGGGTCCGCCGCGTCCCGGCCGGCACCCGGTCGGGTCGGGCAGGGCGTTGCTGATCTCGACCCGGACGGCGTCGCCCGGCGTCACCGCGAGCCGGACGCGTGACCTCCCGACCGGGCGCGTGCTTGCGGGCGTTGGTCGAGCCCCTCCTGGACGATCCGGTACGCGTGCCGCGATGCCGATCCGGGCACCGTGTCCAGGTCGGCGGCAGCGAACGGGGGCACGATCTCGCAGGCGTACGCCTCGGAGGTGGTCAGCTCGGCGCAGGCGGGTGCAGGTCGGGCAGCGGCCGCGTGCCCTCGTCACCCGGCGCGTAGCACGCCGAGCACCTGACGGCAGCTCCGACGCCGCGTCCCGGGCGGCGGACGCCGACAGTGGCGGCGGCCCGACGAGCCGCCTCGGGATCCAGATCGGTCCGGTACTCCAACGCCCCCGCGTGCACCGCGATGACGCTCAGCTGGTGCGCCAGGGAGTCGTGCATCTCGCGCGCGATCCGGGTCCGCTCGGCCTCGCGGGCCTGAGGCCAGCACGCGCCTCGCTGCTCCCGCTGCTCGGCCTCGCGCCGGCCGAGGAGGGCCGCGTGCTCGCGGCTGGGCCGCGTCCGCCTCCGCGCACCAGGGCGGCGGCCTCGGCGCTCCCGCCGTCCCCTCGCCGAGGCCGACCAGACCGACGGCACGGCGACGACACCAGAGCTGCGGTCAACGGCGAGTCTGCCGAGCATCGCGGGTGTCCGGCAGCCCGAGCAGCCGCGGAGCTCAACCGCTCGCCCGCGACGGCCGCGACCACGACCGTGCCGCCGACCAGCACCATGTCGCGGAGGTTCCGGCGGGCCGCCACCCAGACCACCGTCACCAGTGCGGCGGGCCCCGCCAGCACGCGGAACACCGTCGTCGTGCCGGCCACCAGCAGGGCGGCCCAGAGGGGGGCGCGCCGGCCGCAGCACGGGCACCAGCACCACGCGCGGCCAGCACCGCTCAGCAGGTCGAGCACCGGCAACCCCGACCAAGCGTCGCGTCCTGGGCCACTGTGCGTAGCGTCCGGCAGCTCCTCGAGCTGCACCCCCAGGGTCAGCGCCACGACAGCAGCAGACCGGTCGCCGGCGCACGCCACCAGCACGCCGGCCGTGGCCCACCGGCCTGGCGGGCGCGGCGGCGGGCGGCGCGGTGCCCGGTGGCGATCGCTCATGCGCCGACCGTAGTGGACCGGCTCGTGCGACGCACCTCCACCGAACGGTTGATCTTCACCGCGGGGCCCCCGCCGGCCCGCCTCCACCGAACGATGCACCTGGTTCAGGTCCGCGCTCCGATGTCGCGGCCGGTCGGCTCGCCGATCGAGAGTTCCGCCCATGACGACGATCCGCCCCACTCACGACCATCCCGACCGTGACCCCCTACCGCCATCCCGACCGTCGCCGGCGTCCCCTCAGCTGCCGAGCACGGCGCGCGCCCATCGACCCGACGCCGCCGGTGCTCGACCTCGCGATACCACCGGCTCGCTCAGCCGGGCGCCTCCGACCGCTGCCGCCCGGTCACGGCCGTCCGGTCCTGGTCACTGGCTGGCCTCGCCGGCCGATGATGCTACGCTGGTCGGCCGATCCTGGCGGCTCACCTCCGCGTGGTCGCACCTCGCCTTGGTGATGGCCGTGAGGGGGCGCTGGTGCTCGTGGCCCTCGCGACCAGCTGGTGCCGACGCTGCCAGTGGACGCTGGCTGGAGCCTGAACCACCCCGGCGTCGCTGGCCGCCATGATGCTGATCATCGCCGTGATGCTGCCGGCGGCGCTGCTCGCCGTAGCCGCCGTCGGCCGTCGCCCGGTCGGCACGCTGATCTCGGTGGCTGGTCGCGTGCGGTGGCCCCTGCTCGGGCCGGGCGGCCGCGATCACCCTCGGTGATCTTGGCGGCGTTCCAGGGTGCAGCAGTGCTGCCTCGGTCCCTCGGGTCCGACCCCGCCGGTCGATCCGTCCCGACTGCTGCCGATGCTGATCATCGTGGTCCTGGTGGTCCCGTGGCAGGCGGCGGCCGAGGAGGTCGTCTTCCGCGGCCTGCTGATGCAGACCGTCGGCGCCTGGCTGCGTCACCCGGCCTGGGCGATCCTGCTACCGCTCCCGCTGTTCGTGATCGGTCACGACTACAACGCTGTCGGGCTGGTCGACGTGGCGGTCTTCGCGGCGGTGGCCGGCTACCTGTCCTGGCGTACCGGCGGTCTGGAGGCGGCGATCGGGATGCACGTGGTGAACAACGTGGGCGCCTTGATCATCGGCGTGCTGACGGGCACCGACCTCGACGCCACCGAGATCACACCCCTGGCCACGGCCCTCTCCGTCAGCTACACGCTGATCACCGCGGCCGCCATCCTCGCCTGGCACGGCGCGCGCACCGAGCGGCGGGCGCCCTAGGCTGACCTCGTGAGTGAGCCGGCGACGCCCCCCGCGGAGGAGCCCGTACGCCGTCGGCGGGGTCGCCCGCGCAAGGGTGAGTCGAACGCACGCGACCTCATCCTGGCCGCGGCCACCGAGGAGTTCGGCGAGGTCGGCTACGACGCCTCCACCACCCGCGGGATCGCCGCGCGTGCCGGCGTGGACCCGGCCCTGCTGCACCACCACTTCGGGACCAAGGCCGATCTGTTCACCGCCTCCATCGGGGCACCGCTGCGACCAGACCTGGCGGTCCCGGAGATGCTCACCGGACCCCGCGAGCACACCGGGGAGCGTCTGGTGGCGTACGTGCTGGCGGTCTGGGACTCGGCCACCATCGGTCCACGCGCGCTGGTCATGCTCCGCACCAGGCTGAGCAGTCCGCACGCCACCCCGGTGCTGGCCGGCTTCCTGCGCCGGGAGCTGCTGGACAAGGTGGCCGTCGGGCTCGACGTCCCGGACGCGGGCCTGCGCGCCGACCTCGCGGCCTCCCAGATCGGCGGACTGATCATCGCCCGCTACGTCCTCCGGCTGCCCGATCTGGTGGCCGCTCCCGCCGAGGAGCTGGTGGTCCGGGTCGGCGCCGCCGTGCAGCGGCACCTCTTCGACTGAACCGGCCAGGATGACCTCGTCGACAGAACCGGGCGCCACCTCGTTGACCGCACCGGTCCTCTGTCGCTCTTGACCTGCCCGCCTCCGGGTGCATAATTCATCGTATGGTGAATAACTCGCTCGAGGATCGTCCCGCCGTGGTCGAGCTGGGCGAGATCGGTCCCGACGACCTGCCCGCCGTCGGCGGCAAGGCCCTCAACCTCGGCCGGATGATCCGGGCCGGTCTGCCCGTGCCGTCCGGCTTCTGCGTCACCACCGGCGTCTACCGCCAGGTGGTGGGCGACCGGCTGGCCGAGGACCTGCTCGCCCTGACCCACGGGCCCGCGACCGAGCGAGATCGACAGGCCGAGGAGCTGCGCCGGCACGTGCTCGAGGCTCCGGTACCCGAGGACCTGGCCGGCAGCGTCGCCGCGCACTACCGCGCCCTCGGCGACGACGTACCGGTGGCGGTCCGCTCCTCGGCCACCGCCGAGGACCTGCCGGGCGCCAGCTTCGCCGGCCAGCAGGACACCTACCTCAACGTCGTCGGCGCCGCCGCCGTCCTCGACGCGGTCCGGCGCTGCTGGGCCTCGCTGTGGACCGACCGGGCCGTCAGCTACCGCGACACCCAGGACATCGACCACGCCGAGGTGGCTCTCGCCGTCGTCGTGCAGCTGATGGTCGACGCCGAGGTCGCCGGCGTGATGTTCACCGCCAACCCCGTGACCGGCCACCGCGGCCAGCTGGTCATCGACGCGAGTCCCGGTCTCGGCGAGTCGGTGGTGTCCGGGTCGGTCAACCCGGATCGGTTCGTCCTCGACGCGGCCACCGGCGCAGTGGTCAGCAGCACGGTCGGCGACAAGCGGTCAGCGGTGCGCGCCGTCGTCGGTGGCGGCACCCGGACCGAGGCCGCAGAGGCCGCCGCCGACCTCTGTCTGGACGCCGCGCACCTCGCCTCCCTCACCCGCCTGGCCGCCACGGTGTCCGCGCTCTACGGCAGCCCGCAGGACACCGAGTGGGCGATCGACACCGCTGGGGTCGCCTGGCTGACCCAGGCCCGGGCCATCACCACCCTCTACCCGGTGCCGGGCGCCGCGGACTCCGGCTCCGGCTCCGGGGTGGCGGCCGCCGGCGATCACGTGTTCCTGTGCGTCACCCTGGCCCAGGGCCTGACCCGACCGATCACCCCGATGGGTCTGGCCGCCTTCCGCCAGATCGGCACCTTCGTCACCACCCTGGCCGGTCACCCGCCTGCCGACACGCACCGCGGTCCGCGCGGGCTGCTGGAAGCCGGTCAGCGGGTCTTCGTGGACATCACCCCGCTGCTGCGCCACCCCCGGGCCCGCCGACTGACCGTACGGGTGACCGGGGTGATGGAGGCGCGGACCCAGGCGGTGCTGGGGTACCTCGAGGACGATCCCCGCTTCGCGCCGGACCAGGAGGACCGCGGTGCGGGCGGTCGGCGCGGCGGGGCCGGCCGCCTCGTGGCCACCCTGCTGCTGCGCACCCGCCTCCCGCTGCGGCTGCTGCACGGCCTGCTGGCCCCGGCCTCGGCGCTGCGCCGCGTCGACCGGATCGAGCGGTCGATCCACGCCCGCTGGCGGATCCCGGCCTCGGCGACCCCGATGCAGCGACTGGACGTGGTCGAGGAGCGCCTCGGGTCCACCTTCCTGGCGATGCCCGGCGTCTTCCCGTACGCGGCCGCCGGGTTGCTCTCCATCGCCGTGGCCCGCCGACTGGCGCCCGCTGATCTCGACCCGACGGTGTTCGCGGAGGTCCGGCGGGGCCTGCCGCACAACGTCACCACCGAGATGGACCTGGACCTGTGGCGCCTGGCGGGGCAGATCGGCGCGGATCCGCAGGCGGCCGACGCGCTCACCTCGTGCTCGCCCGCCGAGGCCGCGCAGGCGTACGCGGAGGGCCGGCTGCCGGTGGCGGTCCAGCGCGGTCTGGCCGACTTCCTCGCCGCGTACGGCCATCGCGCCGTCGCCGAGATCGACCTGGGCATGCCCCGCTGGCGCGACGATCCCACCCACCTGCTGGGGGTGCTGGCCAACTACCTGCAGCTCGACGACCCCCAGCTCGCCCCGGAGCGCCAGTTCGCCGAGGGCGCCTCGATCGCGGCGGCGGCGGTCGAGCGGATCGTCGCCGCCACGCGAGCCGCCGGCCCGTTGGGGCGGGCCCGCGCCGCAGTGGTGCGCCTGGCGCTGCACCGGGCCCGCACCCTGATCGGTCTGCGCGAACGGCCCAAGTCGTTGTGGGTGTGGGCGCTGGCCGCCGCCCGGGCGGAGCTGCAGCGCATCGGCGACGCCGCCGTGACCGCGGGGGCGGTCGACGCGCGCGACGACATCTTCTTCCTCGACCTCCTCCAGGCTCGCCAGGCGCTGGCCGGGATCGACCAGCACGAGGTGGTCCGGGAGCGTCGCGCCGCGTACGCGGTCGAGCTGCGCCGTCGGCACATCCCGCGGGTGCTGCTGTCCGACGGCACCGAGCCGGAGACCCTGATCCGGACCGACACCCCGGACGGCGCACTCGTCGGCAGCCCGGCCTCGGCGGGTGTGGTCCGTGGTCGCGCCCGGGTGGTGCTGGATCCGGCGGGGGCCTACCTGGAGCCGGGCGAGATCCTGGTTGCCCCGTCGACCGACCCGGGCTGGACACCGCTGTTCCTGACCGCCGCCGGCCTGGTGATGGAGATGGGCGGGTCGATGTCGCACGGCGCGGTGGTGGCCCGGGAGTACGGGCTGCCGGCGGTGGTCGGGGTCCCCGACGCCACCAGCCGGATCAGCACCGGCCAGTGGGTGACTGTGGACGGAGCGGCCGGCACGGTGGTTCTTGCGTGAACCTCACCCCGACCGGGTCGGATCGGCCGCGACACGCCGACGACGCCACCAGTCGGGGTTACTTTTCCGCACCACTCAGCTCGCTCCCCGACTGAGCAGGAGCAGCAGGCAGCCGACGGTGGCCGAGACGGTGCGGACGTGGTTGAGGCGGGTCCAGTCGGTCAGGTACGTGCGCCACGCCTCGACGGTGCCGGGTGCCGCGGGGTCGAGCACGGCCAGCGCGTCGTTGCGCGGCACGTGGTAGGCCACTGTCAGCCCGATGCAGACCAGGTACGCCAGCGCACCGGCCACCACCAGCCAGCGGCCCGGGCTGCCCGCCGCGACGGCCACCACCGCGAGCACGACGGCCAGCAGCGCCGTCCCGAACAGGGTGACCATGAACACCGGGTTCGGGGCGGCCCGGTTGATCTCCTGCATGGCTCGCACCCCGACCGCCGCCGGGGCGCGCCCGAGTCCGGTCATCACGAAGCTGGAGAACGCGAGGAACACGCCTGCGGTCAGGCCCGCCCCCAGCCCGGCCAGCAGGGTCAACCCGCCGACCAGGGCCTCGCTGCCCGATCCGACGGGGGCGGTCATCGCTGCACCTGAGTCATGTCGACGAGTCAACCGGCCCGAGCCGGGACGATCCATGGGCTGAACGCTCAGGTTCCTGCGTTATCGTCTCGGTGTGGATGAACTGGCGGCTCTGCTCGACGGCCCTCGCGCTCGCGGAGCCTTCACCCTCCAGGTGGTGATGTCGGCCCCCTGGGGACTCGACGTGCGGGACGAAGCGCCCCTCACCGTGCTGGCGGTGACCGCGGGCCAGGCCTGGCTGCGGACCGCCGGCTCGACGCCGTCACCCCTGCTCACCGGCGACGTGGCGCTGCTGCGCGGACCGGAGCCGTACCTGGTGACCGACGCCCTCGACACCGTCCCGGACATCACGATCCTGCCCGGTCAGGTCTGCGTCGGCCCCGACGGCGAGCACCTGGCCCAGACGATGAGCACCGGGCTGAGCACCTGGGGCAGCCCCGACGGCGAGACCACGATGCTGGTCGGCACCTACGCCTCCGACGGCGAGGTGGGGCGGCGACTGGTCGAGGCCCTCCCCCGCACCCTGGTGCGGCCGGCCGCCGAGTCGGCCACCCCCTTGATCGCGCTGCTGGCCGCCGAGCTGGCCACCGCGCACCCGGGTCGAGGGGCGGCACTGGACCGGCTGGTCGACCTGCTGGTCATCGACCTGGTCCGCACCTGGGCGCGGGACGAGGCCTCGCCGGGCTGGTTGACCGGCGGCGCCGATCCCTGCGTCGCGGAGGCCCTGCGGCTGATCCAGGACGACTACGGGCAGCCGTGGACGGTCGCCTCCCTCGCCCGCACCGTCGGCCTCTCCCGGGCGGCGTTCGCCCGACGCTTCACCGAGGCGGTCGGCCGGGCGCCGATCGCCTACCTCACCGACTGGCGGATGGCGGTGGCCGCCGACCTGCTGCACGAACCCGGCCGCACCGTCACCTCCGTCGCCGCCCAGGTGGGCTACCCGAGCCCGTTCACCTTCAGCGCCGCCTACAAACGGCACTTCGGCGCCAGCCCCCGCCACCACCTGCAGGCCTCGGCATGAGCCGCACCCCTGCGAGCCAGCCCCGGCCCCGGTCACGACGGACCCGGGCTCCGGGTCGCCTTCGTCCCCGGTGTCACCCCGGACAAGTGGGCCCGGTCCTGGCGCGAGCGCCCCGGCCGGATCCGGCTCCAGCTGGTCGCCCTGGACGAAGCCGAAGCCATGGCGGCCGTTCGCTCGGGCGAGGTCGACATGGCCCTGGTCCGGCTGCCGGTCGAGCGCACCGACCTGCACCTGGTCCGGCTCTACGACGAGGTGCCGGTGGTCGTCGTCTCCCGGGAGCACCCGATCGCCGCGTACGACGACATCGCGCTGGCCGACCTGGCCGCCGAGCAGCTCGTCAAAGGACCGCCGGGCGACCTCGTGCCCACTGTCGACCAGCTCGACTTCCCGGTCCATGTCGGACCAGGAGGCGGTCGAGGTGGCCGCCGCCGGCACCGGCGTCGTGGTGCTGCCCATGTCGGTGGCCCGGCTGCACCACCGCAAGGACGTGGTCGCCCGACCGGTCCGCGATCTGGAGCCGACCACCGTCGCCCTGGTCTGGCTGATGGACCGCGACGACGAGCTCACCCAGGCCTTCGTCGGCGTGGTCCGCGGCCGCACCCCTCGCAGCTCGCGCGGCTGAGAAGCTTATTCAACCAAACGGTTGACAGCGCGACGACCTCACCCTACTGTTGTTCTCAACCAAACAGTTGAGGAAGGGTCCATGGCCGATCAGCTCTCCCGGGTCTTCGCCGCGCTGGCCGATCCCACCCGGCGCGATCTGGTGGCCCGGTTGACCGTCGCCGACGCCACCGTGAACGAGCTCGCCGAGCCGTACGAGGTCAGCGTGCAGGCGATCTCGAAGCACCTGAAGGTGCTCGAGGACGCCGGGCTGGTGACCAAGGGCCGCGTGGCCCAGACCCGCCCCGTCCACCTGGAAGCGGAGGTGTTCGACCTGATGACCGCCTGGATCGAGCGCTACCGCCGACGGGCCGAGCAGCGCTACCGCCGCCTCGACGCGGTGCTGGCCGAGATCGCCGACGAGACCCCTCCTCGCACACCACCACCCACGGAAGGACCACGAGCATGACCCGTACGACCACGGCCCCCGAGGCCACCATCACCGCCGACGAGAAGCTGCCGATCATCCGGATCACCCGGGACTTCGACGCCACCCCCGCGCAGCTGATGCGCGCCCACCTCGACCCCGAGCTGTTCGCCCGCTGGGTCGGACCGGACGGGATGGACACCACCGTCGACGTCTGGGACGTCCGCGACGGCGGCAGCTGGCGCTACGTCGCCGGCCGCGACGGCGAGGAGTTCGGCTTCCGCGGCTGCTTCCACCGGATCGGCGAGGACACCATCGTCCAGACCTTCACCTGGGAAGGGATGCCGGAGGAGGTCTCGCTGGAGACGCTCCGGTTCGAGCCGCTGGACGACGGCCGCACCCGCCTGCACGCGCAGTCGTTGTGCGACTCGTTCGAGGGCCGCGACGCGTGGCTGCGCAGCGGGATGGAGGTCGGGGTCAACCAGGGCTACGCCAAGCTCGACGACGTCGTGTCCGACCTGGCCGGCGCATGACCCCGGCCGAGCGGCACGCCTGGCTGGCCGGGACCTTCACCGAGCGCGTCGACGGCGTCCCGGACTGGGAGGCGCCGGCGCCGGTGCCCGGTTGGACCGCGCGCGACGTGGTCGCGCACCTGGTCGACTGGCTGCCCGGCTTCCTGTCCGGCGGCGGGGTCACCCTGACCAGTGACGGTCCGCCCGTGTCCGACGACCCCGCCGGCGCCTGGCGGGCCCACGCCGCCGCGGTGCAGGGTCTGCTCGAGGGCCCCGACGCCGACCGACAGTTCGACCACCCGATGGTCGGCGGCCACCGGCTCGCCGCGGCGATCGACCAGTTCTACAGCACCGACGTCTTCCTGCACACCTGGGACCTGGCACGGGCCAGTGGCCAGGACGACACCCTCGATCCGACGCTGGCCGGCGAGCTGCTGGCCGGGATGCAGCCGATCGACGCCATGCTGCGGTCGTCCGGGCAGTACGGGCCGCAGGTGCCGGTGCCGGCGGACGCACCGGTGACCGACCGGCTGATGGGCTTCATCGGCCGGGACCCGGCCTGGCGGCCTCCTACCTGAGAAATTGCTGAGTCTTTATTTCGGGTCCAGCACAGAACAAGTCGGGTGACTAACCTTCTGGCATCGACGCTTCCCGGCTCGGGGGAGATGAGGAGCGGCCGACGGTGAGGACACCCGCGGCCGGCTCGCTCGGTCGCGCCTGGCTGGCTCGAGTCGTGATCATCACCGCCGGCGTGGCTCTGGGACTGGTGCTCGGCACCGGTACGGCTCGAGCCGACTCCCCGCTCGACCTGGGCAAAGCGGCCGACAAGGTGGTCTCGTCGGTTCACAAGACGACCTCGTCGGTGACGAAGAAGCCGAGCTCGAAGGTCCGTACGGTCGTGAAGCGGGCGACGAAGCCGGTGCGGACGGTCTCCAAGACCGTTCACCGGGTCACCAAGCCCGTGCACCGCGCCACCAAGCCGGTCCAGCGCGCGACCAAGCCGGTGCAGCGGATCATGAAGCGCGTCGAGCACACCAAGCCCGTCCAGCGCTCGACGAAGCCCGTCAAGCGCGCCACCAAGCCGGTGCAGCGTGCGACCAAGCCGGTGCAGCGGATCACGAAGCGCGTCGAGCACACCAAGCCGGTCCAGCAGGTGACCAAGCCCGTGCAACGCGCCGCGAAGGCCGTCCGACACGCCGTGCGCCCGCACCGGGCGGCCGAGCCGCAGCGGGACGACGCCGGGAGCCAGCAGCCGACGTCAGCTGTCGGCGCCGACAAGTCGTCCGCGGTGACCGGTGCTCCGGCGAAGGCGGCCCCGTCGACCACCACCAGCAAGCCCGTGCTGTCCTCCACGGTGACGACCGGAACGTCGCTGGTCGCCGCCCTGACCACCGACGTCGCGACGGGGGTCGCCGCCACCGATCGCGCGCTGACCGCGACCGCGACGCCTCTGGTGACCGGTGTGACGCAGCAGCTCCCGAGCTCGCTGCGACCCGTGACCGACGGGGTGCTCCAGCCCGTGGCCACGGTGCACGACGCCACCCTCGGACTCCTCGACACCACCCTCGTCGTCACCGTGCCCGCGGTCGTCGACCAGGTCACCACTCCCCTGCTCCCCGTCCTCGACGGGGTCGAGAACACCCTCCCCGGAGTCCCCGGCGTACCCGGAGTCCCTGGGGTGCCGATGGTCCCGGGATCGCCCGTCGTGCCGTTGTCACCCGCCGCGTCGGTCGAGACCGCTGTGGCCCCAACTGCTTCCGGGCTGACCGGTACGGCGGCAGGCACCGCCGATCGGCACGCGGCCCGCACGGTCGATGTGAGCATCGCCGCGACGCAGCTGTCCGGGATGGCGGCCCCCTGGCTGGTCGGTGCCGACCGCGCGAACGCCTCGGTCCCCGCGGGCACCGCCTCGCGGTGGCGGCGACAGCGGCCTCCCTCGGCGGTGACCTGCTCGGCGGACTGGTCGGTGGCTTCACCGGCGACACCTCCGTCGGGGTCGGTCCGTCCGGATCGGCCACGGCCACAGCCCTCACCCTTCTTCTTCTCGCGCTGGCCACGTCGGCCGGCGCCTTCGGCGCCGGCGCTCGCTCGCTGCGCGTCCTCGGACCCCTGTTCCAGGGGCCGTTCCGCCGGGCTCATCGGCCCGGTTTCTCTCCCGACTGAGGTTCTCTCTCACCTCGACCCGACCACCGCATCGCGGTGCGTCGGACCGGTCGCGGGTCGGCCGGCCACCCACTCCTCGCGCGTGGGGTGGCGCCACGACCCGATCCAGGAGAGACCCCTCGACGAGAGAGAACACGCACATGAACGCATGGTTGGTGAGAGTGCTGGGCGGAGCCGCCTGCACCCTCGGAGCACTCAGCCTGGGAGCCGGCATGGCCCATGCCGACGCCCAGAAGGGCCCGTTGGACGGGCTGGAGAACACGGTGAAGGTGGCTACCAAGCACCTGTCTCCCGCTACATCGGCGACGTCGAAGAAGCACACCCCTCGGGCCGCCGCCAGGGCCGAGATCAAGGTCGACCTCGGCGGCCAGCGCCAGCGCCGGTCGACGGCCGCACCGCGCGCCGCGGTGAAGGTGAAGGTCGGTCTGGGGTCCTCGCGCAGCAGCGCGAAGAAGCACGGGACCGTACGCCCGCGGGTCACCGTCCGGGCCGAGGTGGGACCGAAGGCCACGCAGCACCGGTCCGGAGGTAACGACCGTCGCCGCACGGTTGCTCGTCCGGTCGAGCGGCAGGCCGATCAGCGGGCCGAACGTCGCGCCGAGCAGAAGGCGGAGCGACGCGCCGAGCAGAAGGCCGCCCGGAAGGCTGAGGCGCGAGCCGAGCGTGAGGCTGCCCGGCGAGCCAGCGAGAAGGCCGCGGCCCGCGAAGGCCACGGTGACGTCCACCCCCGCCACGGAGACCGCTCAGCGGTCGCCGGCGGCGTCGCGCAACGCGCTGCTGGCGTCGGTGAGAGCCGACGTGGACGCTCGCGTGCTGGACATCCCGATCGACGTCTGCGTACGGCTGATCGCCGGCGCCTGCGCCGACGACTCGCCGACCGTTCCGTCGGGAGGCACCGGCGGCACCGGAGGCGGCTCGGGTGGTGAGAGCGGTACGGGTTCGGGAGCTACGACGAGGCCGGCCCTGCCGGTCGTCGTGGACAGCGTCACCGACGCCCGGGTCCTCGACCTCCCCGTCCTCGCCTGCGTCCAGGTCAACACCAGCGGCTGCGACAACGGTTCGGACACCGCCGGGTCCGGTGACAGCGACAACGGAACCGGCAACGGCTCCGGCGGCGGCGGCACCGACGGACCGGTCACCCCGGCCCTGCCCGTCACCGTGGACAGCGTCACCGACGCCACCGTGCTCGACATCCCCGTCCTCGCCTGCCTCCAGATCAACACCGCTGGCTGCGACGAGGGCTCGAACAGTGGCGGCTCCGACAACGGCGGCGGCACCGACGGACCGGTCCTCCCGGCCCTGCCCGTCACCGTGGACAGCGTCACCGACGCCACCGTGCTCGACATCCCCGTCCTCGCCTGCCTGCAGCTCAACACCATCGGCTGCGGGAACGGCACGGACGGCCCGGCACAGCCCGGCAACCCGCTGCTGCCGGTGATCGGGACGGACGTCACGGCGGTCGTGACCGACGTCGTGGACGCGGTGGTCTGCGTTCGGATCAACGGCGGGAACTGCGGCACCGGGAACGGTGGGGGCGATCCCACGGACCCGACCGATCCCACGGATCCCACCGACCCGACCGATCCCGACCGATCCCACCGACCCGAGCGATCCGACGGACCCGACCGGGCCCACCGATCCGGGCACGAACGACCCGGGGACGAATGGTCCGGATGACATCATCACCACCGGTGGCCCGACCGTGACAGCGGCGAGCTTCACCACCGCCCTCGACGCGGAACGACCGAGCGCGACGGACCGGCTGCTGACCGAACGTCAGCTGGCCAGCACCGGCGCCACGGCCGGCGTGCTGGCTGCTCTGCTGGCTGGTCTGCTCTCCCTGCTGATGGGAGGGCTGGTGCTCCGCCTGGCGAACTCCGTGCGGCAGCGCGGCTGACCGCCTGATCCGGTCCCGGAACGGCCCTGCCGTTCCGGGACCGGGTCGCGCCCGGAACCAGTCAGAGGGCCCACGTCGCAGGTGGGATCAGGCAAGCTCACGAAGAACGAAGAGGGATCCGACAGAGCACCACTCGACGGCAGAGGTCAGTCCGCGAGCGGACCGAAGGGGGCCCCGATCTCGGCCAGCATCGCCTCTCCCCCGTCGGGGGAGGTCAGCACCCAGATGCCGCGGTCGGTGACCGTCATCGTGTGCTCCCAGTGGCAGGCCAGCGACTCGTCGTCGGTGACCACCGTCCAGTCGTCGTCGAGCACCGAGTTGGCCGGATCACCAGCTGTGAGCATCGGCTCGATGGCCAGCGCGAGCCCCGGCACGATCTTGGGACCCTTGCCGGCCTTCCCGAGGTTGGGCACGTCGGGCGGCTGGTGCATGGCCGAGCCGATGCCGTGCCCGGTGTACTCCTCCACGATCCCGTACGGCGTCGGCCAGGAGCTGACGAAACGCTCGACAGCGGCCGAGATGTCACCAACGGTGCCGCCCAGCCGAGCCGCGCCGATGCCGTGCCACATGGCCAGCCGGGTCGCCTCGCTGAGCTCGCGGGCTGCCTCGGTGCCGGCGCCGACCTGCACGGTGACGGCGGAGTCGCCGTGCCACCCCTCGACGATGGCGCCGCAGTCGATGGAGACGGAGTCGTTCTCGACCAGCACGCGGGGTCCGGGGATACCGTGCACGATCTCGGCGTTGACCGAGATGCAGGTGACGGCCGGGTACCCGTGGTAGTCCAGGAAGGACGGTGTCGCGCCCGAGGTGCGGATCACCTCTGCGGCCACGGCGTCCAGCTCGGCGGTGGTGATCCCGACCCGTACGGCGGCCGCGGTGGCCTGCAGCGCGGCGGCCACCACCAGGCCGGCGCGCCGCATCCCGATCAGCTGGTCGGGGGTCTTGAGCTCGATCCCACTGCGCCGGCGCAGGAGGTTCAGGAGCCGGCCCCGATCAGCTCAGCACTCCCGGCCCCACCCTGGGACTCGTCCAGTGCGGCGAAGACGCGGCTGGAGACCTCGTCGATCTCTCCCAGCCCGTCCACCTCCACCAGCAGCCCGCGGGCCGAGTAGACGTCGAGCAACGGTGCCGTCTGCTCGGCGTACACCTGCTGGCGGACGCGGATGGTCTCTTCGTTGTCATCGGCGCGGCCCTCGGTCTCGGCCCGCTTCAGCAGCCGGGACACCACGGCGTCCTCGTCGGCCAGCAGAGACAGCACCACGTCCAGCGGGGTCCCCCGCTCGGCCAGCGCAGCGTCCAGGGTGTCGACCTGGGCGGTCGTCCGCGGGTAGCCGTCGAGCAGGAAGCCGTTCTCGCAGTCGTCCTCGGCCAGCCGCTCGGCCACGATCTGGTTGGTGATCTCGTCGCTGACGTAGCCGCCGGAGTTCATGATGTCGCGCACCTGCTGGGCCAGCGGGGTGTCGGCCGTCTTCATCGCCCGGAAGATGTCGCCGGTGGAGATGGCGGGGATCCCGTAGTGCTCGGCGATCAGCTTGGCCTGGGTGCCCTTGCCGGCACCGGGCGGACCCATGATGAGGAGACGCATCAGCGGAGAAACCCTTCGTAGTTACGTTGCTGCAGCTGGCTCTCGATCTGCTTGACCGTGTCCAGACCCACACCGACGATGATGAGGATAGAGGTTCCGCCGAACGGGAAGTTCTGGTTGGCGTTGAGGAAGATGAAGGCCACCGACGGGAGCAGCGCGATCAACCCGAGGTAGAGCGAGCCGGGGAAGGTCAACCGCGACAGCACGTACCCGAGGTAGTCCTCGGTCGGCTTGCCGGCCCGGATGCCGGGGATGAAGCCGCCGTACTTCTTCATGTTGTCGGCGACTTCCTGCGGGTTGAACGTGATGGCCACGTAGAAGTAGCAGAAGAAGACGATCAGCAGGAAGAACGTGATCATGTAGAGCGGGTGGTCACCCCGGACGAAGTACGTCTGGATCCAGGTGGCCACCTGCGAGTCCGGCCGGAACTGGGCGAAGAGGGCCGGGATGTAGAGCAGCGAGCTGGCGAAGATGACCGGGATGACGCCGGCCTGGTTCACCTTGATGGGGATGTACGTCGTCGACCCACCGAACACCCGCTGGCCGACCATCCGCTTGGCGTACTGCACCGGGATCCGGCGCTGCGACTGCTCGACGAAGATGACGCCGGCCATCACGACCAGGCCCAAGGCGATGACCAGCAGGAAGACGATCCAGCCGTTGGCGCCGGGCCGGGCGACCCGCAGCCCCCACAGGGCGCTCGGGAAGGTGGCGGCGATCTGGGTGAAGATGAGGACCGACATGCCGTTGCCGACGCCGCGCTCGGTGATCAGCTCACCGAGCCACATGATCACGCTGGTGCCGGCCGTCATGGTCAGGATCATCACGATGATCGGGAAGATGCTGGTGTCGTGCACCAGACCGGGGCAGCCGACGAACAGCTGGTCGTTGACCGCCAGGGTGACGAAGGCGGTGGAGTTCAGCAGTGCCAGCACCAGGGTCAGGTAGCGCGTGTACTGGGTGATCTTCGTCTGCCCGGACTGGCCCTCCTTCTTCAGGGCCTCCAGTCGCGGGATCACCACCGTCAACAGCTGCAGGATGATGCTCGCGGTGATGTAGGGCATGATCCCCAGCGCGAAGATCGCGAGCTGGAGCAGCGCACCGCCGGAGAACAGGTTGATCAGCGAGTAGAGACCCTGCTGGTCACCGGAGGCGGCCTGGGTCAGACAGAAGTTGACCTGCTGCACGTTGACGTTCGGGGTCGGGATGATCGACCCCAACCGGAACACGGCCAAGATGGCCAGGGTGAAGAAGATCTTCTTGCGTAGGTCCGGAGACCGGAATGCGTTGGCGAACGCGGCGAGCACTCCTGCCCTCCCTTTCCTTCAGCTGGTGGCCTGACCTGAGTCGGTCGGTGGCGGCGGACCGCCCCGGGCGACGCAGGCGCAAGACCGCCCGACTCTATCAAGGGATGCCCGGAATCCGGCATCCCCGAGATGGCGAGAGGGCCGCCCGGTCTCCCGGACGGCCCCCTCGGACACACGTGCGTGGTGCTTCAGTCGATCACAGCTCGGTGGTGGACCCACCGGCAGCGGCGATCTTCTCCTTGGCGCTGCCGGAGAACGCGTTGGCGCTCACCTGCACGGCGACGGTGATCTCGCCGTTGCCCAGGACCTTGACGGGCTGGCCACTGCGGACCGCGCCCTTCTCGACCAGATCGGCGACGCCGACGGCGCCACCCTCGGGGAACAGCGCCGAGATCTTGTCCAGGTTCACGATCTGGAACTCGACCCGGAACGGGTTCTTGAAGCCGCGCAGCTTGGGCACCCGCATGTGCAGGGGCATCTGCCCGCCCTCGAAGTTCTCACCGATGTTGTTGCGGGCCTTGGAGCCCTTGGTGCCACGACCGGCGGTCTTGCCCTTGGAGCCCTCACCGCGACCCACGCGGGTCTTGGCGGTCTTGGCGCCCGGAGCCGGACGGAGGTGATGAACCTTCAGCGCCATGTCACTCCACCTCCTCGACGGCGACCAGATGGGACACCGTGGAAATCATGCCCCGGATCTCGGGACGGTCTTCGTGCGCCGCCACGTCGCCGATCCTCTTCAGACCGAGGGTACGCAGCGTGTCGCGCTGGTTCTGCTTGCTGCCGATGCCGGACTTGACCTGGCTGACCTTCAGACGAGGCATCAGTGCACCACTTCCTTGCGGGCCCGCAGCAGGGCGGCCGGGGTGACGTCCTCGACGGACTTGCCCCGACGGGCCGCGACCTGCTCCGGCTGCTCGAGGGACTGCAGCGCGACCACCGTGGCGTGCACCACGTTGATGGCGTTGGTCGAGCCCAACGACTTCGCCAGCACGTCGTGCACACCGGCGCACTCCAGCACGGCCCGCGCCGAACCACCGGCGATGACACCGGTACCCGGCGACGCCGGACGCAGCATGACCACACCGGCCGCCTTCTCGCCCTGCACCGGATGCGGGATGGTCCCCTGGATCCGCGGCACGACGAAGAAGTTCTTCTTGGCCTCCTCGACACCCTTGGCGATCGCCGCGGGCACCTCCTTGGCCTTGCCGTAGCCGACACCCACGGTGCCGTCGCCGTCGCCCACCACGACCAACGCGGTGAAGCTGAACCGACGACCACCCTTCACGACCTTGGCCACCCGGTTGATGGCGACCACCCGCTCGATGTACTGGCTCTTGTCTCCGCCGCCCTGGCCACGACGATCGCCCTGGCCGCGACGGTCGCCACCTGCACCGCCACCGCGGCGCTGGCTTCCACTCATATCGCTCTACCTATCTCTCGTCAGAATCCGAGGCCGCCCTCGCGGGCGCCGTCTGCCAGCGCCGCGATCCGACCGTGGTACTTGTGACCTGCACGGTCGAAGACGACCTGCTCGACCCCGGCAGCTTTCGCCCGGTTCGCCAGCTCGACACCTACCTGCTTGGCCTTGGCGCTCTTGTCGCCCTCGGCGGCGCGGACATCGGCCTCCATGGTCGACGCAGAAGCGAGCGTACGGCCCGCCACGTCGTCGATCACCTGGGCGAAGATGTGCTTCGCCGACTTGGAGACCACCAGCCGCGGCCGCTCCGGCGAACCGGAGACCTTCTTGCGAACCCGGACCTGCCGACGCAGCCGTGAGGCCGTCTTGGTTGCCGTGTGCTTCGACTTGGACAGTGAAACGCCCATCGTCACTTACCAGCCTTTCCGACCTTGCGGCGGACGTGCTCGCCCGCGTACCTCACGCCCTTGCCCTTGTAGGGCTCCGGCTTGCGCAGCTTGCGGATGTTGGCCGCGACCTCGCCGACCTGCTGCTTGTCGATCCCCTGGACCGAGAACCGGGTGGGAGCCTCGACGGTGAAGGTGATGCCCTCGGGGGCGCTCACCTTGACCGGGTGCGAGAAGCCCAGCGCGAACTCGAGCTCGGTCGGACCCTTGGAGATGACCCGGTAACCGACGCCGACGATCTCCAGCTTCTTCTCGTAGCCGGCGGTGACGCCGGTGACCATGTTGGAGACCAGCGTCCGGGTGAGACCGTGCAGGGACTTGCTCTCCCGCTCGTCGTCCGGCCGGTTGACCTGCAGCTCGCCGCTGTCGGCGCGCTCCACGGTGATCGGCTCGGCGACGCGGTGCGACAGGGTGCCCTTGGGACCCTTCACCGAAACCTGCTGGCCCTCGAGGGTCACCTCGACACCGGACGGAACGGCGATCGGCATCTTGCCAATGCGTGACATGTTCTTTCCTCTCTGGTGTCTAGTGCCTCACCAGACGTAGGCGAGGACTTCCCCGCCCACCTTCTGGCCGTGGGCCTGCTTGTCGGTCATCAGACCGGTCGAGGTGGAGATGATCGCGATACCCAGTCCACCGAGCACCTTGGGCAGGTTGGTCGACTTGGCGTACACCCGCAGGCCCGGCTTGGAGATGCGCCGGATGCCGGCGAGCGAGCGCTCGCGGTTCTGCCCGTACTTGAGCGTGATGGACAGCGTCTTGCCGACCTCACCCTCGGCCGGGTCCTTGACGTCCCAACCGGCGATGTAGCCCTCGGACGTCAGGATCTCAGCGATCCCCACCTTGATCTTGCTGTGCGGCATCACCGCGGTGTCGTGGTACGCCTGGGAGGCGTTCCGCACCCGCGTCAGCATGTCCGCGATCGGATCGGTCATCGTCATTGCTTGATTACTTCTTTCTCGAGCGGTTTCCGCCGAATCTCTTCGTACGGACCTGCACCGGTTTGAGTCTCGTTGGGGCCTTGAGCCCGCTGGGCTCACCACGTTGTCCTGGTGACCACCGGCCAGTGGCGTCGGTCCTCTCCGAGCCGCGCGCAGGGCGTGGATGGGACTGGCCGTCGGCCGGAGCCTGCGGAGGCCGACCGGTTGTCCCAAGCGCGGCTTGGACAGGACCGCGACGACCCGCGCGCAGGTCACCAGGACGACTTGGTGATGCCCGGCAGCTCGCCCTTGTGCGCCATCTCGCGGAGGCAGATGCGGCAGAGACCGAACTTGCGGTACACCGCCTTCGGCCGGCCGCACTTCTGGCAGCGGGTGTAGGCACGGACACCGAACTTCGGCTTGCGAGCCTGCTTGACCTTGAGGGCTGTCTTCGCCATCTATCTCACTTCTCCCGAATCAGTTCTTGCGCGCGGCCCAGGCGGGGCCCTTGGCCTTCGCCTTGGCCGGCTTCGGGTTGTCGTTGAACGGGAAGCCCAGGTGCTTCAGCAGCGCCCGACCCTCGTCGTCGTTGGTCGCCGTGGTGACCACGGTGATGTCCATGCCCCGGCTGCGATCGATCTTGTCCTGATCGATCTCGTGGAACATGACCTGCTCGTTCAGACCGAAGGTGTAGTTGCCCAGACCGTCGAACTGGTGGCTGTTCAGGCCACGGAAGTCACGGATACGGGGCAGCGCCAGGGCCAGCAGCCGGTCCAGGAACTCCCACATGCGGTCACCGCGGAGGGTGACGTGGGCGCCGATCGGCATGCCCTCACGCAGCTTGAACTGCGCGATGGACTTGCGGGACCGGGTGACCTGCGGCTTCTGACCGGTGATGGTGGTCAGGTCCTTGACGGCACCGTCGATCAGCTTGGAGTCGCGGGCCGCCTCGCCCACACCCATGTTCACCACGATCTTGGTCAGACCGGGGATCTGCATCACGTTGGCGAAGCCGAACTCGCTGTTCAGCGCCGGCGCGATCTCGTCGCGGTAGCGCTGCTTGAGCCGCGGCACCGTACGGGTCTCGGTGGTCGGGGCGGTCATCAGATCTCCTCTCCGGTCGCGCGAGCGATCCGGATGCTGCGTTGGCCCTTGTACTCGGAGCCGTCGGGACGACGCTTGGTCACCTCGACACGGTTGTAGCCGACCCGGGTCACCACGTCGTCGCCCTTGTCGTTCTTGACGAGCAGCTGGACGTTGGACGCGTGGATGGGCGCCTCGGAGGAGACGATCCCGCCCTTGGTCTGACGTCCCTGCGGCTGGGCCGAGGTGTCCTTGAGGTGGCGCTTGACGATGTTCACGCCGGACACGGTCACCCGGTGGGACTCGGGGTGCACGGCGAGGATCTCCCCCACCAGGCCCTTGTCCTTGCCGGCGATGACCTTGACCCGGTCACCCTTGATGACGTGCAGCTTGTTCTTGGTCATTCAGATCACCTCCGGGGCGAGCGAGATGATGCGCATGAAGCGCTTCTCGCGCAGCTCGCGGCCGACCGGACCGAAGATGCGGGTCCCGCGGGGCTCGCCGTCGGTCTTCAAGATCACCGCGGCGTTCTCGTCGAACTTGATGTACGAGCCGTCGGCACGCCGACGCTCCTTGACGGTGCGGACGATGACGGCCTTGACGACCTCGCCCTTCTTCACGTTCCCGCCGGGGATCGCGTCCTTCACGGTGGCGACGATCACGTCACCGATGCCGGCGTAGCGGCGACCGGAGCCGCCGAGCACCCGGATGCAAAGGATCTCCTTCGCTCCGGTGTTGTCGGCGACCTTGAGCCGCGACTCCTGCTGGATCATCTGTTATCTCCTGGTTGTCTCACCGGTTCCCGGTCCCCCGGGCCTTGCGGAACTTCGCTGGTTACCTCGCCCGACTCGTCAGATCCTGTGGTCGCTGTGGCGACCACGGAGTCCGACGACTCGGGTACTGCTGCTACTTGGCCTTCTCGAGGATCTCGATGAGGCGCCAGCGCTTGGTCGCGGACAGCGGCCGGGTCTCCATGATGCGGACCCGGTCACCGACCCCGGCGCTGTTGCTCTCGTCGTGAGCCTTCATCCGGCTGGTCTGGCGCAGCACCTTGCCGTACAGGCGGTGCTTCACCCGGTCCTCGACGGCCACGACGATGGTCTTGTCCATCTTGTCGCCGACCACGTAGCCCTCGCGGACCTTGCGGCGACCCCGTGCCGGGTCGTTGACCTCGACGGTCTCGTTCACGCTCTCACTCATCTCAGGCCTCTACCTTCTCCGCCTCGTTGTCCTCGGCGGCGTCCGGGTCGTCCACGATGCCCAGCGCGCGCTCCTGGATGACCGTGTAGATCCGGGCGATGTCCTTACGTACCTCACGGAGTCGACCGTGCGACTCCAGCTGGCCGGTGGCCGACTGGAAGCGGAGCGTGAACAGCTCCTCCTTCAGCTCGGTCACCTTGCCGTTGAGCTCGGCCCGGCTGAGGCCGCGCAGCTCAGCTGCGGTGGCGCTCTTCGCCATCAGTAGTCTCCTGCTTCACGCTTGATGAACCGTGCCTTCATCGGCAGCTTGTGGATCGCGAGGCGCATGGCCTCGCGGGCGATCTCCTCGCTCACGCCGGAGAGCTCGAAGAGCACCCGACCCGGCTTGATGTTCGCGATCCACCACTCCGGAGAACCCTTGCCGGAACCCATCCGGGTCTCGGCCGGCTTCTTGGTCAGCGGGCGGTCGGGGTAGACGTTGATCCACACCTTGCCGCCACGCTTCATGTGCCGGGTCATCGCGATACGCGCGGACTCGATCTGCCGGTTGGTCAGGTACGAGGCCTCGATGGCCTGGATACCGAACTCACCGAAGGCGAGCTTGGTGCCGCCCTTGGCCGCACCGGTCCGCTTGGGGTGGTGCTGCTTGCGGAACTTCACCCTGCGGGGAACCAACATGACTCAGGCCTCCTGTCCTGCGGTCTCGGCGGTGGCCGTCGGCTCCGCGGCCGGAGCCGCGGTCTCGGCCGCACCCTCGGCGCGACGGCGACCGCCGCGCTCGGGCCGGTCACCACGGGTCGGGCGATCGCCCCGGCCGGGACGACCCGGACGGTTGCGGCCACCGGCGGCGCTGCGAGCGGCCTTCTGGGCCGCGCGCTCGGCGCGGGTGCCGGCGACGTCACCCTTGTAGATCCAGACCTTCACGCCGATCCGGCCGAAGGTGGTGCGGGCCTCGAAGAAGCCGTAGTCGATGTCGGCGCGCAGCGTGTGCAGCGGCACCCGACCCTCGCGGTAGAACTCCGACCGGCTCATCTCGGCGCCACCCAGACGACCCGAGCACTGGATCCGGATGCCCTGGGCACCGGCGCGCATCGCGCTCTGCTGGGCCTTGCGCATCGCACGACGGAACTGCACGCGCGAGGCGAGCTGCTCGGCCACACCCTGCGCCACCAGCTGGGAGTCGATCTCGGGGTTCTTGACCTCGAGGATGTTCAGCTGCACCTGCTTGCCGGTCAGCTTCTCCAGCTCGCCGCGGACGCGCTCGGCCTCGGCGCCGTTGCGGCCGATGACGATGCCCGGACGCGCGGTGTAGATGTCGACCCGCACCCGGTCACGGGTGCGCTCGATCTCCACGCTGGAGATGCCGGCCCGCTCGAGGTTCTTGGTCAGCATCCGACGGATCTTGACGTCCTCGCCGACGTACGCGCTGTAGAGCTTGTCGGCGTACCAACGGCTGCGGTGGTCGGTGGTGATGCCGAGCCGGAAGCCGTTCGGGTTGATCTTCTGACCCATGCTCAGGCCTCCTTGTTCGAGTTCGGCTCGACGACGACGGTGATGTGGCTGGACCGCTTGAGGATCCGGCTGGCGGACCCCTTGGCGCGCGGACGGATCCGGCGCATGGTCATGCCCTCGTCGACGTACGCCTGCGACACGTACAGGTCGGTCCGCTTCAGGTTGTCGGTGTGCTCGGCGTTGGCGACGGCACTGGCCAGCACCTTGTAGACCGGCTCGCTCGCGGCCTGGGGCGCGAACTGCAACGTGGACAACGCGTCGTCCACCGGCAGCCCACGGACCAGGTCGACCACGCGGCGGGCCTTGGTCGGGCTGACCCGGACCTGACGCGCGATCGCGTACGAACCGGGACGGTCGCCGAGCAACGCCTGGCGGCGGCTGGGACGTGAGTCCTTGCTCATCTGTTTCCTGTTCCTTCTCTACGGCTGCCCCCGCGTCAGCGGCGGCGGGACTTCCGGTCGTCCTTCTCGTGGCCCCGGAAGGTCCGAGTCGGGGCGAACTCGCCGAGCTTGTGACCGACCATCGAGTCGGTGACGAACACCGGTACGTGCTTGCGACCGTCGTGCACGGCGATGGTGTGACCGATCATGTCGGGCACGATCATCGAACGGCGCGACCAGGTCTTGATCACGTTCTTGGTGCCCTTGGCGTTCTGCACGTCCACCTTCTTGGCGAGGTGGTCGTCGACGAAGGGCCCCTTCTTCAGGCTCCGTGGCATCTCTTCTGTGCTCCTGCTCAGCGCTTCTTGCCGGACTTGCGGCGACGGACGATCAGGCGACTGCTCGCCTTGTTCTTGTCACGGGTCCGGCCCTCGGGCTGGCCCCACGGCGACACCGGGTGGCGACCACCGGAGGTCTTGCCCTCACCACCACCGTGCGGGTGGTCGATCGGGTTCATGGCCACACCACGGACGGTCGGGCGCTTGCCCTTCCAGCGGTTGCGGCCGGCCTTACCCCAGTTGATGTTGGACTGCTCGGCGTTGCCGACCTCGCCCACCGTGGCGCGACAGCGGACGTCGACCAGCCGCATCTCGCCGGACGGCATCCGCAGCGTGGCGTGCGTGCCCTCGCGGGCCACCAGCTGGATCGACGCACCGGCGGACCGGGCGAGCTTGGCGCCGCCACCGGGCCGCAGCTCCACGGCGTGCACCGTGGTGCCGACCGGGATGTTGCGCAGCGGCAGGTTGTTGCCCGCCTTGATGTCGGCACCCTCGCCGGCCTCGACGGCTGCGCCCTGGCGCAGACCCGAGGGAGCGATGATGTACCGCTTCTCGCCGTCGGCGTAGTGCAGCAGCGCGATCCGAGCCGTCCGGTTCGGGTCGTACTCGATGTGCGCCACCTTGGCCGGCACGCCGTCCTTGTCGTAGCGCTTGAAGTCCACCAGCCGGTAGGCCTGCTTGTGACCGCCGCCGATGTGCCGGGTGGTGATCTTGCCGGAGTTGTTCCGGCCACCGGTCTTCGGACTCGGGACGAGCAGCGACTTCTCCGGAGTGGACCGGGTCAGCTCGACGAAGTCGGCAACGCTGCTGCCGCGACGGCCCGGCGTTGTCGGCTTGTACTTACGGATACCCATGAGGTCAGATTCCTTTACTGCGTTCGGATCCCGGTCAGCCGACCGGTCCGGAGAAGATGTCGATGCGCTCACCGTCGGCCACGCTCACGATGGCCCGCTTGGTGTCGGGACGCTTGCCCCAACCCGCCCGGGTCCGCCGCTTCTTGCCCTGGCGGTTGATGGTGTTCACACCCGTGACCTTGACCTTGAAGATCGACTCGACGGCGATCTTGATCTCGGTCTTGTTCGCGTCCGTGGCGACCAGGAACGTGTACTTGTTCTCGTCCAGCAGCGAGTAGCTCTTCTCACTCACCACGGGGGCGAGCAGGACGTCGCGGTGGTCACGGATCTTGAGCGCGTTGCTCATCGCAGTTCCTCCCCGTCGGTGGTCTCGGACTCGGTGGCGACGGCCTTGGCGGCCTTGCCCTTGGTCGGACCGGCGATGTAAGCGGTCAGCGCCGACGAGGTGAACACCACGTCGTCGTTGACCAGCACGTCGTAGGCGTTCAGCTGGTCGACGGTGATCACGTGCAGGGCCGCCGCGTTGCGGAGGCTGATCCACGCCATGTCCTCGTCGCGGTGCAGGACGACCAGGGTCTTCGTCAGGATCCTGTCCGACCCCAGCGCCTTGGCCACCAGCGACAGCGCGGTCTTGGTGGACGGCACGTCACCGATCGTCAGATCGGCGACGACGTGCACCCGACCGTCGCGGGCCCGGTCCGAGAGCGCCCCGCGCAGAGCGGCGGCGATCATCTTCTTGGGCGTGCGCTGGGCGTAGCCCCGCGGCTGCGGGCCGTGGACGACGCCACCACCGGTGTACTGCGGCGCGCGGATCGAGCCCTGACGGGCGCGACCGGTGCCCTTCTGCCGGTACGGCTTGGCGCCACCGCCGCGGACCTCGGAACGGGTCTTCACGGCGTGCGTGCCCTGCCGGGCCGCGGCCAGCTGGGCCACCACGACCTGGTGGATCAGCGGGATGTTCGCGGTGACGTCGAAGAGCTCGGCCGGCAGCTCGACGGAGCCACTGGTGCCGCCCTCGGCGTCGATGACGTCGATCTGGCGCGAAGCGCCGTTCTCGGTGACGGACTCGCTCATGCCACCTCTCCCTTCTTGGCGGCGCTGCGCAGCACGACCAGGCCACCCTTGTTGCCGGGCACGGCGCCCTTGACCAGGATCAGGCCGCGCTCGGTGTCGATGCTGTGCACGACCAGGTTCTGCACGGTGACGCGGTCATGACCCATCCGACCGGCCATCTTCAGGCCCTTGAACACGCGACCGGGGGTCGCGCAGCCGCCGATGGAACCGGGCGAACGGTGCTTGCGGTGCACACCGTGGCTGGCCCGCAGACCGTGGAAGCCGTGTCGCTTCATGACACCGGCGGTTCCCTTGCCCTTGCTCACACCCGTGACGTCGACGACCTCGGCCGCCTCGAACACCTCCGCGGTGAGCTCCTGACCCAGGGCGTACTCGCTGGCGTCACTGGTGCGGAGCTCGACCAGGTGCTTGCGCGGGGTCACATCCGCCTTGGCGAAGTGCCCGGCGTCCGGCTTGGTCACCTGCTTGGCCTTGATGGCACCGAAACCGAGCTGGACGGCCGAGTAGCCGTTCGCGTCGGGGGTGCGGACCTGGGTCACGACACACGGACCGGCCTGGATCACCGTCACCGGGATCACGCGGTTGTTGTCGTCCCAGAGCTGGGTCATGCCGAGCTTGGTGCCCAGCAGACCCTTCACCTTCTTGTCTGCGCTCATTGTCATGTCGAACCTCAGAGCTTGATCTCGATGTCGACGCCGGCGGGCAGATCCAGCCGCATCAGCGAGTCGACGGTCTTCGGAGTGGGGTCGATGATGTCGATCAGACGCTTGTGCGTCCGCATCTCGAAGTGCTCCCGGCTGTCCTTGTACTTGTGCGGAGAGCGGATGACGCAGTACACGTTCTTCTCCGTCGGCAGCGGCACCGGACCAGCCACGCGGGCTCCCGTGCGCGTCACCGTGTCGACGATCTTGCGCGCGGAGGAGTCGATGACCTCATGGTCGTAGGCCTTGAGCCTGATGCGGATCTTTTGTCCCGCCACAGTTCGTCCTTCTCTCGTAACTACCGGTATGTCCGACCCCCGTGGTCGGGCGTGTCGCGCCGACCGGACGCAGTCAGGTCCAGGTCCTGCTTGCTAGGGGCTGTCGCCTGGAGGCCCCCGACCGGGTGGTCAGTGGCCAGACGATGAAGGTCTCGCGGTTCGGCGACCGCTGCACACCGTACGATCTCGTTCATCTCGCACGCCTGCACAGGGCACACCCCGGCGACCTCCGTCGGAGCAACCTGACGATTCTTTCATCAGACGCGCGCCAGGGCAAATCGAGGCCGACCGGCTCCCGGAGCGCTGTTGTCCGGCTACCCACCGTAGTCGCTGAGATCAGCCGAACCAAGCCGGAGGCCGGGTGCCGGCGGTGGTCGCGACCCTCATCGTCCCGCGCGCAGCTGCCAGATCACGTCACGACCGAACGACCAGCACAGGGAGCCGAGCGCAGCGGCGAGCACGAGCGGGGCCAGCCACGGCACCGTCCCGGCGATCCCGGTGGCTGCCAGGCTCAGCGCGATGAGCAGGGCCACCCCCTGGACCACCGCCACCACCTTGCGGGAGTAGTGGAACGGCAGCGGTCGGCGCAGGGCCGAGCGGATTCGGGTCGGGGCGACCCAGCTCGCTCCCACGTACGCGTACCGGAGGCCTCCGATGGCCAGCACCCACCACCCCGCGACGCCGAGCACGACCACCGCGAGGCTCAGGGCCAGGTTCAGCGCCGCGTCGGTCTCCATGTCGAAGCGGGCCCCGAACACCGATGTCTCCCCCCGGGCCCGGGCCACCCGACCGTCCACCCCGTCGAGGACCCAGCAGGTGGCGCCGACCACGATCATCAGCCCCGAGGCCGGTCGGACTGAGGTGACCGAGAACTGCCTGCAGGGTGAGGCCGATCACCCAGCACGTGCCCACCACCCGGGCCAGGGTGACGAGGTTGGCCGCCCCGAACCGGCGCCGGGTCCAGTAGGCCAGGATGACGGCCGCGCCGCCTGCGTAGCCCAGACCGGCGCCGAACGCCGGCAGGGGCATCAGCAGCCCCACTCCCCCGGCGGCGGCCAGTCCGGCGCCCTCGACCACCGCTGCGGTGGCCAGAGGTTGCCACGGCCGCACCCGAGCGAGCTTCACGCCACGATTCTAGGAGCGACCCACCACCGCGGCGTCAGCCCAACCAGCCGTTCTCGGTGGCGATCCGTACGGCCTCGGCGCGGCTGCCGGCTCCGATCTTGCCCATCGCCGACGACAGGTGGTTGCGCACCGTGCCCTCGGACAGGAAGAGCCCACCGGCGATGGCACTGGTGGAGGCGCCCGACGACGCAGCGGTGAGCACCTCCGTCTCCCGGCTGGTCAGTGGCGACGCGCCGATGGAGAGACTGGCCGCCGCCAGTGTCGGGTCCACCACCCGCAGGCCCTGGTGGACGCGGCGGATGCCTTCCACCAGCTGCTCGGCCGGGGCGTCCTTGACCATGTAGCCGACGGCGCCGGCCTCCATCGCCCGCCGCAGGTAACCGGGACGACCGAAGGTGGTCAGGATGATCACCCGGGTCGACGGCAGCTCGGCCATGATGGCCGCGCAGGCGTCGATCCCGTCCGCTCCGGCCTCGGTCGGCGACGGCATCTGCACGTCGAGCAGCACCACCTCCGGCCGGAGCTCCCGGACCCGGCCGATGGTCTCGGCGACGTCACCGGCCTGGCCGACCACTGCCATGTCGGGCTCCAGCTGGAGCAGGGCGGAGAAGGCCTGGCGGATCATCGCCTGGTCGTCGGCCAGCAGCACGCTGATCCTCGCGGTCTCACCGGTCACTGTGCTGTCACCGGTCCTGGGGCCGACACCGCCCGGTCCGGCGAGCCGCTGGCGCGATCGCGCTCGACGGGGGTGAGGTCGGCGCGGACCACGGTGCCACCACCCTCACCGGCTCCCACCTGCAGGGTCCCCCCGGCCGCTGCCACCCGTCCGCGGAGGCCGGCCAGCCCGGAACCCGTCCACCCGCCGGCGGGGAGCCCGCGACCGTCGTCCCGGATCTCGACAGCTGTCGGTTCGACGACCACTGTGCACACCCCGGCCCGACTGTGACGGACCACGTTGGTGACGGCCTCCCGGACCACGTAGCCGAGCAGCTCGCTCGTCCGGTCGTCCAGCACGGGCAGGGCCGACGGCATCCGCGACTCGATCCCGGCGGCCTGCAGCACCGAGCGGGCACTCGCGATCTCGGTGGCCAGCCGGACCTCCCGCATCCCGGACGCGGTGGTCCGCACGTCGGCCAGCGCCTGCCGCGACACCAGCTCGATCTCGGCGATCTGCGCCTTGGCCGCTGTCGGGTCGAGATCGACCAGCCGGGCTGCCAGCCCGGCCTTGATCGAGATCGCCGTCAGCGAGTGGCCGAGGATGTCGTGCAGGTCTCGTCCGATCCGCTCCCGCTCGGCCGCCACGCTCAGGGTGGCGACGCGTTGTTCGGCCCGCTGCAGCCGACCCTGGACCGCACCCGCCTCGATACCGGCACCGGTGGCCAGACCGGTGCCGGCCGCCACGATGCTGATGTAGATCGCGGTCTCGCCACCGCCGAGCGGGATCGTGGCCGCCAGCAGCGCCCCCCAGACCAGCACGACGAGCCGGGACTGACGCCACGGCAGCAGGGTGGCGATCATGATCGCCACGTACGCGCCGTAGCCGAGCAGGGCCCAGCCCCAGGTCGGGTAGCTGGAGACCAGCACCGCCACGTAGCCGAGGATGTAGAGCCACCGGGTCCGCAGCGAGCAGTCAGCCACCCAGGCCGTCCCGAGGTAACCGAGCGCGACCACGGCGACGAGCGTGATCCGCCAGACGAGCTCGGCGGTGGTCGGGTCACCGTCGGGCAGGGCGGCGAGGGCGAAGAGCAGGAAGACCAGCCCGAACCCGTAGATCCAGACCATGTTCTGGGCGGCTCGCCGCAGCGTGAACGGCGGCGCCGGGTCCGGACCGTGATGCCGGGCCGGAGCCTCCGTCGGGTCGTCGCAGCCGCCGGCGTACCCCGGCCCGAACATGGTCCAGATCGCGCGCCGGGTGGACGGTCGGGTCCTGTCGGTCATCAGCCCCTCCCTCCTCGACGGTGCCGCCAGGGTCACCGCTTGCTGTCGGCCGTGGCGCGGCGGAAACCCAGGGCTCCGAGCACCGTAAGTCCGACGACCCAGGCGAGCAACACCAGCACACCGGTCCAGGGGAACGGCGTGTCCGGCAGCATCGGCCACCGGCCGAGCTCGGCCAGCCAGTACGACGGCAGCGCGTGGGCCAGGGCCTGCGCGGCGGGCGGCATCATCTCCATCGGCAGCCACAGCCCGCCGAGCATGGCCAGCACCAGCAGCACCAGGGTGGTCACGCCACCGACTGCCTCGGCCTTGACCCACAGCCCGATCACGATGCCGAGGATGGCCAGCGGGATCAGCGCCGCCCACATCAGCCCCAGGGAGGCGAGCCAGACGCCGGCCGGCAGGCGGACGCCTCCGAGGAGGAAGCCCGCAGCGAAGACCAGCACCAGGGACGGCAGCACCAGGACCATGATCACCGCCGCCTTGGCCAGCAGGAACTCCCGCGGCGCGAGGGTGGTGATGCTGAGCTGACGGAACCAGCCGGAGCGCCGTTCGGTGGCCAGCTGGGCTCCCCCGCTCATGGCCGCACCGAGGGCCCCGTACGCCGCCATCGAGACCATGATCATCGCCGACACCAGCCCGGCGTCCGGTCCGGCCCCGGCGGTGAAGGTCTGGCTGAACACGACGTAGAGCACCAGCGGCAGCCCGACCGCGAAGACCACGAAGGCGAAGTTCTTGGCCGTCAGCCAGGTGCTGTGCAGGGCGTAGTGCACCGGCGGCGGCCAGGCGACCGCGCGACGGGTGGCGGCGGGGACGGCGGTGGAGGTTGTGGTGGTGGTCATCGGTCGTCCTCGGGCTGGTCGTGGGTGAGGGTGAGGAAGGCGTCCTCGAGACTGGCGGACACGATCTCGATGTCGGCGGCCTCGGGGTGGGCGGCGATCAGGGCCCGCAGCGTGGTGTCGGAGTCGGTGGTCCTCAGCAGCACCCGCCCGCCCGCGGTGTCCGCGGTGATCACGGCGGGCAGCTGGCGCAGGGCGGCGAGGTCGACGCCCTGCTCGGCCAGGGTGATGGTCCGGTCGGCGACCCGGCTCTTGATCATGGCCGGGGTGCCGTCGGCGATCAGCCGACCGCGGGCCAGGACCACGATCCGGTCCGCCTCCGCGTCGGCCTCGTCCAGGTAGTGGGTGGCGAACAGGACCGTGCGGCCGCCGGAGATGAACTCCCGCATCGAGGCCCAGAAGGCCCGGCGGATCTCGACGTCCATGCCGACCGTCGGCTCGTCCAGGATGAGCAGCTGCGGATCGGCCATGATCGCCAGCGCGTACCGCAGCCGCTGGGCCTGACCGCCGGACAGCTTCTCGGTCTTGGTCTTCAGGAACGTGCTCAGGTCGGCGCGCTCGATCACCTCGTCCAGGGCCAGCGGGTGGGCGTGCAACCCGTGCATCAGGGCGAGGACGTCCTTGACCGTCGCCTCGTGCAGCAGAGCACCGCCCTGCAGCATGACGCCGACCAGTCCGTCCCGCACCGCCGTGCGCGGGGGCCGACCGAACACCTCGACCCGACCGCGGTCCGGGTCGGTCAGACCGGTGATCATCTCGGTGGTGGTGGACTTGCCGGCGCCGTTGGGTCCGAGGACCGCGACGATCTCCCCGGCGGCGATGGTCAGGTCGAGGCCGTCGACCGCCCGGACCGAGCCGTAGGTCTTGTGCAGACCCTCGAGCACGATGGCCGGGACGGCGGTCGAGGACGGGGACGCGGTGGTCGGCGCCGGGCTGCGGCCGACCGTCGGTGAAGGAACCATGCTGGAAGTCTCGTCCGGTTCGGGTCCCTCCGCCTCGGCCGACCGTCATCACCTGACCGTGACAGCTGTCATGTCGAATGGGCCCGATGAGCCCGCTCGCGACGGCGGTGTGCGGTCACCGGCTCCGTCGGCGACCCTGGCCCTAGGGTGATCTCGTGACGATCACCGCGGGCGTGGCGGCGGGCCACCAGGCGACGGCTCAGGCCGGCGGCGACATCCTGGCCGCCGGCGGGTCGGCGGCCGACGCGGCGGCGGCGATGGTGCTCACCAGCTGCGCGGCCGAGACCCTGTTCACCGGCCTCGGCGGCGGCGGCTTCGCCATCCACTACGAGGCGGCGACCGGTCAGATCCGCTGCCTGGACTTCTTCGTGGCCATCCCCGGCCTCGGTGGCCGGACGCCGGGCCGCGGTCAACCGATCGAGGTGGTGTTCGTCGGCCAGGCGATCCCGTACGAGATCGGCCCACCCACCGTCGCGGTGCCCGGCATCCCGGCCGGGGTCCTGCACCTGTGGCGTCGCTGGGGACGGCTGCCCTGGGCCGAGGTGGTGGCGCCCGGCCGTCAGGCCTCGCTCGGTTCCGTCTTCCCCAGCACCCACGCCGACCTGCTGCCCAAGGTGTCCCCCGCCTTCCACGTCTCCGACGGGATCGAGGTCTACCGCCGACCCGACGGCAGCGTCCTGCAGGGCGGCGACCTGGTCGCCCACCCAGCCCACCCGCAGGCGTACGACCTGCTCGCCGCCGAGCCGGAGGCCTTCTACCGCGGCGAGTACGCGCGGGCGGTGCTGGACGTGCTGGGCGACAGCTCCGCGATGGAGGCCCGCGACCTGGAGGCGTACGAGGTGATCGAGAGCCGGCCGCGACGGGTCGGCGTGCACGGCTTCGGCGTGCTGGCCCGCGGCAACGACCTGGACGACGTGCTCGGCACTCTGCAGGCCGCCGCCGCCGGGATGACCGGCGACCCGACCACCTCCCCCGCCGCGGCCCGGGCCCTGGTGCGGGCCCTGCGAGCACCGGACCGCCGCTCGGAGACGACCAACCTGGTGGCCGCCGACGCCGACGGCAACGTGTGCGCCGTGACCACCAGCCTCGGGCTCGGGTCAGGGGTCTGGGTGCCGGGCTTCGGTGTCCACCTCAACTCGATGCTCGGCGAGGGCGAGCTGGTCCGCGACGGGGTCGCCCCCGGCCTGCGGATGGGGTCGATGATGTCGCCGATGCTGGCCATCGACCCGGGTGGCCGTCCGGTGGTGGCGGCCGGCGCGGCAGGCGGTAGCCGGATCCGTTCCGCCCTGGTGCAGTGCATGCTCCGGATGCTCGAGCACACCCCGCCCCAGGCCGCCATCGACGCGCCGCGCCTGAACGCGGTGCCCGGCGCGGTCCGGCTGGAGCCCGGGTTCTCGGCCGAGGTCCAGCAGGCGCTGGCCGCCGACGGCGATGAGGTCGGCGTGGCGGACACCCTGGACCCCTACTTCGGCGGCGTGTCCGCCCTCAGCTGGCTCGGGGGCGGTGCCGATCCGCGACGCTCCGGTCAGGTCGAGCTCCACCTCGCCGCGGACCTGCCGGACGCCCCTCCGCCCGGTGGGACGGGAGCTGGCGGTTAGCCTTCCGGGGTGACGCCGCCCTCCTCCACCTACCGTCTCCAGATCCGCAAGACCTTCACCCTGGACGACGCAGCGGCGACCGTCGACTACCTGCGCGAGCTGGGCGTCGGCGCGGTCTACCTGTCGCCCGTGCTGCAGTCGACCATCGGCTCCGACCACGGCTACGACACCACCGACCCGCTGCGGATCGACACCGATCGCGGCGGTGAGTCCGGCTGGGCGGCGCTGCTCACGGCCGCGTCGCAGGCCGGGCTGCAGGTCGTGGTCGACATCGTGCCCAACCACCTCGGGATCAGCGCGGCGCGCGAGAACCCGTACTGGTGGGACGTCCTCACCCACGGTCGCGACTCCGCGTACGCCGACTGGTTCGACATCGACTGGAGCCGACCGATCACCGTCCCGGTGCTGGGCGACGACGCGGTGCTCACGGTGGAGGACGGCGAGCTCGCCTACTACGAGCACCGCTTCCCGCTCGCCCCGGGCACCTGGACCGCCGGCGACGACCCGGACGACGTGCACGCCCGCCAGCACTACCGCCTGGTGCACCACTCCCGCGGCGACGCCGAGCTGAGCTACCGCCGGTTCTTCACCGTCACCACCCTGGCCGGGGTGCGCCAGGAGGACCCGGCGGTGTTCGAGGCCACCCACCAGCGGGTCGCGTCCATGATCACCGAGGGGGTCGCCGGCCTGCGGGTCGACCATCCCGACGGTCTGGTCGACCCCGGTGAGTACCAGCAACGGCTGTCCCGGCTGGCGCCCGAAGCCTGGATCACCGTGGAGAAGATCCTCGAACCGGGCGAGCGGCTGCCGGACTGGCCGGTGGCCGGTACCACCGGCTACGACGCCATGCGCGAGGTCAACGGCGTGTTCGTCGACCCGACCGGTGAAGCCGCTGCCACGGAGCGTTACCAGCGGCTGA
Source organism: uncultured Actinomycetota bacterium (assembly GCA_963759915.1). Taxonomy (GTDB): domain Bacteria; phylum Actinomycetota; class Actinomycetes; order Propionibacteriales; family Propionibacteriaceae; genus Microlunatus. The sequence goes on along the minus strand of CAVXBJ010000066.1, from coordinate 45,442 downwards.
CCGGTGACGGTCTCACCAGCGCCGAGCACGTCGAGCAGGGCAAGCGGATGATCGTCGACCAGCTGCTGGTCGCCGAGGTCCGGCGGATCGCGGCCCTGGCTGCCGACGTCGACCAGGCGGAGGCCGCGATCGGCGAGGTGGCGATCGCCTTCGGCGTCTACCGGTCCTACCTGCCCGACGGGGTGGCCGACCTGGACAAGGCCCTGGTGCTGGCCGAGCAGCGCCGACCCGAGCTGGCCGCGGCGTTCGCGGCGCTGTCGCCCCGGTTGCACGACCCGGCCGACGAGCTGGCCCGCCGGTTCCAGCAGCTCAGTGGCGCGACGATGGCGAAGGGCACCGAGGACACCGCGTTCTACCGCTACGCCCGTTTCGTCTCCCTGAACGAGGTCGGTGCCGACGCCGGCGAGTTCGGGATCGGTCTGGACGACTTCCACGCCCTGCAGCAGGTCCGCCAGCAGACCCAGCCGCTGTCCATGACGTCGCTGTCCACCCACGACACCAAGCGGGGCGAGGACGTCCGGGCCCGGCTGGCGGTGCTGGCCGAGCTGGGCGAGGAGTGGGAGCGGTTCGCGGCCGAGTTCGTGTCCCGGACACGGATACCGAACAAGGCCTTTGCCTACTTCCTGGCCCAGACCCTCGTCGGGGTGGGTCCTGTCGAGGACCGTTCCCGGCTGCACGACTACGCCCAGAAGGCGATGCGGGAAGCCAGCCAGGAGACCCGCTGGACCGCTGTCGACCAGGACTACGAGCACGCCGTCCAGGCGGCGATCGACGTCGCGTACGACGACGTGGGTCTGCGGGACAGCTGGGAGCGGCTGCTCGCCCTGGTCGAGCAGCCCGGCTGGTCGAACGCACTCGGCCAGAAGCTCGTCCAGCTGACGATGCCGGGGATCCCCGACGTCTACCAGGGCACCGAGCTGTGGGAGGACTCGTTGGTCGATCCCGACAACCGGCGGGCGGTCGACTTCAGCGAGCGCCGCCGGCTGCTCGAGTCGCTGACCGGCGCGCCCCGGGTCGACGGCTCCGGCGCGGCGAAGCTCTGGGTCACGACGACGGCGCTCCGGCTGCGTCGCGACCGGCCGGAGCTGTTCGGCTCCTACACCGCAGTGCCCGTCATCGGGTCGGCTGCGGGGCACGTGATCGCCTACGACCGGGGTGGTGCCGTCACGGTGGCGACCCGGCTGCCGATCGGCCTGGCCGTCGCGGGCGGCTGGGGCGACACGCTCCTCGAGCTCGACGGCGCCTGGACCGACGTCCTCAGCGGCCAGCCGTACGCCGGCCCGGTCCGGCTGGCCGATCTGCTCACCAGCCTGCCGGTCGCGCTCCTGGTCCGGTGACGACCGGGCGCTCTCCTGGTCCGGTGACCACGGGAGGCGCTCCTGGTCCGGTGACGACCAGCGGTTGAACCCCGTCGGCGGGGCTCGGGCGTCAGCCCGACGGCGCCTGCTGGGTCGTCAGCAGCACAGTGGTCTGACTGCCGACCTCGACGTAGCCCAGTCGGGCGGCCATGGCGCGGGAGGCGTGGTTCTCGGTCCGGGCCCGCCACTGCGGGACCAGGCCCTCGTCCAGGGCGTCGTTGGTGGCGATCGCGGCCGCGACCTGGCCGAACCCCTGCCGTCGGAACGCAGGTGGGGTGAGGACCCCGAGGTGGCCGACGATGCCCTGCCACTCCTGGTAGCCGGCTCCGGCCGTGGGTCGGTCGAGCTCGTCCAGGGTGACCAGAGCACGCCCCATCGCGGCCAGACCGACCTCGGTCACGTCGTCCGGCGGGCAGGACGCCTCGAGATCGGCCACCGCGGCCGGGTCGTCGGTGACCACCACCGTCTCCAGGTGGGCTCCGGGCACGTAGGTGTCAGCGAAGGACAGCGCCGCCTGACCGAGCAGCCGACCGCCGTGACCGGCGGAGGCGGTGAGGAGCGCTCCGACGACACCGGAATCGTCCTCGGCGAGGGCGGGAGCCAGGGTGAGTGCCCACGGCGGCCCGATCAGCACCCGGTGGTCCCACAACCGCACGTAGCTGACCCTGGCCTCGTCGGGCCGGGTGACCACCTCGTCCGCCGGCTCGGTCAGGGCGTCGTCGGGCAGCCCCAGGACCCGCGACCAGGCCAGTCGGATGATCGCCTCGGTGTTCGCGTCCACCTGCCGATGGTAGGTGCCACCCGCTGTGGCCGCCGGTGCCCGGCCGGCCCCCGTGCCAGCACCCGACAGGTCCGACCAGCAGACGCGGCAGAGGCCCACACGACGCAACAGGGCCCCGCACCTGATGGTGCGGGGCCCTGTCGGTCGTGCTTCAGGCTGAGTGCCTGGTCAGACCTTGATCACTCGAGGATCGTACGAGCGGAGCTCGTCACTTGAGGATCTTGGTGACCCGGCCGGCGCCGACGGTGCGACCACCCTCGCGGATGGCGAACTTCAGCTCCTCCTCCATGGCGATCGGCTGGATCAACGACACGGACATGTCCGTGTTGTCGCCCGGCATCACCATGTCGGTGCCCTCGGGGAGGTTCACCACGCCCGTCACGTCCGTGGTACGGAAGTAGAACTGCGGGCGGTAGTTGTTGAAGAACGGCGTGTGACGGCCGCCCTCCTCCTTGGAGAGGATGTAGACGCGAGCCTCGAACTCGGTGTGCGGGGTGGTCGTGCCCGGCTTGATCACGACCATGCCGCGCTCGACGTCCTCGCGCTTGGTGCCACGGAGCAGCAGGCCGACGTTCTCGCCCGCCTGGCCCTCGTCGAGGAGCTTGCGGAACATCTCGACACCGGTGACCGTGGTGGTCTGCTTGGTCTCGCGGATGCCGATGATGTCGACGGTCTCGTTGACCTTGACCACACCGCGCTCGATCCGGCCCGTGATCACGGTGCCGCGACCGGTGATGGTGAAGACGTCCTCCACCGGCATCAGGAACGGCTTGTCGATCTCACGCACGGGCTGCGGGATGTGGCTGTCGACCGCGTTCATCAGCTCGATGATCGACTCGCCCCACTTCTCGTCGCCGTTGAGGGCGGGGAAGGCAGCGACCTGCACGACGGGGATGTCGTCGCCGTCGTACTCGTACTCGCTGAGCAGCTCACGGACCTCGAGCTCGACGAGCTCCAGGATCTCCTCGTCGTCGACCATGTCGCACTTGTTCAGCGCGACGACGATCGCCGGCACACCGACCTGACGGGCCAGCAGCACGTGCTCGCGGGTCTGCGGCATCGGGCCGTCGGTGGCGGCGACCACGAGGATCGCGCCGTCCATCTGGGCCGCGCCGGTGATCATGTTCTTGATGTAGTCGGCGTGACCGGGGCAGTCGACGTGCGCGTAGTGGCGCTCCTCGGTCTGGTACTCGACGTGCGCGATGGAGATGGTGATACCGCGCTGCCGCTCCTCGGGCGCCTTGTCGATCTGATCGAAGGCCGAGGCCTCGTTCAGGTCCGGGTACTTGTCGTGCAGCACCTTGGTGATCGCCGCGGTCAGCGTGGTCTTGCCGTGGTCGATGTGCCCGATGGTGCCGATGTTGACGTGCGGCTTAGTCCGCTGGAACTTGGCCTTGGCCACTGAGGCTCCTTCTAGCTTGTTCGCCACGCTGTTCTGCGGGGCGCTTCTTGGGTTGTGTACGGTGTCGGCCGGATTTGGTCCGGCCTAAGTGTTTCCGACGATCCGTCCTAGGTCAAACGGTTCGCCGTCGGTCCTTGCGGACCCGCGATCACTCGCCGCGGGCCTTCTGGATGATCTCTTCGGCGATGCTCTTCGGGGTCTCGGCGTAGGAGTCGAACTCCATCGAGTAGTTCGCCTGGCCCGACGTCTTGGACCGCAGGTCGCCGACGTAGCCGAACATCTCCGACAGCGGCACCAGGGCGTCGATCACCTTGTTGCCGTGCAGGTCGTTCATCGCCTGGATGTGTCCACGACGACCGTTCAGGTCGCCGATGACCGTGCCCATGTAGTCCTCCGGGGTGGTCACCTCGACGGCCATCACCGGCTCCAGCAGAGCCGGGTCGGCACGCCGGGCGGCCTCCTTGAAGACCATCGAGCCGGCGATCCGGAAGGCGAGCTCGGAGGAGTCGACGTCGTGGTACGCGCCGTCCATCAGGGTCACCTTGATGTCCTCGACCGGGTAACCGGCCAGCACACCGAACTGCATGGCGTCCTGGATGCCCTCGTCCACCGCCGGGATGTACTCCTTGGGGATGCGGCCACCGGTGACGCCGTTGACGAACTCGTAGCCGGTGCCCGCTTCCTGCGGCTCCAGCTTGATGATCACGCGGGCGTACTGACCCGAGCCACCGGACTGCTTCTTGTGGGTGTACTCGACCTTCTCCACCGGGCTTGCGGAGGGTCTCGCGGTAGGCCACCTGCGGCTTGCCGATGTTGGCCTCGACCCGGAACTCGCGCTTCATCCGGTCGATCAGCACCTCGAGGTGCAGCTCGCCCATGCCGGCGATGATCGTCTGACCGGTCTCGTCGTCGGTGTGGACCCGGAAGGTCGGGTCCTCCTCGGCGAGGCGCTGGATGGCGACACCCAGCTTCTCCTGGTCGGACTTGGTCTTGGGCTCGATCGCCTGCTCGATGACCGGGGCCGGGAAGTCCATCGACTCCAGCACGACCGGGTTGGCCTGGTCGGACAGGGTCTCGCCGGTGGTGGTGTCCTTCAGACCCATCACCGCGACGATCTGGCCGGCACCGACGCTGGCGATCTCCTCACGCTTGTTGGCGTGCATCTGGTAGATCTTCCCGATCCGCTCCTTGCGGCCCTTGGTGCTGTTCAGCACCGTGGAACCGGCCTCGAGCTTGCCCGAGTAGAGGCGGATGTAGGTCAGCCGGCCCAGGTGGGGATCGGCCGCGATCTTGAAGGCCAGGGCGGAGAACGGGTCGCTCGCATCCGGGTGGCGCTCGATCTTGACCGACTCGTCGCCCGGCTTGAAGCCGTCGATGGCGGGCACGTCGACCGGCGACGGCAGGTAGGCGATGACCGCGTCGAGCAGGGGCTGGACGCCCTTGTTCTTGAACGCGCTGCCACAGAGCACCGCGGTGATCTTGCTCGACAGCACGGCCTGCCGGATGGCGCCCACCAGCTGCTCGGGATCGACGGAGTCCTCGTCGGTCAGGTAGGCCTCCATCAGCTCGTCGTCGTAGTCGGCGACCAGCTCGATGAGCTCGTGGTGGGCCGCCTGGGCCCGCTCGAGCATGTCGGCCGGGATCTCCTCGATGGCGTAGTCGTCACCGATGGTGGTCTCGCCACGCCAGGTGAGGGCGCGCATGTTGACCAGGTCCACGACGCCGAGGAAGCCGCCCTCGGAACCGATCGGCAGCTGCAGGACGGCCGGAACGGCGTTCAGCCGGTTCTTGATCGTCTCGCACGCAGAAGTCGAAGCTCGCGCCCGTACGGTCCAGCTTGTTGACGAAGCAGATCCGCGGCACCTTGTAGCGGTCGGCCTGACGCCACACCGTCTGGGACTGCGGCTCCACGCCGGCCACACCGTCGAAGACCGCGACGGCGCCGTCGAGGACGCGGAGCGAGCGCTCCACCTCGACGGTGAAGTCGACGTGACCGGGGGTGTCGATGATGTTGATCTGGTGGTCTTTCCAGTGACAGGTCGTCGCGGCGGACGTGATGGTGATGCCGCGCTCCTGCTCCTGCTCCATCCAGTCCATCGTGGCCGCACCCTCGTGGACTTCACCGATCTTGTAGTTGATACCGGTGTAGAAGAGGATGCGCTCGGTGGTGGTGGTCTTGCCCGCGTCGATGTGGGCCATGATCCCGATGTTGCGGACATGGGTCAGGTCGGTCTTGATGTCGACAGCCATGGTGTGGCTTCAACCTCTCCTCAGTGGATCTGTGCGGGCGATCTGCTGGGCCGGGCGGTCGGGATGCGACCACCCGGCGGAGCAGCGACCTACCAGCGGTAGTGGGCGAAGGCCTTGTTGGCTTCAGCCATCTTGTGGGTGTCCTCACGACGCTTCACCGCGGCCCCCAGGCCGTTCGACGCGTCGAGGATCTCGTTCATCAGGCGCTCGGACATGGTCTTCTCGCGCCGCAGCCGCGCGAAGTGGACCAGCCAACGCATCGACAAGGTGGTGGCGCGAGCCGGCTTCACCTCGATCGGGACCTGGTAGGTCGCACCGCCCACGCGGCGGCTCTTGACCTCCAGAGCCGGCTTGACGTTGTCGAGTGCCCGCTTGAGGGTCTGCACCGGATCGATACCGGTCTTGGTGCGGGTGCCCTCCATGGCGGTGTAGACGATGCCCTGGGCGATGGTCTTCTTGCCGTCCAGCAGGATCTTGCTGACGAGCTGGCTGACCAGCGGCGACCCGTAGACGGGGTCGACCATCACCGGGCGCTTCGGCGCGGGGCCCTTGCGAGGCATTACTTCTCCTTCTTGGCGCCGTAGCGGCTACGGGCCTGCTTGCGGTTCTTGACACCCTGGGTGTCGAGCGAGCCGCGGATGATCTTGTAACGAACACCCGGCAGGTCCTTCACGCGGCCACCGCGGACGAGCACCATCGAGTGCTCCTGCAGGTTGTGGCCGACGCCGGGGATGTACGCAGTGACCTCGACGGAGGACGACAGGCGAACACGGGCGACCTTGCGCAACGCCGAGTTGGGCTTCTTCGGCGTGGTCGTGTACACCCGGGTGCACACGCCGCGGCGCTGGGGCGAACCCTTGAGCGCGGGCGTCTTGTTCTTGCTCACCTTGTCGGTGCGGCCCTTGCGGACCAGCTGCTGAATCGTGGGCACCGCTTACTGTCTCTTTCTGCTGCGTGGATGGGGTCGTGAACCGGCAGCCTGCTGCTGGTCCACAAGTGCGACACCACCGCAGAGCCCGAACGAACGGGTCGACATGGAGGCACGCACCAGAGCCGGGCAAGCCCGGACACAAGCGCCTAGGTTATCTCGTCGGACGCATAGGGTCAAAAGCGGCGAGAGGTCCCGGCACCGGTGCTCGAGCCTACCCGCCCGCCTCAAGGCGCCGTCCGTCGCGCCGTCGTGCCCGTCCGCCGTACGGAATGACCGGGGCTGTCGCCGGGTTGAGCAGACGTGACTCGTCTCTCCGTCCTCGACCTCGTCCCCGTCCGCACCGACCAGACCACGGCCGACGCCATCGCCGCGTCCGTCGCGCTGGCCCGGACCGCCGACGAGCTGGGCTTCACCCGCTACTGGGTCGCCGAGCACCACAACATGCCGGCCGTGGCGGCCACCAACCCGCCGGTGCTGATCGCGGTCCTGGCCGCGGCCACCGCCCGGATCCGGCTCGGCTCCGGTGGGGTGATGCTGCCCAACCACGCTCCCCTGGTGATCGCCGAGCAGTTCGCCCTGCTCGAGGCCGCCTACCCCGACCGGATCGACCTCGGCGTCGGACGGGCCCCGGGCTCGGACCCGGTGACCAGCCACCTGCTCCGCGCCGGTCGCCAGGACCAGGTGGACACCTTCGCCGACGACCTGTCGGCCCTGTCGCTGATGATGCAGCCCGAGGGCGTCCAGCTGTCCCTGGGCGGCCGCTCCTACCCGCTGGCCGCCACCCCCGCGGCCCGGACCGCTCCGCGGGTGTGGCTGCTCGGCTCGTCGATGTACTCCGCCGACCTGGCCGCCGCGCAGGGGCTGCCCGTACGTGTTCGCCCACCACTTCGGCGGCGAGCAGACGCTGACCGCGCTGCAGCGCTACCGCGTCGCAGTTCCAGCCGTCGCCCGAGACGCCCGAGCCGACCACCATCGCCGTGGTGAACGCCGCGATGGCGGCCACCCAGGAGGAGGCCGACCGGCTGACCCTGGGCCAGCGACGGTCGATGTGGCGGCTCCGCAGCGGTCAGACCCTGGCCGCGCAGGAGCTGGTCGAGGACGCCGAGGCCGATCCGCTGCCCGCGGCGGCCCAGCAGGCCGCCGACGACTTCGCCCGCAGCTGGTTCGTCGGCACCCCCGAGTCGGTGGCCGCCGGCGTCACCGCCCTGGCCGCGGAGTTCGGCACCGACGAGGTGATGGTCTCCCCCATCGCCGGCGCCTACCGCGGCACCCCCGCCGACGCCAGCCCGGCCCGCGAGGAGACCCTCCGTCTGCTGGCCAAAGAGCTCTGCTAGTCCTGCAGCTCGCCTGCGATCGCTCGCACGGGTGCGGTGTCTCTCGGTCCAGACGAGTCGGGCACTCGCTCACCGTCGCTCGCGAGGAGCTCGCTCGCAGCGCTCGGTGACTAGCGCGCGGCGGTGATCTCCGCGTACGTGGCGTCGTCCAGCTCGAGCTCGGCGGCGGCCAGGTTCTCCTCCAGGTGCTCGAGTCGAGCCGGTGCCCGGGATCGGCAGCATCACCGGCGAGCGGCGCAGCAGCCAGGCCAGCGCGACCTGACCGGGCGTGGCCCCCAGCCGGGTGGCCGCCTCGTGCACCGGACCGCCCGGCGCGGCCAGCTCGCCGGCCGCGATCGGCGCCCACGGGATGAAGCCGATGCCGTTCCGGGTGCAGTGGTCCAGCACGTCCTCCGACGAGCCGTCGGTCAGGTTGTAGCGGTTCTGCACGGTGGCCACGGTGAAGTGCCGGCCGGCTTCCTCGATGTCGGCCACGGTCACGTTGGACAGCCCGAGAGCGGCCACCTTGCCCTCGCGACTGCAGCTCGGCGAGCACCCCGTACGACTCCGCCGCCGGGACCTGCGGGTCGAGCCGGTGCAGCTGGAGCAGGTCGAGCCGCTCGGTCTTCAGCTTGCGCAGGGCCAGCTCGGTCTGCTGCCGCAGGTACTCCGGTCGACCGACCGGACGCCAGACGCCCGGACCGGGACGGACCAGACCCACCTTGGTGGCGATCCGCAGACCCGGGGCGTACGGGTGCAGGGCCTCGGCCAGGATCTCCTCGGACACGTTCGGCCCGTACGAGTCCGCGGTGTCGATCAGGTCCACCCCGAGCTCGACGGCCCGCCGGGCGACCCGGACGGCCAGTCCACGGTCGGCGGGCTCGCCCCAGATGCCCTCGCCCGTCAGGCGCATCGCGCCGAAACCGAGACGGTGGACGGGGCCGAGGTCGGAGATCTCGAAGGTGCCGCTCTGCAGCGCAGGAGTCGTGGATGTCATGCCCGCGACAACCGGGTCCTGCTGACGACTATTCCAACCGCGGGGCGGCGGGGGAACCAGTTGGGGTCGTCGCCGCCGTGTGCGTGCCGAAGGATCGTATACCATTTCCGGATGCCCGGTTCGCGGAACGTCGCGCTTGCCGCCCTCACGGCGGCCGTGCTGGCGACCGCATCCTGCGCCGCGGGCGCTCCCGGCCCCGCGACGAACGGGACAACGACACCGACGACGGCGCGGTCCGCCGGCTCCTCTACCGACCAGAGGTCGACACCCGCCGCCCCGGAGCCCACGACAACTCGACCGACGACCCCGAGGACGACGATGAGCCGATCCGACGCGACCCGCGCGCTCTTCGCCGCCGCTGCCGAGGGTGACGTCGCCGCCGCGCGGCAGGCGGTGCGGAACAAGGCCGATCTGCAGGCCCGCAACGGGAAGCGGCAGACGCCGCTGATCGTGGCCACCAAGGCGAAGCGGACCGACGTCGCCGTGCTGCTGCTGGAGGCCGGAGCCGATCCCGACGCCAAGGACGACCTCCAGGACTCCGCTTTCCTCTACGCCGGCGCCGAGGGCTACGACGACATCCTCCGGGCCACCCTGCGCCACGGCGCGAACGTGAAGAGCACCAACCGCTTCGGCGGCACGGCGCTGATCCCGGCCAGCGAGCACGGCCACACCGAGACCGTGCGGATCCTGATCAACGCCGGCGTCCCGCTCGACCACGTGAACGACCTGGGCTGGACGGCGATGCTGGAGGCGATCGTGCTCAACGACGGCTCGGCCGACCAGGTGGACGTGGTCCGGCAGCTGATCGGGGCCGGAGCCGACACCGGCATCCGCGACGGGAACGGCCGCACCCCGCGCTCCCTGGCCGCAGCGAAGGGCTACGACGAGATCGTCGACCTGATCGACGACGCGGACGCGATCCGGGAACGCGGTCAGCGGTTGATCACGGCGGCCCGGGCCGGGGACGACGACCGGGTGGCGAAGCTGCTCGACCAGCACGCCTCGATCGCGGCCCGCGACGACACGGGGGCCACCGCCCTGGTCGCGGCGGCGTACGGCAACCACCTGCGGATCGCCGAGCTGCTGCTGAAGGCCGGCGCCGACCCGAACGCCAAGGACGAGACCGTGCAGAGCGCGTACCTGATCGCCACCAGCGAGGTCGGCGACGACCCCCGGCTGCTGCGACTGACCCTGCGCCACGGCGCGGACGTCGCGAGCCTCGACAGCTGGAAGGGCACCGGGCTGATCCGGGCCGCCGACCGGGGGTTCGAACGGATCATCGGCGTGCTGCTGGAGACCGACGTCGCCGTCGACCACGTCAACCGGATCGGCTACACCGCGTTGCACGAGGCCGTGATCCTGGGCGACGGCGGCCCGGCGCACCAGCGCACCGTGGAACGGCTGGTCCGGGCCGGGGTCGACCGGACCATCGAGGACCCGCGCGGCGACACCGCCCTGGAGGCCGCCCGGGCGCGCGGCTACACCCGGATCGTCGAGCTGCTGAGCTGACTCAGCGCGGCCGCCGCGATCTCGGCCTGGGTCTCCGCGTCCAGGTCGTCGCCGGCGGCCAGCAGGCCCGGCAGCAGGTCACGCTCGGTGGTGAACGCCCGGAACATCTGGCTCACCGTCACCTCGTGATCGGGGCGGTGGATGACCCGGATGTCGTCGCCACCGCGGATGCTGCCCGGGCGTGATCACCGACAGGTACGCGCCCGGTCGGGCGTCGGCGGTGAAGGTCTTCAGCCAGCCCCGCTCCCCCACCCAGCCGCGGAAGGTCGAGCACGGGATCCGCGCGGAGACGACCTGCAGCACCACCTCGTCGCCGATCTGCCACCGCTCGCCGATCCGGGCCTCGTTGACCTCCAGGTCGACGGTGGTCAGGTTCTCGCCGAAGAACCCGTTGCCCAGCTCGCGGCCCAGCCGGTCCGCCCACCGGTCCAGGTCCTCCCGCTGGAAGGCGTACACCGCCTGACCGTCGCCGCCGTGGTGCTTGACGTCGCCGATGAAGTCGCCGACCAGCCCGCTGCCCAGGCCGCCGCGCTTGGGCCCGGGAGCCCGCACCTGCACCGGTTCGCTCTGCGGCTGCTTGCCGATCCCGGTGGCCTTGGTCTCCTTGTACGGGTTGGGTTGCGGACGTCCGACGTTCACCGACAGCAGCTGAGGCACCGGACGAGCGTAATCGGGTCGCGCCGGTCCCGCGACCGGAAAACCCAGGCGCCCCCCGCGGGGCGGCTCCACCAGCGACCCCGCGTCCGCCGGACGCGCTCAGTGGCCGCTGAGAGCCTCGTAGCGGCCGCGCAGGAACGGCTGCGGGTCCGCGTCACCCAGCGTGATGTCGATGGCGTACGTGAGCGTCGTCCCGTCCAGACCGAACCGGTGCTCGGCTCGACCTCGTGGTGTCGTCTTGGTCAGCACCAGCTCGCCGTCGCGCCACCCGCCGGTGGCCGGCTCGGGTGGCAGGGCGTAGGAGTCGAACAGCCACCAGGACACCGGCGGCGCGTCGACCTGCCGCCCGCCACGGCCTGCTCGCCGGCGTCGACCTGCTTCCCGGCTCCACCAGGAAGACGCCGTGGGCCAGGAACTCCGAGCCGTCGTCGCGGACCTGCCGGTAGTCGTTGACCATGGCGGCCCCGCCGATCTCGGCCCGGAAGGTCAGCGCCGCCCGCGCGGTGCCGGCGGCTGCACCACGGCGAGGCGGACAGCTCCTCCGTCCCCTGCCAGTGACCGAACAGCGGCGCGAACACCTCGAGACCCCCACGCCCCCACGCTAGCCCGCCCCACCGACCGACTTTTGTGCCGCCAGCCGACTGTTCATGCTGGCGGCACAAAAGTCGGCGGGCGGGGCCGCCGAGACGACGAAGCGGCCGGGACCCGAAGGTCCCGGCCGCTCCGCCGATCAGTCGTTCAGACTGCGCTCAGTCCGTGCTCAGCGGTAGTCGCCGAGGTCGAACTCCTCCAGCGGGACAGCCGCACCGGAACCGCCGCCGAAGTCGTAGTCGAACTGGTCGTAGCCGACCATCGAGTACGCCTGCGCCCGCGCTTCCGCGGTCGGCTCGACCCGGATGTTGCGGTACCGCTCCAGACCGGTGCCGGCCGGGATCAGCTTGCCCAGGATGACGTTCTCCTTCAGACCCCGCAGGCTGTCGGACTTGCCGTGGATGGCCGCGTCCGTCAGCACCTTGGTGGTCTCCTGGAACGACGCCGCCGACAGCCACGACTCGGTGGCCAGCGACGCCTTGGTGATGCCCATCAGCACCGGACGACCCGAGGCGGGGGTGCCGCCCTCGGCGACGACCTGGCGGTTGGCTGCCTCGTACGACAGCCGGTCGACCAGGTCACCGGCGAGCAGGTTGGAGTCGCCCGACTCGATCACCGTCACCCGGCGCAGCATCTGCCGGATGATGATCTCGATGTGCTTGTCGTGGATCGGCGCACCCTGGGTCCGGTAGACCGCCTGCACCTCCTCGACCAGGTGCTCCTGCACCCGACGCACACCGAGCACCCGCAGGACGTCCTGCGGATCCGGGGTGCCGGCCGTGAGCTGCTGACCGGCCACGACCCGATCGCCGTCCTCCACCAGCAGACGCGCGCGGCGGCTGACGGTGAACTCCGCCGGCTCCGAACCGTCGTCGGGGGTGACGATGATCTTCTTCAGCCGGTCCGAGTCCTCCAGCGCGACCCGACCCGCGGCCTCCGAGATCGGCGACTTGCCCTTGGGCTGACGCGCCTCGAACAGCTCCTGCACACGCGGCAGACCCTGGGTGATGTCGTCACCGGCCACACCACCGGTGTGGAAGGTCCGCATCGTCAGCTGGGTGCCGGGCTCGCCGATCGACTGGGCCGCGACGATGCCGACGGCCTCGCCGACGTCGACCAGCTTGCCGGTGGCCAGCGAACGGCCGTAGCACATGGCGCAGGTGCCGGTGGCCGCCTCGCAGGTGAGCACGCTGCGCACCTTGACCTGGCGGACGCCGGCCTCGGCCAGCACACCGATGTTGACGTCACCGAGGTCGACGCCGGCGGCGAGCAGGACCTCACCGTCGGCCCCGACCACGTCGGTGGCCAGGGTGCGGGCGTAGACCGCGGTCTCCACCCAGTCGTGCAGCGTCAGACGCACCCTCCTCGCCCTCGGCGATGATCTTGGTCAGCCCACGCTCGGTGCCGCAGTCCTCCTCGCGGATGATCACGTCCTGGGCCACGTCGACGAGTCGACGGGTCAGGTAGCCCGAGTCGGCGGTCCGCAGCGCGGTGTCGGCCTGGCCCTTACGACCACCGTGGGTGGAGATGAAGTACTCCAGCACGGACAGACCCTCGCGGAAGTTCGACTTGATCGGCCGCGCGATGATCTCGCCCTTCGGGTTCACCACCAGGCCACGCATGGCGGCGATCTGGCGCATCTGCACCATGTTCCCGCGGGCACCGGAGTGGACCATCATGTAGATCGGGTTGTTCTTGGAGAAGTTGGCCTCCATCGCCGCCCCGAGCCGGCTGGTCGCGTCGGTCCAGATCTCGATGAGCTCCTGGCGACGCTCGTCCTCGGTGATCAGACCACGCTCGTACTGCTTGTCGATCTTGGCCGCCCGGTCCTCGTAGACGCTGAGGATCTGCGCCTTGTCGGCCGGGGTGCTGACGTCGCCGATGGAGACGGTGACACCGGAGCGGGTGGCCCAGTGGAAGCCCAGGTCCTTCAGGGCGTCCAGGGTGTGCGCCACGTCGACCTTGGGGTAGCGCTCGGCCAGGTCGTTGACGATCTGACCCAGCTGCTTCTTGCCCACCTCGTAGTCGGCGTACGGGTAGTCGGCCGGCAGCGCCTCGTTGAACAGGGCGCGACCCAGCGTGGTCTCGAGCAGGATGGTCCCGTTCGGGGCCAGCTCGAACCCGGCCGGCGGCACGATGTCGGTCAGCCGCAGCTTGATCTTGGCCTGCGGGCTGAGCTCGCCGCGGTCGAAGGCCATCAGGGCCTCCGCGACCGAGCCGAACAGCCGACCCTCACCTGCGAGTGTCGTCGTTCTGCATCGTCAGGTAGTACATCCCGATGATCATGTCCTGGGTGGGCATGGTCACCGGCCGGCCGTCGGCCGGCTTGAGGATGTTGTTGGTCGACAGCATCAGGATCCGGGCCTCGGCCTGCGCCTCCGCGCTCAGCGGCAGGTGCACGGCCATCTGGTCACCGTCGAAGTCCGCGTTGAACGCGGTGCAGACGAGCGGGTGGATCTGGATGGCCTTGCCCTCGATGAGCTGCGGCTCGAACGCCTGGATGCCCAACCGGTGCAGGGTCGGTGCGCGGTTCAGCAGCACCGGGTGCTCGGCGATGACCTCTTCCAGCACGTCCCAGACGACCGGGCGCTGACGCTCGACCATCCGCTTGGCGGACTTGATGTTCTGCGCGTGGTTCAGGTCGTCCAGCCGCTTCATCACGAACGGCTTGAACAGCTCCAGCGCCATCGCCTTGGGCAGACCGCACTGGTGCAGCTTGAGCTGCGGGCCGACCACGATGACCGAACGGCCGGAGTAGTCGACGCGCTTGCCCAGCAGGTTCTGCCGGAAGCGACCCTGCTTGCCCTTGAGCATGTCCGAGATCGACTTGAGCGGACGGTTGCCCGGACCGGTGACCGGACGGCCACGACGGCCGTTGTCGAACAGCGAGTCGACGGCCTCCTGCAGCATCCGCTTCTCGTTGTTCACGATGATCTCGGGCGCGCCGAGGTCGAGCAGCCGCTTCAGCCGGTTGTTCCGGTTGATCACGCGACGGTAGAGGTCGTTCAGGTCCGAGGTCGCGAACCGGCCACCGTCGAGCTGCACCATCGGGCGCAGGTCCGGCGGGATCACCGGGACGCACTCCAGCACCATGCCGGACGGGCTGTTCTTGGTGGTCAGGAACGCGGAGACGACCTTGAGCCGCTTCAGGGCGCGGGTCTTGCGCTGGCCCTTGCCGGTCTGGATGGTCTCCTTCAGCGAGGTGGCCTCGGCCTCCAGGTCGAAGGACTCCAGCCGCTTCTTGATCGCGTCCGCGCCCATCGAGCCGGCGAAGTACTTGCCGAACCGGTTCTTCATCTCCCGGTAGAGCACCTCGTCGCCCTCGAGGTCCTGGACCTTGAGGTTCTTGAAGCGGTTCCACACGGCGTCGAGCCGGTCGAGCTCGCGCTGGGCGCGGTCGCGCAGCTGCTTGGCCTCGCGCTCGGCACCCTCACGGACCTTGCGCTTGGCGTCGGCCTTGGCACCCTCGGCCTCGAGCGCCGCGGTGTCCTCCTCCAGCTTCTTCATCCGGGTGCCGATGTCGGAGTCCCGGCGACCCTCGAGCTGCTTGCGCTCGACGTCGATCTTGGCCTCGAGCGAGGACAGGTCGCGGTGGCGCGACTCGTCGTCGACGGAGGTGATCATGTACGCCGCGAAGTAGATGACCTTCTCCAGGTCCTTCGGGGCGATGTCGAGCAGGTAGCCGAGCCGGCTGGGAACACCCTTGAAGTACCAGATGTGGGTGACCGGGGCGGCGAGCTCGATGTGGCCCATCCGCTCGCGGCGGACCTTCGAGCGGGTGACCTCGACGCCACACCGCTCGCAGATGATGCCCTTGAAGCGCACCCGCTTGTACTTGCCGCAGTAGCACTCCCAGTCCCGGGTGGGACCGAAGATCTTCTCGCAGAACAGACCGTCACGCTCGGGCTTGAGCGTGCGGTAGTTGATCGTCTCCGGCTTCTTGACCTCACCGTGCGACCACTGACGGATCTCATCTGCCGTGGCCAGGCCGATGCGGATCTCGTCGAAGAAGTTCACGTCGAGCACTTGTTGTCTCTTCTCTTTAGTAACTCGTTGTTGCCTGTGATGCTGTCTGGACTGATCACCCGCTGGGACTCCGCTCGAGCCCCGGTACGGGGTCTGGGGCGGAGCCCCAGCGGGGGTAGTCGGGGGCGGAGCCCCCGACCGTTCAGACTTCTTCGACGCCGCCCAACGACTCACCCGGCCGGCGGGAGAGATCGATGCCGAACTCCTCGCTGGCGCGGTAGTTGTCGTCGTCGGAGTCCCGCAGCTCGACCTCGGTGCCGTCGCTGGACAGCACCTCCACGTTCAGGCAGAGCGACTTCATCTCCTTGACCAGCACCTTGAAGGACTCGGGGATGCCGGGCTCGGGGATGTTCTCGCCCTTGACGATGGCCTCGTAGACCTTCACGCGGCCGTGGATGTCGTCGGACTTGATGGTGAGCAGCTCCTGCAGGGCCCAGGCGGCGCCGTACGCCTCCAGTGCCCACACCTCCATCTCGCCGAACCGCTGGCCACCGAACTGGGCCTTACCGCCCAGCGGCTGCTGGGTGATCATCGAGTACGGACCGGTCGAGCGGGCGTGGATCTTGTCGTCCACCAGGTGGTGCAGCTTCAGCATGTAGATGTAGCCGACACCGACCGGCTTCGGGAACGGCTCACCGGAGCGGCCGTCGAACAGCCGCGCCTTGCCGTCGCCGTCGACCAGCTGGACACCGTCCCGGTTCGGCAGCGTGTTGCCGAGCAGGCCGGTGATCTCGGCCTCGGTCGCACCGTCGAACACCGGGGTGGCCAGTCGCTGGTCGCCCTCGACGTGACCCAGGTTGATGCCGCGCAGACGCTCGGCCCACTCGCCCTCGACACCGTCGAGGTCCCAACCGGTCTTGGCCACCCACCCGAGGTGGGTCTCCAGCACCTGACCGACGTTCATCCGGCTCGGCACACCGAGCGGGTTGAGCACGATGTCGACCGGGGTCCCGTCCTCCAGGAACGGCATGTCCTCGATCGGCAGGATCTTGGAGATGACGCCCTTGTTGCCGTGGCGGCCGGCGAGCTTGTCACCGTTGGAGATCTTCCGCTTCTGGGCCACGTAGACGCGGACCAGCTGGTTGACCCCGGGGGCCAGCTCGTCGTCGGAGTCGCGGTCGAAGACCCGGACGCCGATGACGGTGCCGGACTCGCCGTGCGGCACCTTCAGCGAGGTGTCGCGCACCTCGCGCGCCTTCTCACCGAAGATCGCGCGGAGCAGCCGCTCCTCCGGGGTCAGCTCGGTCTCGCCCTTGGGCGTGACCTTGCCGACCAGGATGTCGCCGGTCGAGACCTCGGCACCGATCCGGATGATGCCGCGCTCGTCGAGATCGGCCAGCATCTCCTCGGAGACGTTCGGGATGTCCCGGGTGATCTCCTCGGCGCCCAGCTTGGTGTCACGGGCGTCGACCTCGTGCTCCTCGATGTGGATCGAGGTGAGGACGTCGTCCTGGACGAGGCGCTGCGACAGGATGATCGCGTCCTCGTAGTTGTGACCCTCCCAGGGCATGAACGCGACCAGCAGGTTGCGGCCGAGGGCCATCTCCGCGCCGTCGGTGCAGGGACCGTCGGCCAGCGGCGTGCCCTTCTCGACGCGCTGCCCCACCGCGACCAGCGGACGCTGGTTGATGCAGGTGCCCTGGTTGGAGCGACGGAACTTCGCCAGCCGGTACGTCTTGTAGGTGGCGTCGTCCTGGGCCACGTCGATCAGGTCGGCGCTGACCGAGGTCACCACGCCCGGATCGGTCGCGGTGGTCACGTCGCCGGCGTCGACCGCACCGCGGTACTCCATGCCGGTGCCCACGAACGGGGAGTCGGACCGGAGCAGCGGGACGGCCTGACGCTGCATGTTCGAGCCCATCAGCGCGCGGGACGCGTCGTCGTGCTCGAGGAACGGGATCATGGCCGTGGCGACCGACACCATCTGGCGCGGCGACACGTCCATGTAGGCCACCTCGGAGGCCAGGACCTCGTCGGTCTCACCGTGCCGCTTGCGGACCAGCACCCGCTCGGTGGCGAAGGTGCCGTCCTCGGTCAGCTTGGCGTTGGCCTGCGCGATGACGTACCGGTCCTCCTCGTCGGCGGTCAGGTAGTCGACGTCGTCGCTCACCCGACCCTCGACGACCCGGCGGTACGGCGTCTCGACGAAGCCGAACGCGTTCACCCGGGCGAAGGAGGCGAGCGAGCCGATCAGACCGATGTTCGGGCCTTCCGGCGTCTCGATCGGACACATCCGGCCGTAGTGGGAGGTGTGCACGTCGCGCACCTCCATGCCGGCGCGATCCCGCGACAGACCGCCCGGACCCAGGGCGGACAGCCGCCGCTTGTGGGTCAGGCCGGCGACCGGGTTGGTCTGGTCCATGAACTGGCTGAGCTGCGAGGTGCCGAAGAACTCCTTCAGCGCCGCGACGACCGGCCGGATGTTGATCAAGGTCTGCGGCGTGATCGCCTCGACGTCCTGGGTCGTCATCCGGTCCCGGACCACGCGCTCCATCCGGCCGAGGCCGGTGCGCAGCTGGTTCTGGATCAGCTCGCCCACGGTCCGCAGCCGGCGGTTGCCGAAGTGGTCGATGTCGTCCTCTTCGACGATCAGCTCACCGCGCGGGGCCTCGAGGGTCTCGCGACCCTCGTGCAGCGCCACCACGAAACGGATCGCGGCGACGATGTCGGGGATGGTGAGGACCTGCTTGTCGAAGGGCTCGTCCAGGCCCAGCTTCTTGTTGATCTTGTAACGACCGACCTTGGCCAGGTCGTAGCGCTTCGGGTTGAAGAAGTAGTTCTCCAGCAGCGCCTGCGCGGCCTCGCGGGTCGGCGGTTCTCCCGGGCGCAGCTTGCGGTAGATGTCGAGCAGCGCCTCGTCCTGGGTGGAGGTGTGGTCCTTCTCCAGGGTGAGTCGCATCGACTCGTACTCGCCGAACTCCTCCAGGATCTGGGCGTCGGTCCAGCCCAGGGCCTTGAGCAGCACGGTGACGTTCTGCTTGCGCTTGCGGTCGAGCCGGACGCCCACCATGTCGCGCTTGTCGATCTCGAACTCCAGCCACGCACCCCGCGACGGGATCATCTTGCAGGTGAAGATGTCCTTGTCCGAGGTCTTGTCGGTGGTCTGCTCGAAGTAGACACCGGGCGAGCGGACGAGCTGGGAGACCACGACGCGCTCGGTGCCGTTGATGACGAACGTTCCCTTGTCGGTCATCAGCGGGAAGTCGCCCATGAAGACCGTCTGGCTCTTGATCTCGCCGGTCTCGTTGTTCATGAACTCGGCGGTGACGAACAGCGGGGCCGCGTACGTGACGTCGCGGTCCTTGCACTCGTCGACGGAGTTCTTCGGCGGCTCGAAGCGGTGGTCGCGGAAGGAGAGCGACATGGTTCCGGAGAAGTCCTCGATCGGAGAGATCTCCTCGAAGATCTCCTCGAGGCCGGACTTGGTGTTCACATCGGTGCGACCATCCGCCAGGGCCAGCTCGACCCGGTCACGCCAGGCGGCGTTCCCGACGAGCCAGTCGAAGGAATCGATCTGCAGATCCAGGAGGTCCGGGACCTCCATGGGCTCCGCGATCTTGGCGAAGGAGATACGACCGGTGGTGGAAACAGCGGGGCTATCGAGGGCAGTGCGCGAGGCGGCCAACAGTGGGTCCTTCCGAGACTCGCAGTATCTGGTTGTGGCTCTGCGCATGACAAACGGCCCGTGTCAAGTAGAAACGGGTCGTCGAAATGGCTAGGGCAAACCCCAACAGTACGCGGAAGGACGCACGAAGTCAAGGACTCGACGCACGGCGGAGCAGAACAGACAAATCACTTGCCGCTCGGAACGGAAGCATACTCGTCATCCGGCCGTTGACAAGGAGGGATGACCCCAAGGCGCGTCGTCGGTCGAGGACTTCGAGGTCGACCCTCGCTACGGTGAGATGGTGCCCTTCCCCGCGCACGACACGCGGGGTCCCACCTCGACAGATAGGTCATCGATGCAACGCATCTGCGAGCTCATCCACGTCCGCCCCGAGGCCATCGCCGAGTACGAGCGGATCCACGCCGAGGTCTGGCCGACCGTGCTCAGCCGGCTGGAGGCGTCGCACTTCACCAACTACTCCATCTACCTGCGGCGGCCGGAGAACCTGCTGATCGCCTACTACGAGTACACCGGCGACGACCTGGCCGCCGACCAGGCCGCGATCGCCGCCGACCCGGAGACCCAGCGCTGGTGGACGATCACCGATCCGATGCAGCAGCCGCTGGAGTCCGTACCCGCGACCAGCGGATCGCAGGCCGGCGGCTGGTGGGCCCCCACCAGAGAGGTCTTCCACCTCGCCTGATCCGCCCCGGTCGACTGCGCGGGTCGGAGCGGTGCCCGGAGACGCCAAGGGCGCGGGATCCTGGTCGGATCCCGCGCCCTTCGCGCGTGTTCGGCTGACGCCGAGCGGTGAACTACTTGACGGTCACCGAGGCGCCGGCGCCCTCGAGGGCCTCCTTGGCCTTGGCGGCGGCCTCCTTGGTCACCTTCTCCAGGACGGCCTTGGGGGCGGCCTCGACCAGCTCCTTGGCCTCCTTGAGACCGAGGCTGGTGAGGGTACGCACCTCCTTGATGACCTGGATCTTCTTCTCGCCGGCCGCCTCGAGGATGACGTCGACCTCGTCGCTCTCCTCCTCGACCGGAGCGGCGTCGCCGCCACCACCGGTGGCAGCCGCGGCCACGGCGACCGGAGCGGCCGCGGTGACGTTGAAGGTGTCCTCGAACTGCTTCACGAACTCGCTGAGCTCGATCAGCGTCAGCTCCTTGAAGGCGTCCAGGAGCTCGTCAGTGCTGAGCTTCGCCATGATTGGCGTTCCTTTCGTTCTGTTCTGCAGCAGTGCTGCGGACTACTGGTCCGCGGCGGCGTCGGCCGCCTCGGGGGTGGGCTCTGCAGCGGGTGCTGCTGACTCGTTCGCCTCCGCGGCGATCTCGTCGTTGGTGGGCTCCTGGGTCTGCTCGGCCTCCGGTGCTTCTCCAGCACCGGCGATGAGCGACGGGTTCTCCTCGGCTGCCTTCTCCAGGGCCGCGAACACACGCGCGGCCTGGGACAGCGGAGCAGCGACGAGCGAGATGGCCTGCTGCAGGACTCCCTGCATGCCACCGGCGACCTTGGCGAGGAGAACCTCACGGGACTCCAGGTCGGCCAGCTTCTTCACTTCGTCGGCGGACAGGGACTTACCGTCCAGTACGCCACCCTTGATCACCAGAAGCGGGTTCTGCCGGGCGAAGTCACGCAGCCCCTTCGCGACGGTGACCGGGTCACCCTCGATGAAGGCGATCGCTGTCGGGCCGACGAGATGTTCCTCGACGCCCTCGACTCCGGCCTCGCGGGCCGCGATCGTGGTCAGCGTGTTCTTCGACACGGCGTAGGTGGCATCGTCACCGAGATTGCGCCGAAGTTCCTTCAGCGCCTTCACGGTGAGTCCGCGGTACTCGGTCAGCACAGCGCCCTGCGAGCTGGAGAACTTCTCCGCCAGCTCGGTGACCGCGGCTGCCTTGTCCGGCCTCGCCATACGTGTCCTCCACAACGTTCCGACTTCTGACGCGCTACGGGCGTAGCGCTGCCGCGTCGCGCTGGCGTGGTCGGACCCGGAGAAACAAGAAGCCCCGGTGCGCAGGGCACACGGGGCGGCTTCGACGCATCTCGACCGAGCCCGCGGGCCCGGCACTCTCGTCGAGGACGATCATGTTCACCTGCGCGGGCCATCCCGTTCGGGAAGTCTTCGGACCGAGCCAGGCTCGGTCGACCAGCGGTCTTCGGTAGGCGCCATCGTACGCGACCGGAGACGATGCACCCAAATCACGGGCGCCAGAGGTGTTCGCCGCGCCTCCGCGCGGCCAGATCTGATACCCGTACCGAGATAATCCGCGCCTGCCTCGATGGCAACATCACGCGACTGATCTCCGACACGAGCAATGTTTCCTGAACGTTGGCACAGAATGTCTCGACTTGATAACGTGCGGCAGCCAGTCGGCGGATCCGACCGTCAGGAGTCTGGTCCGCCGAACGAACTCAAGGGGAACGTCATGTCCACCATCGCCACACGCGTCGCCTCCGGCGTCGCCGTGCTGGCCCTGGCCTTCGCCACGGTCGCCGGCACGCGAGCTGCCGGCCGCTGCCGACGCCGCGAAGCCGGCGACGCCGATCTCGGTGCTGCCCCAGGCCGGTCCGGCGCCCGGCCGCCGTCGACGCGCTGACCATCGGCGCGGTCCACGGTGCAGCCCTGGTCCAGAAGGCAACCAAGAAGAAGAAGACAGAAGTCGCCAAGGGCGCCAAGGCTCTGGCCTTCGCGAAGCGCCAGCTCGGGGACCGCTACCGCTACGGCGGCACCGGCCCGAACGCCTGGGACTGCTCCGGGCTGACCCGGGGGGCCTGGAAGCACGCCGGCAAGAAGATCCCGCGGACGTCCCAGGGCCAGTCGCGCGCCGGCAAGAAGGTGGCGAAGTCCAAGCTCCGCAAGGGTGACCTGGTCTTCTTCTACTCGGGCAAGAGCCACGTGGGCATCTACGCCGGCAAGGGCAGGGTCATCCACGCCTCCCGGCCCGGGCAAGCCGGTCGCCTACATCAAGATGAAGTACATGCCGTACGCGGGAGCCCGCCGCCCGGCCTGACCCCGGAACTCGGTGGCGGCGCCCCCCTGAACATGCCGCCCACCCCGAGCGCGAGCGTCGTCCCGACCTGCCCCCCATCTTGGCCGGGACGGCGCTCGCTTTGCTCTCACGACCTGATCGCGCTCGGAGACGCCGGACACGCCGTTAGGCTGCTGCGTCGTGACCGATCCCGAGCTGCCCGCCGGCATCCGCACCGCCACCGTCGGCGACGTGGACGCCATCCACGGCCTGATCTGCGACCTGGCCGACTACGAGCGCGCCCGGGACCAGGTCAAGGCGACTCCCGAGCAGCTGCGCGCCGCGCTGTTCGGTCCGACGCCCGCGGTCTTCGCGCTGGTGGCGGAGGCCGACGGCGAGGTGGTCGGCTTCGCCCTGTACTTCCTCAGCTTCTCCACCTGGGAAGGCGTGCACGGGATCTACCTCGAGGACCTGTACGTCCGCCCGGACGCAGCGCGGCACCGGACGGGGCAAGGCGCTGCTCACCGCCCTGGCGGCGATCGCGGTGGCCCGCGGGTACGCCCGGGTCGAGTGGTCGGTGCTGGACTGGAACACGCCGTCGATCGAGTTCTACCGCCGGCTGGGCGCGGTCGCCGATGGACGAGTGGACGGTCTTCCGGCTCACCGGCGACGCGCTCGACGTGGCGGCCGCGCGACCCGCACGCTGACGATGAGCCGGCCGGGATCCTGGCTACTCCGCGAACCGGCTGAGGGCGATCGTGCCGCCGATGGCGAGCACGAAGCCGGCCGCCGCGAGCACCTCGCGTCCGGGGAGGATGCTGTCGCCGAACACCAGCAGGCCGAGCGCCGACGGCACGATGACCTCGATCACGAAGGTGATGGCCGCGACCACGGTCACCTTGCCGCGCTGCAGGGCGACGCCGAAGAAGCCGACCGCAAGCACGCCGTACACGACGATGGCGTACAGCAGGGGGTTGGCCAGCAGACCGAGGTCGATCGCGTCGGAGCCCATCGCCCGGGCCGCGACGGCGACGCCGCTGAAGCCGAGCCCGGCGGCGACCGCGCACAGGATGACCGAGTCTGCGGCCCGTCAGCCGGTAGCCCACGAGACCGAGGACCAGCGGGATCGCCGCCCCGACCAGGATCGCGATCGTGACGGCCGTACCGGTCTCCCGTGGCGCGATTCCGCCGGCGGCACTCAGGCTGAGCAGCACCAGGCCGACGCCGAGGACCCCGAGGGCGCCCCAGTCCTTGCCGCCGAGCTTCTCGCCCCGCAGCGCGGCGATGATCGCCGTGACGCCGACGCTGGCCGCGACGATCGACTCGACCAGGAACAGCGGCAGCTCCCGCAGGGCGACGACGTTGCCCAGGAACCCGACACCGTCCAGCGCGAGGCCCGCGAGGTAGGGCACCTGGGTGACGATGCCGACGACGCCGCCGACACCGGTGGCCGCGGCCGCGCGGCGGGCACCGACCGACTGCAGAACGGTCGCCACCCCGTAGGCCAGGCAGGCCACGACCGCAGCGATCCAGCTCAGGACCAGCACGTGTGACCTCCCGGCTCAGGGAGTGGCAGCGTACGCGGAGCCGAAAGCTCACTCGGCTTCGGGCTTGGTCCGGTTCGGGTCGACCGGGATGCCCGGGCCCATCGTGGTGGAGATGGTGGCCTTCTTCAGGTACCGGCCCTTGGACGCGCTCGGCTTGAGCCGCAGCACCTCGTCCAGCGCCGCGAAGTAGTTCTGCGACAGCTGCTCGGTGGTGAAGGACGCCTTGCCCACGATGAAGTGGAGGTTGGCGTGCCGGTCGACGCGGAACTCGATCTTGCCGCCCTTGATGTCGGTCACGGCCTTGGCCACGTCGACGGTCACGGTGCCGGTCTTCGGGTTCGGCATCAGGCCGCGCGGGCCGAGGACACGTCCGAGGCGCCCGACCTTGCCCATCAGGTCGGGGGTCGCGACGACGGCGTCGAAGTCCAGGTAGCCGCCCAGCACCTTCTCGATCAGGTCGTCGGAGCCGACCTCGTCGGCCCCGGCCGCCTCGGCCGCCGCCGCCCGGTCACCGGTGGCGAAGACGACGACCTTGGCCGTCTTGCCGGTGCCGTTGGGGAGGTTGACCGTGCCGCGGACCATCTGATCCGCCTTGCGCGGATCGACGCCCAGCCGGAAGGACACGTCGACGGTCTCGTCGAACTTGGCCTTGGTCCCGCCCTTGGCCAGCGTCAGCGCCTCATCCGGGGAGTACAGCGTCTCCTCGTTGATGCTCTCGGCGGCGGACCGGTAGTTCTTGCTGCGCTTCATGCTGCTGGTTCCTTTCACCAGTTCTGGTTCATACGGGCCGCGCACGGCCCTCCCAGGATTGAGTACGGATTCAGCTTGTCAGGCTTCGAAGAAGCCGTTCTCAACTCCACCGACACCGATCTCCGCGCCGCCGAGTTGAGGAGCGTTTGGTGAAACACGCTCTTCGTTTCACCGAACGCGACGAAATCGGCGGGTTCGAGCGGAGATCGCGACCGAGCGGAGCGAGGTCAATCAAACACAGCGGTCACCGACGACATCGGCTCACCACCATGCTCTGAGCTCAGCCCGAGACCGTGACGCCCATCGACCTCGCGGTGCCCTCCACGATCTTCATGGCGGCGTCGACGTCGTTGGCGTTCAGGTCGGGCAGCTTGGTGGTGGCGATCTCGCGCACCTGGTCCCGGCTGATCTTGCCGACCTTGTCCCGCTGCGGGACGCCGGAGCCCTTCTGGATCCCGGCGGCCTTCTTGATCAGCTCCGCGGCCGGCGGGGTCTTGGTGATGAAGGTGAACGAGCGGTCCTCGTAGATGGTGATCTCGACGGGGATGACGTTGCCACGCATGGGTTCGGTGGCCGCGTTGTAGGCCTTGCAGAACTCCATGATGTTCACGCCGTGCGGGCCGAGCGCCGTACCGACCGGCGGGGCCGGGGTGGCGGCGCCGGCGTTCAGCGCCACCTTGACGAGGGCTGCGACCTTCTTCTTGGGAGGCATTGCGTGTGGGTCCTTCTGTGGTTCGCGCCGGGCATCCGGCGGGTGTGCGGTGGTCGGACTGGGCTGCCCAACCGGTCAATGGTACGTGAAACCGACCAGTGCTCGCTCCGGCCCTGTTCAGACCGTTCTGGGTCTGAGGCTCAGACCTTCTGGATCTGGGCGAAGGTCAGGTCGACCGGGGTCTCGCGACCGAGGATCTCGATCATCGCCTTGAGCCGCTGGGCGTTGGCGTTGATCTCGGTGATCGTGGCGTGCACGCCGGCGAACGGGCCGTCGACGACCATCACGGAGTCTCCGGCGGTGAAGTCGGCCACCTCGACCTTCTTCTTGCGCCGGTTCGGGCTGTCGGATGCGGCGGTGGCCGCGGCGGCCACGGACGGCGCGAGCATCTTCTCGACCTCGTCCAGGCTGAGCGGCACCGGCTGGTTGGAGTGTCCGACGAAGCCGGTCACCGACGGCGTGTGCCGCACGGTCGACCAGGACTCGTCGGTGAGGTCCATCCGGACCAGCACGTAGCCCGGCAGCACGGTCCGCTTGATCTGCTTGCGCTGACCGTTGCGGATCTCGGTCACCTCTTCGGTGGGGACCACGATCTCGAAGATGAAGTCCTCCATGTTGAGCGAGGACACCCGGTTCTCGAGGTTCTGCAGCACCCGGTTCTCCATCCCGGAGTAGGTGTGCACCACGTACCAGTCGCCGAACTTGCTGTGCAGCTCGTCGTGGAACTTGGCCAGCGCCTCGTCGGCCGGGTCGACCTCGTCGCTGTCGACCTCGTCCTCGTCGTCGTCGGCCTCTTCCTCGGGCTCGGGGGCGCCGAGGTCGATGTCGAAGTCGTCCTCGGCGGTCTCCGGCTCCGTCTCGGCGCCGGCGAAGTCGAGGTTGATGTCGAGGTCGTCGGAGCGCTCGGGGGTGAAGTCGGACCCGAGATCGATGTCGAAGTCGTCGCCCTCATCGGCGTCTGGTGTCGGCGTCGGCGGACGTGTCGGTCGAGCTCAGCTCCTCGACCGGAGTCACAGAGCCCTCCGACTCATCAGCCGCGGGACGCGGCGGTTCGGTCGAAAAGGTCTCAGACACGTGTGTTTCTCCAGTACTTGCTAGGGATGTGGCAGGTGGTCAGGCGAAGATCCGGAAGATCGCGGCACCGATGCCCAGGTCGAGCAGGCTGACGTACGCGATGATGAACAGGACGAAGATCAGCACGACGACGAAGTAGTTGGCCAGCTGCGGGCCGGTGGGATAGACCACCTTGCGCAGCTCGGCCACCGACTGCTGGACGAACGTGACCGGTCCGGTCCGGTGGTGCTCCGCCGCGTCCCGCTTCTGCTTCGGGGTCGCCTTGTCCTTCTTGGCGCGGCCGCTGCGGCCGGCGACCTCGACCTTGCCGCTCGCCGACGAATCGTCCTCGGACTCGTCGGCCTGCGACGTCGTCGACGTCCAGGTGCGCGACTCCTCGGGCTCACCGGGGGTGGCAGAGGTGTCCGGCTCGTCGGCCGGGTCCACCTTGTCGCGATCTGCCACGTCTTCGCCCTTCTACGGTCGTTGTCTTCGCCCGCCCTCCGGGGCGTCGAGGACGCCCCGGACGGGCGGATCTGCAGGGCAAGAGGGACTTGAACCCCCAACCTTCGGTTTTGGAGACCGATGCTCTGCCAGTTGAGCTATTGCCCTTCGGTGCCGGAGCCCTGGCTCGGTCCGACCCCTCCAACCTAGCGGCTGGTTGAGGGCGCACCAGAGTCTGGGTGACCAGCACCAAGTGCCAGAGTGTAGTCGGCTCCGGCGCGACCGTCGAACCGCAACGGCCCGCGGCGGGCTCCGACGCGACCCCGGCGCGACGTCAGCTCGCGGCGAGCCGCTGCTCGGTCGCCGCCAGCAGGACGCAGGTGCACAGGCCCTCGATGGCCGCCGCCACGTCGTCGGGCGACGGGAAGGTCGGCGCGATCCGGATGTTGCGATCCCGCGGGTCCTTCCCGTACGGGAACGCGGCGCCGGCGCCGGTCATCGCGATGCCGGCCTCCTTGGCCAGCGCGACCACCCGGGTCGCGCAGCCGTCCGGGACGTCGAGGCTGATGAAGTAGCCGCCCTCCGGCCGGGTCCAGGTCGCCACGCCGCGTGCTCGCCGAGCCGCGCCTCGAGGATGGTCTCCACCTGCTCGAACTTCGGCTCGATGATCGCCCGGTGCTTCCGCATCAGCTCCCGGACGCCGTCGGCGCTGCCCAGGTAGCGGGCGTGCCGCAGGTGGTTGACCTTGTCGGGGCCGATCGTCCGCTTGCCGAGGTGCTTCAGGTACCAGGAGACGTTGGCCGGCGAGCCGGCGAAGAACGAGACCCCGGCGCCGGCGAACGTGATCTTCGAGGTGGACGCGAACACGAACACCCGGTTCGGGTTGCCGGCCTCGGCCGCCAGACCGAGCACGTCGAGCGCGGGGTGCTCGGCGTCGGTGAGGTGGTGGACGGCGTACGCGTTGTCCCAGAAGATCCGGAAGTCGGCAGCGGCGGCGGGCATCGAGACCAGCTCGCGGGTCACCTCCTCGGTGTAGACGGAACCGGTGGGGTTGGCGTACGTCGGGACGATCCAGATGCCCCGGACGCTCGGGTCGTTCGGCCACCCGCTCCCGGATCACCTCCAGGTCGGGACCGTCGGGGCCCAGCGCGACGGGCTCCATGGTGATGCCGTACTGCTCGCACAGGGCGAAGTGGCGGTCGTAGCCGGGCACCGGGCAGAGGAAGGTGATCGGCTCCTTCACCCAGGGCTCGGCCGAGTCGACGGTGCCCTTGAGCAGGGAGAACACCAGGGTGTCGTGCATGACGCCCAGGCTGGCGTTGTCGCCGGCGACCAGCTGCGCGACCGGCACGTTGAGCAGCTCGGCGAAGATCTCGCGGATCTCCGGCAGACCCTGGCCACCGCCGTAGTTGCGGCAGTCGGTGCCGTCGGCGGCCTTGTACTCCCCCTCGCCCGGGCAGGGTCAGCAGCGCGTTGGAGAGATCGAGCTGGGCCGGCGCCGGCTTGCCGCGGGTGAGGTCGAGCTTCAGTCCTCGGGCCGCCAGAGCGGCGTACGCGGTGGTCTGCTCGCCGTGCAGGGCGGCGAGAGCGTCGGGACTGAGATCGGACAGGCTCATGGCGGGTTCCTCGGTCGAGTGGGCGGATCTGGCCGCCTCGGAGTCTAGGGGCCCGAGCCCGCGGCGGGGTCCCCGGAGCGATCCCCGACCGGTACTGCCTACGAGGTGCAGAAGCGAGTGATCCCGTCGCGAGCGGCCGCGCAGCGGAGGGCCCGGTTCTGTCTGGACCGAGGAGCGGCAAACACGCTCTTCGCGTTTGCCCAGGTCCAGTGAGCGGGAAGACGACGCGCCCGGCGTACGGAGGAGAGAAGAGCGACGGCACGCTTTTCGCCGTCATTCTTCTCGACGACGAAGCCGGTGAACGCACGTTCTCGTCGCGAACGGGACCCGACAAGCACAGCGATGCGCGGCCAGGCGCGACCCCCCGCACACTGACCGCGCCCACTCGCTGAACGCGACACCTCCCCAGACCTGGGAGGATCAAGTCACCGTGTCCGACCCGGCTTCGCAGCTGTCCGACAGTTTTCGATGAACGAGTAAGGCGAGCCTAACCTATTCTCGTTCGGACCGTCAACCACCCTCGTGGCTTCTTTTTATCGGGTTCCGAAGCGCGCTGCGGAATGTGGCGTACGCCACTACCGTCGGGCTCATGACCCTCAATTCCAACATCGCCTGTTGGCTGACCGACCGCGCCGCCTCGGACCCGTCGCTGCCCGCGATCAAGCAGGGCGAGCGCGTCCTCAGCTACGGCGACCTCGACGGAGCCGCCGCACGCTGCGCCACGCTGCTCGCCGACCGGGGGGTGACCGAGGGCGACCGGGTCGCGCTCGATCATGCCGAACGTGGCGTACTTCCCGATCGTCTACTACGCGATCCTGCGACTCGGCGCGGTCGTCGTCCCGATGAACCCGCTGCTCAAGGCGGGCGAGGTCTCGTACGCGTGGAACGACGCCGGGGTGAAGGTCGCGGTCGTGTTCGCGCTGTTCGCCGAGGAAGCGGCCAAGGCGGCCGACGTCGACCGGCACCGACGTGCTGGTGGTCACCCCGGGCGAGTTCGAGCAGACGCTGGCCGGAGCCGAAGCCGCACGAGGGTGGTCCGGTCGTCCGCACCGGCGACGACACAGCCGTCATCCTCTACACCTCGGGCACCACCGGCTCGCCGAAGGGCGCCGAGCTGACCCACGACAACCTCGGCAGCAACGTGCGGACCGACCTGGCCACGCTGATGCGCGTCGGTCCTGGTGACGTCCTGTTCGGTGGGCTGCCCCTGTTCCACTCGTTCGGACAGACCTGCGGCCTGAACGCGGCGATCGCGGCCGGAGCCTGTCTGACCCTGCTGCCGAAGTTCGACGGCGAGGAGGCGCTGCGGATCGTGGCCGAGGACCGGGTGACCGTGTTCCTGGGTGTCCCGACCATGTACATGGCGCTGCTCGCGGTGCCCGACCCGGGCCGGTTCGACACCAGCCGGCTCAAGCTGGCCGCGTCCGGCGGGGCATCCCTGCCGGTCGAGGTGCTCTACGAGGTGCAGCGGCGCTTCGGGTTCCAGCTGCTCGAGGGGTACGGGCTGTCGGAGACCTCGCCGATCGCCTCCTTCAACCACCCGGACCGGCCGGTCAAGCCCGGTTCGGTGGGCATCCCGATCGCGCGGCGTCGAGTTCCAGCTCTGGGGACCCGACGACACCGAGGTCGCCCCCGGCGAGGTGGGCGAGATCGTCATCCGCGGCGAGAACGTGATGAAGGGCTACTGGAACAAGCCCGAGGCCACCGCCGAGGCGATGCGCGGCGGGCTGGTTCCACAGCGGAGATCTGGCGACCCGTGACGACGACGGCTTCTACTTCATCGTCGACCGGAAGAAGGACATGATCATCCGCAACGGGATGAACGTGTACCCGCGCGAGGTCGAGGAGGTCCTCTACACCCACCCGGCGGTGGCCGAGGCGGCGGTGTTCGGGGTGCCGGATGCGTTGCACGGTGAGGAGATCGCCTGCCTGCTCACCCTCAAGGAGGGCGCGGAGGCAGGAGAGGACGAGATCCGCGACTTCGTGGCCAGCAAGATCGCGGTCTACAAGTACCCCCGGATCGTCCGGTTCGGCGCCCTGCCCAAGGGCCCGACCGGGAAGATCTTGAAGCGGGAGATCAAGATCGACGCCTAGCACCGGCGCGAGCACGGCCACCGCGCTGTGCGGAGCGAGCCTGACCGACCCCTCCGCCAGGGAGGACTCCCCCACGGTCAGCAGCTCCTCGCAGACGCCGTCGACGGCCACCGTCACCTCGTTGCCGCGGAAGTTGATCACCAGGGCCACCTCGCCGCGCTCGACCAGCAACCAGCCCTCCTCGTCGTTGGAGGTGGCGCGTGCCGTTGTCGAACTGCGGGTCGCAGAAGTCCGGATAAGTGCGCCGCAGCCGGATCAGCCGCTTGTACAGCTCCAGCAGGTCGGCGTGGACGGGTTCGGTCAGCTCGTCCCAGTCGAGCTTGGATCGCTGGAAGGTCGCGTCGTCCTGCGGATCGGGCACCTGCGAGAGGTCCCACTCCATCTGGGCGAACTCCTCGCGACGCCCGGTGGCGACCTTCTCGGCCAGCTCCGGCTCGGGGTGGGCGGTGAAGAACTGCCAGGGGGTCGCGGCGCCCCACTCCTCGCCCATGAAGATCATCGGGGTGAACGGGCTGAGCAGGGTGACGAAGGCGGCCAGCCCCAGCTGCTGCGGGCTGATCTTGCCGGACAGCCGTTGGCCGTCGGCCCGGTTGCCGATCTGATCATGGTTGTCCGAGCAGACGACCAGCCGCCAGGTCGGGGTCCGCAGCGTGTCGATCTTGTGGCCGTGGGCCCGACCGCGGAAGCTGGAATGCGTACCGTCGTGGAAGAAACCGTTCTCGAACACCTTGCCCAGGGCGTCCAGGGAGTCGAAGTCGGCGTAGTAGCCGGCGGTGTCCCCGGTCAGGCTGACGTACAGGGCGTGGTGGAAGTCGTCGCTCCACTGGCCGGTCAGCCCGTAGCCGCCGCCGTCGCGGGTGGTGATCAAGCCGCGGGTTGTTCAGGTCCGACTCGGCGATCAGCGACAGCGGTCGGTTGAGGAAGGCGGACAGCGCCGCCACCTCGATCGCCAGCTCCTCCAGCAGGTGGGTCGCCCGGGTGTCGGAGCAGGGCGTGCACGGCGTCCAGCCGCAGCCCGTCCACGTGGTACTCCCGCAGCCACATCAGCGCGTTGTCGATGATGTAGCGACGGACCTCGTCGGAGTCCTCACCGTCCAGGTTGAGGTCTCGCCCCAGGTGTTCGACGGACCGTCGGCGATGTAGGGCCCGAACTCCGGCAGGTAGTTGCCGCTGGGACCGAGGTGGTTGTAGACCACGTCCTGGATGACGCCCAGTCCACGCTGGTGGCAGGCGTCGACGAAGGCCTGGTACGCGGCCGGGCCGCCGTACTCCTCCTGGACCGCGCACCACAGCACCCCGTCGTAGCCCCAGCCGTGGCTGCCGTTGAAGGCGTTGACCGGCATCAGCTCGACCAGGGTGACGCCCAGCTCCACCAGATGGTCGAGCCGATCGATGGCCGAGAGCAGGGTGCCTTCGGCGGTGAAGGTGCCGACATGCAGCTCGTAGACGATGCCGCCCGGCAGCTGGCGACCGGTCCACAGCTGGTCGGACCAGCTGTACGCGTGCCGGGTCGAAGGTGCGCGACAGCCCGTGCACCCCGTGTGGAGCCCGCCGGGCCCGCGGATCGGGCAGCACCACGTCGCCACCGTCGATCAGGTAGCCGTAGTCCAGCGGGTGGTCGGCCGAGGGCTCGGCCTGGCCGCCGACGGGCCGCCAGAAGCCGTCGCCTTCGGTCTCCATGGCCAGCGGCGGTCGTCCCCACCGGCCGGGTCGACGAGCAGCAGCTCGACCTGCTCGGCGGTCGGGGCCCAGAGGGCGAACGGGTCGTTCTTCACAGGGTGCACTCCACCAGAACAGGTTCCGCGACGAGGGTGACGCCGAACGCCTCCTGCACCCCGCCGCGCACCACGCGCGCGAGGGTCAGCAGGTCGTCGGCGGTGGCCCCGCCACGGTTGGTCAGGGCCAGGGTGTGCTTGCCGCACAGGGTGGCCCGACCGGCGCCGAGCTCGGCGCCGAAGCCCTTCCCGTAGCCGGCGTGCTCGATCAGCCAGGCCGCGCTCGTCTTCACCTGCCCGTCGGGCTGGGGATAGCGCGGCGCCTCGGCCGGCAGTCCCGCGGCCACACCGGGGTCCAGGATCGGGTTGGTGAAGAACGAGCCGGCGCTCCAGGTGTCACGGTCGGCGGCGTCCAGCACCATCCCCTTGCCGGCCCGCAGCCCGAGCACGGCCTGCGCGGACGTCGGCCGCGGGGACCCGCGTGCCCACCGGCACCCCGAGGGCGCGGGCCAGCTCGGCGTACCGGATCGGGGCGGACAGGGAGCCGAGGGTGAACTGGAAGGTCACCTCGAGCACCAGGTAGCGATCGCGTTCGGCCTTGAACCGCGAGGTGCGGTAGCCGAAGCCGCAGTCCGCGACCGAGAAGCTCGCCTGACGGCCGGTCGACCGGTCGAAGGTCCGGACCCGGGCGATGGTCTGGGCGACCTCGCTGCCGTACGCGCCGACGTTCTGGATCGGCGTGCCGCCGACCAGGCCGGGGATGCCGGACAGGGCCTCGATCCCGCTCCATTCCTGCTCGACCGCGGTGGCCACCAGCGCGTCCCAGTCCTCGCCGGCCGCAACGGTCACCGTCGCCCCGCTGCAGTCCGAGACGTCGGCGGTGATGCCCCGGGTCGCGACCGCGACCACGGTGCCGGGGAACCCCTCGTCGGCGATCAGCACGTTCGAGCCACCACCGAGCACGAGCACCGGCTCGCCGGCGGCGTCGGCAGCGCGGACCGCCTCGACCAGCTCGGTCTCGGTGGTCGGCCGTGACCACCGCGCGGGCCGGACCGCCGACCCGCAGCGTGGTGAGCTCGGCGAGCCGTCCACCGGCCGTCGCGGAGCTCGGCGGTCGAGTCGCGCGTCGAGGTCAGCGACAGGGACGTGACGTCGCAGGACTCCCCCGGCGTCACGGAGATGTCGGTGACCACGGAGCACCGAGCGTCAGGCACAGTCGACGACCGCCCGGGCCGCGCCCAGCACCTTGACGTCACCGCTGACCGCCTCGATGGCGATCGTCACCAGGGCGTCGTCGACCGCCTCCACCACGCCGCCGAAGACGAGCTCGGTGCCGTCGGCGTCGTCGGGCACCACGACCGGCTTGGTGAACCGGACGAAGTAGGACCGCACCCGGGCCGGGTCGCCGACCCAGTCGGTCACCACCCGCAGCGCGCTGCCCATGGTCAGCATCCCGTGACCGATCACCCCGGGCAGCCCGACCTGGTCCGCGTAGAAACTCGAGTAGTGGATGGGGTTGAAGTCGGTCGACGCACCGGCGTAGCGGACCAGGGTCTCGCGGGTGAACGCGGACGGTCAGGCTCGGCAGCCGCGTACCGACCGTGATCGCGGGACAGGTCGATGACACTCATGCGTCCGCCTCGTGGGAGTGGAAGAAGGTCGCCTCGGCGGTGCAGATCAGCTCGCCGGCCAGCGTCTCCACCTCGACCGAGGAGGAGATGATGTCGGCGGCGCCGCGGTTGCGCACCTTGTCGATGGTCAGCGTCGCCTGCACCCGGTCACCGGCCCGCAGCGGACGACGGTAGGTGAACCGCTGGTCGCCGTGCACGATCCGACGCAGGGCCAGGCCCAGCTCGGGATCGTCGAACATCGACTCCCAGGCCGCCGAGGAGATCACGGCGACGAAGGTCGGCGGAGCGATCGGCTGCTCGCCGGCGTAGGCGGGGCTGTCGTCACCGAGGGCACGGGCGAACTCGGCGATCTTGGCGGCCGACACCTCGTACGCGGGGGTCGGCGGGTAGCGACGACCGGCGTGGTCGGCGGTGATGGGCATGGCCTAACGCTAACGGAGGCGGCCCGCGGCACCCAGCGCCGCGTGGTACCGCTCGGCCACCACAGGGGCCAGCAGGGTGCCGAGCGGATCCGCCAGCCGCCAGCCCGCCGCCGCGACGGCGGGCGCGATGCCGTCCAGCAGCAGACCGGGTGCGACGAACAGCGGCACGACGGTGCCGGGCGCTCGTCGGTGGCGCTCAGCTCGGCCAGGACGTCGGCGGCGCGCGGTTCGGTGGTGCCGAAGCCGGCCCGGACGGGCGTACCGCGTCGGACGGCGAGTCGGTCCGCCAGATCGGCGACCGCTGCGTTGGCGTCGGGGCGGGACGATCCCACCGCGTAGAGCAGGATCGGCGCGTCAGCGGTCGTGCCGGCGGCGGCAGCCGATCCGCGACCACCGCCACTACGTCGTCACCGGTGCCGAGGATCGGAGCCAGCACCAGCTCGACCCCGGAGCTCTCGGCGGCCTGGGTGACCGCCGCGGGGACGTCGATCCGGGCGTGGAACGCGTCGGTGAAGAGCAGTGGCACCACCACCGCCCGCCGTACGCCGGCCGTGGCGAGGTCGGCTGCGACGGCCGCCAGGTCGGGGTCGGTCAGATCCAGGTACGCCGCCCGGGTCCCGACCCCGGCCAGGACGGACGTGGCGGCCAGCACCGCCTCGACCCCCTCGGCCACCCGGGCGTGCCGGCTGCCGTGGGCGAGCCCGACCAGCACGGACAACGGTCCGGGCAGCACAGAACGAGCCGCCGAAGCATTCGGCGGCTCGTCAGCGTGCAGATCGCGCTCGGCGGTCAGCGGGTTTCGCGGTGGGTGGTGTGCGTGTGGCAGCGCGGGCAGAACTTCTTCAGCTCGAGCCGGTCGGGATCGTTCCGCCGGTTCTTCTTGGTGATGTAGTTCCGCTCCTTGCACACGGTGCAGGCCATGGTGGTCTTGGGGCGCACATCCGTGGACTTGGCCATCGTCGTTTCCTTCGGTTCTGTGGGTGAATCGTGGTAGCGGGAGCGGGACTTGAACCCGCGACACAGCGATTATGAGCCGCTTGCTCTACCGCCTGAGCTATCCCGCCGCAGAACCCTGCTGACGCGACGTACCCGCCTCGTCCAGTGTGCCCGACCGATCAAGCCCCACGGGACCCGTCACGACCGCACACACCGCCGACGCGCGGTGGCGCCGGAGCCTGACTCCGAGCCCCCATGCGGATTCGAACCGCAGACCTTCTCCTTACCATGGAGATGCTCTACCGACTGAGCTATAGGGGCCACTCGTACGCACCGATCACCCGGCGCGCCGACGAGGAAGAATACAGGCCGTGGCGCCCGCACGCGAATCGACCACGAGTCGTTTCACCCGAATGCGGTGAGGCGCTCGACGGCCGCCGGTGGGACGCTGTCGCCATGAGTGGTGAGGCCTCGTCCGCAGACCTGCAGGCTCGGGTGATCGCTCTGGAAGCCGAGAACGCGGAGCTGCGGTCCTCACCCGCCGTCTCCGGAGCCTCCCCCCGTCGGTCCCGCGCCGTGCTGGCGGTCGTGCTCATCCTGCTGGGGGTGCTGCTGGCCCCGGTGGCCGTGGTGACCGGGTGGGCCAAGTGGACGCTGACCGACACCGACCGGTTCGTGGCGACGTACGCACCGCTGGCGCGCAGCCCGGAGGTCCGGGCGTACGTCGTCGACCAGGCGATGGTCGCCGTCGACGCCCAGGTCGACCTCGACGGTCTGACCCAGGAGCTCGTCGACGGGCTGATCGCCCTCGGCACGGGTCCCCGGGCCACCCTGGCGCTGCGGACCCTGCAGGCCACGGCGGCCGACGGGTTGCGCTCCCTGATCCGCGACGGGGTGACGGAGTTCGTCGCGTCCGACCGCTTCGACGCCGCCTGGGCCGAGTCGTTGCGGATCGGCCACAGCCAGCTGATCGGCACCCTGCGCAACGACCCCGGGGCGGTCGCCACGATCGGCGAGGACGGTTCCCTCGGCATCCCGATCGGACCGATCGTCGAGCAGGTCAAGACCGGCCTGGTGGAGCGCGGCATCACGATCGCCGGGCGGATCCCACCGGTGAACCGGACGATCGTGCTGGTGCAGTCCGACCAGCTGCCGACGGTGCAGCTCGCGTACGGCGTCACGGTGGCCGTCGGCACCTGGCTGCCCTGGCTGGTGCTGGCCCTGCTGGTCGGCGGCGTCCTGGTCGCGAACCGGCGCCCACGGGCCCTGCTGTGGGCGGCGGGTGGCTTCACCCTCGCGATGGCCTTGCTGGCCACCACGCTGGCCGTCGGCCGGATCGTGCTGATCGCCGCCGTGCCGGCCAGTCTGCTGCCCGGGTCGGTCAGCGGGTTGTTCTACGACACGGCGACGGACGGCATGGCCTCGACGGCGGTCGCGGCCGCCGTGCTGGGGTTCGCGGTCGTGGTGGTGGGCTGGTTGGCGGGACCGTTCCGGACCCCGACCAGACTCCGGGCCGTCTACGCGACGGGCATCGACCGGCTGCGCGGGACCGCCGACCAGCGTGGCCTCGGCACCGGCCGGGTCGGGGTCTGGGTGCACCACCACCGGTCGCTGATCCTCGGTCTGATCGCCGCCGTCGCCGGGATCGTGGTGCTGGTGAGTAGGCCCCTGACCGTCTCGGTGGTGGGCTGGTCGGCGTTCTGGGCGGCGATAGCGGTGGTGGTCGTGACCTTGGTGGAGCGCCCCGGCCGGGTGGCCACCGCCGCTGACCCTCTCGACTCTGCTCGTGGGGCAGCACCCGCGCAGTCAGGAGCCGTCGACACCTGAGTAGACGCCGCGTCGTGGGTCAAGGCGGACCGATACCGTTTTCCCATGCAGACGCGCATCGCCGGCACCACCATGCCCATCCTGGAGATCACCATGAGTCCGGGCGAGCACCTGATCGCCGAGGGCGGTGACGTCTCCTGGCTGACGCCGGGTTTCGCGATGGACACCTCCACCCGGTTCGGCTCGGGCGGCAAGGGCGGCTTCATGTCGGGTCTCAAACGGGCTCTGGGGGGTGGTCAGCTGTTCCTGACCGAGTACGTCGCCCCACCCCAGGGCGGTTTCGTCGCGTTCTCCGCGCAGCTGCCCGGGTCCATCCGCGAGATCCGGATCGACCGCGCCGACAACTTCATGGTGCAGTCGGGGGCCTACATCTGCAGCACCCCGGACGTGGAGATCTCGGTGGGACTGCAGAAGAAGCTGGGCGCCGGCATCTTCGGTGGGGCGGGTGTGATCTTCCAACGGCTCTCCGGTGACGGCACCGCCTGGGTCCAGCTGGCCGGGGAGATCGTGGAGTACGAGCTCGCCCCGGGTCAGTCGATGCTGATCCACCCGGGTCACCTGGCGCTGTTCCGGGCCGAGATGAACCTGGAGTTCGCCTCGGTCAAGGGGATCAAGAACAAGTTCTTCGGCGACTCCCTGCTGCTGGCCCAGATCACCGGCCCGGGGCACATCTGGCTGCAGTCGATGACGCCGGCCAAGTTGGCCGCCGCCATCGAGCCGTACCTGCCGGACAAGTCCTCGGGATCCGGCAACGACGACTGAACCTCAGCAGATCTCCAGCTCGTCTGCGGTCGGCGCGACCGGTCGGTGCGCGGTCGGTGAGTCCAGGTAGAACAGTCCCGTGGACGCGATGTCGTCGCGCAACGGCAGGTAGCGGCCGCCGCTGCGCCAGCCCAGGGCCTGGATGTCGACCCGCAGGTCGGTGGCGAACCGGATCGGGTCGGCAACGTGCCAGCGGTAGAGACCGAAGCGGGTCTGGGAGCTGTAGAGCCCGTCCGGCTGGATCACCTGCGGCAGGCCCAGGTAGGGCGTGGAGTAGGCCGTGTAGCCCTGGCCCGGCACGTCGAAGTTCCAGGCACCCCCGACGTAGTCCTCGGTGCCGGTGCCGCAGATCGTCGGGAAGTCCTGGTCGTCGTCCAGATAGAACTTGATCTCGCCCTCGCCCCACCAGCCGGTCGCGTGGGAGGCCCAGGCCAGGTACGTGCCGACGTAGTGACCGGCCCCCCTGACCCGTTCGATGATCACGTGCGGCTCGCAGTCGCCGAGCGGGTTGCTGCGTCGCCACTGGGCGTGCAGGTAGCCCCGGTCCGCAGCGTCGTCGTCCAGCTCGTACGTCACCTGGTAGTAGATCCGTACGGGGACGGTGGAGAGGTTCTCGACGGTCAGCCGGGCACCCGTCCGGAACGGCATCGGCCAGTAGGAGTTGAACCCGCCGTTCGGGTTGGCGGCGATCGGCTGTGAGCTGACCTGGGCGAACCGGCCCCACCCGGAGCAGAAGAAGTCGCCGTACGGGACCTCGATGGCCGGTTCGTCGGCCCCATCCCAGTACGCCCGCAGCAGCAGACTGCGCCAGTGGTCGGTGTGGGTGGTGGCCCAGACGTGCGTGATCGTCCCGGACCCGTCGATGACCGCGAGGTCGTACGTCTCCCCCGGCGCGACGTCGACGCTCGGCGAGACCTTCCAGCCCAGACCGAGATCACGAGCGGCCTCGGCTCCGGTGCCGGTGGTGGCCCGGGCGCCACCGCCGGGCTCGCCGGTCGGGTTCTCGGGACTGATCGAGCGGGTCCGGACGGTCGGTCGCAGTGCGCTGACGGAGGACAGATCCATGATCGTCACCCTGTCACGCGACGGCCGTCGGTGTCAGGAGGTCGGCGGCTGGACACCGGGGTCGACCGGACCGGTCGGGGGGACGTACGGGCCGTACGTCCAGGTCGGCGGCCCCTGCAGCCGCTGTCCGGCCGTGTGCGAGCGGTGGATCACGACCAGCAGGCCGGCGAAGCTGACGATGCCCACAGCCGCCCGGACCGGCCAGAGGTCGGAACCGTCCCAGAGCGCGTGCAACGCCACGCTCGCGGCGAAGGCACCGACGAACAGGCCGACCGCCCGACCTCGGTGCCGGGCCGAGGGGATCCGCCAGAGCGCGGCCGTCGTGACGCCGGTCCAGGCGACGTGGCCCGCCGGCGAGAGGATGGCCCGGAGCAGCAGGGTCTGGTCGAGGTCGGCGATCGAGCGGCTCTGGAGCAGCGCGGAGAAGCCGTACCCCATGGTCTCCAGGGTGGCGAAGCCCATCCCGGAGGCGATCCCGATGATCACCCCGGCCGCCGGGTCGCGGAGGCGTCGGGCGAAGATCAGGATGATCACCGGCACGACCAGCTTGGCCGACTCCTCGATCAGCCCGACCATGATCATCGGTACGGCCCCGAGCCGCTGCAGGGTGTCGTATTCGAGGGTTCCGGCCGCGACCGTGCCGATCACCCCGCCGATCCCCGCCACGGCCGCGACCACTCCGGCACCCACCGGGGCGCGCCGCGGCCCGGACGCCGCATAGACCAGCACCGAGGCCGGGACGACCGCGGAGCCGAGGAGCAGCAACGACGGAACGTACAACGGGTTCTGGGTGGCGATCAGCGTGCGCAGCACGATCAGGTACGCGGCCACCCCGCCCAGCAGGACCAGCAGCCAGGCCCAGCGGGCCGGCAGTGGCCTGGCGTCCACCGCGGGTTCGTTCGTCATCGGCGCCATCCTCTGCCCTCAGGAGACGGCGATCATGCCGTGGACGGAGCCGTGGCCGGACTCGGGGACGCCGTCTGGACATCTCCCACCCGGGCGCTGCGGCGCGAGGCGGCGAGCAGGGAGATGGCGAGCGCCAGCACCGTCCAGATCGCCAGCACCAGGCAGGCGTTCGCCAGGCTGCCCCGGCCGCCGAGCAGCAGCTGAGCGGCGCCGCTGACGAACTGCGGCAGCGGCAGTACCCCGTTCAGCAGCTGGATCGCCGCCGGAGCCGTCTCGATCGGCATCAGCCCACCGAGTGCCGCCGCCTCGACGACCGCGAACGCCAGACTGACGAGTCGACCGAGGCTTCCGAATGCGCTGACCAGCGCCTGGTTGGTGGCGGCGAACGCGAGGGCTCCCAGGCCGGCGAACAGCACCAGCCCGAGCGGTGAGGAGATCGGCACCTTGGCGATCGCCACCAGTCCCAGCAGCAGCCCAGCCTGCACCAGACCGACCAGGACCACCGGCGCCAGGCCGAACAGGACCCGTCGCGCCGGCGAGGCCTGCGCCCAGGAGAGCCCGACCGGTACCGGCGGCCTGGTCAGCAGCATCAT
This sequence comes from uncultured Actinomycetota bacterium, assembly GCA_963759915.1. Lineage (GTDB taxonomy): Bacteria > Actinomycetota > Actinomycetes > Propionibacteriales > Propionibacteriaceae > Microlunatus. Next base: position 4,977 of record CAVXBJ010000066.1, on the reverse strand, counting down.
CAGAGTGCCGATCCAGAGCGCGAGCCCGAGGACGACCGGCACCAGCCCGGCGGCCACGGTGCTGGGATTGTCGGCGGTGGCCTTGACCGTCACCGGCGTCGTCACCACGGTGTCGAGCTGCTTGCGCTGGTCATCGGTGTAGCTGGGCACCTGCTTGGCGCCACTGGTCAGACCCGAAGAGAGCTGGTCGGCGCCGCCGGCGAGCTGGTCGGCCCCGTCGGCGAGCTGGTGGGCCCCCGAGGCGAGCTTCGTGGCGCCGGTGGACAGCTGGTCGGCGGCGACCGACATCTCCTGGACGCCTGACTCGGTCTTCGCCGCCCCGTCGGCGACGCTGCGCGTCCCGGAGGCGACCTCGACCGCACCGGAGGAGAGCGATCCCGCCGCCCGGTCCAGCTCGGTCGCGCCGTCGCTCACGTCGTCGGCCCCGGTGGCCACCTTCTTGGCCGCCGGGGCCAGCTTCGTGAGCCCGCCGTCGAGGCGTCCGGTGGCCTTGTCGAGAGCAGTGGCGCCCTTGTCGATCGCCTTGCCCCGGTCGACCTGGAGGCCGACGAGCTTGTCGAGATCAGCCGCCACGGTCGCCTCGATGCCGATGCGGCGGGCGAGATCGGTGACCCGGGTGCAGTAGTCCCGCGGAGTGGTGAGCGGACAGTCCCTCGCGATCCGGTCGGCGCGGCTCGCCACGGCGGCGGCCCCGGTGGCGTGGGCCCCGGCCAGCCTGTCGGTGCGACCCAGCCCGGTGTTCTGCCGATCGGTCACCCTCGTCAGGTCACTCGCGCCCTTCGCCGTCCCGTCGGCCAGCCGGGCCAGGTCGGAGACTCCCTTGGCGACGTCATCGGCCCCGTCGGAGGTCTTGCCGGCTCCGGACGCGAGCTTGTCGGCGGCCGAGGCCAGCTCCCGGCTGCCGGACGCGACCTGGGCCGCGCCGGTGGCCGCGTCCTGGGCCCCGGAGGCGAGCGTCTTCGTACCGGCCAACAGGGACGTGGTGCCGCTGTCCAGGCTGGACGCCCCGTCGGCGACCTGGTCGGCGGAGTCGGCCAGGGAGTGGCTGGAGCTGGCCAGGTCGTGCGCGGAGCTGGCCAGGGAGTCGGCGCTCTTCGCCGAGCTGGTCAGGTTCTTGTTGATCGTGGTCAGGTTCTGCAGCATGGCGTCGACGTAGTTGTTGGTGACCTGGTCGCCCATCGTGCGTGCGGCCTGGTTGACCGACAGCTGGGCCAGCGCCGCGACCGCCGCACTGGCGGCGTCGTCGCTCACCAGCTTCAGCTCGGCCTGCTTGGGGTCGCTGCCGGAGGTCGAGGTGATGCCGGCGGAGAAGTCCTTGGGGATGGTCAGGACCCCGTAGTAGGTGCCGTCGCGCAGTCCTGTCGCGGCGTCGTCCTGGTCGACCAGCTGCCACGACAGCGGGGTCTCGTCGCCGGTGTCGGGAGAGCTGAGACTGCCGGCCAGCTGGCGTCCGGCCGCGATCGTCTTGGCGTCCGAGCCGGAGCCCTGGGTCACCGGGTCATCCAGGTTCACGATGGCCAGCGGTACGGCCGGACCGCTGTTCTGGTGACCCTGCACCGCCCACAGCACCACACCGCTCGCGATGGCGGTCAGGATGACCGCGACCATCGGCACCAGCCAACGCGGTACGGGCTCGTGGGCCTTCGGCTTACTGTCCGGTGAGCTCATGAGTCTGCTTCCTGGCGTCGCTGTCGTCGTCGGGGCCTGTCTCGCTGTCGTCCGGGTCTCGCAGGTCGGCGTCATGCCGATCTCCGTCGCCGACCAGCCCGGGGTCGGCCGGGTCGGCGACGTCACCGGCTGGGCTGGGGGCAGGTGGGTCGGCGGAGGCGTGGTCGGAGGTGTCGGCCGGAACTGTGGCGACCTCGTCCGCACCCTGCTCGGTCTGCCCAGCCCCCGCACCCTGGTCGGTCGCCCCCATGTCCCGGCCACTCTCGTCCGAGTCGCTCGGGTTCGAGGGCGTCGCTCGATCTGCAGATAGAGCGACAGCGCCGAACTCGAGCGACGTCGACTCAGGAGGGCCCGGGGACGCGGCCCGGTCGGCCAGCGCCGTCACGGTCGACCCGATCAGCACCACGGTCGTCCCGGTGTCGTGCACCAGCTCCGCGCAGACCCCGGCGAACCAGGACATGGCGCCCCCGTCGAGGTCACGATCGGGCTCCGCCACCACGATCAGCTCCGGCGACTGGACGGCGGCGGCGCTGAGCGTGACGAGGCGGCGCTCCAACGGAGCCAGGTCGCCGAGCCGGCGATCCGCCAACCGCTGCGCGTCGGATGCCGCACCGCAGCGGGGACAGCCAGTTGTCCGCCTGGTCCAGGGCCCGGTTGGTGGTCCTGCGCGATGGCCACGGCTTGTCGGACTGGGCGACCAGGAGCGTCGAGACGTAGCGCCGGACGTCGACGGCGTCGTCGTCCGGACTCGGCAGGGGCACCACCCGTACGGACCTCCGGACGGCCCCGGCCTCTTCCGGCAGCACCCGACCCAGCACCGCCAGGTGCCCGCCGACCGGCTTGCGCCAACCGCTCAGGGTCCAGACCAGGGCGGCGCGGACGGCCGGGTCGGGGTGGTCGTAGCTGACCGTGGCCCGCTGCGGCACGGAGAGGTCGACGGGCACCGGGCCGGCATCGGTGGCGATGGCGGCGGCCTCGGCGCGGATCGCGACGGCCCCGTTGGCCTCTTCCCACTCGACCTGCTCGACGTGGCGGACCAGCGCGGAGCCCTCGACGTCGATGTGCGGCAACGCCTTGTCCAGCCGCTTCGGCATCCACCACGCCTTGCTTCCCAGCAGGGCCAGCACCGCCGGCACCAGCGTCATCCGGACCAGGAACGCGTCGACGAACACCCCCACCGCCAGACCGAGGGCGATCGGCTTGATCGTGGAGCTGCCGTGCGGGATGAACGCGGCGAAGACCGAGATCATGATCACCGCGGCGGCCGTCACCACCCGTGCGCTCGAGATGAAGCCGGTCCGGATCGCGTGCTGGGCCCGCTCCTTGGCGGGCAGAGCACCACCGTGGACGTAGTCCTCCCGGATCGCCGAGACCAGGAACACCTCGTAGTCCATGGCCAGACCGAACAGCACGCCCATCAAGATGATCGGCAGGAAGCTGACCAGCGGTCCGATCTCGGTGATGCCGAGAGGTCCGGCCCCCCACCCCCAGATGAAGGCCGCGGTCACCGTCCCGAGGGCGGCGCGCGATGGAGAGCAGGTAGCCGAGCGCGGCCTTGATCGGGACCGCGATCGAGCGGAAGACGACCATCAGCAGGATCAGGGCGAGGCCGACCACGACGAGGCCGAACGGCACCAGGGCCCCGCTCAGCCGGCTGTTCACGTCGATCGCGACGGCGGTCTGGCCGGTGACGGTGATGTCGGAGATCTTCAGCTTGGTCTCCCAGCCGGGGGCCTGGGCACGTATCTTGCCGACCAGCTCCGTCGTCCGCGGATCGCTCTGCGACCACTGCGGCACCACCCGGACGAGACCGAGATCGGCGGTCTGGTTGGGGGTCTGCTTGGTGATGGCCTCGACACCCGGGATCTTGGCGATGTCGTCGGCCAGATCCTGGACGCTGCCCTTCGGATCCGTGCTGGTGATGATGTCGGCGGTGACCAGCAGCGGGGCGTTGTAGCCCGGTCCGAACTCGGTGGCGATCAGGTCGAAGGTGGTGCGCTGCGGGGACCCGACGTCGGCGCTGCCGTTGTCCGGCAGGGCCAGCGCCAGGTCCTTGATCGGGATGGCCAGCACCCCGATGACCAGCAGGATGGCGACCACCGTGACCGCGGGGACCTTGGTGGCGATGGCCACCCAGCGGGCGCCCATGGTGCGACCGGCGGCGGCTTTGCCGACCAGCTTGACCGCGTGGGACTTCGGCTTGGGTCGCAGCCGGTTGCCGCAGATCGCCAGGAGCGCGGGCAGCAGCGTGAGAGCCGCGCACACCGCCACCGCCACCCCGCCGGCCGCGGCCACGCCCATCACGGTGAGGAACGGGATGTTCGCCACGGCGAGTCCGCAGAGCGCGATGATCACCGTCGTACCGGCGAACACCACCGCCGACCCGGCGGTGGCCGAGGACTGGGCGAGGGACTCCTCGACGCCCATCCCGTGGGCCAGCTGGCGGCGGTGCCGGGTGACGATGAACAGGCCGTAGTCGATCCCGACGGCCAGCCCGATCATCAGGGCCAGCGTGGGGGTCGTGGTCGAGATGGTGGCCACCGACGCGATGGTCAGGATGGTCGACATGGTGATGCCGACCCCCAGCGCGGCCGTGATCAGGGGCAGACCGGCGGCGATCAGCGAACCGAAGGTGACCGAGAGCACGATGAAGGCGACGAACACCCCGATCAGGTCGGTCAGCCCGACGCCGGCCCCGGTGGAGGTGTACATGTCGCCGCCGAGCGTGGTCGTGTAGCCGGCCCCGGTCGCCGTCTTGGCCGCCTTCTCGACCTCGGCGATCGTGGTCGGGCTCAGGTCGGTCACCGACACGTCGAACTGGATCTGCGACTGGGCGAACTTCTTGTCCTTCGAGATGGTGCCGACGGCACCGGAGGCGAACGGGTCGTCGACGCTGCTGACGTGCTTGACCTTCTCGATGGCCTTGATCTGGCTCTCGATCGGAGCCTGGTGGTCGGCTGATCGGCCCGGAGGTCGACTCGAAGACGAGCTGCCCGGTCGTACCGGACGCCTGCGGGAACCGCTCGTCCAGGGTGTCGATGCCGTGCTGGGACTCGGTGCCCGGGAATCGTGTAGTCGTTCACCAACGCACCCTTGGCCACGCTGGTGACCCCGAAGCAGACGCCGGCGAGCAGCACCCAGACGATCAGCGCGCGCCAGCGATGACGGGCGACCGCGTGCCCGAGGGCGTACAGGAACGTTGACATCGACTCATCCCCTCGGCAACGCACCCGCCGTGCCCCGCTCGTCTGCCACCCAATCGGGGTCGCCTGACAGAACCCCTCCCGGGAACCTGACGATTGGCTGACG
>CAVXBJ010000065.1:0-16276 GCA_963759915.1 uncultured Actinomycetota bacterium | reverse complement strand
GCCGGTTCTACCGCACCTCGATGGCTCGCTTCGCCGGGGCGTCGGCCACCCAGGTCTGGTACGCGCACCTGGAGATGTCGACGCAGCGGCTGGAGCAGATCGCCCAGGGCCCGGGCAAACGGGATCTGGCCAAGGCCCGCAAGGTGACGGAGAAGGCCAAGCGTCGCGACAGCCGGCAGGCGGTCCGCAAGCTCATCCGGGTGGTCGACGGTCACGCCGAGTGGATCGCCGACCCGCCGTTCCTGGTGCCGCTGGCCGATCTCGCCCCCGACCGCGATCAGGCGAGTCTGCTGAACGGGATGGCGGAGGTGCTGGAGTCGTACGCGGAGACGGTGACGCCGGAGATCCGCCGGCTGCTGCGGAGCTACCGCCTGGTCGGCATGGCCCGCCGGGTGGTCGGGGTCGGCAGCGTGGGGACATCGGCCTGGGTGGTGCTGCTGACCGGCGCCGACGAGAACGACTACCTGGTGCTGCAGGCCAAGGAGGCGAGCGTCTCGGTGCTGGCGCCGTTCGTGCCCGGGCACTCCTACCCGCACCAGGGGCGTCGGGTGGTGGAGGGGCAGCGGCTGATGCAGGCGTACGGCGACATCCTGCTGGGCTGGAAGAGCGCCGACGTGTCGGGCTATCCGCGGGACTACTACGTCCGGCAGTTCCGGGACTGGAAGGGCTCCTTCGAGCCGGCGGACCTGAACGCAGACCAGCTCGGGACCTACGCCGACGCCTGCGCGTGGACGTTGGCCCGTGCCCACGCCCGCTCGGGGGACCGGGTGGCGATCTCGGCCTACCTCGGCGGCAAGGACCGCTTCGACGTGGCCATCGCCGACTTCGCGACGGCGTACGCGGACAAGACCGAGAACGACTACGAACGCGTACGCGCCGCGGCCGACGACGGTCGGCTCACGGCGCGTACGTGAGGTCGAGCTGACGAGCAGGGATCAGGCGAGAGCCTTCGCCTTGATCTTCTCGAAGTCCGCGGCGCTGATCGAGCCGGAGTCGAGGAGCGCCTTGGCGTCCGCGATCTCCTGGGCGGGGGAGCGACCCGCGACCTCGCGGATGTAGTTGTCGCTGGCGGACTTGGCCTGCTGCATGTACTCCGCCTGACGCTCGGCCATGCCGCCGCCCCGGGCGATCAGGTAGACGACAGCGGTGATCAGCGGGAAGACGATCAGGAAGATGATCCAGACGGCCTTGTGCCAGCCCTTCTGCTCCTTGTCACGGAAGAGATCGGTGACGATCTGGAACAAGATGATGAGGTACGCCACGAAGGCGAAGCTGACGATGATCAGCCAGAGGAAGTCGAGGAAGCTGTTCACGGGGTACTCCTAGATGACGCGGTGCCGGTTTTGGCGGGGAGACCTTCGACGCCGTTGTCGACGGGATCCCACGAGCACAGAGTGTGACAGCGACTTGCCGGTTCGGCGGGGAGGTCAGGCCCCCTGAGACACCGTTGTTAACAAACTCATGCGGTCGGCCCGGGCTCGGCGGAGACGGTTTCGACCTCGACGGGTGGGGGATGCCCGCCCTCGGACAGCTCGGTCTCCGACTCGTGCCGCATCGCCCGGGTGGAACCGAAGAGGGCGGTCGCCCAGCCCGCGGTGGGGTCGGTGTCGACCAGGATCGCCTTCACCAGCAGGGTGAGGGGAATGGCCAGGATGGCGCCCAGCGGCCCGAGCACCCAGCCCCAGAACACCAGCGCCACCAGCGTGACCGGCATCGAGACACCGACGGCGTCGCCCACGAAGTACGGCTGGATCAGCGAGGTGAACAACGAGTTGAGCACGATGAAGGCGACGATCACGATCAGCATCAAGGGCCAGTCGCCGATCAGCAGCGCCAGCAGGGCCGGCGGGACCAGGCCGATGACGAAGCCGACGTACGGGATGTAGTTGCAGATCGCCGCCAGCAGTCCCCAGAGGATGGCCAACGGGATGTCCAACCACATCAGCAGCAGGGTGTCGGCGAGTCCGGTGATCACCGCGAAGATCGGTGGTCACGCCGAGGAAGCGGCGGGTGTTGGCGGAGAAGATCCGGAACGCCTCGCCCAACCGGGGCCGGAGGCGGTTCACCGCCGCCATCCGACCCAGGGCCCCGGTGGCGTCGATGCCGAGGAAGAGCATCAGGCTGAGCAGGAAGATCGCGTTCGCCACCAGGCCGACGACCCCGCTGAGCAGCGGCGTGATCGCCTGGATCACCGCGCCCAGACTCACGTTCGTCAGCAGGCTCGACGCGGTCTCGCGGCTGATCCCCTGCGCGACGAGGAAGTCACGCAGGCTGCTCACCAGCCCGTCGGCCTCGGCGGCGTACTGCGGCAGCACGGTGATCAACCGCCCGACCGCGAGCACCAGGATCGAGCCGAGCACGACCAGGACCCCGAAGATCGCCAGCAGCAGCACCACCAGCGCCAGGCCCTCCGGCATCTTCTTGTGCCGCAGCCAGGTGTGCAGGGGGTGGACCAGCAGCACGATCACCAGGGCGAGGAAGACGGGCCCGATCAGCCAGGCCAGCTCGCGGGCGCCCAGGATGACCACCATCGCGGCGGCCAACCCGAGCAGGATGGTCAGCGCGCGGGGCAGCGGGTTGACGCGAGCGGGGGCGGTTGCCTGGTCAGCCATCGGTGGTGCCTCATCTACTACGCACGTACGGGAGGGCGCCGGGCGACCGACCACCGGGATCGGCACGCCGTGGCCGGGCCATCATCCCGCAGATTCGTCCAGCGCGAGGTCCACGACCACCGGCGCGTGGTCGGACGGGAGCTTGCCCTTGCGGGCCTCGCGATCCACGTACGCGTCGTCGACCCGCAGGTCCGGGCTGGCCAGCACCAGGTCGATCCGCATGCCCAGGTCCCGGTGGAACATCCCGGCTCGGTAGTCCCAGTAGGTGAACGGGTGATCGCCCTTGCCGGGTCGCGCGGGCAGGTCGACCAGACCGGTGTCGGTCAGGGCCCGGACGGCGGCCCGCTCGGGCTCGGTGACGTGGGTGGAGTCGGCGAAGGCGCCGATGTCCCAGACGTCGGCGTCGGTCGGGGCGACGTTGAAGTCGCCCATGATCACCTGGCGGGTGGGGGTGCTGGTCGCCGGCAGGGTGGACCGCAGCGTGGCCAGCCAGTCGAGCTTGTAGGCGTAGTGGGGGTCACCCAGGGCGCGGCCGTTGGGCACGTACACGCTGGTGATCGTCAACGGCCCGCACCGGGCGCTCACGTACCGCGGCTCGGGGTGGCCGGGCAGCTCCGTCGCCACCGGCGTGAGCCCGACCCGGGAGAGCACGGCGACGCCGTTCCAGCGACCGTCACCGACGTGCAGGGCCTGGTAGCCGAGGTCCGCCAGCTCCGCGTACGGGAAGGCGCCGTCGGCCGCCTTGGTCTCCTGCAGCGCGACGGCGTCGGGCTCCCGGGTGGTCAGCCAGTCCAGCAGCCTGGGCAGCCGGGCCCCGATCGAGTTCACGTTCCAGGTGGCTATCCGCACCCGGAAATCCTAGTGTCGAGCACTGACCCCCACGTCCGAGGAGGACCATGCTCGCCGCCTATCTGCCCGGCAACTCCACCATCCGCCTGGCCGAGGTCGAGCGGCCCGTGCCCGGTCCGGGTCAGGTGCTGCTCGCCATGAAGGCGTCCACCATCTGCGGCAGCGACCTGCGGGCCATCTACCGCGAGCACCTGGGGGAGGGGCCGGAGGCGTACCAGGGTGTGGTCGGCGGTCACGAGCCGGCCGGCCAGGTCGTCGAGATCGGTCCGGACGTGCAGCGGCTGGGGGTCGGCGCGCGGGTGGTCGTCTACCACATCAGCGGCTGCGGGCAGTGCGACGAGTGCCGCCGGGGCTACCAGATCTCCTGCACCTCGCCCCTGCGGGCCGCGTACGGGTGGCAGCGCGACGGGGGCCACGCCGACTTCCTGCTCGCCGAGGAGCGGGACCTGCTGGAGCTGCCCGACTCGCTCACCTACCTCGACGGTGCGTGCGTGGCCTGCGGTTTCGGGACCGCGTACGAGGCGTTGTGCCGGGTCGACCTGTCGGGCCGTGACCGGCTGCTGATCACCGGGCTCGGGCCGGTCGGGCTGGCCGTCGGGCTGCTGGCCAAGAAGATGGGTGCCTCGTCGGTGGTCGGCACCGACCCGAGTCCGCAACGGCGCTCGCTGGCCGAGCGGATGACGGCGGTGGACGCGGCCGTGGCCGGCACGGACGAGGAGCTGACCGGACTGCTGGGGGACGGGGCCGAGGTGGCGATCGACTGCTCGGGCTCCGGAGCCGGCCAGGCCACGGCGATCCGGCACACCCGCCGCTGGGGCCGGGTGGGGTTGGTCGGCGAGGGCGGTCGGCTGACCGTGGACGTGAGCGAGGCGCTGATCCACCGCCAGCTGACGGTGCACGGGTCCTGGGTGTCCTCGACCGGCCGGATGGCCGAGCTGCTGGAACGCCTGGACCGCTGGGGCCTGCACCCGGAGACGGTCGTCTCGGACACGTTCGCGCTGGCCGAGGCGAGCGCGGCGTACGCGCTGGCCGACTCCGGGGTGTCCGGCAAGGTCGGGATCGTGTGGCCGTGAGCGACGTTGGTTGGTCGAGGGGTCCGACCCGCGCGAGAGCGGCGGACCCAACCGGGGCGAGCGGGCGACGTTGATCGACTACCTGCGGGTCTACCGGCTGACGCTGGAGCTGAAGTGCGACGGGCTGACCCCGGAGCAGCTGGCCACCCGATCCGTCCCGCCGTCGACGATGTCGCTGCTCGGCCTGGTCCGGCACCTGGCCGCCGTCGAGCAGTCCTGGTTCCGCCGGGTGATGGACCGCGATCTGGAGCTGCCCCGGCTGTACGGCAAGCTCGAGCACCGGGACGCCGACTTCGACCAGGCGGTGGGTACGCCGGAGTGCGTCGACGGAGGCGTTCGCCGCCTGGCGGTCCGGGAGATCGCGTACGCGGAGGCGTGGGTCGAGCGGGCCGAGAGCCTCGACGTGCTCGGACTGCATCCCGACGGTGAGCTCGAGCTGCGCGACGTCCTGGTGCACCTGATCGAGGAGTACGCCCGGCACTGCGGCCACTCCGACCTGCTGCCGGAGTGCCTCGCACGGCCGCACCGCTTGGTGAGTGGTGCAGCTCCCCCGTCAGCGGGTGGAGAGGGTGACCACGCGGTCGCAGCGGGCGGCCAGGGTCGGGTCGTGGGTGATCACCAGCACCGCCGCCCGCGAGGCCTCGGCGGTGGCCCACAGGTCGTCGATCAGGGCGGCGGCGGTGGGGGCGTCCAGGTGCTCGGTCGGCTCGTCCAGGATCAGCACGTTCGCGTCGCCGACCAGCAGCCGGGCCAGGGCGATGCGACGGGCCTCGCCACCGGAGACCGCCGTGCCGTGCACCCCGACCAGCCGGTCCACCGGCATCGCCACCCGGGCCCGCGCGAGCGCGTCGGCGATCTCGGCGTCGGTCGCGTCGCGGCGCCCGATCCGCACGTTCTCCGCGACCGTGGTGTCGAACAGGTACGCGTCCTGGGCGAGGTAGCCCACCCGACCGCTGACCGCTGCCCGCCCGGCCAGCGGCGGCAGCAGCCCGAGCGCGGTGGCGGCGACCGTGGTCTTGCCCACCCCGCTGGGCCCGACCAGCGCGACCTTCTCACCGGCGGCCACCTGCAGATCCAGTCCGACCACCGCGGGGTCGTGCCCCGGCCAGCCCGCCGTCAGGCCGGTGATCGCGATGCCCGGGGCCCCGTCCTCCCCGGCACCGGAGGTCAGGCGGTCGGGACTCCCGACGGTCGGCGCGGTCAGCACCTCCCGGACGCGCTCCAGGGCGACCCGCGACCGACGCCGGGTGAGGGCGGCGGCGGGCAGGGTCGACAGCACCTCGTGCAGAGCCAGCGGGGTCAGCACCAGCACGGCCAGCTGCACCGGGGCGAGCACGCCGGCGAACACCTGGACCGCCCCGACCAGCAGGCCGCCGAGCACCGCCACCGCGGCGGCCAGCACCTGACCGAACCCGGCCAGTCCGGTCGCCCACGCCGTCCGCTGCTCGGCCCGACGCAGCCGCCCGTCGACCTCGGTGATCCGGGTCAGCACCGCGTCGGTCGCCCCGTACGCCACCAGGTCCGGCGCGGCGTCGCTCGCTTCGGCGGCCACGTCGGCCAGCTCACCGCGCAGCGGAGCCAGGGTGCCGACGCTGCGGGCCGCCAGGCGGGCGGTCAGCCAGGGGAGGACCCCGCCGGCCAGGACGACCGAGAACGCCAGCAGCAGACCGGCCCCCGGGGACAGCACCGTGATCACGATGGTGGTCGCGGCCGCGACCAGCCCGGCCGAGGCGAACGGGACCACCACCCGGACCACCAGATCCTGGATGGCCTCCACGTCGTTGACCACCCGCGACAGCAGGTCCCCGCTGCGCCGGCCCACCCAGGTCGACCGCGGTCAGGGCGCGCCAGGTGTCGAGCCGCAGCCCGGCCTGCAGCCGCAGCGCCAGATCGTGGCTGTCCAGCCGCTCGGCGTACCGGAGGAGACCCTTGCCGATGCCGAACGCCCGGACCCCGACGATGGCCACCATCAGGTACATCACCGGCGGTTGCTCCGCGGCCCGGGACAGCAGCCAGGCCGCGGTGCCCAGCAGCGCGACACCGGCTCCACTGGCCAGGGCGCCGAGCAGCACGGCCCGGGCCAGCTGGCCGCGGCGTGGTGAAGCTCGATCGGAGGTGGTCATCGGCGGTCGGTCCGCAGCCGTGGGTCGGGCGGGTCGGCGTCGGTGCGCCGGTGCCCAGGTGGTGGGCAAATACCATCCAGGACGGAAGTTCGTGCTGGTCGAACCGAGTCGGACCGGACATCATCCGTGGTGCATTGCCCGACGGGGTGGCGGCCGCAGGCCCGGAGCGGCACCGGCGGGGGCAGAGCGGGCGAGCTCGACCACCCGGTCGGCGGCGGCGAGCACGGCCGGACGGTGACTGACCACCAGGGCGCCCACCCCCAGACGGCGGAGCTCGTCCAGCACCACCAGCTCGGCGTCGGCGTCCAGCCCGGCGGTCGGCTCGTCCAGCACCAGCAGCTGCCCGCCGGCGCAGTCGATCCGCAGCAGCGCCCGGGCCAGGGCGACCCGGCGGACCTCACCGGCCGACAGTCCCTCCCCGCCGGCGGCGAGCACCCGGTCCGGGTCCAGCCCCGCCGCCCCGGCGCGGCGCAGCGCCGAGTGGACCCGAGCCAGCGGGGCCTCGGGAGCCCCCAGCCGTACGTTGTCGGCGATCGTGCCGGCCACCAACCCCGGCTGCTGCGGCACCCAGGCCAGCGCCGCCCGCCAGGCCGCCGGCTCCAGCTCGTCGAGCGGCACGCCGCCGACCAGCACCCGCCCGGCCGTGGGCTCGAGGAAGCCGAGCAGCACCGCCAGCAGCGTGGACTTGCCGGCACCGCTGGTCCCGCCGAGGGCCACGATCTCGCCGGGGCCGAGCAGCAGCCGGGCGTCGTGGAGTGCCGGTTCCGTCGCTCCCGGGTAGGTCACGTCGACGCCGTCCACCTCGATCACCGCCGACGTCAGGTCCGGCACCGCCCGGGTACCGGTGGCCGGTGGGGCGGCGTCGATCAGGGCGAAGGCCCGTTCCGCGGCGGCGACCCCGTCCGCGGAGTCGTGGTAGTGCACACCGACCTGGCGCAGCGGCAGGTACGCCTCGGGGGCGAGGATCAGCACGAACAGGCCGATCATCAGGGTCAGGTTCCCGTCGACCACCCGCAGCCCGATGCCCACCGCCACGATGGCCACCGACAGGGTGGCCAGCAGCTCCAGCACCAGGGCGGAGAGGAAGGACACCCGCAGCGTGGCCATCGTCTCGCGCCGGTGCGCCTCACCGGTCCGCCGCAGCCCCTCGGCCTGGGCGCGGGCCCGGCCGAACACCTGCAGGGTCGGCAGCCCGGCGACCAGGTCGGCGAAGTGGTGGGCGAGCCGCTGCTGCACCGCGGACCGCCGGCGCACCCGGGTCTGGGTCAGCCAGCCCACCAGCACCATGAACAGCGGGATCAGCGGCAGGGTCAGCGCGACGACCACGGCCGAGACCCAGTCGGCGGTCAGGATGGCCACCCCGACCACCAGCGGCACGGTCGCCGCCAGCACGAGCTGGGGCAGGTAGCGGGCGAAGTAGCCGTCCAGGGCGTCCAGGCCCTGGGTGAGCACCGCCACCAGCCCGGCGCCGTCCAGGGTGGCGCCGTCGGGTCCGGTCGCTCCCGGCCGCCGCAGCCGGGCGGCCATGATCTCGGTCCGCAGCTGGGACTTCACCGCCGCGGCCGACCGCTGGGCGAGCACGGCGTTCACCCAGGACAGCAGCCCGCGGGCGACGAACACCCCGACCAACGGCCAGATCGTCGCGGTCACCGCCGACAGGTCGCGCCGGGCGAACGTGCCCGAGATCGCCGTGGCCAGCAGCCAGGCCTGCCCGACGATCACGGCGGCCGTCACCGTACCGACGGCGATACCGGCCAGCAGGTAGCCGCGGGTGGCCCGGGCCCGACGCAGCAGCCGCGGGTCGACGGCGCCGCCCCGTGGTCGGTCCCGGTCGCCCCGTGATCGCTCCCAGATGGGGGCCATCAGCGGTCGGCGGCGGTGGGGAGCACCACGTCGTCGGCGATGTGGTGCACGGAGATCCGCTTCCGGAAGACCCAGTACGTCCACGCCTGGTAGGCGATCACGACCGGGGTCAAGATCACCGCGGCCCAGGTCATGATCGTGAGCGTGTACGGGGTGGAGGCCGCGTTGGTGGTGGTCAGTCCGTTCTCCGGGTTGGGCAGACTCGGCATCACGTCCGGGAAGAGCGCGAGGAACGCGGCGGCCACCGTGAAGGCGATCGCTGCCGCGGTGCCGACGAAGGCCCACCCCTCCCGGCCGATGCGGTTGGCGGCCAGGCCACCGACCAGTCCGACCGCGGCGATCACACTCGCGATCACCGACGCCAGATCCCCGTACGCGAGGTTCAGCCAGACCAGCAGGATCACCGCCAGCACCGCCGCCACGAGACCGACCCGAACGGCCAGCGCGTTGGCCCGCTCCCGGATCACACCCTCGGACTTGAGGGCCAGGAAGATCGCGCCGTGGGTGAGGAACACGGTCAACGTGACCAGCCCGAACAGCAGGGCGAACGGGTTGAGCAGGTTGAGGAAGCCGCCGACGTACTCGTGGTTCTCGTCCAGCGGGACTCCGCGCAGGATGTTGCCGAAGGCCACCCCCCACAGCAGGGCGGGCACGAAGGAGCCGACGATGATGCACCAGTCCCAGCGCCGCCGCCAGGCCAGCTCGGTGCGCTTGCCCCGGTAGTCGAAGGCGACGTTGCGCAGGATCAGGGCCACCAAGATCAACAGCAGGGGCAGGTAGAAGCCGCTGAACAGCGTCGCGTACCACTCCGGGAAGGCGGCGAAGGTGGCGCCGCCGGCGACCAGCAGCCACACCTCGTTCCCGTCCCAGACCGGTCCGATGGTGTTGATCACCACGCGGCGCTCCCGGTCGTCCTCGCCCAGGATCGGCACCAGCATGCCGACCCCGAAGTCGAAGCCCTCCAGGACGAAGTAGCCGATCCACAGCACGGCGATCAGCACGAACCAGACGGTGGTCAGTTCCATCTCAGTCTCCCCGCTCGTCGGTGATCAGTAGCTGAAGACGAGGGGAGCGTCCTCGTCGGCGTCGGAGGTCTCGGGCGGGGCGACGTCGGGCAGCCCGAGGCGCAGGTACTTCAGCAGCAGCTTCACCTCGACCACGGCGAGCACCCCGTACAGGGCCGTGAAGGTCAGCATGGACGTCGCCACCATGCCGGGCGACACGGTCGGTGACACCCCGGCAGAGGTCTTCAGGAGAGTGAAGACCACCCACGGCTGACGGCCCGCCTCGGTGAAGATCCAGCCGAAGGAGTTGGCGAACAGCGGCAGCAGGGGCAGCGCGACCAGCAGGGTCGGCCACCAGAACGAGGTCAGGCGGCGGTCGCCCCGCAGACAGATCAGCAGCAGGGTCCCCAGCGCGATGCCGGCCATGCCGAGACCGATCATCCAGCGGAACGCCCAGTAGGTGAGCGGGATGTACGGGTAGTAGGTGCCCGGTCCGAACTGCTCCGTGTACTGCTGCTGCAGCTCGTTGATGCCCGTGACCTTGCCGTCGAACGAACCGGTGGCCAGGAAGGACAGCAGCCCCGGGACGTTGATCGACCACAGCTCCCGCTCCCCGTCCGGGGTGCCGACCGTGATCACCGAGAACCCGGCCGGCTGCTGGGTCTCGTAGAGCGCCTCGGCGGCCGCCATCTTCATCGGCTGCACCTCGAACATCACCTTGGACTGCAGGTCGCCGCTGATCACGGTGCCGGCGCCGGCCAGGATCAGCACGATCGCGCCGACCTTGACCGCCGTCTTGAACGCTCCGCGATCGGCCGCCACCACGGTGGTCCGGCCCTGCGCGGCCGCCGCGTACGCCGGTCCGTCGAACGGCTCGCGGGCGTCGAGGGACGCGCGCTCGGCCTTGTCGATCTTGAAGATGTGCCAACCGGCCACACCGGCCACGAAGGCGCCGCCGACCATGAAGCAGCCCGCGATCTGGTGCGGGAAGGTGACCAGCACCACCGGATTGGTCAGCACCGCGGCGAAGTCGATCAGCTCGGCCCGGCCACGGGCCTCGTTGAAGGTGAAGCCGACCGGGTTCTGCATGAAGGAGTTGGCGGCCAGGATGAAGTAGGCGCTGCTGATGGTGCCGATGGCGGCGATCCAGATGGTGGCCAGGTGCAGCTTCTTGGGTAGCCGGTCCCAGCCGAAGATCCAGAGCCCGAGGAACGTGGACTCCAGGAAGAACGCGAGCAGCCCCTCCAGGGCCAGCGGGGCGCCGAAGATGTCACCGACGAACCGCGAGTACGCGCTCCAGTTCATCCCGAACTGGAACTCCTGCACGATCCCGGTGACCACCCCCATCGCGAAGTTGATCAAGAACAGCTTCCCGAAGAACTTGGTCAGCTTGAGGTACTTGTCCTTGTTTGTGATCACCCAGGCGGTCTGGAAGCCGGCGACCAGCGTGGCCATGGAGATCGTGACCGGGACGAAGAAGAAGTGGTAGACGGTCGTGATGGCGAACTGCCATCTCGCCAGACTGACGTTGTCCATCGCTGCGTGATCCCCCTGTCGAGACCCGGCCGGGCGGGTGTCCCAGCACTCTACTACGCTCTGTCGTACTCAGCCGAGTAGTACTCAGCCGGGTAGTACTCAGCCGCGTAGTAGCAAGGAGTAGGCTCGTCGACGTGAACTCCCTGGGGGACCTGGAGAGCCGGGTCATGCGGCAGCTGTGGCAGGGCGACCGCCCGCAGTCGGTGCGGGAGGTGCACGCCGTCCTGGTCGGTGAACGCGACATCGCCTACACGACCGTGATGACGGTGCTGGACCGGTTGGCCAAGAAGGGTCTGGCCACCCGGCAGCAGCACGGACGGGCCTACCGCTACGACGCCGCGCAGACCCGCGAGGAGCTGGTGGCCGAGGTCATGCACACCGCGCTGGAAGGCAGTGAGGCCGAGCGGTCGGCCGCCCTGGTCGCCTTCGTCGGTCGGGTGAGCGAGGACGAGGCCGCCGCCCTGCGGGCCGCACTGGCCCAGCTGGAGTCCCCGTGATCGAGGTCCCGCCGCTGCTGGTGGCGGGAGTGCTTGCGGTCGGGGCCGCCGTGCTCGTGCGCTCGGGTCCGTCCTGGGTCGCCCGGTGGCGGTTCCTGCCGCAGGTGCCGCGGGCCGCGGTCGTGCTCTGGCAGGCCGGAGCCTCGGCCGCCCTGGTGTGCGTCTTCGGCGTCGCCTGGATCCTGATCCGGGAGGCCGTCACCCCTCAGCCGACGAGCCGCTGGTGGGAGTGGGTGCTCACGGGGGCCGTCGCGGTCTTCGCGGCCGTCGTCGTGGCGCGGCTGGTCTGGGCCCTGGGCCGGGTGATCGCGTCGACGTGATCGCGTCGCCGTCGTCACCGTGACCTGGTCGACCTGCTGGCCACCGAGGGCGGCGAGGGCGTCGACGTCGGCACCCCCGGTCTGCGGGTGCTCGCCGAGGAACGGCCCCTCGCCTACTGCGTGCCCGGGCTGCGCGATGCGCGGGTGGTGGTCAGCGCGGGCACTCTCGCGCTGTTGTCCAGCGACGAGCTGGCGGCGGTGCTCGCGCACGAGCGCGCGCACCTGAGGGCTCGCCACGACCTGGTGCTCGGCACCTTCGACGCCGTGCACCAGGCCTTCCCGCACGCCATCCGCAGCGAGCTGCCCGCGGAGCAGTGCCGGCTGCTGGTCGAGATGCTGGCCGACGACGCAGCCGTGCGCTCGTACGGCCGCGCACCGCTGGGCCGGGCGCTGGTCGCGCTGTCGGGTTCGGTCGTGCCCGTCGGCGGACTGGGAGCCGGGTCCGGTGAGCACCCGCGTACGGTTGGAACGGCTCGCCGCCCCCGAGCACGGACGGACGGGCCGGCTCGCGGCCGCGGTCTATCTGCTGGCGTTCTCCCTGGTGCTCGCGCCCGTGCTGGCCCTGGTGGTCACCGCGTCCTGATCCGCGGCGCCCGCTCCCGGTGGCGGAGGGGCGGGTCGAACGACGCCCGGTGGGCGACGGCCGGCACCAGGAACGCGGCCAGGTAGCGGCCGGCCGAGACGAGTGCGGCAGGTCCCAGTCCGTCCGCGGCCACCAACGCCGCCGCCAGACCCCGAACGGCATCCCCGCCCAGGCGAAGGCGTCCAGCGGCGCGGTCACCCGCCCGAGCATCCGATCCGGGATCCGTTCGAAGATGACCGCGGAGCCGATGGTGGTGAGCAGCCCGGCGATCGACCCGCGCGGTGTCAGGCGTCGTCCCCGCGGGCCGGTGCCGGGTGGTTCTCGGTGGGCGCGACGGGCACGATCTGGAACCGGGTGCTCACCGACCAGGCAGCCGGCCGCGGTCCCCGGTCGGCGTCGAGCTGGGGGTAGGACGCGAGCAGGGTCACCAGATCGCGCTCCAGCCGCTGGGCCTCCGCCGGCGTCAGCTCGAGCAGCACGTCGGACAGGGTGAACACCTGCTGCCACTCGGTGGGCCAGCCCGCCCGGTCCGCCTGGGCCTGGGTCACGGACCGGGTGAGGGCGGCGATGATGCCCTGCTCGTTGGTCTCGCCGGCCTCCGCGGCGGCCGGATCGAGACCCTGGGCGTCGAACTCGGTGGTGCGGTGCACGGCACGCCACCACCGGTCGCGGTCGTTGCCCCGCTCGGTGTCCTCGGCGATGAACCCGTACCGCTCCAGCTGCCGCAGGTGGTACGACAGCGCGCCGCTGGTCAGCCCGAGCCGCTGGGCGAGGGTGGTGGCGGTCGCCGGCCCGTAGGTCCGCAGCAGCCCGAGCACCCTGCACCCGCAGCGGGTGGGTGAGTGCCTTCAGGTTGGCGCCGGTGACGGTGATCGCGGGTTCCATGGGATCGACGGTAGACCGCAAAGATTACTTTGCAAAGAGTTCTCTGCAGATTCACCGGGTGCGGGTTTCTGGATCCGGGACGGGCGTTGACACCCGGCCGCGACGCACCTACGGTGACGCCTGAGAGCGCTCCCACCGGGGTCGAGCGCATACGGGAGGAACCGGCCCATCGTGACCAACGACGGCACGCACGACACAGCGGACACCAACGGCGTCACCGACACCGCTGCCAGCACCGACGGCGCCAACTTCGCGCTCCGACCGGTGAGCCGACGACTGCTGATCGGTGGGGGCGCCGCCCTCGGGGTGGGTCTGACCGCCCTCGGGTCGTCGCCGGCCGAGGCCGCGCCGGGCAAGCTGTCGGCGAGCTGGAACGGGAGGTCGAGCCGAGCGGCCATCTCGTTCCTCAAGGGTGTGACCAACGCCTACCGCAGCACCGGCCCGCGCCTGGCGCAGAGCTACCAGGACGCCTCCGGACTGAGTGACATCGCCTTCGTCTACGACAACGCGCTGGCCATCATCGCGCTGCTGAACGCCGGCGAGGGTGCGGCGGCGCGGGCGCTGGGCGACGGCCTGCTGTACGCCCAGGCGCACGACGAGACCTTCACCGACGGCCGGCTCCGGCAGGCGTACCACGCGAACACCTTCATCAACGACAACGGAACGGCCCACTTCGGCTGGGAGTTCGGGCTGGTCGGCACCGCGGTCGGCGACATGGCCTGGGCGGGTATCGCCCTCGCCCAGCTGGCCCGGGCCACCGGGATCGGCCGCTACCGGACGGGCGCGGTGAAGATCGCCGACTGGATCCAGGCGAAGACGTACTCGACGTCGGGTCTGGGCGGCTACACGTTCGGCGAGACCGCGGGGCTGGAGGACCACAAGTCGACCGAGCACAACATCGACGTGGCCGCGTTCTTCCGGCTGATCCAGACCCTGACCGGCAAGCGGGTGTGGCGGGACCGGGCCGATCACGCCTGGGCGTTCGTCGAGCAGGTCTGGAACGACGAGGACGGGTTCTTCTGGACCGGTTCCGACGACGGCAGTGCGATCAACAAGCTGGCGACGCAGTTCCCGCTCGACGCCCAGCCCTGGTCGTGGCTGGCCCGGCGACAGGGTGCCTACGGTGAGGCGCTGGACTGGGCCGCGACCAACCTCGCCACGACCGACACCCCGCAGCGGCTCAACTCCGCGCTCACCGGGAACCAGAAGGTGACCGGGGTGGCGTTCGGCAGCGGGTCCCTGCAGGGCCGACCCGACCGTGCCGATCGACCAGTGGAACCCGAAGCCGGATTCGGGGGCGGTCTGGTTCGAAGGCACCTCGCAGCTCGCGCTCGCGCTGGCCGACCGCAACCGCAAGGGTGACAAGGCCGCGGCGCAGGAGCTGCTGGACGCGGTCATCTGGGCTCAGGGCGAGCTCGGGTGCCGACCAGGTGTTCGGCGGCAAGCGGATCGAGGGCGGTGTGGTGGCCGCGTCCTCGCCGATGAACACCGGCTTCGGGTTCGGCTACTACCCGAACCTGCACGTCGGGTGCGACGTCCTGGTTCGTGTTCGCCGGAACCGGGGTGAACCCGTACCGTGTTCTGACGGCTGACGGACGGCCCGAGAGACCGACTGACGCCCCCTTCCACCGAGGAAAGGGGGCGTCAGTGTCGTGCGGGCATGCGTCAGACGGACGCGGTGCGGCCCTTGCTGACCTTGAGGTAGACCAGCAGCACGATGATCGCGCCGATGATGGAGCCGATGATGCCGGCCGGCTGCAGGAAGCCGTTGCCGGCGCCCGAGTTGTTGCCGAACAGCAGGTAGCCCAGGAAGCCGCCGACGAAGGAGCCGACGATGCCGAGCAGGATGGTCATCGGGATCGACAGGTTCTGTCGGCCGGGGACGACCAGACGCGCCACCGCGCCGGCGATCAGTCCGACGACGATGATGCTGATGATGAGTCCGAGCATGGTGTTGCCTTTCTCTAGATCCGGCCAGGCCGGGGGGAGCGATCGCTCTCTTACACAGTAAACTACCCTAGAGGGTGAGTGGTTACACCCCTAAGGATGGTTATGGTGGACAGATGACCGCGGATGACGACGACACTCAGGGTCTGATCAGGGTTGCCCTGGTCAACGACTACGACGTCGTGGTGCTCGGGCTGGCACGGATCCTCGAGCGCTACGACGACCGCCTGGTGATCGCCGAGATCGACACCAACGAGCCGGTCGAGGACGTCGTCGACCTGGTGCTGTACGACTCCTTCGCCCAGCCGGAGTCCGATCGCGGGGAGATCGCCGAGCTGGTCGCCAACCCGCGTACGGGGGCCGTGGTCGTCTACACCTGGAACCTCCATCCGGAGCTGGTCGAGCGGGCCCGCTCCCAGGGTGCGCGCGGCTACCTGTCCAAGGCGCTGCCCGCTCGCGACCTGGTGACCGCGCTGGAGTCGGTGCACGAGGGCGAGATCGTGATCAGCGAGCCCGAGCGTCGGGTGCGGGCCGTGAACGGCTCGGACTGGCCCGGGCGTGAGGAAGGGCTGACCGACCGGGAGTCGGAGGTCCTGGCCCTGATCACCCAGGGCATGAGCAACGCCGAGGTCGCCGACCTGACCTACCTGAGCCCGAACACGATCAAGACCTACATCCGTTCCATCTACCGCAAGATCGACGTCGAGAGTCGTACGCAGGCGGTGCTCTGGGGCGTGGAACACGGCTTCCGGGCGGACAAGCGGCGGATCGAGCACTGGCGCGGCGGGCCCTGAACCGGCAGGGTGCGGTGATGACCACGTTCCTGCTGCTGCCGGGCGCCGGTGGTGAGGCCAGCTACTGGGGACCGGTGAGCCGGCTCCTCGAGCAGGCCGGACAGGAGGCGATCGCCGTGGACCTGCCGGCCGACGACCCCGAGCTCGGGCTGTCGGCGTACGCGGACCTCGCGGTGGCGGCGGTCGAGAG
>CAVXBJ010000064.1:0-15364 GCA_963759915.1 uncultured Actinomycetota bacterium | reverse complement strand
CGCGGTCCGGCGGTAGTGGTCGAAGCCGGGATCGCGGTACGGCACCACCATCTCCGCGAACGACATCCGGTACGCGATGTCGCGGGTGCTGCTGCCCTCACCGCTGTACCGGGGATCGTCGAAGGCCACCTGGTAGATGACCGGTCCCTCCCGGAAGTTGAAGCCGAGGCGCATCGTCCAGTTCTGCCAGCGCAGCTCGTTCCCCTCGAGGCTGAAGGACACCCCCTCGGGTTGGGTGATCTCCAGGGGCTTGAGGTCGGTGCGGGGGGCGATCCCGGTGAGCGACGGGTCGTACTCGGCGTCGACCTCGGGGAAGCCGAAGTCGTGGTCGTCCTCGATGTCGAGCACCTCGAGGGTGTTCATGTCGACGATGATCTTGAGACCGGACACCGGGTGCGCGTACGGGTTGCCGGTGGGCGTGGCCCGCATCCAGATGTCGCACCAGCCGAGGCGGCGATCACGCCACTGCTCGGGCATCACCTGCTTGCCGTAGGTCCACACGTCGAACAGGACGAGGGACGGGTCGCTGATCCCGCGGGCGGCCAGCGCGGCGAGCACCTCCTCGTTCTCGTGCAGCGCGTGGTCGACGTCGTGGTACTCGTCGACGGTGAAGTTCGGGCAGACACCGGGCACGTGGGTCCAGGAGACGACCGTTCTCGGCCACCAGATCGACCACGGCCTCGTACGTGTGGTTGGTCGCCTTCTCCCAGACCACGGACAGGGATCGGCGCGGCACCGGGTCGCCGCTCGACCACGCCTTGACCGCCGCCTTCGCCGGCTCGGCGAGCTCGATCGAGGCGAACCGCCACTCCTGCGACACACCCCGATCGCGACGCAGGATGGCCGCCGTGCTGCGGAACTCGTCCTCGGAGAGTGGGTCGAGCGGGTGTGCGGGCATGTTCGAGCGCCTCCTCAACGGCCGAGAGTAGGCCTCATGCTGCCAACGGCGGTGGTGCCGGTCAATGGCCCGACGGGGGCGATGATCATGCCTGTCAGGCTCAGCCGTCGGCCGTTGCCGAGGAGACCTTCGGCTATGCGCCGGCGAGATCGGCGCTGATCGCGTCGAAGGCGGCCACCGTGGAGAACAGCTTCCAGGCGTTCTGCGGAGTCGGCCAGCTCGACAGCTTCGCGGCGACCACACCCGCGCTGCGCGGTTGACGTAGATCATCTGGCCGTGGATGCCCAGGCAGAGCAGCACCGGACGCTGGGCATCGGGAATCCAGAACTGGTTGCGATAGAAGCCACCGGGCATCCGGTTGTCGCCGGGCGAGTCGGCGAACGCGCGCACGCGAGTCGGGGCCGCCGGCGAAGCTGTCGTCGACCCACCAGGACGGCACCACCTGATCACCGGTCAGCGAGGTGCCGTTCCGCAAGATCATCAGACCGAAGCGCGCCAGGTCCCCCAGCGTCGCGGACATGCCGCCGTCGAACATCCCGCTGCCCTCGGAGTCGACACCGATGTTGGCGTCGAACTCGGCGCCGATCCGGGACCAGACCAGCTCGGCGGCGACGTCGGCGAAGCGACGGCCGGTGGCGGCCTCGATCACCCAGCCGAGCACGTCGGTCTCGCAGCTGCGGTAGTCGAACGGTCCGCCGTGCGGTCCGTCCTGGCTGCAGGCTGACGCAGGAAGTCGCGCAGGGTGCCGGGGACGTCCGGGAGCAGCTTCGGTGCCCAGCCGAACGCCTGCTCGAGGACGCGCACCTCGGCCATCGGGTCGAGGTAGTCCTCGGAGAAGTGGATGCCGGAGCGCATGTCCAGCAGGTGCCGGACGGTCGCGCCGGCGTAGCCGGATTCGTGCAGCGCCGGGACGTAGTGGGTGACCGGCGCCTCGGTGTCGATCACGCCCTGGCCGACCAGGGCCCCGACGGTGATCCCGACGACCGACTTGCTCACCGACATCAGCAGGTGCAGCGTCGACGGGTCCATCCCGCCCGGATAGCGCTCGACCAGCACCTGGGCGCCCCAGCTCGGGTGATCGTGGAGGACCAGCCAGCCGTCGGTGTCGGTGCTGGCCATCACGGTGTGCACCGACGACGTCTCGCCGTCGTGGGTCCGCACCGGGAGACCGTCGGGCTCGTAGGCGATCCGCGGCAGACTCGGCGCGGGCGAGGTGCCCCGGGAGATCGGGGTGGTGGGGAAGATCTCCGCCATGTGCTGGAAGGTCCAGTTGAGCTGCCCGGCCGACTGCCAGTTGTCGAGGGTGACCGGGAACGGCGGGCGACCCGACCCTGATCCGATCATCGACCTGCTCCTGGCTGCCGGGGACTCACGAGGGGTGAGGTTACCTCTGATGGTGGGCGGTCGGTGTCGGAGCCGTGGTCCACGATGGGGAGATGGACCTCACACGGGCGCAGGTCATCGGTCACCGGATCGCCGCCCAGCAGCTGGACCGCCCGCCCGTCGTCCGGACGCCGGACGACGGACGCGGCGATCCTGGATCTCGGGGTCCAGGACTCCGGGCGGGACGGGGCGAGCTGGGCGCTGGCCAACCGGGGGGTCGCGATCGCCTCGGCGGCTGCGCTGGCCGAGGCCGACGAGCTGGCACTGGTCTGGAGTCTGCGGGTCTCGCCGCACTGCTACCGGCGCAGCGAGCTGGTCGAGGTGATGACCGCGGTGTCGCCGTTCGACGAGACCGACGCGACCAAGCGGGGCGGCACCGCGGAGTCGATCGCCGTGGTGGCCCGGACGATGCGGGGGATCGTCACGGAGCCGACGGTGAAGGGTGAGCTGTCGACCCGGTTGACCCAGGAGCTGCCCGAGGCGTACGGCAGCTGGTGCCGGGGGTGCGGCGTGACCCACGTGCCGGAGTCGCTGTTCCGCATCGCCGCCCTGTTCGGTGGCCTGGAGATCGCACCGGCCACGTCGCCGCCGGTGCTCCGGCGCATCCCGGACTGGCCACGTCGGCCGGCCGGCGTCGCCACCGATCCGACGGCGGCTCCGCACCACCTGCAGGTCATCCGTGGCTACCTGCGACTGCTCGGCCCGGCCACACCGGCCGAGGTCGCGGGGTTCCTGGACACCACCCCGACCGTGATCAGGCGGCACTGGCCGGACGACGCGGTCGAGGTGCGGGTCGAGGGCACGAAGAAGTGGCTGCTGGGGGAGGTGCGGGAGGCGGCGCCGGCGGTCCGCCTGCTCGGACCGTACGATCTGCTGGCGCAGGGCAAGGACCGGGAGCTGCTGGTGCCCGAGTCCGCCCACCGCAAGCGGCTCTGGCCGGCCCTCGGGCGTCCCGGGTCCGGTGCTCTCCGACGGTGAGATCGTGGGGTGCTGGCGGCCCCGGGCCAAGGGCTCGAAGCTGGATCTCGAGGTCGAGCTCTGGCGACCCGAGGCCATCACGAGGAAGGCGATCGACGAGCAGGCCGAGCTCCTCGCCGCTCATCGCGGGCTCGCGTTGGGTGCGGTCAGCCCTGCCGGCTGACCCCTTCCCAGACGACCTCGCCGGGCGTCTTGTCGGTGCGCAGCCCCTTCCACACCGGGTGACGCAGCCGACCGGGTCCGGTCAGCTCGCTGTAGGTGACCTCGCCCACCAGCTCCGGCTCGACCCAGTGGGCGTCCCGGGTGTCCTCCCGCGGCACCTCGATGAGCGGGTTGTCCCGGCGGGCCAACGGGGTCAGCAGGCGCTCCAGCTCGGAGAGCTGACGGTCGTTGAGGCCGGAGCCGACCCGGCCGACGTAGAGCAGGCCCGCCTCGGTCGGCACGCCCAGCAGCAGCGAGCCGATGCCGCCGTCGCGGCGGCCCTGGCCGGGGCGCCACCCCGCGATCACCACCTCCTGGTCGTGGTGCAGCTTGATCTTCAGCCAGGTCCGTCCCCGGCGGCCCGGCTGGTAGACCGACCCGAGGCGCTTGGCCACGATCCCCTCCAGATCGAGAGCCCGACTGGTGTCGAGGGCGGCCTCGAGATCGCCGTCGAAGACCGGCGGCACCTGGACCCGGCCGCCGACGACCCCCGGGATGGTGGTGGCGAGCAGCTCGCGGCGCCGCTCGTACGGCTCCCGCACCAGCGAGCGTCCGTTCAGCTCGAGGATGTCGAACACCATCAGCTGCGCCGGCCAGGTGGCGGCGGCGCGCTGGATGTCGGCGGGTCGGGTCAGGTTGATCCGGTTCTGCAGCAGCCCGAAGCGAGGGCGACCGGTCTCGTCGGTCACGACGATCTCGCCGTCCAGCACCGCGGTCTCGACCCGGACCCCGGCCAGCGCCTCCACCACGTCCGGATAGGCGGCGGTGTCGTCCCGACCGCGGCGGCTGACGAGCTTGGCCCTGCCGCCGGCCAGGTAGACGACGGAGCGGACACCGTCCCACTTCATCTCGTACGCGTACTCGTCCTGGCTCGCCTCGACCTCCTCCGGGGTGGACGGGGTGGCGAGCATCGGCTGCACGTCGGGCGGGAAGGGCAGGTCGTCGCCGGTGGCGCCGCGGCCGACGGGACCGTACGCCGGCTTCTCGGTCATCAGGTGCATCAGCCAGTTCTTCTCCGGCTGGCTGCTGCCGCCCCCGGTGTGGATGAGGGCGTACGAGCGCACCTGGCCGCCGAGTCCGCCGTTCGCCTGGCCGTGCAGGGTGACGATCACCTCCTTGCCGTCGCGCCACTTGTGCAGCTCGTAGGTGCCGGAGTCCCAGATCGCGACCGAGCCGCCGCCGTACTCGCCGCGGGGGATGGAGCCGGCGAAGGTGGCGTACTCCAGCGGGTGGTCCTCGGTCTGGACGGCGAGTCGGTTGTCGCCGGTGTCGGTCGGCGGACCCTTCGGCACGGCCCAGCTGACCAGGACGCCGTCGTGCTCCAGCCGGAAGTCGTAGTGCAGCGCGACGGGCGTGGTGCTCCTGGATGACGAAGCGTGTCGCCCTGTTCGATGGAGTCGAGGGGCCGCCACTGGGCGGGGTGCTCGGGACCGGTTCGGGGGTCTTGGCCGGATCGCGCATGCTGCGGTAGGTGGTGAGTCGGTCGACGACCGCGGGCGCCGGGCCGGCCATCGCGGCGAGCGGGTCGGGCCCGGCTCGCGATCCGCTCCAGGACCTCGGCGTACTCGAGCTGGTCGAGATCGGGATCGGCGAGCTCGTCCCAGGTGCGCGGCGCCGCCACGGTGGGTCGCCGCCGACCCCGCAGCGAGTAGGGCGACACGGTGGTCTTGGCGCCGTTGTTCTGACTCCAGTCGATGAACACCTTGCCGGCGCGCAGGGACCGCTTCATCGTGGCGGTGACGGTGTCGGGGTGATCGGCTTCCAGGGCCCGGGCGAGCTCGCGGGCGACGTCGGTCGCCTGCTCGCAGTTCAGGCTGCCGTCCAGCGGTGCGTAGAGGTGGATGCCCTTGCTGCCGCTGGTCACCGGCACCGGGGCATGACCGATGTCGGTCAGGATCTCCTGCGCCCAGCGGGCGACCTCGGCGCACTGCGCCAGACTCGACGCCCTCGCCGGGATCGAGATCGAGGACGAGACGGTCCGGGTTGCGCGGGCTGGCCGTTCGCGCCGAACCGCCACTGCGGCACGTGGATCTCCAGGGCGGCGAGCTGACCCAGCCAGGTCAGGGTGGCGAGGTCGTTGACCGCGGGATAGTAGTTGTCGTGATCACGGTGCGCGATCTTGAACCGGGTGACCCAGTCGGGGGTGCCCTTGGCCAGATCCTTGTTGAAGAAGACCGTCGGCTCGTGGCTGCCGTCGCCGACCCCGTCCGGCCAGCGCTTGCGGGTGGCCGGGCGATCGATCACGTGCGGCAACATGATCGCGGCGATCTCGGCGTAGTAGCCGATCACGTCGGCCTTCGTGGTGCCGGTGACGGGTAGAGGACCTTGTCGAGATTGGTCAGCCTGATCACGTGACCGTCGACGGTCACGCTCTGCTCGGTGCCCGGGGAGGCCATGTGCCGACCCTAGATCAGGTCGGCGAGCGAGTTCTCGATGATGTCCCGCTGGTTGTCCAGCACGTGCTCGGTGGTGTCGCGGAGGTCGTCGAGACTCCACCACCGGTAGCCGAGGGTGGTCGCCACCTCGACCTCCTCCAGATGAGCGAAGGTCACGGCCGTGTTCTCGACGTCGACGACGTAGTAGGTCTGGTGCTGCTCGATGTCGTACAGCGCCCAGGCGAACTCTACGAACTCGCTCGCCAGGGGACCCCGGAGGTCGTTCGGGTCCACTCGGATCCCGGTCTCCTCCCACAGCTCGCGTACGGCGGCCTCGCGCTCGTTCTCGCCCGACTCGAGGCCGCCTCCGATGGTGACCCAGAAGGGGGCGTCCGGCGCGCCGGGTCTGACGCACTGCAGCAGCAGCACCTGACCAGCTGGACTGATCGGCAGCACCCGGACCGCCTGCCGGACCAGTCGGCGGCGTTCATGATCATCGGTCATGATCAACCGCACTCTTGCTGCTGGAGGGGTTCGCACGATGCACCGCTCACCTGACCACTATCGAACATGAAGCCGATTCTAGTTCTTGGGTCCGACAGTCCGCCCGTCTGTCAGCGCGCCCTCGTCAGGCGAGCGGCCGCCGCCCCATCGAGCTCAGGTCAGGTCGAGCTCGAGCTCGGAACCGATGTCGGGGTTGTCGGTGAAGTAGCCGTCCATCCCGGCCGCGAGGAAGGTACGGATCTCGCCCTGCAGATCGCCGGGAGCGTTGGGGTCGGTGCCGATGCGGAAGTCCGCCGGCAGGAAGCTGTTCTCCCGTCGGAAGGTCCAGCCGATGACGGTCAGCCCGGCGGCATGGGCGTCGGCGATGGCGGTGGTGGGTTGCCGCAGATACGCCTGGCTGGTGCGCGGGATCATCACGTTCTTGCAGAAGCCCACCGCATCGGCGTACTCGGCGATCTCGGCCAGTCCGGCGGCCGTGGCCATGGATGCGTACGTCCGGGGGTCTCCGGCGGCCTCGAGGTCGTACGGCGCACCGCTGCAGTTGACGAGCTGGGAGAGCCCGACCGGTGTCAGCTCGTTCAGGCGCTGCAGGTTACCCACCTCGAAGCTCTGGATGACCACGGGCGAGCGTCGGCGGTTGAGATCTGCCGCCTTCAGGGCGTCCAGCAGGGGTGTCTCCATCGGGCGCCCGATGCTCGCGAAGTAGGTCGGGTGCTTGGTCTCCGGGGTGACCCCGACGGGTCGGCCACTGCACGTCCGCGAGTGCCGCGCGAGATCGAGCACCTCAGCGAGCGTGGGGATCGGGTACTTCCCGTTGAAGGCGGTGTTCGCCGGTCGCAGGTCGGGGATGCGCTCCTTGGTGCGAAGAGTGCGCAGCTCCGCGAGCGTGAAGTCCTCGGTGAACCAGCCGCGGATCGACTCTCCGTCGATGATCTTGCGGACCCGGCGGTTGGCGAACTCGGGGTGCGTGGCCACGTCGGTGGTGCCACCGATCTCGTTCTCGTGCCGAGCGACCGGCACGTTGTCCTTGGTCAGCACGACGTCGGGCTCGATCACGTCCGCGCACTGACGGATGGCCAGCGCGTACGACGCCAGCGTGTGCTCGGGGCGGTACCCGCTGGCCCCGCGGTGGGCGATCACCGTCCCCTCGGCCTCGGCGGCCGTCACGGTCGCGTCGGGGTCGATGATGATCAGCTCCGCGTCGTCCGCGGCCCCCGATCGGCGTGCCGAGTCACCGGGATGGCCGTTGTCACTGGCCACCAGGAGCTGGCCGTTCGGCAGGGACACGAGCGTCTCGACCGACCGCAGGCCGAAGCTGAACGGGTCGCCGGTTCCCCAGCCGTCACCGTCTCCGAGACGTCCGGGGTTGTCGAGCTTGAGCAGGTCGACGACCAGGGTCTTCGCCAGCATGCCGGAGCGGTCGGTCCGGTCGAGGTCGATCCGGTAGACGCGCTTGCTGACCGCCGCCTCGCCACCGAAGTCATCGCGCTCGAGGACGAGCAGCGTGCGAGAACCCACCAGCTGGGCGTCGGCCACCAGGTTGGAGTCGGTGTCGACCCGGTAGTCCCAGGTGCGTCCGGTGTAGCGACCGCGCCGCGTGTCGAACTGGGAGATCACCCGCCGTCGGCCGTCCTCCTGGCCGGCCAGCGCCTTCTCCAGGAGGGGATAGAGGTAGCGCCCCTTCCGTGACCTCGCCATGGCCTCGAAACCACCGCTGGTCTGCGTGGCCTCCCGGAACGGCACGGGAGCGTCGAGCACGCGGCCGCGGGCGTCGACGTGGAGGAGGTACGGGCCGAGCTCCTCACCGATCCAGAAGGTGCCGTCCGGCATCCGCTGGAGCGACTCGAGGTCGAAGTCGGCGGCCGTGAGGCGTCGGGCGTCGGTGTCCGCCTGCACGATCGGGAACGGGATCTGCTGGTACGGATCGGCCAGCGTGAGGTGACGCAGGATCTGCACGCCGCCGGTGCCGCCGCCGGCGCGCTCCCAGCGGGGCCGGATCAGGTGGATGCGCAAGGGGACGTCGCCGGGGCTCACCTGGCTGCCGCTGTCACCCGCGCTGTCGTTGTCGGGCAGCGCCCAGAACGTCCCGTCGCCGTTCGCCACCGCGGCGGCGACGCCGGCGATGTCCGGGGTGGTCGCTCGGGCCACCAGCCGCGGCAGGACGACCGACCGGCCCGCGTCGACCACCGGATCATCGGGGGGATCGGCCTGAGCCGGTACGGCCACGGTGGCCAGTACCAGACCGGAGGCGACCGTCAGGACCGTCGCGAGCAGCTGTCGCGAACGGCGCCGGGCTGACGGGGCGGTCGGGGCGTTCGAACGGGACATGGCAACTCCGGATGTCGAGGGGCGAAATAAATCCTCAGTCACCGAAGCGAAGTCCCGCAATGCGTAGATTCACGTACCGGCTCTCCACAAGCCCGCGACGAGGGCCGTCGTCAACGCGACCGGATCGTCCTGGGCCGCAGCACGCAGGTCTGTCACCTCACCCGTGGTGTCCGGGAGCACGAGCGCGACCTCGCCGACGTACGCGAAGTCCGGCACGCCGAGCTGATGACCGGGCTGTCGATGGAACGCGAACCGCCCGGCCCGCGCGTCGGTCTCACGCCTGCTGCACCCGGTCGATGTTCCGGTAGATCCATCGGCGCTCGGTCGTCTCCCCCTCGTTTACGGTGTTGTCATGCGATCGATCTGGAAGGGCGCGATCAGCTTCGGGCTGGTCAACGTGCCGGTCAGGCTCTACAGCGCGACCGAGGACCACGATCTCAGCCTGCATCAGGTGCACGACGCCGACGGCGGCCGGATCCGCTACCAGCGACGCTGCGAGGTGTGCGGCAAGGTCGTCGACTACGCCCACATCGACAAGGCGTACGACGACGGCAACACCACCGTCGTGCTGACCGAGGACGACCTGAAGTCCCTGCCGGAGGAGCGGAGCAGGGAGATCGAGGTGGTCGAGTTCGTCCCGTCGGCACAGGTCGACCCGATCATGTTCGACCGCAGCTACTTCCTCGAACCGGACAAGACCGCCGTCAAGGCGTACGCGTTGCTGCGCCGGGCGCTCGCCGACACCGACCGGACGGCGATCGTGCAGTTCTCCCTGCGGCAGAAGACCCGGCTTGGGTGCTCTCCGGGTCCGCGACAAGGTGCTGATGCTGCAGTCGCTGCTCTGGGACGACGAGGTCCGCGAGGCCGACTTCCCGAGCCTCGACGAGGCGGTCCGGGTGTCGGCGAAGGAGGCGGAGATGGCGTCCTCGCTGGTGGAGAACATGAGCGCGGACTTCGCCCCGGAGAAGTTCTCCGACGACTACCAGGCGCAGCTGCGGGAGCTCATCGCCGCGAAGCTGGAACAGGGCGACGCGTTGGACACGGCCGCGACGTTCGGCGAGGAGGACGCCGGCGAACCCGGGGGCGGCCAGGTCGTCGACCTGATGGACGCGCTACGACGCAGTGTGGAGGAGAACCGGTCGAGACGAAGCGGGTCGACCACGACGACGTCCTCCTCAGCCGGGGAGCAGGCGTCGGCCGGGAAGAAGGCGCCGGCCAAGAAGTCGTCGGCCAGAAGAACACCGGCCAAGCGAGCGGCCACGAAGAAGGCCGGCACCAAGAAGTCCAGCACCACGAAGTCCAGCACCAAGAAGGCCGGCACCAAGAAGGCCAGCGCCGAGAAGACGGCGGCGAAGAAGTCTGCGTGAGGTGATCCGACCCGATGCCGGGTAGCTCGGCCGGGCTGGATCTTGATCGGGAGACCCGTGGAACGGACTTACGAGCTTCGTCGGGTCGGACCACCGCACGTCAGTCGAGACGGGAAGTCTCGAGGGTCGAACGAAGGCAACGTACCGCGTCGGGCGTCACCCGGGGAAGATCAACGGCAGCAGGAAAAGCATTGCCGTGGACCAGGTCACGTGGGTCAAGATCGGACCCAGGACGCCGCCGCTGGCTCGACGCTCCAGACCGACCACCGTGCCGAGCAGGGCGGCCGCGAAGATCAGCACGAGATTGCCCGACCCGACCGTCGCCAGGGTGTAGAGGATCGTCGAGATGGTCACCGGGTGCCGCACCCCGATGCCGGCGAACAGGGCACCCCGGAAGAAGAGCTCCTCGGCGATCCCGTTCATCATCGTGATGATCAGCACGACCGGGAGGATCCCGTACCGGGCGTAGCCGATGACGTCCTCGGTCAGACCGGTCAGGAACGGCACCTCCCGGAAGACGAGGGCGCCGAGCACGAACACCCCGGCGAGCAGCAGGCCGACGGCGATCGGTGCCAGGATCGGCCGGCGCAGCATGCCACGGAACTCGATGTGGCCGAGATGCAGCGGGCCGGAGATCAGGCTGCCGAGCATCCACGTCGCGGCGAGCCCGATCGTCAGGGGGTAGAACGCCGGCTCCCCGGGTTCGGTGGAGAAGGACAGACCGAGCAGGGTGGCCCCGACGACGAGGGTGGCCGCGACGACGATCCGGCGCCGCCGGAACTCCGCGTCGGTCTGCCGGTGGTCGCGCTCGACCCGATCCACGAAGACGGGCCGCACCACCTTGGCGGCGTGGCTGGTCCACCGCGGCCGGGCCCGCGTCGGCGGGTGCGACTCGACGGGCGGTGGGGTGTCGCTCACGCGCGAGCCTCGCGGGCCGTCTGGGCCCCCTGCGCCTTCTCGGCCTCCCGATCCAGTCGGTCCTTGCGGGCCGCCAGGGCTCGGCCCACCGCCTCGTCGTAGCTGATCGGCTGACCGGGCACCACGTCGCGGATCGAGTGGTCGGTGACCACCACCTCGTTGCTCATGGAGTCGACCAGGTTGCGGGCGGTCGCGGTGTCGACGTCGGTCACGAACGACAGCCAGTGCGAGGAGAGGCGCGGCGTGAGCAGCGGGATGATCAGGATCGGCAGCGGTCGGCCGAAGTGGTTCCGGGCCACCAGCTGCATCATCTCCGCGTACGTGAGCACGTCCGGTCCGCCCACCTCGAAGGTCCGGCCGAGGGCTTCGGCGGGCTCCAGCACGCCCACCAGGTAGCGGACGATGTCGTCCAGGGCGATCGGCTGGGTCTTGGTCATCACCCACCGCGGTCCGACCATGGCCGGCAGGTGCTTGACCAGCTGACGGGTCATCTCCCACGAGATGCCGCCGTCACCGATCACGATCGCGGCCCGCAGCACGGTCACCGGCACCCCGTCGGCGGCCAGCAGCTGCTCGACCTCGCGCCGGGACCGCAGGTGGTCCGAGAGCTCGTCGTCCTCGCTGCCCAGGCCGCCGAGGTAGATGATCCGTTCGAGTCCGGCCTCGGCGGCGGCCGCGCTGAAGGCCCGCGCCGCGTCCGCATCCCGCTGCACGAAGTCGTCGGAGTCCAGCGCGTGCACCAGGTAGTAGGCCGCCTGGACCCCGCGCATCACCTCGCGCAGCGAGTCCGGCTCGGCCACGTCGGCGTACACCGGCTCACCGGCGCCCTGGTAGTCGTCGGGATGCCGGGTCATCGCCAGCACCTCGTGCCCCTCGTCGGTCAGGGCTCGGGCCAGGTGGGAGCCGACGAAGCCGGACGCGCCGGTCACCAGTACTCGGGTCATGGTTCTCCTCGGGATCAGCGTGTGGTGAGCTCGGCCATCCGGAGCACCATCGCTCCCAGATGGTGGTTCTGCTGCAGCCAGCGTCGCTGATGCACCGCACCGGTGCCGCGGTCCAGCACCGTCTCGAGCAGGTCGGCGACCGTCGGCGACCGTCGTCGCCGTGTCGGCGAGCGCTTCACCGACGTGCTCGATCAGGTCCGCCAGCACCTGTCGGGCGGGGAGCGGCGTCCCGTGGACCGGATCCAGCAGGTCGCCGTCGAGCCCCGACCGGCCGGCCCGCCAGGTCGCCAGCCGCAGCACGGAGGTCTCGACCACCGGGGCCGCCGCGCCGGCTCGCCAGTCCCGGGCCGCCGTCTCCACCAGGGCCCGGACCAGCGCGGCCACCAGCAGGGCGTCGTCGCGGTACAGGCACACGTCGGCGATCCGGATCTCCACGGTCGGCAGATGGTGCGAGAGCCGGGCGTCGAAGTAGATCATGCCGAGGTCCAGGGCGACGCCGGTCCGCAGCAGCCGGTCCACCTCCGCGTGATAGCGCTCCGCCGAGCCGAACGCGTCGGTGGGTCCGGCGGTCGGCAGCCGGGTCCAGGCCTGGGACCGGAAGCTCGCGTAGCCGCTGTCGACGCCCTGCCAGTAGGGCGAGTTCGCCGTCAGCGCCAGGATCACGGGCAGCCAGACCCGGATCCGATCCAGCACGGCCACGCCCTCCTCGGGCGAGTCCACGCCGACGTGCACGTGACAGCCGCAGGTCAGCTGCTCGGCGGTGGTCAACCCGAACGTCTCCACCATCGCCTGGTAGCGGGGCTTGACGGTCACCTCGGGCACCACCGGCACCGGCGAGGTGCCGGTGGCGACGATCAGGGCACCGGCCCGCTCGGCGGCTGCGGCCGCCTGCGGAGCGCCAGTGCCGCAGCTGGTCGGCCAGCTCGGCCAGCGACGTGCACGGCGCGGTGCCGATCTCGATCTGCTGCTGCTGCAGCTCGGCCTCCAGCCCGTCGGCGCCGGCCAGCACCGAGCCGGCGACCGCCACGGGGGCCCCGGTCTCCGGGTCCACCAGCAGCAGCTCTTCCTCGACACCGACGGTGCGCATGGTCGACGCTATCGGCCGAGCTCGGGAGAACGCACGTTTACAACGTACAGGTGCCGTCGGCGCGGGTCAGAGCGCCTCGTACGCCTCACGCGCGGACCGGACGGCGTCCTCCCGCTCGGCCACGGTCTTCCGGGCCGCCCGGGCCTCCACGCGCGCCTCGGCCTCGGCCTGCTCGGCCTCGGCGAGCTCGGCCCGCAGGGCCTCGACCCGGTCGGCCAGCTCGTCCGCCCGGGCGGTGGCCGTCTCGGCTTCCTCGGCCGCCGTCCTCAGGGCGGCTTCGGCCGCCTCCAGTCGCTCACCGGCCTCGGCCCGCGCGAGCCGCGGCCCGCTCATCCTCGGCCTGCTCGGGTTCGGCCTGCTCGGGTTCGGCCTGCTTCGGGTTCCGGCGCCGCCTCCGGCGCCGGCGTCGGGCCGACCAGGGCGAAGGGACCGAAGCCGCCGTACGCCTGCGCCTGGGTCACGGTCCCGGCGCGTACCTGCGCGGCCACCTCCGGGTCGGCCAGCGCCGCCTGCAAGGTCTGGGACACCTCCAGCCGGGCGGCTTCGGAGGCGTCGTAGCCGTGATCGTGGCCGAGGTCGACGGCCCGGCGGGCGGCCGCGGCCAGGGCCTTGCCGCGGTCGGCCGACAGGCGTCGCAGATCGGGCCCGGACAGCTGTCGCTGAGCGGTCTGCAGCGCCTCCCCCAGATCGAGCAGCTCCGCCAGCTCGTCGGGGGCCCGGCGGGCGTACAGGTTGACCAACCAGGCCGATCGGGTCGGTCGTCGGAGGGCGCCGATGGCGGTGGCCAGCGCCCGGTCCTTGGTCGGCTCGCGCCTCGGCCACCAGCGCCGTAGCGGTGCTCGATGAAGTCGTCGGGAGAGCCGGCGTACAGCTCGTCGACCGCCGACTCCAGGTCCGCCATCAGTCGTCGGCGAGGGCGTCGGCGTCGGCGAAGATCGAGCTCGGTGTTGTCGATCAGGCGGGTCGTCCCGACCGTCGCAGCCACCATGGCCAGGGCCGGTCCCCGGTGGTCGGGCGGCACGGCGGCCATCGTGGCGGAGTTCGCGATGATCACGTAGTCGAGAGCGATCTCGCCGGTGCTGACCGGCTTGGCCAGCACCCGCTCGGCCGCCGCCAACGCCTCCTCCGGTGTGGTCTCCAGCTCGGCGGCTCGGAGCGCCGCGTGCAGGCTGAGGGCGGAGGCGCGCTCGGCCGGGCTGAGGAAGCGGTTGCGACTCGACATCGCCAGCCCGTCGGGCTCCCGCACGATCGGTGCCCCGACGATGTCGGTGTCCAGGTTGAGATCGAGCACCATCCGGCGGATGCAGGCCAGCTGCTGGGCGTCCTTGCGCCCGAAGACCGCGATGTCGGGCCGCACGATGTTCAGCAGCTTCAGGACCACGGTCAGCACCCCGTCGAAGTGCCCGGGTCGCGCGGCACCCTCCAGCACGGAGCCGATGGCGCCGGCGTTGATGCTGATCTGCCGGCCGGCCGGGTAGATCTCGGCGACGCTCGGCGTGAACACGATGTCGACGCCCGCCGCCTCCGCCTTGGCGAGGTCGGCGTCGAGGGTCCGGGGATACCGGGCGTAGTCCTCGTTGGGGCCGAACTGGAGCGGGTTCACGAAGATGCTCATGATCACCACGTCGGCCACGCCGCGAGCGAGCTTGACCAGGGACAGGTGTCCCTCGTGCAGGGCCCCCATGGTGGGGACGAAGGCGACGTTGGGCGGGGTGATCCCTCCCGTCAGCTCGGCCCGACGCAGCTCCAGCTCGGCGACGCTCGCCGCGACCCTCACGACCAGCCTCCGCGGAAGGTGTGCTCCTCCGCCGGGAAGGCACCGGTGCGCACGTCGTCGACGTAGCGGCCGACCGCCTCGCTCATCACCGCATCGAGGTCGGCGTACTGGCGGACGAAGCGCGGCAGCTTGCCGGTCCGCAACCCCAGCATGTCCTGCCAGACCAGCACCTGGGCGTCGCAGTCCGAGCCCGCGCCGATGCCGACCGTGGGCACGTCGAGCTCGGCGGTGATCCGCTTGGCCACCTCGACCGGCACCATCTCCAGCACCACCGCGAAGGCGCCGGCCTCGGCCACGGCGTGGGCATCGGCCAGCACCTGGTCGGCGGAGTCCCCACGGCCCTGGACCCGGTAGCCGCCGAGGGCGTGCTCGCTCTGCGGGGTGAAACCGATGTGACCCATCACCGGGATGCCGGCGGACACGAGCTTGCGGATCTGGTCGACGACCCGCACCCCGCCCTCCAGCTTGACCGCGTGGCTCCCGGCCTCCTTCATGAACCGGGTGGCGGTCGCCAGCGCCTGGTTGGGGCCCTCCTCGTACGAGCCGAACGGCAGATCGGCGATCACCAGGGCGCGCCGGGTGCTGCGCACCACGGCGCGCGCCA
>CAVXBJ010000063.1:0-19823 GCA_963759915.1 uncultured Actinomycetota bacterium | reverse complement strand
CGCACGCATCTCGTCGCGCAACCCACCCGAGCGTGGATCGACGATCCGCCTCAAGATCGACCCGGAGCACGTGCACGTGTTCTCCCAGGCTGACGGTCGTCGCCTGTCGGAGAGCTACGCCCGGTAAGTCCTGACGACGAGGGGTTCTTCGTGACCGAAGGGGGCCACGAAGGACCCCTTTGTCGTGCCCGGGCCCGACGCGCTCGATCAGCCGACCCGACGCCACCACGGCAGCGACGCCAGGGTCACGGCGACCTCGATCTCGGTCGGTCCGCTGACCGTGACGCCGTCGGCGGCGATCCAGCGACCGGGTGGCAGCCGCACCGTCCTCGAGGTCGCCCCGCGCTCGAGCACCGGGGCGACGAGCAGGTCCTCGCCCAGCAGGAACTGATCGTGGACAGCGTGGTAGCCGGGGTGGTGGTAGGCCAGCGGTCGCAGGATCGGTTCGCCGGTGTCGGCGGCGTGCCGGACGAGCGTCACGATCTCGGGCAGCAACGACTGGCGGAGCTCGACTGCGGCACGCACAGCGGCCAGGTGCTCGGCGTCCAGCACCCGCCAGGGAGCCTGGGAGAACTGCATCATCGGGAACAGCGCCGAGCACTGGGCGAAGCGCACGAACAGCTCCGGGTCGACGGACTCGCCGTCGAGCACGTCCGCCGCGTCGCCTCCGCCGATCATGTCGGGGCAGTTGAAGACCGCGCCGATCAGGCCCTGGGCGATCGCCTCGGGGATGAGGGACCCGAGTCCGCCGGCTCCCCAGCGGCACGGTTTGTCGTGCAGCCGCTGGGCGAGCGGCCAGCCGCCCATCTTCCAGCAGGCCCGAAGCTCGTTGAAGGCGTACTCGGCGGCGAAGCGAGCCCACGCCTGACACTGTCCGGTGGGTCCGTCCCCCGCCCGTGTCCGGTCGTCGACCCGGTAGTCACGAAGATCGCCCGCGTCGAACTTGAACCCGTCGACACCGAGGTCCTGCAGCTGCCGCAGCTCAGCCCGCAGCCAGTCCAGCGCAGCCGGTTCGGTCAGGTCGGGCAGCGCGCTGTAGCCGTTCCACCACTTCCGGATGATCGGCTCACCGTCGGCTCCGGTGATCAACCAGCCCTGGCGTACGGCGTGGCGGAAGCTGTCGCCGTCCGGGCTCAGGAACGGCACGAGCCACACCATCACCGAGAAGCCCCAGGCGTGCAGCTGGTCGATCATGGCCGCCGGATCGGGGAACTGGGTGCCGTCGAACTGCCAGGCGCCGTAGTCCCGGGACCAGCGGTCGTCGACCATGATCACGCCGGGCGGGAAGCCGGCCTCGAGGATCCCCTGCGCGTACGCGAGCACGCTCGCCTGGGTCGGCCGGTACGGCATCTCCATCCAGGTGTTGTACTGCGGAGCGGTGAACATCTGCTCGGCCGGGATCGCTCCCGAGGCAGGGAAGTAGCGGCGGGACACGGCTCGGTGGGCCGCGGCGAGCGAGCCGTCGGACCGACCCACGACGACGCCGGTGCCGACGATGTCCAGGCCGCCCACCCCGTCGAAGGCGAAGGTGAAGGGGAGCTCCGACCAGACGTACCGACCGGTGCTGGAGACCAGCAGCGGCGCGGACTGGTTGGCTCCGTCACCCGGGCGGTCGAGCAGTCCCGCGTTCGTCGCCAGGTCCCGACGATGGGGTCGGTCACCGAACGGCATCACCTGCCCGTCGGCGACCGCACCACCCCACCAGTGCTCGTCGGGCCGGAGGTCCAGGTGCAGTGCCGGTGCAGGCTCAGGGGTCACGGCTGGATTGTGCCCCAGCCGGGCCGAGTGAGGAGACGCTCAGCGGGCGGTGGACCCGGCCGGCACCGGGGATCCCCACTGCTGACGCATCGTGCGGGGTCCGCGGGAGCGTAGCTGGGCGATGATCCCGAGCAGGGCGAGTCCGCCGTACAGGACGTACCACCACCAGCCGCGGCTCATCTCGGCGCCCACCCCCTCGGCGGTCAGCCGGTTGATCCCGATGGTTCCCGCGATCACCATCACCCCGGCCACGGTGATACTGGCGCCGGCCAGCGCGGTCAGCACCACGAGGAGGACGGCGGGCAGGTCGGTCATGATGGCGATCACGGCCAGCAGGGCACCGGCCAGCAGGCCGACGGCGACGGTGGCCACCGGGGATCCGACGCCGATCGCGGCCATCACGGTGGTCCCGATGGTGAAGCCGATCCCGGCCAGCCCGATCACGACCGCGATCTGGTACGAGAAGTACGCCAGCACCCCGAAGATCACCGCACCGACGATGCCGACCAGCCAGCTCAGGGCCAGCTGGCCGAAGCCGCTGTCCGTCACCCCGGCGACCAGCCCGGCGCCGAGCAGGAACCCGACGAACGCCCCGAACAGGCTGATGATCAACCGCATCGTCACGTAGCCGCGGAAGCACAACAGCGCTCCGATCAACACGGCGATGATCCCCACCACGACGGTGTCCACTGTCCAGCCTCCTCGTCAGCGCCGACGATCGCGGCCGCCGACGCGTTCCATCATGACCAGTCGGGTCAAGGGCTCCCGGTGAGCGAGACACCCTCCGGGCAGCTCGGCAGCGTGCTCAGGTTCGTTCGCGGACCGGCTGATCCAGCGTGGTGGGCTGGTCGCTGGCGATGCGCCAGTGCGCCTCCCCGTCCTGGACGAGCCAGTCGCCGATCCGTCCGCGCCAGGTGGCGGCGGGGCGGGTGCCGCGGGCTCGGCGTCGGAAGGTGACCTCGTCCGCGTCCAGGGTGAACGAGTCGGCGCCGAGCGACTCCTCGATCTCCAGCAGATTGTGCTCCAGCAGCCGTACGGCGCCGGGGTCCCGCGCGAGCGGATGGGTGGAGTGGTTCATGTCGACGCACCTTTGTCGTCCCCGAGGTGGTCCCGAGAGTCCTACGGTACCAAGATCAGCGACTGGGAGCCGCGCCGAGGGGGCGCCCCGCCGGACGGCTCGGCAGCCCGATCCGTTCCAGGAACCGTTGCAGGGCCAGGGTGGCCATCCCGAGGGCCACCGGGCGGTCGGGGATCGCCGTCAGCACGAGGTCGACCTCCGCCACGGATCCGGCGATCGACTCGGCGACCATCCGCGTCCGGGTCGGTTCGAGCAGCCACGGCCCGAGGTAGTTCACGGTCCAGCCGCACAACACGATCCGACGAGGGTTGAGCATGTTGACGACGTTCGCCAGCCCGGCCCCCAGGTGGTGGGCGAAGGTCCCGATCATCCAGGACGCGGCCGGCTCGCCGGCTTCGAGGCCGGCCCGGACGGCGGCGATGAAGGCCGTCTGGCCGCCGTCCAGATAGGGGTGACCGGGGTGCTCGGCCTCGAACAGCGCGATCAGCCCCGGCACCCCGACGTACGCCTCGATGCAGCCGCGCCGCCCGCAGCGGCACTGCCGACCGTCCATGATCAACGTCGTGTGACCCCACTCGCCGGCGTTGTTGGTCTCGCCCCGGAGCAGGTCTCCGTGCCAGGCGATCCCGGCCCCGACGCCGGTGCCGAGGTTGATCGTGACCAGGTCGCCGACCTCGCGGCCGTGACCGAACCAGAGCTCGGCCACGGTGTTCGCCTTGAGCGGGTTGTCCAGGTAGACCGGCGCGGGGATGTGATCACGCAGCATGCTCTGCACGGGGACGTCGCGCCACGCCCAGTTGGGCGCGAACACCGAGACCCCGGCTTCCGGTTCGACCTGGCCGGGAAGGCTGATGCCGATACCCAGCACCGAGCTCAGATCGCCGTCGGTGGTGCCGGCCCGCACGCAGTCCGCGATCTCCCCGAGGACGTACGCCGGGTCCGAGCGCTCGGTGATCTCCCGCTCGAACCGGGACCGTCGGTCGAGGGCGGCGTCGAACACGTCGACGTGGATGTAGGTCTCGGCCACGTCGACCCCGATCAGCAGGCCCCGCTCGGGCGGCACCCGCAGCCGGGCGCGCGGCCGGCCGCCGTTGGAGTCCTCGCGGCTCGCCTCGACGAGCATGCCGACGGAGATCAGCTCGTTGACGATGTTCGACACGGTGGCGAAGCTGAGCCCGGTCGCGGCCACCAGCTCCTGCCGGGTCGGCGTCGTGCTGGAGTAGACGGCTCGCACCACGTCGAAGCGCGACTCGTTGCGCAAGTCGCGAGACCGTCGTCCCGGGATCGGCACCCCCGCCACCACCTCTCGAACCGGGCGCGGATCACCGTATCGCGCCCTGGCCACGCTCAGCTCCTCCGTGGAGGACGCGACTACCCGACCGGCTGGGACGACAGGCCGGTGGGGACGGCGGCCCCGATCACCAGCCCGCCGGCACGGGCGGCGGAGCGGGCCCGGTCCAGCACGTCACGCTCGGCGAGGCCGGTCTCGGCGGCCACCCGGACCACGTCCTCGAACTCGGGGTTGACCTGGCGGACACCGGTCGCGTCGTGACCGACCTTGATCCGTACGCCGTGGCCCTCGACCTCGACCCGGGCCCAACCGCGCGACAGGGCGGTTCGCGTCACCGGGTGCTGACGGACGCCGAGGGTGCTGGTGTGTTCCATGATCACGACCTGCAGCGCCGCCGCGAGCTCCGGCCGGCAGAGGGCGGTGAGGACGTGAGCGGGTCGCCCCTTCTTCATCACGATCGGTACCAGCCAGGCGTCGTTGGCCCCGCTGCGCAGCAATCGATCCAGGACGCCGGGCCACAGCCGCGGGTCCAGGTCGTCGACGTTGGCCTCGATGATCATCAGCGATTCGGACCCGGGCGTCGAGCCGGCCGTCGACGGGGTGTCGCCCAGCAGCACCCGGGTGATGTTCGGGCGTCCGGGGAAGTCCTTGGTGCCCGCTCCGGCGCCGGTGGCGGTCACGATCATCGACGGCAGGTCCTCGCACCGCTCGGCCAGGGCAGCCACCAGGGCCATCCCGGTCGGCGTGGTCAGCTCCCCGCTGCCACCGGCGTGCACCCGCCACCCGGTCGACAGCCGGACGACCGCCGGAACGGGCACCGGCAGGTCACCGTGAGCGGCACGGACCCGGCCGGAGCCCACGGCCACCGAGCCCGCACTGAGGGTGGTCACGCCGAGGTCGTCGAGGGCCGCCGCCACCCCCACCACGTCGGCGATGGAGTCCAGCGCACCGACCTCGTGGAAGTGCACCTCGTCGGCGGGGATCCCGTGGGCCTGAGCCTCGGCCTCGGCCAGCCGGGCGAAGGTGGCCAGGGCCCGGTGGCGGACGGGCTCGGCGATGGCGGCGCCGGTCAGGCTGTCGCGGATGGTCGCCCAGCGGCGGTGCGGGAGGTCCTCGGTGATCACCTCGACGGTGATCTTGGTGGCCCGTTGCCCGGCCCGGGTGACCTCGTCGGCGGCGAGCCGCACGGAGGCCGGCACCACCGCCTCCACGGCGGCCTGCACGACCGCGAGATCCGCGCCCGCATCGACCAACGCCCCGAGCAGCATGTCGCCGGCGATCCCGGCGGAGGCGTCGATCCAGGCGTGCCGAGCGGTGCCGGGGGGACCGGCGATCGGCGGAGCAGTGCTCACGGCGCGGCGATCTGGGCGGCCAGGTGCCCGGCGCCGTACCCGTTGTCGATGTTGACCACGGCGACGCCGGGTGCACAGGCGTTCAGCATGGTGAGCAGGGCGGCCAGGCCCTCGAACGCGGCCCCGTACCCCACCGAGGTCGGGACGGCGACCACGGGTGCCGCGACCAGTCCGGCGACCACGCTGGGCAGCGCACCGTCCATGCCGGCGGCCACCACGATCGCCTTCGCCGCGCGCAGCCGGGGCACCTGCGCCAGGATCCGGTGGAGCCCGGCCACCCCCACGTCGACGACCAGCTCGGCGTTGCGGCCGAGATGGCGAGCGGTGAGCAGCGCCTCCTGCGCGACCGGGAGGTCGGAGGTTCCGGCGGCCAGCACCAGCACGGTGCCGCCGGTGGGCTCCGGTGGGGTGGGCGGCCAGGCGACCAGGCGGGCGGTGGCGTCGTACGCGGCGTCCGGCAGCACGGCGTGGATGGCCCGGACGTGCTCCTCCCGGACCCGGGTGAACAGCGAGACCTGCGCCTGGTCGGCCAGGGCGGTCGCGATCCTGCCCACCTGGTCGGCGGTCTTGCCCTCGCAGAACACGGCCTCCGGGTAGCCGCGCCGCTCGAGCCGTCCGAGGTCGAGCTGGGCGATCTGATCGAGGCTGTCCACGTTCAGGTCATCAGCCATGGTGGACCGCGACCAGCGGCAGGGTGAAGGCGCCGGACTGCATCCCGGCCAGATCCAGGGTCACGTAGCGGAAGCCGGCTCCCCGGACGGCGCGGAGAACCTCGCTGCGCAGGGGATCCATCGCGATCCGGGCGAGATCGTCGACGGTCAGCTCCAGCCGGGCGATGTCGCCGTGATGGCGTACCCGGAGATCACCCAGTCCGAGATCACGCAGGGCCTCCTCAGCCCGGTCGATCTGACCGAGCTTCTCCGGGGTGACCTCTTCGAAGTGCGGGATCCGGGAGGCCAGGCACGGCGACGCCGGCTTGTCCGCGACGTCCAACCCCAGCTCGCGGGCGATGGTGCGGACGTCGGCCTTGGTCAGCCCAGCCGTGGCCAGCGGGCGTCGGACGTCGTGCTCCGTGGCCGCCCTGGCGCCCGGCCGGTCGGTCCGACGGACGTCGTCCGCGTTCTCGCCGTACGCGATCGCGTCCAGCCCCAGTGAGCGGGCGACGCCGGCGTCGATGGTGGCGAAGAGCTCGTCCTTGCAGTGGTAGCACCGGTCCGGGCCGTTCGCCCGATAGGCCGCCCGGTCGCCCTCGGCGGTCTCGACCTCGACGACCTCGACCCCGATCTGCCGGGCCACCGCGTGGGCGCCCCGCCTCTCCGCGGCCGCCAGGCTGGGGGAGACCCCGAGCACGGCGACCACCTGGTCCGGGCCGAGCACCCGGGCGGCGAGGGCCAGCAGGACGGAGGAGTCGACGCCGCCGGAGAAGGCGACCCCGAGCCGTCGGATGCCGACGAGGTC
Organism: uncultured Actinomycetota bacterium; assembly: GCA_963759915.1. Lineage (GTDB taxonomy): Bacteria > Actinomycetota > Actinomycetes > Propionibacteriales > Propionibacteriaceae > Microlunatus. The sequence continues at coordinate 12,886 of CAVXBJ010000063.1, read as the reverse complement.
GGCCGCCACGCTCTTGGTCGCCTCGGTCAGCGTTCCTACATGTACGGCGAGATCGGTCACATCTGTCACCCTAACCGCCGGCCCCAGGCGTCGCTCGGGCGTGACAACCTCTGGCAACGTCGTTGTCGGGCGGCACCGGGCCTGCGAGCATCGACCAGGAGCCGGTGACGCCATGCCGGCCGAGAGCGACGGAGGTGTCGGGTGATCAGGGCTGCCGTGATCGGGTGCGGAGACGTGTCCGTGGTGCATCTGGAGGCCATCGGCCGGATCGAGGGCAGCGAGCTCGTCGCGGTCTGTGACGTCGACGCCGAGGTCGCCCGCAGGGTCGGGGAGCGCTACGGCGTACCGGGCTTCACCGATCCGCGGACGATGATCGAGACCGTCCGACCGGACCTGGTCCAGATCAGCACGCCGCACGACCAGCACGTCGACCCCGCGATCGTCTGCCTCGAGGCGGGGGTGGCGGTGCTGTCGGAGAAGCCGGTGGCCGCCACGGTCGCCGAGGCTGAGCGGTTGGTGCGGTGGACCGCCGACCACCCGGACGCCACCGTCGGCATCTGCTTCCAGAACCGGTACAACGCGACCTCGCTCGCCGTTCGGGAGCTGCTGGCCTCGGGCGAGCTCGGCGCCGTGCGCGGGGCGTTCGCGACGGTGGCCTGGCACCGCAGTCCGGCCTACTACGAGGCGCGGCCCTGGCGGGGCGAGCGGATCCACAGCGGCGGCGGTGCCCTGATCAACCAGGCCATCCACACCATCGACCTGCTCCAGTGGTTCCTGGGCGACGTGACCGCCGTCGGGGGTCGGGCCGACACCTACCTGCTGGGCGACGTGATCGACGTCGAGGACTCCGCGCAGCTGATCCTCGACCATCCCGGAGGTGTCCGCTCGGTCTGCTTCGCCACCAACACGGCGGCCGTGGACTTCCCGGTCGGCATCGACATCGCCACCGAGAACGCCCAGCTGTCCATCCGCGGCGACCTGACGATCAGCTGGGCGGACGGCCGGGTCGACGTGGTGCCCGAACGTCGGGCGGAGTCGGGCGGACGCTCCTACTGGGGCGTGTCCCACGAGCTGCTGATCGCGGACTTCCACGCGCAGGCGGCGGCCGGCAAGCCGTTCTGGATCGATCCGGCCGAGGGCATCAAGGCGCTGGCGATCATCGAGCAGGTGTACGCGCTCAGCCGCTGAGGGCAGTGCGAGAGTTGGGGTGGTGAGACCCCTTCTCCTCACCGGTCCGCCCGCCGCAGGCAAGAGCACCACGGCTCGCGTCCTCGCCGACGCCCTGCCGCTGGCCGCGATGATCGACGTCGACGACCTCCGACAGCTCGTGGTCGCCGGGCACGCCGCGCCGTGGGACGGGCCCGCCGGACTGGTCCAGCAGCGGATCGGCGTCGAGAACGCCTGCGATCTCGCCCGGCGCTTCGCGAGCTCGGGGATCGAGGTCGTGATCGCCGATGTGCTCACGCCGCGGACCGCGGAGCTCTACCGGGAGCGGCTCCCCGCGGTGCTGATCGTCCACCTCCGGATCTCCCTGGCGGAAGCACGTCGACGGGCCACCCAGCGACCCGTCTACCTGACCGACGACGAGTTCGAGTTCCTGCACCGGCAGCAGGTGGACGACGTCACCCGGTACGACGACGTGATCGACGTGGATGGCCTGGAACTGGCGGCTCAAGTGGAGGCGGTCCGGGACCGCTGGTCCTGAAGCCCAGGCGGAGAGTCTGCCGGATCCCACCGCGGAGCCAGGAACAGTGGCGGGCCGGGCGGGCTGCCGACCGGATGCCGCCGCGGAGTCACGGACGGCTGCGGGCTGGGTGGGGTGTGCCGCCAGCTACCGCCGCGTCTCGGACTGACGTCTTCGCCCACCCGAGATCAGCGGCGGACCGCCAGCTCCGAGCCCGAGGCGGGGTCCAGCCGCCAGGCCTGGACCAGCGGGATGATCATGATCAGGGCCAGCCCACCGAACGCGTACGCGTACGCGGCGGTCCCGGAGGCCGCCGGTACGAGGTGCTCGCCGGTCCGCAGCAGCAGAGCGCCGACCGCCACCCCGAGCCCGCCGGCCAGCTGCTGCAGCGTGGCGGACAAGGTGTTGGCGCCGGTCATGCTGGTGCCGGCGATGTCGGCGAACTGCAGCGAGTTGTACGCGCTGAAACCGATCGAGCGGAACACCCCGCTGAGCAGCAGCAACCCGCCGAGCACCACGAGGGACGTCGTGGCCTGCACCAGTCCGAGGACGCCGATCACCACCGCCCCGGCCGCCACGCTGCCGATCAGCACCCAGCGGAACCCGAACCGGCGGATCAGGGGACTGGTGGCCGGCTTGATCGCCACGTTGCCCAGGAACAGCAGCAGGAGCATGGTCCCGGACAGGACGGGGGAGAAGCCGAAACCGACCTGCAGCAACAGAGGCACCAGGAACGGCACGGCGCTGATCACCAGCCGGTACAGGCCGCCGCCCAGGTTGCTGACCGCGAAGGTGTGCACCCGCAGTGCGTCGAACCGCAGGATCGGGTGGGAGGCCCGCCGCAACCACCAGCCGGTGGCGATGATCAACGCGACCGCGGCCAGGCCGCTGATCAACACGGCGCCGCCATCCAGACCGCCCTGCGGCTGCAGCAGCTCGATGAAGATCATGAACGCGGCCAGGCTGCCGCCGCACAACGCGAAGCCGAACCAGTCCAGGGGCGGTGGGTCGTCCGCGCGGGTCGCCGGCACCACCCGCAAGGTGATCACGAAGGCCAGCACCCCCAGCGGGACGTTGATCAGGAAGATCCAGTGCCAGGTCGCCACGGTGACGATCCAGCCGCCCAGGGTCGGGGCGATCACCGGGGCGAGCAGGGCCGGCCAGGTGAGATAGGCGATGGCGTCGAGCATGTCCGCCTTGCTCGTCTCCCGGAGCACCACGAGGCGCCCGACCGGCACCATCAGCGCTCCGCCGAAGCCCTGCACGATCCGCATCGCCACCAGCACGGGCAGACTCGAGCTGGCGGCGCAGGCGATGGAGGCGAGGGTGAAGACGGCGATGGCCACGGCCAGGATCCGCCGGCCACCGAACCGCTCGGTGAGCCAGCCGCTGACCGGGATGCCCGCCGCCAAGGCGATCAGGTAGCCGGTCATCGCCGTGTTGATGTCGACGGGGGCGACCCCGAGGTCCGCCGCGATGGCCGGCGCGGCGGTGGACAGGATCGTCCCGTCCAGGATCTCCATGAAGAAGGTGCCCGCGACGAGCAGGGCGAGCGGCCGGTTGAGCCGCGATCTCGAGGTCACGCAGGCAGGTCCTGCACCGGCTCGGCCCAACCACCCCGACGCAGCCAGTCCTCGCACAGCCGGCTCCAGCCGGCCACCTCGGGCACGTCCGGGGCCAGGCCCAGTCCGTGGCGACCGTGCGGCAGCACGTGCAGCTCGGTGGGCACCCCCTGCTCGGTCAGCGCCTTCGCGTACTGGAGGCTGTTGCCCACGGGCACGGCCTCGTCGTCCGCGGTCGACCAGAGGAAGGTGGGCGGTGTCCGAGCGTCGACCCGGCGCTCCAGGGACAGATCCTCCAGCGCCGGTCGCGTCGGCTCCGGGCCGAGCAGGTTCGTCGCCGACCCCTGGTGCGGCTCACTGACGAACGAGATCACCGGGTAGCACAAGATCGTGAAGTCCGGCCGGGCTGCGTCCGGGCCGGCCACCCCGACGCTGAGGCAGCCCGCCAGGTGACCGCCGGCCGAGGACCCGATCACGCCGACCCGGGTGGGGTCGACCGCCAGACCATGATCACCGGAACGCACGTACGCCAGCGCGTCCGTCGCCACCGTCACGGGTTCGGGATGGCGGGCCGGCGCCACCGGATAGCGGAGCACGAACGCGTGCAGCCCGAGGCCGCGGAGCCACTCGGCGTAGTCGTGCCCCTCATGATCGGCCAGCATCTGGTACCCGCCGCCGGGCAGCACCAGCACGGCGGCCCGGCTCCCACCGCCGGGGGCGGGGTACGCGGTGATCAACGACGCGACGTCACTCACGCGGCACCGTTCCGCAGCCGGTAGAGGACCTCGCCCGCGTGCGGTTCCACGAAGGTGTCGGGATCGGCCTGGTACGCGGCGACGTCGACCTCCGCTGGATCGAGGTAGCCCAGGTTGACCGCCTCCACGTCGGCCCGCGGGATGCCGGTGGCCAGGGTCACGGCCACCCGGTTCCGCTCGCCGTGCTCGGCGTCCCAGGTGCCCTGGCCGCGCAGGTGGGTGGAGTGCGCGAGGTCTCCCCACGGGCGGTCGACGAACCGGTCCCACTGCCCGAGGAAGTAGTCGCGGTTGTGGTAGCCGATCTCGCTGATCTGCGGGTGCATCACCGAGATCTGGGTGATGTGCGGGGCGTAGATGATCACCTCGCCGCCGTCGGCCACGATCGGCTCCAGCTTGTAGAAGCCCTTGGCGGCGGTCCAGATGTCCTCGTACTTCGTCGGCATGATCGACAGCACCCGCCGGTACGACCGGTCGAGGTAGCTGACGTGGGTCTCGGCGGAGATCGCCGCGCAGGCGGCCCAGGCGTCCTCGGGCGTGCCGACGGCCGCCGCGTGCAGGGTGTCCGCCCCGGACTCCACGACCAGGCACAGGGCCAGCCGCTCCGCGGGGATCAGCGAGGCGGCCTCGTTGACCAGGGCGCGGACCGGGGTGACGCCGCGGGTGCCGATCATCTCCGCGCTGGTGATCAAGGCCCCGACCCAGTGGGACACGTCGATCAGCTCGGGACCGGAGACCCCGGGGAAGAAGTACTTGTTGCCGCCGGAGAAGCCCACCACCTCGTGCGGGAACACCGGTCCGATCACGATGGCCACGTCGGCGTCGGCGACCCGTCGGTTGATCCGGACCTCGACCTCCAGCTCGGTCATCAGCCCGCCGGTGAGCTCGCTCATCCGCGCCCGTCCGATGGTGCCGAGCGAGGTGAAGGTCTCGGGTAGCCAGGACTCGTGGTTGACGACCTCCCAGCCCGGGTAGGTCTGCTCCAGCTCGCCGGCCGGGTAGCCGAGGTGGGCACCGAGGGCCTCCTCGGACATGGCCTGGTGGGTGCCCAGGGCGATCAGCACCGTCACCTCCTTGGCCCGGTCGGCCAGCGCCCGGTGCACCGCGGAGAGGATCAGCGGCAGCGGACAGGTGCGGGTCCGGTCGGGCACGACGAGGCAGATCCGCTTGTCGTCCAGGTCCGCCCCGGCGAAGGTCTGCTCCACGAAGGTGGCGACCTGCGCCTCGCTCAGCTGCGCGCCGACGCCACCGAGCAGCCGGGCCCGGTGCGGGTCGCCCGGTTCGGTCCCGTACGCCTCGTCGCTCATCTCAGCTCACCCTTCCGCCGTCGTCGATCACCGCTGGTCCTCGACCACCGCGGACAGCTGTGCGAGGACCGCTGCCACCAGATCGTCGTCGCTCCCGAGCCCGGGGGCAACCTCACCCGAGGGAGCCAGCAGATCGAGCACAGCGCGGGCTGCGGACCGGTCATCGGCCCCGACCACCGCGAGGAACGGTTCGGCGCCCGGGTCGCTGAGCGGTGCTCCCTGACCGCGCAGGTGCCGGATCCAGGCGGCCACCACCGTGGCGCAGCCCAGCGGGACCCGACCGGCGGCGCGTTCGGCGCGGATCACCGGCACCGTCCGGACGATGATCTTGGTGGAGCCGTCGGCCACGATCTGGGCCAGCCGATGGCGGATGCGCGGGTTGGCGTACCGGTCCAGCAGCGCCGCCCGGTAGGCCGCGACGTCGTCGGCGGGCAGGGGGAGGTGCGGTGCCGCCTCGTCCCACAGGGCCTCGACCCACCGGCGGCAGGCGGGATCGGCGATCGCCTCGTCGATGGAGGCGTGGCCGCGGATGCTGCCGGCGTACGCGAGGAGGGAGTGGGAGCCGTTGAGCAACCACAGCTTGCGTTGCTCGAACGGGGTGACGTCGTCGACGATCCGGGCACCGGCGTCCTCCCAGCGGGGCCGGCCGGCGGGGAACCGGCCGGACATGACCCACTCGTGGAACGGCTCGGTGGCCGCCGGCGAGGCGTCGACGTAGCCGAGCTCGGCGGCCACCAGCGCCCGGTCGGCGTCCGTCGTGGTCGGGGTGATCCGGTCGACCATGGACGACGCGAAGTCCACGTGCTCGCCGATCCACTCGGCCAGCGCCGGGTCGACGGACTGGGCGAGCTGGGTGACGACGGACGCGGCCACCTCGCCGTTCTCGGGGAGGTTGTCGCAGGACAGGACGGTGATCGGCCCCGCTCCGGCCGCGCGGCGGGCGGCCAGCCCGGCGACCAGCCGTCCCGGCAGCGTGCCCGCGGGAGCCGTCGGATCTACCTGCAGGGCGGCGATGTCGGCCGCCACCGCGTCGGTGTGACGCAGCTGGCGAGCGGCATCGGCGAGATAGCCCTGCTCGGTGACGGTGATGGTGATCACGGCCACCTCGGGGCGACGCAGGTAGTCGAGGTACGCGTCGTGCTCGCCGGCGGCATGCACCGCGCTCAGCGAGCCGATCAGCTCGAAGGTGTCGCCGTCGGAGGCCCGGGTGATCAGGGTGGACAGCCCGTCCTGGGGGGCGAGCGCGTCCGCGGCATCGGGCCGCCGCCCGGTGAACGCGGCGATACCCCAGTCGGCGCCGTCGCCGGCGTGGGCGGTGTACCAGGCCTGGTGCGCGCGGTGGAAGTTGCCGAGACCGAGGTGCACGATCCGGACCGGTGCCGCCGCCGGCATCCCCGGCAGGGCCCGCGACAGGCGGGGCAGGCCGTCGGAGGTGGTCATCGTGGGCCCGTTCCGAGCTTGAAGGCGCGGCGGGGGTTGGTGTCCGCCAGGTCGTGCACGACCTCGTACGCCTCGTCCTCCTCCAGCCGGTGGTCCGCGACCAGCCGCGCGACGAAGGACGCGTCGAGACGGCGGGACATGTCGTGCCGGGCGGGGATGGAGCAGAAGGCCCGGGTGTCGTCGATGAAGCCGGACGTCTTGGCGAAGCCGGCCGTCTCGGTCACGGCGGAGCGGTAGCGCAGGATCGCCTCCGGAGCGTCCAGGAACCACCACGGAGCCCCGGCGTACACACTGGGGTAGAAGCCGGCCAGCGGCGCGATCTCGCGGGAGAACACGGTCTCGTCCACGGTGAACAGGACCAGCTGGAAGTTCGGGTGCGTGCCCACCGCGTCCAGCAGCGGCTGCAGGGCGGCGGTCAGCTCGACCTGCACGGGGATGTCCGCGCCGATGTCGGTGCCGTACGCCTGCGCGCTCGCCGTGTGGTGGTTGCGCCGGATGGCCGGGTGGAGCGTCATCACCAGGCCGTCCTCGGCCGACATCAGCCCCATCTGGAACAGCAGGTGCCGGCGCAGCGCGACCGCCTCGGACGGGGTGATCTCGCCCTTGCGGGCCAGCGCGTAGAGGTGCGTGGCCTCCGCCTCCTCGAGCGGGTCGGTCCGGGTGTCGAGATGACTGTGGTCGGCCGACACGGCGCCGTGGGCGATGAAGTGCGCCCGCCGGGCGGCCATCGCCGCCAGCCAGCCGTTGTAGTCGCCGGTCTCGATCCCCGAGGTCTCGGCCAACCGGTTCACGTCGGCGTTCCAGGTCGGGATCAGCGGTTCGAGGTAGCGATCGGGGCGGAAGGTGGGCACCACCCGGGCGCTCCAGCTCGGGTCGTCGGCCAGCCGGCGGTGCGCGGCGAGATCGTCGCAGGGGTCGTCGGTGGTGGCGAGCACCTCGATGCCGAACCGCTCGAAGAGCGCCCGGGCGCGGTACTCCGGCCGGGGCAGCCGGTCCGCGATCTGGTCGTAGATGGCGTCGGCCGTGGCCGCGCTCGGCCGGACCGTGATGCCGAAGATGTCGGCGAGCTGGGCATCCAGCCAGAACCGGACCGGAGTGCCCCGGTACGCGCCCCAGTGCTCGCACAGGATCCGGAAGGCTCGGCGGGAATCCTCGTCCGAGAAGGACTCCCGGCCGACCCCCAGGTCTCCCAGATCGACGCCGTGGGCGTGCAGCAGGCGCGTCACGTAGTGATCGGGAGTGATCAACAGCGAGGTGGGGTCGTCGAAGGCGATGTCGTCGGCCAACCACGCGGCCGGCACGTGCCCGTGCGGAGAGATGATCGGCAGCCCCTGCACGCGCTCGTACAGGGACGCCGCGAGTCGACGGACGCCGGGGTCGGGCGGGAACAGTCGATCGGGGTGCAGGGCGAGCGGCGGGGTGGTCACGAACTCATCGTGGCGGAGGGGTCGTCCGATGACCCAGTGGTTGCCGGGAGTTGCCGGATCGCCGGGCCGGAGTGCTCCGGGGGAGCGGGATCAGCGGGCCGGCCCGGTCGACCCACGGACCACGAGTCGGCTGGGCAGCAGGAGCGGGGCCGTCTCGGCGGGCTCGGCATGGCGGGGCCGCAGCAGGTGCTGCACCGCCGCGGAGCCGAGACTGGCCAGCGGGGAGGCCAGGGTGGTCAGCCCGGGGGTGATCAGCTCGCCGTCGCGGATGTTGTCGAAGCCGATCACGCTCACGTCGTCCGGTATCTGCCGGCCGGCCTCGGTCACGCCCTGCTGGAAGCCGATGGCGAGCAGGTCGTTGTAGGCGATGACCGCCGACGTCGGGGAGCTCAGCCACTCCGCCGCGGCCTCGCGGCCACCGGCGATGGTGGGTCGGTACGGGCCGCTCCGGCGCACCCGGATCGCCAGCTGCTGACCCGCCTCCAGCACGCCTCGCCAGCGCATCCCGTCGGACCAGGACGCCTCCGGCCCGGCCAGGTAGGTCAGCGTGCGGTGGCCGCGGGCGAGCAGGTGGTCGGCGGCGAACCGCACCGCCTGGATGGTGTCGGTGGCCACCGACGGCACCTGGTCGACCAGGCGGTTGAGGACCACCACGCGCACGGACTTGGCCAGCGTCCGGATCGCCGCATCGGACATCCGCGACGACGTGAGGATCACCGCGTCGACGGCGGGCACGATGCGCTGCAGGGCCTCGTGCTCGGCCGCGGCTGACTCCTGGCTCTCCGCGAGCACCATCGTGCAGCCGGCGTGCCGCGCGGCCCGTTCCGCACCGCGGATCATGCCGTAGAAGACCGGGTTGGTGATGTCGGCCACCACCATGGCGATCAGCGAGGTGTCCGTCCGCGGGTCGCGCTCGGTCTCCTCGGTGCGGTAGCCGAGCCGGACCGCGACCGTACGGACGTGCTCGGCGGTGCGGAAGCTCACCCGTCCCGGCTTGGACAGCGCCCGGGACACGGTGGACGCGGCCACCCCGGCGGCCTCGGCCACGTCGTAGATCGTCACCGGCCGGACGTCCGGGTCGCCGTCGTCGGAGCCCACCACGGGGGCCAGCCTAGACACAGCGCCCGTCGCGAGCTGCCGTGAGCGGAGGGACGGACGGAGTCGGTGGAGCGCAGCGAGCAGCGAGCCGACGACCAACACTGTGTCCAAGAACACGCAGATCCGGTTTGGAGTCGCCGGTCACGCCTTCTTACCGTGGTGCATGCCCCCTTCGTGCCCCCGGTCGAGCTGACCGTGCTGACTGCGTTCGTCCTGCTGGTGTGTCTGCTGGGGGCGATCGTGCCGCTGTCGCGGCGTCGCGCCGAGTCACTCCCGGCGGGCTGGTTCCAGATCTCGAGCTACCGCAACGGGATGGTGGCTCACCTCACCCCGGTCCGGGACCGGGTCCATGCCGAGGACGAGTTCGGCGAGTGCTCCTGCAACCCGAAGTCGGGGCCGTACCCGCTGGACGACGGACGCGTGGGCGTGCTGTACGTGCACCGGGTGGGCCGCCGGTCGCCGTACCGGGACTGAGCCGCCCACCGCCAGATCTGGACGGGATGTTGACGTTCACATCGCTGGGTACAACGATGTAGCAATGTCTACCGCGCGCGCCATCATCAACCTCGACCTGCCCGGACCGACGATCAGCCGACACGTGTACGGGCACTTCGCCGAGCACCTGGGCCGGTGCATCTACGGCGGCTTCTGGGTGGGTGAGGACTCGGACATCCCGAACGAGGGCGGCATCCGGCTCGACGTGGTCGAGGCTCTGCGGGCGCTCCAGATCCCCAACCTGCGCTGGCCCGGCGGCTGCTTCGCCGACGACTACCACTGGCGGGACGGGATCGGACCCCGCGACCAGCGCCCCCGGATGGTCAACTCCCACTGGGGCGACGTGGTCGAGGACAACTCCTTCGGCACCCACGAGTTCCTGGCCCTGTGCGAGCTGCTGGACGCCGAGCCGTACGTGAACGGCAACGTCGGTTCCGGCACGGTGCGCGAGATGAGCGAGTGGATCGAGTACCTGACCCGGGCCGACGACTCACCGATGGCCTCCCTCCGCCGCGAGCACGGGCGGGACGAGCCGTGGCGGGTGCCGTTCTTCGGCATCGGCAACGAGCCGTGGGGCTGCGGCGGCAACATGCGGGGGGAGGCGTACGCGGATCTGGCCCGGCAGTACGGCACCTACGTCCGTGACCACGGCGGCAACGCCGTCTACCGGATCGCGGCCGGGGCGCACGACGACGACGTGGCCTGGACCCGGGCGCTGATGGAGGCGCTCACCCCGTTCGGTACCCCGCTGCGGCGACCGGGGGTGTTCCAGGGCGTCTCGCTGCACTACTACACGACCGCGGGCCCGTGGGAGAACAAGGGATCGGCCACCCGCTTCGACGACGACGACTACTGGCGCACCATGGCGGCGTCGCGGCGGATCGAGTCGATCCTGGCGGCGCACATGAGCGTGATGGACTCCTACGACCCGCAGCGGCTGGTCGGGCTGGTGCTGGACGAGTGGGGCACCTGGTGGGACGTGGAGCCGGGCACCAACCCGGGATTCCTGTACCAGCAGAACACGCTGCGGGACGCCCTGGTGGCCTCGGTGCACCTCGATGTCTTCCACGCCGCCGCCGAGCGTCTGGTGATGGCCAACATCGCCCAGACGGTCAACGTCCTGCAGGCGATGATCTTGACCGACCCGGACTCCGGCGCCCTGGTGCTGACCCCGACGTACCACGTGTTCGCGATGAACGCCGGGCACCAGGACGCCGCCCGGTTGGACGCGCACCTGCTGGCCCCGGACCTCGTCCGCCAGGTGGCCGAGGAGACGGTGCCGACGGTGTCGGTCTCGGCCAGCACCAAGGACGGCGCCGTGCTGGTGTCGGCCTCGAACCTTGACCTCGCCGAGCCCGTCGAGCTGACCCTGGACCTGCGGGGCGGCCGGCTCGCCGACGTCACGGGGCTGGTGCTGACCGCCGACCGCGTCGACACCTTCAATGACGCCGACCGTCTCGATGCGGTGGCCCCCCGGCCGCTGGACGTGGTGGCCGACGGCGGCCTGGTCCGGGTGACCATCCCGCCGCACGCCTTCGTGACCGTCCGCGGGACGTCGGCCTGATCCATGACCACGGTGGAACGGCGACGGCCGTGCCGCGGCTGCGGGCCCGGCGAGGACCTGACCCCGGAGCGTGTGCACGCCGAGGTCGTCGAGCAGCTGCGGTGGAGGGGGACCTGGCCGAGGAGGCGGTCCGCGACGCCCGGCTCCGGGTCTGCGCCGGCTGCTCCCGGTTGGCCACCCACACCTGCCTGGACTGCGGGTGCTACGTGGAGTTCCGGGCGTCGCTGCGGACCAAGCGGTGTCCGCGGGGCCGATGGGCTCCCTGAGCCGCGCGGCAAGGTCACCCCGGCGGCGGCCGTCGCCGGCGTGTCGCGGCTCCTCCGGGCCGGCCGGGGCCGATGTTCCGCAGCGGGGACGGCGTCCTCGACAACTTGCGGCAACCCCTACCGACCCGGAGCCTAGGGGTGAGGGAATGACAGTGATCCCCCACCAGCAAAGGACTGACGCAACACCATGTGGACCCTCTCCGGCTTCTCCGACGAGATCGACCAGGACTTCGCCACCCAGTGCGAGGTCGTGACCGGCCTCGGCCTGCAGTACATCGAGATCAGGAGCGCCTGGGGGACCAACATCCTCGACCTCGACGCCGACCAGCTCGCCACCGTGCAGCAGCTCCTCACCCAGCACGGGCTGCGGGTGTCCAGCATCGGTTCGCCCATCGGCAAGATCGCGATCACCGACGACTTCGCGCCGCACCTGGAGCGGATGCGGCACGCCGCGGAGGTCGCCCGGCTGCTGAGAGGCGCCGTACTGGCTCTTCTCCTTCTTCATCCCCGAAGGCGACGATCCCGACGACCACCGTGACGAGGTGATCACCCCGGATGCGAGCGATCGCCGAGGTGGCCGAGGAGGCCGGCGTGATCGCGGTGCACGAGAACGAGAAGGAGATCTTCGGTGACATCCCGCGTCGCTGCCTCGACATCGTCACCACGGTCGACTCCCCCAATCTCAGGCTGGCTTGGGATCCGGCGAACTACGTGCAGTGCGGGGTGAAGCCGTTCAGCGAGGGCTACGCCGACCTGCGCCCGCACACCGTCTACATCCAGATCAAGGACGCCCGGTTCGCCGACTCGTCGGTGGTGGTGGCCGGAGCGGGTGACGGGGAGGTGCCGAGACGATCCGCGCCCTGCGGGAGGACGGCTTCGACGGCTTCTTCTCCCTCGAGCCGCACCTGGGCACGCAGAACGCGCTCGGCGGCTTCTCCGGCGCGGACCTGTGGACCCAGGCGCACGCCGCCTTCACCGACATCCTCCGCAGCGAAGGGATCGCGTACGCATGGTGCCCCCCAGACCTCCGGGCGACGTCGCGTGGCGCTGGTCGGTGCCGGCGTGATCGGACGTCACCACGGCCAGGTGATCACCCAGCTGAGCGACCGTCTCGAGCTGGTGGCCGTGGTCGATCCGCACGCCGATCGGCCCAGCCCCTCGTCGAGGCCCACGGCGGCACGGCGTACACGAGTCTGACCGAGGCCTCGCCGGGACCGAGATCGACATCGTGGTCGTCTGCACCCGACCCGGCACGCACGGTCAGCTGGCCATCGAGGCCCTGCAGGCGGAC
>CAVXBJ010000062.1:0-22331 GCA_963759915.1 uncultured Actinomycetota bacterium | reverse complement strand
CTGTTCGGTGCGACCGGGGACCTGCCCGGCGCAAGCTGATCCCCGGGCTGGCCCACCTGGCGCTGTCGGCTCTGGCCCCCGACATCCAGGTCGTCGGCACGTCGCTGGAGGAGCTGGGCGACGAGCAGTTCCGGGCCTTCGCCAAGGAGTCGCTCGATCAGTTCAGCCACCGCGCGCTGACCAACGAGCAGTGGGAGGAGTTCGCCTCCCGGCTCCGGTACGTGCCGCAGGGCCGCGGCGCGGAGGGTCTGGCCGCCGCGGTCGCGGTGGCGGAGGAGAAGCTGGGTGGGGACCGCCCCGCGGCTGCACTACCTGAGCGTGCCCCCGGCCGCCGCGCCGGCGGTGATCAAGATGATCAAGGACGCCAACCTGGTCGAGTTCTCCCGGGTGGTGATGGAGAAGCCGTTCGGGACCGACCTGCGCAGCGCGGTCGAGCTCAACGCCGGACTGCACCAGACCTTCGACGAACGGCAGATCTTCCGGATCGACCACTTCCTGGGCAAGGAGGCGGCGCAGAACATCCTGGCGTTCCGCTTCGCCAACGGGCTGTTCGAGCCCATCTGGAACCGCAACTTCATCGACCACATCCAGATCGACATCCCCGAGACCCTCGGCCTGGACAAGCGGGCGATGTTCTACGAGTCGACCGGGGCGTACAAGGACATGGTGGTCACCCACCTGTTCCAGGTGCTCGCCTTCGTGGCGATGGAGCCGCCGACCGCGCTGGAGCCGTTCGCGATCAGCGAGGAGAAGAACAAGGTCTTCCGGTCGCTGCTGCCGATCAACCCGCGCGACGTCGTCCGCGGCCAGTACGCCGGCTACCGGGACGAGCCCGGGGTCGCGCCGGACTCCGACACCGAGACCTTCATCGCGCTGCAGTGCGGGCTCGACAACTGGCGCTGGGCCGGGGTGCCGTTCTACCTGCGGACGGGCAAGCGCCTGGCCGAGGGCCAGCGGATCATCTCGATCGCCTTCAAGGAAGCCCCGCGCAGCATGTTCCCCGCCAACTCCGGTGTCGGTTCGCAAGGTCCCGATCACCTCACCTTCGACCTGGCCGACGAGTCCAAGGTGTCCCTGTCGTTCTACGGCAAGCGGCCCGGGCCGGGGATGCGGATGGAGAAGCTCTCCATGCAGTACTCGACCGACGAGACCTCGTACGCGGCCGACGTGCTGGAGGCGTACGAGCGGTTGATCATGGACGCGATGCGGGACGACCACACCCTGTTCACCACCGCCGAGGGCATCGAGAGCCTGTGGGATCGCTCGGTCCCGCTGCTGGAGGACCCGCCACCGGTGAAGTCGTACCCGCAGGGCAGCTGGGGCCCGAACTCGATCCACCAGCTGGTCGCGCCCAACGCGTGGCGGCTGCCGTTCGAGCGCACCTGGCGGGAGAAGAAGAAGGGCTAGGAGACTCAGTCCGGCCCCCGGCCGCGGATCAGTCGGTGAGCGCGCCCGCCACCCGGAGGAACTCGTCGGCGGCGTGCGGGCCGATGTTCTCTCCCAGGCAGTACGTCCGGTAGGCCAGCCGCTTCTCGGCCAGCGGGTCGTCGCCGTGCAGGTGGTCCAGGGCCTCGTCCAGCGTGGACAGGTCGGGCTCGATCACGTACGCCACCCGCGCCATCGGGAACTCGGCGGTGAACGCCTCACCGGAGGAGAGGACCGCGCACATGGCGAAGGGCTTGCCCGAGGCGAGGTAGTCGGAGGCGATCGAGGACACGTCGGTGATCAAGGCGTCCGAGGCGTTGAAGCAGGCGGCGACGTCCCACTCCTTCTCGGCCTTCTTGCCCCAGACGTGCTGTCGCCCGCTCGCCGTCCGGTCGGCGGCCAGCAGCTCGTGGATGGCCTTGATCCGGGCCGCATCCGTACGGTCGTTGTAGGACAGGGGATGCGGCCGGAACACCACCGTGGACCCTCGCTCCAGTACGGCCTTGATCATGGTCAGTCCGTTGGGCAACGAGCTGTAGTTGGTGCTCGGACGACCGCCCTTCCAGGTCGGCGCGTAGAGCACGGTGCGTGGGGCGCCCGGGTGGCAGCGGCTCGTCGCGGACCTCGATCGCCTCGATCTGCGGCCGACCGACGATCTCGAACCGGCCGGGTGGCACCTCGATGCCGTGCGCGGCGTAGCGGTCGACCCCCTGCTGCCCGGACACGAAGAGCTTGCTGTAGGTGGCGTGCCGCGGATGGTAGTTGGCCTGCTTGTCGGAGTCCCCGTGGTTCAGCCAGACGTGGGTCATCGGGTACCGCTGGAAGGTGGAGTTGGCCGCGCTGCCCTGCACGTAGAACGCGGCCTTCATCGACGGCACCACCATCGAGTCCAGGTGGTCCGACATCTTCTTGTCGGTGCGGGGGACCAGGATCGGCTTCTTGGTCATCGTGGCGATCTCGGCCACGGTGGACGGATTGCGGGTGATCACCACGTACGGCTTGTTGAGCCGCTCCAGGTACGGCAGCCACATGCCCAGCTGATACCGGGCGCCCTGCACCGTCGCGTAGTAGACGACGAAGGCCGGCGCGTACGCCCGCAGCGCGGCCGGGGTGTCCCGCTCGATCCGCTTGCTCGCCGCGGTCGCCCGCAGCGCGTGCCGGACGGTGAGCAGGTCAGCGGGACCGTGGCCAGGGCCGGCACCAGCAGGGTCCAGCCCGGCAGCGCCGACGGCGGCCAGCACCGCCGCGACGACGATCGCCAGCACGTTGCCGGCCGCGATCCAGCCGGCGGAGAACCGTGCCTTCGGCACCGGCGGCACACCGGGCAGGTTGCGGACCACGACCTTGGTGGTGCCCAGCAGCGTCTTGACCAGGGGCTCGGCCATCACCAGCAGCAACAAGATCCCCACGGCGACCCAGCCGGCCGCCTGTTCGAGGGTGCCGGCGTCCGGCCGGGCGTGCAGGAAGACCCCGCCGATCGCGACGACCAGCAGCAGCCGGACGCTGACGAAGTAGCCGAGCAGGCCGGCCCTCGGCCTGGGGGAGAAGTCCGACCAGCGGCGGACCACGATCCCCACCAGGGACGCCAGGCCGGCCAGGCCACCGACCGCCCGGATCGTCGACCCGTCGGCGGCGATCAACAGACAGACCGCGACGACCGCCCCCAGGTTGAGGAGGTTCCGGACGGCGAAGTCGCCCAATTCGGTCTGGAGCCGGCGGAGGCGGCGCTTCCAGGACGACCCCGACGGCGGCGAGGGTCTGTTCGGCCGCGTAGACATGGCGACGACCCTAGTGCGCCGGACCCGGCCCGGCCGGGATCGTCGCGCCGCGCCGTGAGGTCCGGATCCGGGCGGAGGACGCGATAGCATGAGGCAGTGCCACACACACCGGGCTCACGGTCCGCTCGAGACGCTGTGAACTCGCCTCCGGTGAGACGCGCCGATGGTCGCCTGAACCACGACCTCGACCCCCAGGATCGCGGTCCCCAGGACGCCTGTGGCGTGTTCGGGGTCTGGGCCCCGGGCGAGGAGGTGGCCAAGCTCAGCTACTTCGGCCTCTACGCCCTGCAGCACCGCGGCCAGGAGTCCGCCGGGATCGCGGTCAGCAACGGGTCCCAGATCATGGTCTTCAAGGACATGGGCCTGGTCTCCCAGGTCTTCGACGAGTCCACCCTCAGCTCCCTGCGCGGTCACCTGGCCATCGGCCACGCCCGCTACTCCACCACCGGGGCCAGCGTCTGGAAGAACGCCCAGCCGACCTTCCGGCCCACCGCCACCGGCGGCATCGCCCTCGGCCACAACGGCAACCTGACCAACACCCTGGAGCTGCAGAGCTGGCTGGCCGAGCGGGACGCCCAGGAGGGCTCGCTGGTGCCCGGGGCACTCTCGCACGAGGCGACCAACGACACCTCCCTGGTCACCGCCCTGCTGGCCACCTACTCCGGCTACACCATCGAGCAGGCCGCGATGGAGGTGCTGCCCCACCTGAAGGGCGCCTTCAGCCTGGTCTTCATGGACGAGGAGACGCTGTACGCGGCCCGCGACCCGCAGGGCGTCCGTCCGCTGGTGCTGGGCCGGCTCGAGCGCGGTTGGGTCGTGGCCAGCGAGACCGCGGCCCTGGACATCGTGGGTGCCTCCTACGTCCGCGAGGTGGCTCCCGGTGAGCTGATCTGCATCGACGCCGACGGGCTGCGGAGCAGCCGGTTCGCCGAGCCCGACCCCAAGGGCTGCCTGTTCGAGTACGTCTACCTGGCCCGGCCCGACACCATGATCAACGGCCGCCGGCTGCACTCGGTGCGGGTCGAGGTCGGTCGGACCCTGGCCAAGGAGTACCCGGTCGAGGCCGACCTGGTGATCCCGGTGCCCGAGTCAGGCACCCCGGCGGCGATCGGCTACGCCGAGCAGTCGGGGATCCCGTACGGGCAGGGCCTGGTCAAGAACTCCTACGTCGGCCGGACCTTCATCCAGCCCAGCCAGACGATCCGCCAGCTCGGCATCCGGCTGAAGCTGAACCCGCTCCGTGACGTGATCGCCGGCAAGCGGCTCGTGGTGGTGGACGACTCCATCGTCCGCGGCAACACCCAGCGGGCCCTGGTCCGGATGCTCCGCGAAGCCGGGGCGACCGAGGTGCACGTGCGGATCTCCTCACCGCCGGTGAAGTGGCCCTGCTTCTACGGCATCGACTTCGCCAGCCGGGCCGAGCTGATCGCCAACGGCCTCTCGGTCGATGAGATCTGTCGCTCGATCGGGGCGGACTCGCTGAGCTACGTGAGCCTGGACGGCCTGGTCGAGGCCACCGAGGCCGGGATGGACAAGCTGTGCCGGGCCTGCTTCGACGGCGTCTACCCGATCGAGCTGCCGCTGGCCGAGCGACTGGGCAAGCACGTGCTGGAGAGCGAGCCGGGCCTGCGCACCGGTGACGACGGGTTGTCCACCGCTGCCGCCGGCATCGGGGCGGCCGACGCCCTCGCCCGGCCCTGAGGATGGGTGCGCTCATGCTGCGGCACCCGCGCAGTCGCCCGAACTCGACTTCGCTGGTGCTGCAACACCCGCGGAGTTGCGATCTGTGTCTGGAAGGCGCCGCTCGTGAGTGAGACCAGTAGTCCTGAGAAGTCCGCGTACGCGGCGGCCGGGGTCGACATCGAGGCCGGGGACCGCGCGGTCGAGCTGATGAAGGAGTGGGTCGGCAAGACCCGCCGCCCCGAGGTGCTGGGCGGTCTCGGTGGCTTCGCCGGGCTCTTCGACGCCGCTCCGCTGGCCAAGCTGGCCCACCCGGTGCTGGCCACCTCGACCGACGGCGTCGGCACCAAGGTGGCGATCGCCCAGGCGATGGGCGTGCACGACACGATCGGCTTCGACCTGGTCGGCATGGTCGGTCGACGACCTGGTGGTGTGCGGCGCCGAGCCGCTGTTCATGACCGACTACATCGCCTGCGGCAAGGTCGTCCCGGAGCGGATCGCGGCCATCGTCAAGGGCATCGCCGAGGCCTGCGTCCAGGCCGGCTGCGCGCTGGTCGGGGGCGAGACGGCCGAGCACCCGGGGCTGCTGGAACCCGACGAGTACGACGTCGCGGGCGCGGCCACCGGGGTGGTCGAGCGGGACGCGATCCTCGGCCCGGACCGGGTCCGGCCGGGCGACGTGGCGATCGCCATGGCGTCCTCGGGCTTGCACTCCAACGGCTACTCGCTGGTCCGGCACGTGTTCTTCACCGGGGCCGGCTGGGCCCTGGACCGCGAGGTCGCCGAGCTCGGCCGCACGCTGGGCGAGGAGCTGCTGGAGCCGACCCGGATCTACAGCCTCGACTGCCTGGCGCTGATCGGCGGGGCCGAGGTCCACGCGATGAGTCACGTGACCGGGGGAGGCCTGGCCAACAACCTGGCCCGGGTCGTGCCCGACACGGTCCGGGTGCGGATCGACCGGTCCAGCTGGACACCACCGCCGGTCTTCGACCTGGTCGCCGAGGTCGGCGGGGTGCCCCAGCACGACCTCGAGGCAACCCTCAACCTCGGCGTCGGGATGGTCGCCCTGGTGGCCCCGGACGCCGTCGACGACGCGCTGCGCACCCTGGCCGACCGGGGCCTCCCGGCCTGGGTCTGTGGGGAGGCCGAAGGCGCCGAATCCGGGGTCGGTGAGCGAGTCGTCCTGGACGGCCGGCACCCCGCGCGCTGAAACGGTACGACTCCGGGTGGAGTTCCGCCGACCGGTCGCCGGGTGGCTACTTGCAGCATTGCTCCTATTGGGTAGCCTTTGCCCCACGACTGTTCATTCATCCTGCGCCGTGGCCTGAGCCAGCGGCAGACGACAAGTGCGAGGGGGTCGACCCGACATGGGGCGCGGCCGTGCGAAGGCAAAGCAGACCAAGGTGGCCCGGGAGCTGAAGTACCGCTCCGTCGACACCGACTTCACGTCCCTGGAGCGAGAGCTGCGGGGACCGGATACCGGGCACGACATCCCTCCGGCCTACGCGGACGAGGTCCCGCCGGGGTACGAGGATCTCGCCGAGCGCTACACCGACGATGAAGACGACGGCGACGCCCGATACGGCGACCTGCGCAAGTCGGGGTGATTCCCGCCGCGGGACCCGCTGGGGCATAGCCTTGGTGGTATGAGCCAGAACCCGTACTCCGCTCCCGACTCCGAGGGCCGCCAGCCCTCCGACTCGCCGGAGCAGGAGGATTTCGTCCCGACCTCAGACGCCGCACCCAGCGACGCGTCCACGTCGAGCGGCTCGTCCTTGGACGCGCCCGTCGATCAGCCACAGGGTCACTACGCGCCACCGAGCGCGTCCGAGGCTCCGACCTCCTACGGTTCGGCCTCTCAGGCGTCGGCGGGCTCCTACGGGTCGGCGTCCGACCCCGCGCCCCAGCAGCCGTACGGGCAGCAGGCGCAGCCGCCGTACGGGCAGCAGCCGTACGGGCCGGGCCAGGGCTACGGGCAGCAACAGCCTCCCGCCTACCCGCCCACCGCGCAGAGCGGGCAGTCGGCGTCCGACCCCTACGGTCAGCAGCAGCCCTACGGGCAGGCGCCGTACGGGCAGCAGCCGAACCAGGGCTATCCCGCCCAGGGGTACGGTCAGCAGCCGCCGCCGGGCTATCCGCCCACCGCACAGAGCGGGCAGTCGGCGTCCGACCCGTACGGTCAGCCGCAGGGCTACCCCCAGCAGGGCTATCCCCAGCAGGGGTACGAGCAGCAGGGCTACGGGCAGCAGCCGCAGCAGCCCGGCTACCCGCCCGCCGGCGGCTACCAGCCCGGCTACCCGCAGCAGTACCAGGGCCAGCAGGCTCCGATGTCGCCGAGCGACGAGCGGCTGTGGGCGACGCTCACCCACATCTCCATCCCGTTCTTCGGTCTGGTCGGCCCGCTGATCGCGTACCTGGTGTTCAAGGACCGCAGCCCGTGGCTGAAGGAGTCGACCACCGAGGCGCTGAACTTCTCGATCCTCTACACGATCGCCCAGGTCGTCAGCTCGATCCTCACGGTGGTCGTGATCGGCGCGATCCTCCTCCCGCTGATCGGCATCGCCGCCCTGATCCTGTGCATCCTGGCCGCGATCGCCTCCAACAAGGGCGAGCAGTACAAGTACCCCGTCAACTGGAGACTGATCAAGTAACGGCGGAGTTGCGGTGCTCGCCCGCGCTCTAGATCGCTCGTTCGTCGCGCATCGACACCGGACGGAAAGACGTGTCCGGTGTCGATGCGCTTCCTGCACTTCGCGATCGCGCGGGCTTGCGCTCCGTCTGCGCTCCCCCGCCTTCAAGCACCAAACGGGCTTGCGCTCCGCTCTGCCTTCAAGCACCAAACGGGATTGCGCTCTGCTCCGCCTTCAAAGCGGTTGTGGTGACGCGGGATGCTTGATCACGTGATCTGGGAACGCGATGTGCTCGACGGGTTCGAGTCCTTCGAGATCCCGTTGCCGGGGGCGGCTCGGGCACCGGGGGAGTCGGAGGAGATCGAGGTCGTCGCCACGTTGGTGCGGCGGGCCGGCGGTGAGCGGTCGGAGCATGCCGTGCTCTACCTGCACGGGTGGAACGACTACTTCTTCCAGACGCACGTGGCCGACGCGTTCTCGGCTGCCGGGTTCGCGTTCTACGCGCTCGACCTGCGCCGGTACGGCCGCAGTCTGCGGCTGGGTCAGCTGCGCGGGTTCATCGCGGACCTGACCGAGTACGACCAGGAGCTGAGCGCGGCCGCCGACCTGATCGCCGCGGACCACCAACAGCTCACCCTGGTGGGCCACTCCACCGGGGGTCTGACCGCGACGCTGTGGGCCGCCGACCATCCGGATCGGGTGGCCGGGGTGATCCTGAACTCCCCGTGGCTGGACCTGCAGGGGTCCGCCATGGTCCGCGCCCTCGGTGGACCGGTGATCGACGCCCTGGGCGGGAACCGACCGACCGCGGCCCTGCCGCTGCCGGACTCCGGGTTCTACGCGCGGACGATCCACGTCGCCCAGGAGGGGGAGTGGGACTACGACACCGAGCTGAAGACGAGCCCCTCCCCGGCCATCCGGGTGGGCTGGCTGCGGGCGGTCCTGCAGGGCCACCAGAAGGTCGCCGCCGGTCTGGGGCTGCCCATGCCGGTCCTGGTGATGACGTCGGCGAAGACCGACTTCGCCCGCAAGTGGCACGACGGGCTCCACCTGGTCGACACCGTGCTCGACGTCGAGCAGATCGCGCGCCGGGCCACCAAGCTCGGCCGGCACGTGACGATCGTCAGGTTCGACGGCGGTCTGCACGACTTGTTCCTCTCCCGACCCGCGGTTCGCGACCGGGTTCTCGACGAGGTGGTGCGCTGGTCCGGGGCATACCTGACGCGTGCTGGTTCGGTCCTTTCGGATGCTGCTTTTGATCCGGTCGAGCGCCCTGATTGAATGACACCGTGACTGATATGCCGCACGTGGTCGTCATCGGTGGTGGGTTCGGTGGTCTGTCGGCAACGGAGACCCTCGCAAAAGAGGGTTTCCGGGTGACGTTGATCGATCGTCACCCCTACAACACCTTCCAGCCCCTCCTCTACCAGGTGGCGACGGGAGGTCTGAACGCCGGCGACGTCACCTACTCGCTGCGGTACTTCAGCGCGCGCTATCGCAACGTCAACTTCCGTCGGACGACGGCCATCGGCATCGATCACGAGAAGCGTGAGGTGCTCTGCGACGACGGCGTCAACATCGCCTACGACTACCTGATCGTCGCCAACGGCATCACCACCAACCACTTCGGCATCCCCGGAGCGGCGGAGTACAGCGTCTCGATGTACACCCGGGCCGAGGCGCTCCGGGTGCGCGACATGATCTTCGGCGGCATCGAGACCATCGCCGGCATGTCCGAGGAGCACACCGGCGGGTTCACCGTCGTCGTGGTCGGTGGCGGCGCCACCGGCGTCGAGATCGCCGGTCAGCTCGCCGAGCTGAAGAGCCACGCCGTGCCCGTGGTCTGGCCCGAGCTCAACCCGGCCCTGATGCACGTGGTGCTGGTCGAGATGGGCCCGGCCCTGCTCGCCCCGTTCGACGACAAGCTGCGGCGCTACACCCTCCGCGAGCTGGTCAAGCGCGGCGTGGACGTACGGCTCAAGACCGCCATCTCCGAGGTGCACGCCGACCGGGTCGACTTCAAGAGTGGCCAGACCATGCAGGCCGACCTGGTGATCTGGGCCGCCGGCGTGTCCGGCTACCCGCTGCTGCGGGACTGGGGTCTGCCGCTGGGTCGTGGCGGTCGCATCGAGGTCAACTCCGATCTGCGCACCACCAACGACGAGCGCGTGTTCGCCGTGGGTGATACGTCGGTGATCGTGGACAACCCGCTGCCGCAGCTCGCTCAGCCGGCCCTGCAGACCGGCAAGCACGCTGCCCGGCAGATCACCCGGATCCACCTCGGCCAGCCGACCGAGCCGTTCGAGTACTACAACAAGGGCACCATGGCGACGATCGGCCGTGCCGATGCGGTCGTCCAGCTGCCCAACGGTCTGAAGCTCACCGGCCTCGTCGCCTGGCTCGGCTGGATCGCCCTGCACATCATGTTCCTGCTGGGCAGCCGCAACCGGATCCAGACCCTGATCAACCTGGCCGTGCGCTACTCCGGCCTCGGCCGGTCGGGTGTGATCGTCGGAGACGTGGCGGAGACACCGCGACTGAAGGCGATCAAGCAGAAGTAGACCGGTCGGGACCTGATCGTGGACAGCACCTGGTGGCGGACGGCCGTCATCTACCAGGTCTACCCGCGGTCGTTCGCCGACTCCGACGGTGACGGGGTCGGCGACCTGCCGGGCATCACGTCTCGGCTGACGTCGCTCGCTGCGCTGGGCATCGACGCGGTCTGGTTGTCGCCCTTCTTCACCTCGCCGCAGGTCGACGCCGGGTACGACGTCAGCGACTACTGCGACGTGGACCCGGTGTTCGGGACGCTGGCGGACCTGGACGCGCTGCTGGCTCGCGCCCATGACCTTGGCCTGAAGGTGATCGTCGACCTGGTGCCCAACCACACCTCCGACCAGCACCCGTGGTTCCGCGCGGCCCTGGCGGACGGTCCCGGGTCGCCGGCGCGCGCCCGCTACCACTTCACCGACGAACCGACCGACTGGCAGTCGGTGTTCGGTGGCCCCGCCTGGAGCCGGGTCGCGGACGGTCAGTCCTACCTCCACCTGTACGACCCGGCACAGCCCGACCTCAACTGGGCCAACCCGGAGGTGCGGGCCGAGTTCGAGCGGGTCCTGCGGTTCTGGCTGGACCGCGGCGTCGACGGGTTCCGGGTCGACGTCGCCCACGGCCTGGTCAAGGACCCGACCTACCCGTCGTACGGTGGCAGCCCGTTGGGCCTGCTGGCCAAGCGCGGGGCGCCGTACTGGGATCAGGACGGGGTGCACGACATCTACCGGTCGTGGCGGGCGATCCTCGACAGCTACACGGCCGCCGACCCGAGCCGGCCGCGGATCCTGTGCGGCGAGGCCAATGTGGCGGTCGACCGGGCGATCCGGTACGTGCGGCCCGACGAGCTGCACCAGACCTTCAACTTCCCCTACCTGCAGACGCCTCTGGAGCCGGTCGCGTTGCGACAGGTGATCGACGACTCGTTGACCGGGTACGCGAGCGTCGGTGCCCCGGCGACCTGGGTGCTGTCCAACCACGACGTGGTCCGGCACGCGAGCCGGTACGGCTACCCGGCCGATGCCCAGCCGCGGATGGGGGTCGGGGTCGACGATCCGCAGCCCGACGTGGCCCTGGGTCTGCGGCGGGCCCGCGCCGCGATCCTGCTGATGCTGGCGCTGCCCGGCTCGGCCTACCTCTACCAGGGCGAGGAGCTCGGCCTGCCCGAGCACACCACGATGCCGGACGACGCGCGCCAGGACCCGAACTGGGAGCGCTCGGGCCACACCGAGCGGGGCCGCGACGGCTGCCGGGTGCCGCTGCCCTGGTTGGCCGGCGTCGACGGTCTCGGCTTCACCGACGGCGTGCCGTGGCTGCCCCAGCCGGACAGCTTCGACGCCTACGCGCGGAACCGGCAGGAGGAGCAGCCCGACTCGACCCTGCGCCTGTACGTGGGGGCGCTGGCGTTCCGCCGGTCCCTGTCCCTGGCCACCGGTGAGCTTCGCTGGCTCAGCGCACCGGACAGCGCCGTGCTGGACTTCGTCACGGCCGGGGTCCGGGTGACGGTCAACCTCGGCGCGACGACGGTGCCCCTGCCCGACGACGCCGATGTCCTGCTGGCCAGCGAGCCGCTGGAGGCGTGGACCGTGGAGCCGGACACCGCCGTCTGGTGGCGGACCATCGAGACCCCTCAGGCGTAGCGCGCCGCCACCGCCTCCGCTTCGGCGCCGTAGCTGGCTCCGTGCGTCACCGCGTGGACGAGCAGCGGATGGAGCTGGTGCAGCCCGATCAGCTCGTCCCAGCCGGCGGGCAGGGCGGCGGCGTCGACGTACGCGTCGGTGATCGTGCGCAGCTCGGGCGCGCCGAACAGGTGCAGCATGGCCAGGTCGGTCAACCCGTGCCCGCCGTGGGCCGCCGGGTCGATGAGCACGACACCGGTCTCGGTGAAGATCACGTTCCCGGCCCAGAGGTCACCGTGGATGCGCGCCGGCGGCCGGTCGTCGTCGAACTCACCCGCCCGGAGGCGGTCGGCGACCCGGTCGACCAGGGCCCGACCACGCCGGCTGAGGCTGCCGATGGCGGTGGCGGCCTCGGCGTACGGAAGCAACCGCTGCTCGGCGTAGAAGGTGCCCCAGCGCTCGGTGGGACGGAGCAGCAACGGCTGGGTGCCGATGTAGCCGCCGCCGCTCCAGCCATCCGGTGGCGACCCGTACGCCGGTGCGCCGGCCGCGTGGGTGACGGCGAGGGCCCCGCCGAAAGCGGCCGCGGCTCGTGCGGTCGACCGGACCGGGTGGAGCCGCGGCAGGACCAGCTGTGTGGGCGAGACCTCGAGCACCTCGACGACCCGGGCCGCCGCCGGCCCCGCGGCCGCCAGCCAGGTCAGCCCGGCGGCCTCGACCGGATAGGCGTCGGCCGCGGTGGGTCGGTTCTTGGCGAAGGTGTCGGGCACGATCGGCGAGATCTCGGGTGCCGTCCGCTCAGACCGGCAGGGTCCCGCGGACGATGGAGTTGCCGGAGTGCGCGGGGTTGCCGCCGGGTTGCTGGACGGAGATGTCCACCAGCGGGAACCGGTTCACGTCCAGGTCCTTGGGCAGCGGGAAGCGCTGGCCGGGCTGGGACAGCGGGCCGATCGGGGTCATCTCCGTGGCCGTGGAGTCGGCCAACCAGACCTGCTGGATCCCGTCCACCGGTCGCGGGGTCTCCATGGTGATCACCAGGATCTTGTTCCCGGCGGCGTCCTCCTCCAACGTGGCCACGCCGGCGGCACCCGACCAGGCGGGCAGCGCCTGCAGGGGAGCGGAGGAGATGACGGTGTCGGTCGTCGTGGTGAGCTGCTGCCAGGCGAGCGTGCCGCCGATGCCCGCCAGCAGCGCAAGGCCGGCGGCCAGCGCGAGGCTGAGCACCCGGCGCCTGCCCGGGGTGGGCCGGTCCAGCTGCTCCCGGCGCGACCGCTCCGGCGCCCGTTCGGGAGACGGCTCGTCGGCCGGGGACGGCACCGCGACCAGCGGCCGGGTCTCCGGGGACACCGGGCTCACCGCGCCACGGTCGGCGGGGCGGAGGTCGGCGACCGGGGGCGGCACCAGATCGGAGGAGAACTCCGCGCCGAAGCCGAGCTGGTCCCGGATCCGGTTCCACACCGCCGGGCTGGGTGTCTCCAGGGTGAAGTGATCGGAGATGGTCCGGCCGACCCGCGACAGGTGACCGAGCTCGCTCAGCTCCCGTTCGCAGCTGGGGCAGTGGGCGATGTGGTCGAGATCCTCCGAGCTGGCGGCCTCACGCTCGCCGAGGGCGACCAGGGCCAGGACCTCAGGATTCGTATGCATCCGGAATCACCTCCATTCGGTTCCTGAGCTTGATGAGGCTGCGGCGGATGTGACTCTTGACGGTGCCCGGTGGCATCTGCAGCCGCTCGGCGATCTGGGTGTGGGTCAGGTCCTCGAAGAACGCGAGCCGGAGCACCTGTTGGGGAACGGCGTCCAGCCGGGAGATCTCGTCGGCGATCGCGAGCTGCTGGGCGACGTCGACGGGCAGGCTGTCGGTGGTCACGGTGTTGCTGGCCACCTCGTTCTGGATCCGACGCTGGCGACCTCGGGCCGCGTGCGCGTCGACGATCTTGTTCCGCGCGATCCCCATCAGCCAGGTGGGCAGCTTGGCCCGGTCGGGCTGGTAGCGATCTCGGCCCTTCCAGGCGGCGATGAACACCTGCTGGAGAACGTCCTCGGCCTCGGTGACGTCGCCCAGGGAGCGGAGGGCGACGGTGTAGACGAGCGGCGAGTAGCGGCGGTAGAGCTCCTCGAGTGCACGCTCGTCACCGTCACCGAATCGCTGGGCGAGGTCGGCGGGATCTTCGGCGCGGGTGACCACGGCGGTGCCCCCTCCCTGGTACGCGATCATCGGTCCGGCTCGGCGATCACCACGACGTTGTCGCGGTAGCCGTTGCGGGCATCGTACGCGCCACCGCAGGTGAGGACGACCAGCCGTCCTGGGCCGTCGCGGTCGAACAGGTCGTCCACCGGCAACCGGGTCCGGTCGACCTGCCGGCGGGACAGGATCCGGTACGGGTGCTCGTCGCCCGCGCGGTCGGTGACGACGATCCGGTCGCCGCGACGGACCGCGCTGAGCCGGGAGAAGGGTCCGAGCCCCTCGGAGCGGGTGTCGACGTGGGCGGCGATCACCGTGGTGCCGGAGCGCTCGCGGGGAGTGGCACCGAAGCGGTACCAGCCGGCCCGTCGGACGGTGCCCGGCAGCTCCATGCTGCCGTCGTCGGCCACTCCGGTGGGACGGACCTCGACGTCGATGTCGACCTCGGCGATCCGCAGCCGGACCGGCTGAGCCGCCTTGCTGCGCGCCGGGGCCCGCGGGGCGGCGTCGACCACGGGCACGTCGGGCAGGGACACCGTCGTCGGCTCGTCGACCGTCGGCGCCGGCTGCTCCGTGGCGGTCACCGCCGGACGCCGCGGCGCCGGACGGAGGTCGAGGGACGACAGGCGAACAGCTGGCACCGGCTCCGGGGCGGACGTGGTCTCGGTGGCGCCGGCGACCGACGGGGTCTGCACCCCGACGGCGGCACAGGCCAGCCCGATGACGGTCATCAGCCCCACCAGCAGCGACACCAGCGGCCCGGCCGCCCCGAGGGGGCGGCCGGACCGGTTGGTGGGGGAGGGATTCATTGCGGGGACGAGATCCCGGTCAGCTCTTCGACCGGGAGGCCGCCGGCTTGACCGAGCGACGCACGAAGAGTGCGCCGGCCAGACCGATGACCAGAGCAGCGAGCACACCCGGCAGCGCACCGCTGGCCGCGAGCCCGGCTTCACCGGCGTGGACCCCACCCGGCCCGGAGTGCAGACCGGAGATGGTCTGGGTGGCCAGCTTCAGGTTCTTGTCCTCCAGCGAGCCCCACGCGTACGCGATCGTGAGGGTCCCGTCTTCGATCGCGACATCGGCCGGACCGATCACCGGGTCGGTGGTCCCGGCCGCTGCGACGGCGGCCTCGATGGTGCCGGCGTCCAGATCGAGGCTGGCCTCGTCGGGATTCTCCAGGCCCTCGACGACCGGGTCGCCGCCGGCGAGGATGTCGACCGCGGGAGCCGCGGCCACGTGCCGGACGGTCAGTCGGCCCTGGCCGGCATCGGTCTTGGAGGTGTCGTTGGTGAACAGGGTGGCCGTCGGGTCACCGTTGGCCTCGAGGTGCGCGACCGCCGTGTAGTTCTTGCCGGCGGCGAGCTTCAGGTCGATCGGGCCGATCGCCGGATCGGAGTCGTCCTCGGCGTCGGCGGCGGTGATGGCCACCGTGTAGGTGCCGGCGTCGAGCTTCAGGGGTCCGGCCAGGGTGCCGGGCTTGAAGTTGTTCAGGGTGCGCTCGCCGTTGACGTACACGTCGACCGTCAGGCCGGGAACGCCGTGTAAGACGGACAGCTGGGCTTGGTCTGCGGCATGTGCGGGCACGGCGAGCCCGGACAGGGCCAGTGCGGCAGCAGCGCCGATCGCCAGAATGCGTCGTCGCATGGGGGCCTCCTCCTATGGAGTGGATGGGATGTGCTGTCTTCCCTGGTCAGAGGCTGGTTGGTTGCAAGCATCCGTTGTCGGCGTGTCGACAGAATGACCTTGTCGGGGCCCGTTGCGGGCAGACCGTTCCGAGCGGAACCCGTGTCGCGGCTTCGCGGCCTGTCGGGCAGGAACAGCAATGCCCCGCCACAGGGGCGGGGCACTCGGTTCGTGCGGTGGTGGCCAGGGCCGGGGTCGAACCGGCGACCTTTCACTTTTCAGGCGAACGCTGCTACCAGCTGAGCTACCTGGCCTCGGCCGGCCGCGCGCGAACGCACGGGCCGGACGCCAAAGCGGTGACCACACGTGCGATCACCGCTTCCGCGACCCCGACGGGACTCGAACCCGCGACCTCCGCCGTGACAGGGCGGCGCGCTAACCAACTGCGCTACGGGGCCTGGTGTGCACTCCTCATCGAAGCGCCCGCGAAACTATAGCGCAGGTTCCGCGAGGGTTCGAATCGCTGACGAGGCGTGGTGGAGAACCCGTCCCGGCGTCGATGGCGCCCGGTCGCCCGGGCGCGGTGGGCGCGATTTCCGGTCAGAGTCGAGCCCGCGACGGCCCCCGGAAACCGGAGCGCGGCCGCTCGGCCCCGGCCCGCTGGCTACCGTTCACCCCATGCGGCTGGCGACCTTCAACATCTTGAACGGGCGATCGACGGTCGACGACCAGGTCGACATCGACCGGTTCGCCGCTGCGGTGACCGCGTTGGACGCGGACGTGCTGGGCCTGCAGGAGGTGGACCGCCACCAGCCGCGTTCGCACCTGAGTGATCTGACCGCCGTGGCCGCGGAGGCCATGGGTGCCGTCGCGCACCGGTTCGTCCCGGCGCTCGCGGGAACCCCCGGCGGGTCCTGGACCGCAGCGACGAAGGACGAGGCGCCGGGTGCCGCGTCGTACGGGATCGCGTTGCTCTCGCGCTACCCGGTCCGGAGCTGGCGCAGCCTCCGGCTGCCGAGGATCGGCTTCCGGTTCCCGCTGTACCTTCCCGACCAGCGGAAGGTCGTGCTCGCCGACGAAGAACCACGGGCAGCCCTGATCGCTCAGCTCGAGACGCCGAACGGTCCCCTGGTCGTGGCCAACACCCATCTGTCCTTCGTGCCGGGGTGGGGCCAGGTCCAGCTGTGGCGGATCCGTCGGCACCTGGCCGCGTCGTCGGAGCCGACGATCGTGATGGGTGATCTCAACATGGAGGCCCCCTGGCCGACCGCGATCACCGGGTTCAGCAGCCTGGCGGCGCATCCCACCATGCCGCGGGACGAACCGAGCCGGCAGCTGGATCACATCCTCGGCCGCGGCGTCGTCGACGAGGTGGTGGCCAGCCGCGCCGTCCGGCTGCCCCTGTCGGACCACCGGGCCCTGGTCGTGGACCTGGCGGCCCCCGGACCCGGGCGTCGGCCCTGAGCCGGCGGTGTCGATCGTCGGCCCGTGGTCCGGGCACGTCCTGAAGCATCCCCGACGGCATTCGAACCCGCGCTGCCGCCATGCCGGGTGCATGGCACAGGAACCGGAGCGGTCACGGGCACCCAGCTCCGCCTCTGGGTACCCAGGCCTTGACGGCAGTCCGAGGCGTGAGGACAGTGGAAGGTTGGTGAGGATCACGCCACCCGGGGAGGCGACGATGACGCGGTCACGACTGACCACGGCGACTCCGACGCTCGAGATCCTCGCCTCCACGACTGGACCGCGCCTGGCGATGGCATGTGTCTGGGAGCTGGGCGGCGGTCGCACTCACCGACGCAAGTCCAGGACCACCGACAGCGCTGCAGCCCCGGTCGAGTCCCTGACGAGTCGGCCTCGACCAGGTGTCGGCTCTCGTGCAACGCCGGATCGAGGCGGCCGGCACATCGGAGGAATGGGGTCATCATGGCAGCTTCACTCACAACCGTTCCCGGGGGAACGGTCGACTTCAGCGACGAACAGCTCGTCGAGCTAGGCGCGCTGTTCCGCGGGCCGATCGTCGGACCGGGTGATCCGACGTACGACCACGTTCGGGTCGTCGAGAATCTCGCGATCGATCGTCGGCCAGGTCTCATCATCCGGTGCTCGGGCGAAGCCGACGTCATCGACGGTGTGAACCTGGCTCGGGAGCACGGGATGCTGCTCGCCATCCGAGCCGGTGGGCATCACGTCGCCGGTCACGGCACCGTCGACGGGGGGCTGGTGCTCGACCTCCGCGACATGAACGGCGTCTGGGTCGACCCGGCCAACAAGACAGTACGCGTTCAAGGGGGCGCGACCTGGGGACAGGTCGACCGGGAGACGCAGGTCTTCGGCCTGGCTGTCCCGGGCGGCGTGGTCTCGACCACCGGCGTCGCCGGTCTGACCCTCGGCGGGGGCATCGGCTGGCTCCACCGCAAGTGGGGTCTGGCCTGTGACAATCTTCTGTCGGCGCAGGTCGTGCTGGCGTCGGGCGAACTCGTCACCGCCAGCGAGAAGGACAACCCGGACCTGTTCTGGGCGATCCGGGGTGGCGGCGGGAACTTCGGTGTCGTGGTCGACTTCACCTTCCGGGCCCATGAGGTCGGACCGGACGTCGCCCTGGCCGCGGTCTTCCATGACGCGGCGGCCGGCGCCGAGCTGATGCCGCAGTGGCGCGACCTCGCCCTTCGTGCCGGCGACGAGGTCACCACTCGCGCCTTGTACTGGTCGCTTCCGGCCAGTGACGCACTGCCGCCACCCGTCCAGGGCAAGGACGTGTTCATCGTCGCCGCCCTCTACGCCGGTGACAAGCAGGAGGGACAGAGGATCATCGACGAGTTTCGCCATCTCGGGCAACCCGCTGTTCGACATGACCGACCACATTCCGACCTACCGGGCGTTCCAGGCGGGGTTCGATGCGTTGCTGACGAACCTCCACGCCTATTGGAAGTCGATGTATCTCGACGCGTTGAGCGACGACGCGCTCTCGTTCATCCACGAGCGGGCCATGGCGCGACCAGACCCCAGCGTTCTGATCCACGTCCCGATCATGGGCGGTTCCACCGCCACTGTGGGAGCCACCGAAACGGCATTCGGCGACCGCAGTGCGCCCTTCATGGTGAGCTTCGATGGAGGGACGTACGATCGGGCGAAGTTCGCTGAGGTGCGTGACTGGATCCGCGGCACCATCGAGGCGGCGCGTGGACTCGACGGCGCGCGCGGCGCGTACATAAGTTTCTCCGCCGATGACGCCGCTGACGAGCGAGTCGTCGAACAGCAGTTCGGCGACAATCTCGACCGTTTGCGAGCGATCAAGACGCAGTACGACCCCGACAACCTGTTCCGGATCAACAACAACATCAAGCCGGACAGCGTAACGCCCTCGCTGCGGGTCTGAGACCATGGCGACGCCACGCGGGATCATGGTTCTCGGTGCCGTGCTGCTGCTCCTTGGATGCGGTGTCGACAAGCCAGTCACCGAGTCCGGCGAGGAACAATCGACAGGCAACGGATCTCACGCACCGTCGAGACCTCAGGCAATTTCGTTCGACGAGACGCACAAGCATGCTGACGGCGTTGAGGTTGCCGTCACCGAGATCGCAGCCGCACGACTCGTCGAATTCCAGTACAGGCCGGATGACATCGGCAAGACCGGCGATCCGTACACGATTCTGACCGTTCGGGTCACCAACGGGTCGGACAAGGAGCTACGAGCTCCTCCTCACTGCGACGCTCGGCTACGGACCGGATGAACGTCCAGCCGTCGAGATCCCCATACAGGAAGGGGGAATGGCCAACCTTCCCCCGGGTGAGGCGATATCCTACGACTGGGGATTCATCGTGCCTGAGTCTTTTCAGGACGAGACTGTCTTTGTGGTCGCCATAGATCTCGAACACGACAAGTCCGTGTTCTCAGGCTCTATCAGAACCACGTAGGGTCAGGAGCACGGGGCTTGAATGGCGGTGTGGATATCACCGCAGATGTGGCGCGAATTGCGGCTCGACGCTGCTTGGCGTCAATGACCGGTCGTTCTCGCGGGGGTAACCGTGCCCGCACCCTCGATCAGTGCGGGACGTCGACCTGTGGTACCCGGGTGCCATGGGTCCCGATCTGCTCGACCCTGCCAGCCCCCCACAGCCCGACGTGTTCTGCGACGAAGCCCAACGGGTCACCGGGGATACCTGGCGAGTTGCGCCGCGTCCCCGACCACCTGATTGCCTCGCCGCCCCGGTCTTCGTCGCGATGGCCGGCGTCCACGAGCGACGACCGTGGCGAGGAGGCCAACCATGACCGCTGCGTCTGGCCTGGTCGCAGCGGTGCTGCAGTGGAGTATCCCCAACGGGATTCGAACCCGCGCTGCCGCCTTGAAAGGGCGGTGTCCTAGGCCGCTAGACGATGGGGACCGGTCGAACCGGACCGACTCTACCGAACGTCGGGCGACGTATCAGCCGGATCCGTCCGCCGCTCCTCTGGTGAGAGCCCGCTTCGCGGGCGGCGGGGGAGGCGTGGGGCGATGGGGGAGTCAGTCGTCGGTGGCCAATCGGTGGCCTGGCCCGACATGGGCAGATGGCCTCGGATCTGGCTGACGGTCTACGTGGCCGTCGCCGTGGTCGACCTGATCGCGGAGACCGCGCACCTGTTCTGGGTGGCCCTGGCCGCGCTGATCCTGGCGCTGCCCGCCCTCGGCGCGGTGCTGGTGACCTCGCGGCGGCGGGACCGGCTGCGGCACTGGGTGCTGGCCGCCCTGTTCTTCGGCTGGCTCGGCGACTGGCTCGGCGATCTGCTGGTGCCGCACATCGCCTGGAAGATCGGGTTCTTCCTGCTCGGCCACATCTGCTTCCTGGTCGCGTTCTGGCCGTACCGGTCGCGCAGCGTCCTGGACCGGCCCGGGCTGCTGGCCTGCTACGCCCTCGGCATCACGGCTCTGCTGGCCTGGGCGGTCCCGCACGCCGGTTGGCTCTACGGGTCGGCCCTGGTCGCGTACGGGCTCACGCTGGGCTT
This sequence comes from uncultured Actinomycetota bacterium, assembly GCA_963759915.1. Taxonomy (GTDB): domain Bacteria; phylum Actinomycetota; class Actinomycetes; order Propionibacteriales; family Propionibacteriaceae; genus Microlunatus. Next base: position 1,860 of record CAVXBJ010000062.1, on the reverse strand, counting down.
GATGGCGGTGCTCGCCACCGGCCTCGGAGCCACGGCGACCGTCGGGGGCATCGTCTTCATCATCTCGGACATGTCGATCGCCATCACCAGCTTCGTCTACCCCGGACGGCTCGAGCACGCCGAGCTGTTGATCATGAGCACCTACCTGGTCGCCCAGCTGCTCCTGGTGCTCGGCGTCGTCGACGCCCCCGATCCCCCGACCCGCACCGCCGGGCCCGGGGTCGTCGCGACCACGAGCGGGCAGCGGCCAGCCGTCCAACCGTCCCCCTGACCCGATCACCGACGCCTTCTCCGATCCGTCACCACGACCAGCCACGAAGAGGAACGACCATGGCCCTCACCGCCGCCGACCTGCTGGACCTCAGCCAGGCCGAGCTCGACGACCTGTTCCGCGCCTCCCCGGCCGGCCCGATCCCGGCCGGCGAAGGGGACGGCACGGTGATCTTCGCCCCCGACACGGTCGCCGGCGGCATCACCGCGAAGCTCGTCCACCTGATCGCCTGGAAGGGGAAGATCTTCGATCCCGAGAACGGCGACCTGCGCAACGAGATCAGCCCGTTCGGGATCGACGCGATCCGCGCGAAGGTCTTCTACGGCACTAGCTGGTTCGACGGCGCCGAGGCGATCATCATCGACTACAGCGAGACGTCGCTGGTCGCCCAGTGGATCCGCGACGAGATCCGGCTGGTCGCCCCGGGCCTCTACCTGGGGGTGGTGTTCTGGGACGACACCAAGATCTTGAACTTCTCGCTGCAGTTCGCTCCGGCCGAGTAGCGACGTGTCCACGGCGGTGTGCCTCCAGGCGGTGCTGCGGGAGGGAGCCGGTCCGGCGCTGCGGGCCGATCTGGCAGCCGCGGACGCGGCGGTCTCCGCCGGCGACAGCCCGTTGGCGGCCGTGCCCGGTGTGCACTTCGCCCGCTGGCTGATCGTGCCCGGCGACTCGTCGCTGCCGGGCGGGGTGATCGACGACACGCTCGTCTACACCGCCGACGTCGACGGCTCGGCGACCGGGCACCTCCGCGAGCTGGAGCGGCACGCCGGAGCGCTGCTGGACCGGCTCTTCGGCCACTGCCTCGACTACCCGACGGCGCCCGGCGACCGGGCCCGCTGGCTGCGCGGCACCGGGTGGCGAGCGCGGCGTCGTACGTCAACACGGTCGGTCTGACCGTCGACCGGATCGGCGCCGAGGCACGGCTGAACGAGTGGCTCCAGCGCCACCTGGACCAGCAGCGCGCGGAGCTGAGGAGCCTGCCGCCGGCCGAGATCCACGGTCGACTCCGGGCGGCGCTCGCGGCCGACCCGGCGATGGCGTACGCGGTGGAGCCGGCCACCGGGGAGAGACTGACGGCCCGGCTGCGACGCTGGCTCACCCTGGCGTCGGCGGTGATCATCGTGCTCGTCCTGCTGCCGCTGCTCGTGCTGGTCGGCGTCCCGTGGCTGCTCGCGCTGCGCCGTCTCGAACTGCGCGACCCCAGCTCCTCCGAGCGGCCCGACCGCGATCGGGTCGAGCGGCTCCGCAGCCGGGAGGACGCCTTCGCGCACAACCCGTTCGCGGCCCTCGGCGTGGTCAAGGCCGGGAGGCTGCGGGCCAACACCGTCAGGATCGTGCTGCTGGGGATCTCCGTCGCGGCCTCCTGCGTCTTCATCCGGGGGTCACTCGCTGGAGTCACCACGATCCACGTCGCCCGCTGGGTGCCCCTCGACGGCGGCCGCCGGATGATCTTCACCAGCTGTTACGACGGGAGTCTGGAGAGCTACATGAACGACTTCATCGACAAGCTCGCCTGGGGGCTGAACGTGATCTTCAGCAACGGGGTGGGCTACCCGCGGACCCGTTGGTTGATCTTCGGCGGGGCCCGG
>CAVXBJ010000061.1:0-19172 GCA_963759915.1 uncultured Actinomycetota bacterium | reverse complement strand
GGCGGTGTCCTAGGCCGCTAGACGATGGGGACCGGCCGAACCGGACCGACTCTACCGAACCTCGGGCGACGTATCAGCCGGATCCGTCCGCTGCTCCTCTGCTGAGAGCCCGCTTCGCGGGCGACGGGGGAGGCGTGGGGCGATGGGGGAGTCAGTCGTCGGGGGCCGATCGGTGGCCTGGCCCGACATGGGCAGGTGGGCCCGGATCTGGCTGACGGTCTACGTGGCCGTCGCCGTGGTCGACCTGATCGCGGAGACCGCGCACCTGTTCTGGGTGGCCCTGGCCGCCCTGATCCTGGCCCTCCCGGCCCTCGGCGCGGTGCTGGTGACCTCGCGGCCGCGGGACCGGCTGCGGCACTGGGTGCTGGCCGCCCTGTTCTTCGGCTGGCTCGGCGACTGGCTCGGTGATCTGCTGGTGCCGCACATCGCCTGGAAGATCGGGTTCTTCCTGCTCGGCCACATCTGCTTCCTGGTCGCGTTCTGGCCGTACCGGTCGCGCAGCGTGCTCGACCGGCCCGGTCTGCTGGCCTGCTACGCCCTCGGCATCACCGCCCTGTTGGCCTGGGCGGTCCCGTCCGCCGGCTGGCTCTACGGCTCGGCCCTGGTCGCGTACGGGCTCACGCTGGGCTTCATGGCCGTGCTCGCCACCGGCCTCGGAGCCACGGCCACGGTCGGCGGCATCGTCTTCATCATCTCGGACATGTCCATCGCCATCACCAGCTTCGTCTACCCCGGACGGCTCGAGCACGCCGAGCTGTTGATCATGAGCACCTACCTGGTGGCCCAGCTGCTCCTGGTGCTCGGCGTCATCGACGCCCCCGACCCGCCGACCCGCACCGCCGGTCCGGGCCGTGCGACCACCAGCGCACGGCCGCCGTCCAGCCGTCCCCCTGACCCGAACCGACGCTTCTCCGCCGCACCAGCCAACCACGAGAAGGACTGACCATGGCTCTCACCGCCGTCGACCTGCTGGACCTCAGCCAGGCCGAGCTCGACGACCTGTTCCGCGCCTCCCCGGCCGGCCCGATCCCGGCCGGCGAGGGGGACGGCACGGTGATCTTCGCCCCCGACACGGTCGCGGCCGACATCACCGCGAAGCTCGTCCACCTGATCGCCTGGAAGGGAAAGATCTTCGACCCCGAGAAGGGCGACCTGCGCAACGAGATCAGCCCGTTCGGGTTCGACGCGATCCGGGCGAAGGTGTTCTACGGCACCAGCTGGTTCGACGGCGCCGAGGCGATCATCATCGACTACAGCGAGACGTCGCTGGTCGCCCAGTGGATCCGCGACGAGATCCGGTTGGTCGCCCCCGGCCTCTACCTGGGTGTCGTGTTCTGGGACGACACGAAGATCTTGAACTTCGCGTTGCGCTTCGACCCGGCCGAGTAGCGACGTGTCCACGGCCGTGTGCCTGCAGGCAGTGCTGCGCGACGGAGCCGGTCCGCAGCTGCGGGCCGACCTCGCCGCCGCGGACGCGGACGTCTCCGCCGGCCGCAGCCCGTTGGCGGCCGTGCCCGGTGTGCACTTCGCCCGCTGGCTGATCGTGCCCGGCGACTCGACGCTGGCGGGCGGCCCGGTGCCCGACACCCTCGTCTACACCGCCGACGTCGACGGCTCGCCGGCCGCGCACCTCCGCGAGCTGGATCGGCACGCCGGAGCGCTGCTGGACCAGCTGTTCGGCCACTGCGTCGACTACCCGACGTCGCCCGGCGACCGGGCCCGGTGGCTGCGCGAGCACCGGGTGGCGAACGCGGCGTCGTACGTCAACACGGTCGGTCTCACCGTCGACCGGATCGGCGCCGAGGCGCGGCTGAGCGACTGGCTGCAGCGTCGGCTGGACCAGCACCGTGCGGAGCTGAGGAGTCTGCCGCCGGGCGAGATCCACCGCCGACTCCGGGCGGCGCTCGCGGCCGACCCGGCGATGGCGTACGCGCTGGAGCCGGCCACCGGGCGAACCGACTGACGGCCCGGCTGCGACGCTGGCTCACCCTGGCGGCGGCGGTGATCATCGTGCTCGTCCTGCTGCCGCTGCTGATCGTGATCGGCATCCCCTGGCTGCTCGCGCTGCGCCGTCTCGAACGGCGTGACCCCAGCTCCTCCGAGCGACCCGACCGCGGCCGGGTCGAGCGGCTCCGCAGCCGGGAGGACGCCTTCGCCCACAACCCGTTCGCGGCCCTGGGGGTGGTCAAGGCCGGGAGCCTGCGGGCCAACACCGTCAGGATCGTCCTGCTCGGGATCTCCGTCGCGGCCTCCTGCGTCTTCATCCGAGGATCGCTCGCCGGAGTCACCACGATCCACGTCGCCCGCTGGGTGCCCCTCGACGGTGGCCGCCGGATGATCTTCACCAGCTGTTACGACGGGAGTCTGGAGAGCTACATGAACGACTTCATCGACAAGCTCGTCCTGGGGGTTGAACGTGATCTTCAGCAACGGGGTGGGCTACCCGCGGACCCGTTGGTTGATCTTCGGCGGGGCCAAGGACGAGCAGACGTTCAAGGACTACCTGCGGTGTCACCAGCTGGAGACGTCGGTCTCCTACGCCGCGCACCCCACCCTGACGATGGCCAACATCCGGGCCAACGTGGCCATCCGTCGCGGACTGACCCGCCCGCTCGACGGCGCCCGGGCGGCCGAGTGGCTGGCGCTGCTGTGAGCGGCGTCGAGCTGGACGACCTGCAGGCCCTGCTGCGCTCGGCCCTGCGCACCCTGCCGCACGCCCGCTACGCGCTCTACCACCTGCCGGCCGGCGCCGACGGACGCGGGTTGCTGGCCACCCTGGTGGACGACGTGACCTCCGCCGCCGACCGGGACGCGTCCGTGGCCACGCAGGTCGCGCTCACCGCCACCGGACTGACCGGGCTCGGGGTGCCCTCGGTGATCACCGACGGGTTCAGCGACGAGTTCCTGGCCGGCATGATCCACCGCAGCCGGTTCCTGGGCGACACGCCCGAGCACTGGCAGTGGGGGCGCGGGGATCAGGACAGCGTCGACCTGCTGGTGATCACGTACGCGGCGACCCCCGACCTGCTGGCCACGGCCGCGCGGCCCCTCGACGCAGCGGGCCACCGCCACGCGGTGTGGTGCTGCTCGAGGCCCGGGAGACCCACGGCAGCAGCGAGGTGGAGCCGTTCGGGTTCCGGGACGGCATCTCCCAGCCGTACGTGCCGGAGCTCGCCTCCAGCGCGGACGACACCAGCGCCCGACCCGTCGCGCTGGGGGAGTTCGTGCTCGGCCACCCCAACGCGTACGGGCTGCTGACCCAGCGCCCGTGCTGCCACGGCACCTCGATCCGCAGGGTCTGCTGCCGGTGCTGCCGGCCGGGGTGGACCGCGGATATCCCGACGGCGGAGCCGATCTGGGCCGCAACGGCACCTACCTCGTGCTGCGCACCCTCGCCCAGGACGTGGACGCCTTCGACGCCTACGTGCACGCACGACGGCGGCGGAGCTGGGGCTGGACCCCGAGCTGCTGGCCGCGAAGATGGTGGGCCGCTGGCGCTGGCGGCGCGTCGCTGGTGCAGAGCCCGGACGCCGACCGCGCGGACCTGGCCACGGCCAACGACTTCGGCTACCACCACGACGACGCCCGCGGTCTGCGCTGCCCGCTCGGCGCCCACGTGCGCCGCGCCAATCCGCGCGACTCCCTCGACCCACGGCCCGGATCGGACGCCTCGCAAGCGGTCACCGATCGACACCGACTGCTGCGCCGCGGCCGGGTCTTCGCCGACGACGGCCAGCAGGGCCTGCAGTTCGTGGCGCTGAACGCCAACCTGGGACGTCAGTTCGAGTTCGTCCAGCACAGCTGGCTGAACGACCCGAAGTTCGCCGGCCTGACCACCGACCTGGACCCGTTGGTCACCCCGCGCACCCCGGACGGTGTGTTCACCATCCCCGACCAGCCGTTCCGCACCCGGGTGCGGGTCTGCCGGAGTTCGTCACCACGCTGGGCGGGGCGTACTTCTTCCTGCCCGGACTGCCGGGCGCTGCAGTTATCTGGCGGCTGGGGACTACCTGACGGCGGGGTCGTGGTGAAGCTCGACCGGTTCGTCAACGACGTCCTGGTCCGCGTCTTCTGGGTGGCCCGCCGGATCGACCCGCTCATCCGGCCTCTGATCAACGTCGCGGTACGGCCCTGGCTGCAGGCCCTCGTGCAGTGGCACGTCCGCCGCCGGCTGCCCGACCACGGCCTCGCCCTCGCCGAGGAGCGGGAGCTGCCGGGCGAGGCGGCGGCGACCGCGTCGATCATCGCGGCGATGACGAGGTTCACCGAGACCACGTACGCGCACGCCATGCCGAACGGGCCGGCAACACGAAGACGTACGGGGTCGCGCGGGCCGAGCTCACCGTGGCCGACGACCTGCCCGAGCACCTGCGGCACGGGCTGTTCGCCCGAGCCGGCCACCTATCGGGCCTTCGTCCGGTTCGCCGGACCGGGACCGACGGCCCCGCCGGACCTGCACGACAACGCGATCATGAGCATCGGGGTGAAGGTGCTCGGGGTGGCGGGACCGAAGCTGCTCGACGAGGAGTCGTCGACCCAGGACCTGCTCGGCATCAGCGCGCCGACGTTCACCACTCCCGACGTGGTGCAGAACGCCATTCTGCAGCAGGAGATCGGGAACCCACACCGCTGTTCTACTTCATCCGGCCCTCGCACCCGCACCTGGCGGACCTGATCATGCAGGGCCTGTACGCGGTCACCGCCGCGAGTCCGCTCCAGGTCGGCTACGACAGCTGCGTGCCGTTCCTGCTGGGGGAGGGCCAAGCCGTCCGCTACCTCTTCGTGCCGCGCCCGGTCGGCCCCGCCGCACCGCCGCGCTGCGGGTGCCGTTGCGTCCCGGGCCGGACTACCTGCGGGAGGCCATGATCAGCACGCTGACCTCGTGGGAGGTCGTCTTCGACCTGCTGGTGCAGCGGCAGACCGATCCGGTGACGATGCCCCTCGAGCACGCCGGGGTGGCGTGGTCCCGGCGGCGTTCGCGCCCGGTGCGGGTGGCGACCCTGCGCCTGCCCGTGCAGACGTTCGACGCCGTCGACGCAGCAGCGACTGGCGGACTCCCTGCGGTTCAACCCGTGGCACGCCCTGCCGGAGCATCGGCCGTTGGGCAACCAGAACCGCGCCCGGCGCACGATCTACGCGACGTTGGCCGACGTGCGTCAGCGGATGAACGCGACGCCGCACCGGGAGCCGACGGAGAGCGACTGGCTCCGGTCCGAGGACTGAGGTCTCCGCACCTCGCCCGGGCGGCACAGACGGGCCGGAAGACGTTCGTGGGGGTCGGTTCCCGGGGGAGAACCGACCCCCACGTCTGAGGGTTCGGCGAAGCGTCAGCCGAACACGGTGATGTGCACGTGGTTCTTGTGGTTGGCCGAGTCGCCGCCACGGTCGGCCATGTAGCGCCAACCTTCCTTGTCGCGCTTGATGTTCCAGATGTGCTGGTTCCAGATCACGTACTTGATGCCGAGGCTGCGGGCGTTGGCCTTCGCCCACAGGGCGACCTTCTGACCGAGCGCCTTGCCGGAGGCCGACTTGTAGCTCGGGATCATCAGGTCCAGCGCCCGGCCGGACGGGTGATCGGGCAGCGGATCCCTCCGGACACCGCCGATCGAGGTGATCTGGGGGAACGTGGCCCGCACGGCTCGATGCACCTTGATCGCGTTCGGCTTCAGACCCTTCTCCACCGGGTACGCCGGTGTCGCCGGCTTGGTGGTGGAGAGGTACTGCGCGGTCACCCAGCGCACGGCGTTGTCGTACACGATCTGCATCCGGGCATTCGTCACCACGCCGGTGATGCTCAATGCGGTCCCGATGCCGACCTCGGTGACGGACTGGAAGCTCGCGTCGGGCGTCGAGCGGATGATCAACGTCGTGGTGGCGTAGCGGGTGCCGGTGATCTTGGGTAGACCCGGGGCGACGGGGCCGGTGCTGACCGGGGTGCTCAGGTACTTCGCCGTGACCCAGCGGATCGCGTTGGCGTAGATGATCTGGGCCCGGCCGTTCTGGGTCGTGCCGGTGATCGAGACGGTCCGGCCCTTGGCGATCTCCCCGACGACCTTGTAGTCGGAGCCGGAGGTCGTCCTGACCAGCAGATCGGCCGTGGTCACCCGGGTGCCGGTGACGGGCGGCAACCCGCTCGGTCGGCGGAGGTACTGGGTGGCGATCCAGCCGGTCGACGATCCGTTCCTGACCTCGGTGTAGCCGCGGGCGGCCTTGCCGGTGAGGGTGACGGTGGTGTTCTCGGGCAGGACCCTGATCTTGCCGTACGAGAGCCCGGGGCCCTTGCGCAGGTTGACGTCGGTGGTGGTCACGCGGGTCTGGGCTGTCGTGCCACCCGGGAGGGTGGCCCCGCCCTTGAGGTACTGGCTGGAGACGTAGCCGGTGCCGGAGCTGTACTTGATCTTGGTCCAGCTGCCGGTGGTGCTGACCGCCGTGACCGTCTGACCGCGGTACAGACCGCCGATGATCTTGCTGCTGGTGGTCGCCGCGGACCGGACGTTGACCGCGGTGGTGGCGGTCACCGAGGTGTCGGCGGTCGCCGTCCCGGCGACGCCGGAGATGAGGCCTGAGAGAGCCAACGCGGACGCCACGACGACCGTTCTGCGTGTCGTGCTCACGTGCGGCTCCGTTCACCGTTCAGGTTCATCAGGTTCGGGTCGTTGCACTTCCGCACGTCACGCCACGTCAGTAACAACAACCCCAGATAACGCAGGACTCTAAACGTGTCACACCCGTAACGGCAAGACGTGAGTTGCATTTTGGTCACATCCGCAACACGACACGCCGAGGAGGAGGCGAAAACTACAATGTTGTTATTCTCAGGTTCCGACGCGTTGCGGAGCGTCGGTAGCATCGAAACGGTGATCTCCCTGGCGCCCGCCGAGTTCGAGGAACTGGTCTCCGAGGCCCTCGACACCATCCCGACCGAGCTGACGTCGATGATCGAGAACTGCGTGATCGTGGTGGAGGACTACCCACCGCCCGACCAGCCCGGGCTGCTGGGTCTCTACGAGGGAATCCCGCTGACCGAGCGGGGCGAGTTCTACAGCGCGGTGCTGCCGGACAAGATCTCGATCTACCGTCACCCCACCCTCGCCATCTGCGACACGATGGAGGACGTGATCGAGGAGGTGCACATCACCGTGGTGCACGAGATCGCCCACCACTTCGGCATCGACGACGCCCGGCTGCACGCCCTCGGCTACGCCTGATCGAGGCGGCGGCCCTCGGGTGACCCTAGGCCAGCAGCACGTACGCGATGGAGCCGAGGCAGGCCACCGACACCAGGGCGGTGAGCATCGCGGCGTTGCGGCCGACGCCGGTGTCGGTGGTCATCTCGCGTCCGCGGACCGACCGGCGGATCGAGGCGGCGACCGGCGAGCACGGTGCCGAGCAGGAGAGCGAGGCCGACGGCCGCGACGAGCGGGACGGAGACTTCCGCCAGCAGCCGGAGGACCGCGAGCAGGCACACGACCGCGGCCAGCACGGTGCGCTGCCACGCCAGCCGGGTGCGTTCGGCGGGGAGGGTCGGTTCGAGCGCCACGGCTACTGCAGACCGACGACGATGATGGCGAGCAGGGCCACCGCGGCCAGCACGCCGGTCAGCAGTGGCATGGCCGGGGAGGACGGCAGCGGCTGCCCCGGTCCGCATGGCCCGCTCGTTGCGGGACCACCGGACGTACGCGCCGGCCGAGCAGACCAGCCCGCAGACCAGCAGGAGCAGGGAAGCGGCCTTGAGCTCCGTGCTCAGCCGGCCGACGATCGTGCTCACCGCCGCGATGCCGGCTCCGCCGGCGAGGAAGCCGAGCGAGGTGCGGATCCAGGCCAGGAAGGTCCGCTCGTTGGCCAACGAGAACCGGGCGTCGGGCTCGGACCCGACGCCGTAGACCGAGCGGGGCCACCGCGGTCGTCGCGGGGGGCGTCGTCGTTCACCTGGGTGATGCTAACGGCGACCGGCGGCGGAGGGCGACGTTCTGGCCGAGCAGCACCGAGACCAGCACCAGCACCGCTCCGGCGATCTGCCAGCCGTTGAGCACCTGGTCGAGCACCACCCAACCGAGCACCGCGGCGACCACCGGGTTGAGCAGGCTGAGGAAGCTCACCGCACTGGCCGGCAGCCGCTGCAGACCCCAGAACCAGAGGCTGTAGGCGATGATCCCGCTGAACAGCACCAGGTAGACCAGACCGCCGATGTTGCGGGCGGTGAGCGTGTCGGGCACCCCTTCGACGGCCAGCGTGAACGGCAGCAGGGTCAACCCGCCGAGCAGGAAGGTCCAGCCGGTGAAGCCCGCGGCGCTGAAGCCGGGTGGGTGGCCCCAGCGCTTGGTGAGCACGGTGGAGAAGCCCATCATGATCACGCAGGTGGTCATGGCCAGGATGCCCCAGCCGTCCAGCCGCGCCGTCGAACGCAGCACCAGCAGCCCGACGCCGAGGATGCCGAGCATCGCCGGCGACGATGTCGATGGTCCGGATCCCCGTGTCCCAGCAAGGGAACCGACAAGACGACCACGATCAACGGGGTGATCGAGTTGATCACCGACGCGACCCCGCCGGGCAGCAGGTAGGCGGCGATGAACAGCAGCGGGAAGAAGGCCGAGCAGTACATCACCGACAAGATCGTGAAGCGTCCCCACCAGCCGCGCGGTGGCCAGGCACGGGTGGCGAGCACCAGCACGAGTCCGGTCGGCAGGGAGCGCATCAGGGCGGCCAGCAGCGGTCGACCCGGTGGGAGGAACTGGGTGGTGAGCAGGTAGGTGGTGCCGAAGATCACGGGGCAGATCGCGGCGACGTACGCCCAGCGGCTGGTCTGCGCAGCTCATCGGAGGACGTGACTCTGCCGCGAGGTGGAGACCCAGGTCTCGCAGCCACCGAGCACCCCGGGCGCCAGGTAGCCGGACTGCAGGTCGAGGTGGCTCATCGGCTGGGCGCCGGTGGCGCCGGCGATCCGGCGGCGGACGTCGTCGTCGGCGACGATCACCGGCAGGACGGTGATCACCTGCCGGATGTGGTTGACGGCGAAGGTGGCGATCAGCTCGTCGCCGATGGCCGGAGCGACCACCACCAGCGGACGACCGGTCGGCAGCTGGTTCTCCAGCACGCCCAGCAGCTCGCGGACCGTCGCGATGCGCTCCTCGGCGACGAGCACGCTCGGACGGCGGAGCACCGACCAGCCCGTCGTCCGGTCGGTCACCAGGTCGTCACTGGCGTAGCCCCCGTCGATCACGGTGGTGTCGGGCGCGGCCATCGCGGCGCGCAGCTCGTCCCGTTCGGCGGGGGAGAGCTCCGGTCGGTCGGGCGTCGGCGGGTGGTCGGCGCGCCTGCAGCTCGGACAGGTAGCTCGGGGTCGGGGCATCCGGGGCGAACTTCGGGATGGACCGCTCGGGCGGAGCCAGCATCTCCCGGCGTCGCCGCTCGTTGATCCGGCGATCGCGGACCGCACCGAAGACGATGGCCGCGACACCGATGACGAGGACCGCGATCAGTCCCAGCTGCCACCCCTCCACGCCGGCCAGCCTGCCACACCGGGCTGGGTAGCCTGGACGCACGAACACGCGACGGACGAGTGACCACCCGCGAGACCGAGGAGGTGACATGGCCGGCTACGAGTCCTGGATCGACCGGCAGATCCGCGAGGCGCAGGAGCGTGGTGAGTTCGACAACCTGCGGGGGGCGGGCGAACCGCTCAAGGGCCTGGACGGTCGCCACGACGAGAACTGGTGGATCAAGGGTCTGCTCGAGCGGGAGAACCTGCGGCCCCCGCTCCCGGGCTCCCTGTTGCTGCGCAAGCAGGCCCGCGAGATCGGCGAGTACGTCGCCGACTGCACGACCGAGGACCAGGTCCGTGAGATCGTGCAGGATCTCAACACCCGCATCCACGACGCCCACCGCCGCGGCATCGACGGCCCCAGGATCGTCATCGGGGACGTCGACGCCGAACGGGTGGTCCGCGAGTGGCGAGAGCGCCGCTCCGCGCCCTGAGGGCGGCCCTCAGGCCGTGAGATCGACCAGCCGCTCGAACAGGAACTCGTACGGCAGGTAGCCCGTGGCGTACTCGTGTCCGTGCTCGTGGCCCAGCAGCTGCGACATCTGAAGCAGCCGCCAGCCGTCCTGGAGGGCCTCGAGGCCCGTGGCGTACGGGGCCTCGTCGCTGTCACCCATGGTCGGTCGGGAGCGACCGGTGCCGTCGTACCGGGTCCAGCCGATGACGTCGGAGTCCAGGGCCGACGTGCCGAGGTAGAGGACGAGGAGCTGCTGGCGCAGCTGCGGGGTGGCCGAGGGCACGGCGAAGGAGTCCTCGACGGACAAGGTGCGGGTGGACGTGGTGGTGCTGGTCATGCGGGACCTTCCTGGAGCTGGAGGAGGCGGCGGGACGAACGGACGGTCGCGAGACGTCACAGACCCCAGCCGTCGGCGGACCGGTTCGATCCCGAGCCGCACGTCGGTGGCGCCCGGGGCGATGTGGCTGGGCCGGATCTGCTCGCGGGTCAGGTAGTAGTCGATGTCGAACTGCTCGTCGCCGGTCAGGTAGCGCCACAGCTTGGCCCGGTTGACCAGCTCGAGCCGGCCTTCGTTGGCATGGGTCCAACCGAAGGTGGTGGACAGCTCCCGGCGGACGGCCGGGTCGTCGATGTCGTCGGTGTTCCACAGCCGGAGCTGGCGGACGGTCGGGTTGAACCTGATCTTGAACATGTAGCGCGGCTGATCGGAGTCGTTCCGGCGGCCACCGTGCCAGATGCCGTGGTGCAGCAGCACGACGGTTCCGGCTTCGGGCAGGTGAGCCGGGTCTGGCCGGCGAGGTTCTGGTAGCGGCCGATGCCGGTCTGGTTGATCCGACGCAGGTGGGTGCCCGGCACCGACAGCGTGCCGCCCTGCTCCAGGGTGACCTCCCGCGGGTAGTACATGAGCTGGACGTCGAAGGCGTCGGTCCGGGTGTCGAGGATGGCGTCGCCGTGCATGTTCTGGGCCTCGCCGCCGTGCGGCGGCCGGACGTGGACGGCGTGGTGGTCGATCACCGGATCGGGACCGACGAGGCTCTGCACGGCCCCGGCCACCGCCGGCAGATCGAGCAGCTCGCGGACGAAGCTGCCGACCGGGAAGACGGTGTCGAGGGGGGTGCCGTACGGGTGGCCGGGAAGGCCCGCGTCCAGCACCGCGATGGCCCGCTCGTTGAGGTTGTCGGGCACCACCGCACTCAACGCGATGCTTCCGTGGGAGACGAAGTGGGCCATCTCCACCGACGTCAGCCGGTGCTTGCGGTCGACCAGGGTGGTCATCGGGTGAATCCTCTCGAAGTGCTGGTTGTTTTTCACTTCCGGCTTCTCACCGTAGGCGATGGTTGTCTTTCCAGTCGTGGTCTGTGGTAGGCATCTACTGGTGAGAATTCGGCATCCGCCTGAGGTCACGGCGGTGATCATGAGCCTGGCGGAGCCCCCGGTGGTGGTGTCGCAGGGGCGCGCGACGCACGGGGTCGGCCGACTGGTCGACGAGTTCCAGCTCCCCGACCTCTGGTCGCTGCACCTGTACGACTACGCCGCCGAGCTGGAGGTCGACGGCGTCGGCGTACGCGATCACCCCCGGCAGCGTCTCGTTGGTGCCGCCGGCCTCGCTGATCCGCTACCGGTACGAGGGCCCGTCGACCCACCTGTACGCCCACCTCCGGGCCGCTCCGGCCGCGGGCGGCGACGAGGCGGCCTGGCCGCTGCACCTGGTGATGTATCCCGGACCCGAGCTGGCCATGATCACCGACCTGATGGAGTCGGCCGTCGACTCGGCGGCCAGCCGGCCCGAACGGACGCGGGCCGACATCTGGCTCCTGCTGCTGCGGTTGGCGGCGCTGGACCGGGGTCGCGACCCGGAGTCCCGCCACCGCAGCCCGGCCCAGGAGCACCTGACCCGCGCCCTGGCCCACATCGAGCGCCACCTGTCCGAGCCGCTGACCGTGCCGGAGATCGCCGCCGCCGTGGGTCTCTCGCACAACCACCTGACCCGCCTGTTCACCGCCGGCCAGGGCGCGACCGTGGTCGGCTACCTCCGCCGGCGTCGGATCGAGCACGCCCGCGAGCTGCTGGTGCACAGCACGATGTCGATCGCCGCCATCGCCTCCACCGTCGGCATCCCCGACCTGCAGGCGTTCAACAAGGCCTGCCGTACGGTGACCGGGCTCGGCCCGCGGGCGTTACGGGAAGCGGGTGGGGTGCCTCGGGGTGGCGGAGGATCCCGGGCGGGGGAGCCGGCTGACGGCGTCTGATCGAGGCGGCCAGTGGTGCCCGGTGGTTGTTTCCTCGCGGGTGAAGCAGCCCGTAGGCACCAGTGGAGCGCCTCGGCCGCGGCACCGAGCGGCAGGAGCCAGGTCGCGCGGCTCGATCCGGTGCTGTTGAATGTCAGTTCGTGCGCCTGAGGGCGTACGGGCCTCTAGCTCAATTGGCAGAGCAGCGGACTTTTAATCCGCGGGTTGTGGGTTCGAGTCCCACGGGGCCCACTGATTGCCTGGTCAGACGCACTTTCACAGGCGGCAGCATCTGGGACACATCGGGACACTGTCACGATGCTGTCACCCACCGCCCGCACCAGCCCTCATCAGCGGCTGCACGCTCCCGCCATCCGACGAGCTGCTAGCGCGATCTACACCGGCAACATGCAGTCCCTCCAGCGCCAGAACCGCGCCATCATCTACGGCTCGCCGACCCATGTAGATGTCCTGGGTCATCGATATCCGCGAGTGCCCCAGCTGGTCCGCGATCGTGCGGGCGTTCAGTCCCTGACGGTCCAACATCGTCGCTACCGTCTTGCGGTACGGGTGCGGAACCACCCAGTCGAAGCCCGTGCCAGCCCGAATCCGACGATGCAGCTTCTCGACGTTGTTCGGGTCGCGATGACCGCCCACGCTGTCGAGGAAGACCGCACCCGCCGACTCCGGATCGCTGGCCCGCCGCTCGCGCAGGATCGCGACCAGCCACAGTGGCACCCGCAGCACACGGACCCCCGAGCGCGTCTTCGGACGCTTGATCAACAGGCCTTGCCCCTTCACTCGAATCAGCGTCGACTCGACGTACACAAGATGACGCTCCAGATTGACGTGTGGCCAGGTCAGCGCCAACGCCTCACCAATGCGGCAGCCCGTGCCGAGGAGGAACCGCACCAGATCCGGTAGGTCCGCGTCCCGTGCTAGCTGACTCGCGTCGACCACCGCCAGCCAGAGCGCGCACTCCTCATCGGTCAGCGCCCGCGCCTCCCGTGTGTCCGGACTCTCCAATGACTCGATGTCGCGCACTGAACGTCAGCGAGCTAGTGGCGAGGTAGCCGCCAGACCCGCTGGACCACCGACGCACCTTCCCCGTCGCCTGCCTCTTCCACGACCTGCCAGTGGAAGTAGAGAGGAACCCGTCGTCAACCTGTGCCACCGTCCGTGGATCAGCTACTGCCCACACTGCCTCGTGGGATGGACTCTCGGACCCGACCACTGCAGACGACGTGGTGGGGACAGATCCGCGACAGCGGGTAGCGACAACGCCTTCTGAAGAAGCGGACGGCAGGGCTAGCGAGCACGCCACCAACGGTCGGGCCGTCGGTCACCGTGACATTGATCAACTCTCCGCGCGTCTTCCGTTCCCGAAGACTCGGTTGACCGCCTCGGTGCGCGACTGCACGCCCAACCGGGCGTAAATGTTGTTCAGGTGGGTGCGAACGGTGCCTTCAGCGAGACTTAGGCGGTTCGCGATCTGAGCGTTGCTATATCCATCCTTCACCAGTTCTAGGATCATCACTTGCCGTGCCGTCATCGCTTGTGCTGCCCGGCGCTGGTGCCCGCGGCGGTACGCGGCTTCCAAATGCGGTAGCAGGAGCTGCAAGTCGAAGTGTTCCCGCTGGTCATAGTCGCGGCCGGTGTGGCGGAAGCAGAGCAAGCGGAGTTGCCGGCCGTAGCCGTCGGGGACACCCATCAGCAGCTGGAAGGTGGTGTTGACTCGGCTTCCGGTCAGATAATCCACGTAGACGGTCAGGGCTCGCCAGCGCCGTACCGACATGGTGTCGGTCGAGGCGATGACTTCTGCGACGTTCGCCGGAGGCCACGTCCGATTCGGCGTCGATATCCGCACCAGGTTCCAGAATAATTCTTGGGCCGTCGGGTCAGTGCTGCATGTGAAGGACTGGACGTCCTCGGCGTAGACCTGGGAGAAGTAAGAACGCCCCTGTTCTTCATTCACGCCTTGGAACATCACCAGATCGCTGTGCAGCAACGTCCGTAGCCTGGCCAACACCGGCCACGGCACAGCAACATCAGGCGCATCGAACGACGTGGCGACGACGACATCCCGCAACGCGTTGAGGTGGCAATCTTCCAGCATGTACTCGATCATCACGACCCCGTTCGCGACCTCTCCGAACACGCATAGCCCTGGAGAGCACCTGGACCTACGCGGATCCGCGTATGGCGCAAGCACTGACCGGTTCCTAACGTTAGACCCGACCGAACATGCGCGGGCTTGTACCGGAGGTTGTTGACGATGATCAGAGGCCACATGCAGGCAGCCGTGGTGACAGATCCAGGCACGGCCCCGTCGATCGGCTGGAATCGCCGCCCCCGCCGCCAGAAGCGACGCCGAGCCGTTGTGTTGTGGCGCGGCCTCATCACTGCAACAGCCATCTTGGCGGTCAGCAACAGCCTCGCCGCAGTTCCGGCAGCCGAGGCGCAGCCACGAGACCGCGTGACCGTGACCGAGCTGGCTACCTTCGTGGACGGGCCATGCACCGACGACATCTGCAGCTCGGGCAGCACCATCGGCCCTGATGGAGCTCTCTACGTCACCGACGAAACAAGGGGGCGGATCCAGCGGGTCGACCTGGCGAGCGGCACCGTCACCACATTCGCCGACGGACTCCCGAAGGCGATCGCAGGTGTGGTCGGCGGCGGGGTCGCCGACATTACCTTCCGCGGCCGGACCCCGTACGTCCTCGTCGCCGGAGTGAACAAGTTCTTTACAGACTTGGTCCAGTCGCCCAACGTTCCAGCAGCCGACGGCATCTACCGACTTGACCGCGTTGGTGCCGGCAACACCCGGGCCACACTGATAGCCGACCTCTACACCTGGAGTGAGCAGCACCCCCCAGTGAGTCCCGACTTCTTTGTCCCCGGCGGATTCACTTACGCCCTGCAGACGTACAAGGACGGGTTCCTCGTCACCGACGCGCACCATAACAGGGTCTTGAAGGTGGGGCTCAATGGCACCATTCGCGCGTTCGTCGACTTCGGGCGAAACGTCGTCCCAACTGGTCTCGAACTCGACGGACACTCAGTTCTCGTCGGTCAGGCGGGACCCATACCGCACATTCCCGAAAACGGGCGCGTTGTCGCACTCCGACGAGCGGGCGGAACGGTGCGAACGGTAGCCTCCGGCGCACCGTTGCTTGTCGATATCGAAGTGACTCGGCGACACTCCCTCTACGGTCTCGCCCAAGGATTCTGGCCCTACGCTGGCCAGGAAGGCAAGGAGGGCTTTCCAGCCGCACCGCACACCGGTCTGCTAATGCGCGCTGACCGGCATGGCCAGTTCCAGACCGTCGCATTCCACCTCGACCGACCCACGACCTTCGAGCTCATCGGCGATACGGCCTACGTGATCACCATCACCGGGAAGGTCGTGAAAGTCAGCGGCTTGCGCTGAGCAGCGGCTGATGGCAAGCCACCCGGACTGTTGTGAAACTTGCCAGGTCAGGGAACAACGCTAACGGCTGGAGGAGCGAGTTCGTACATGTCGCCTTGGCTCGCGGAGATGTCACGGTGGGCGAGTTGGCTAACGAGTTGAAGGGACTGCCCACGGTCCCGAGCCGGAAGCCCAGCAAATCGTCGCTCGGTTCTTCACCGCGGTGTCCTCTGATGAAATCAGCCGTGCAAGCGCTACATCCCCATCGAGATGCCGCCCCCTGACAGCCCTCCCCCCGGCTGATTGTCCATCGGAAGCTCACCGTGACGGTCGAAGCGCCCTCCGTCGGAGTCGGGGTAGCGGTAGTGTCCGCATTTCTCGCACTTCTCGTACGGCTGACCTTCAACGTTGACCCCCGGACGCCAGTCGTGCCGACCCAGGACACACTTCATCGTGACCATTCCCCGACCTCCTGGTGCGCCAGAGCACAGCCCCGCTGGCATGTGTTGATGCACGTCCATGTTGCTCCGACACGGCCTCCCTGGCAATGAGGGTGGCGGACGGTCGCAGTCAGCCAGCCTGTGATTGGTCGCGGTCATCTTGTCGACGAGGTTGCGCCACCAGCGTTGCGCTCCGGCCACTTTCCCTTCGGCACTGACACCGACGAGGTCACTGGTTCCGCAAGCTCGATCCGCCCCACGCTCCTACGCTGTCGTCAGTGCCGTAGCCAACTCTGTAGCCGAGACAACGCGAGACGGGCTGGGATGGTCAGTGCGTCACCGATCAATCGACCGGGCGCAGCTTGCGCTCCTGAGAGGACCAGACCCAGGAGGCATGCTTGTCGATTGACTCATAACCCAGAGACCGCAGGTTCAAAGCCGGCGGTGATCAACACCCAGTGAAGCGGCAGAGCTGAGCCGCTACGGCCATCCAGGTCCAAGCGGCGGGGCCGCGATACCCGAACATGGCCATGGCGGTGGTTTCGGCTAGTTCCCGGCTGCCCGGTACTGGTCGAGGACGTAGGCCGGAATGCGGCCTCGGACGGAGACCTCGATGCCGTTGGCTTGAGCCCACCTGCGTACCGCTTTGGAATCAACGATGGCAGGGACCGCCTTCAACCGGCGTGCCGCTCGTCCGTCCACGCGACGCGCCGCAGCCACGAACGGGGCTAAGGCATTGTCGAGCTTCTTGGCATGCTTCTCCGACAGGTCGATCTCGTACTGGATGCCTTGGTAGGCGAACCGGATGGTCTGTCCATCGGTCTCGATCTCCTTGTGATCGAGGTCGTCGAAGAGCGTGATGACCGTGCGCTGAGCCACGTGTGAGTCAATTAGGGTGGTTGGTTGTTGAAGAATCTACTGTGGTGCACCGACGAGGACGGGGCCGCGTACCCTCGCCGGGCTGGTGATCGCCACCTGCTGCGCGACATACCCCCGCTGAACGAGCCGACCAGTACCGCAGCATCCAGGCCGATCGCCTCCAGGAATGCCGTGACGTCGCCGGCGAAGTCAGTGAAGGAGTACTCGCATCCGCCGGTTTGTCACTTTCTCGTGGGCACGCTGATCCACCGCCAGCATCCGGAGCGTTGTCGGCAGCAAGGGTATGAGGCGGTCGAAGCAGCCCAGGGACTCACCCCAAGCGTGCAGCAGTAACGACCGGCATGCCCGAGCCGATTACCCTGGGGCGACATAGTGGGCGTCGACCCCGGTACTGAGGTGAACCGCCTGACCGGATCGGCTGACCCCGATCCCCGCATCGAAAGGCGGTCCGGACGTCCCGCCGACCAGTCCTCGACGGCTCCAACGGATGGGTGCGCACCGCACCGCTGATGCTTCGAAGCGCGCGGGACCGGGTTTGACTCGCTCAACCGATACCCGTTCTGGGTCAGAAGGTGGCGAGGCTGCGTACACCGTCGCCCGTCAGCAGGGGGGTTGCCGCCTCGGTTCGGCCGGTGAGGAGGAGCAGGATCGCGGTGATCGGGCCGGCGATCTCGGGCCCGGTGCCGATGGTCCAGTCAGCGTCGGTTGCCGTGAGGGTGAACGAGCTGAGCCGGCGCTTGGCCCCGAACCAGAACGGCCAGCGGAGCTCCCAGATCCGGGTGGCGGCGGCGGCACCTGCGTCAGGCGGGGTAGGGAAGTCGATTCCCAGCGGGATCGCGATGTCTTGAGCGTGCACCAGGATGTCCCACATCACGTTGGCCGGATTCGCGGGCCAGGGGACCGAGCGTGATTCGGCGGTGGTCCGAAAGTCCTGCACGAGCTGGGCAGGCGTGCGCTCCGCGCGGCGCCGGCTGGCCACGGTGTTCCATCGGGCGTAGTTGCCGCGGGCCTTCGCGAAGTCGGCCAGCAGAGTGCCTGGTGAGGGCGGTATGGGCATCAAGGTCACGTGGGCGGCGACCTCGCGCACCCGCCAGCCGGCACACAACGACGGCTGCTCCCAATCCGCCTCGGACAGCCCGGCGAGCAGCTCCGCCATGGCCAGCCGCTGCTCGGCGACGACCTGCCAGTTCTCGTCGGGGCTCGTGCTCGCTCCGGTGCCCATGATGCCCCTCGGGAGTCGACCGCTGAACCGATATTAGACAGATAATCTGTCTAGTTCAAGGGGTGGTGTAGTCCTTCAGGAAGGGGTCGGTGATCTCGCGCAACATCGTCAGCGTCTCGCGCAGTTGTGCCATCCGCTCAGGTCCGATGTGCGCCAGCCATTGCGCCTCGACCTCGGCGAGGGCAGGCAGAACCTCGTCCCTTGCGGCGTGGCCTCGGGCGGCGATCTTGACCAGCCGGGCGCGGCCGTCGGTCGGGTCCGGGACTCGTTCGACATAGCCCGCGCGTTCCAGTTGCTCGACCAGGAACCCGGCAGTCTGCTTGGTGACCTGTGCGGCTGCGGCGAGCTGGGTGATCCGCGACCCGCCCGGATCGATTCGTGCGGCGATGCGTGCTTGCGCGACCGTCATGTCGGTGTAGCCGGCACGAGCCAGCCCGTCCATGGTCGCGGCCTCCATCGCCCGAGCAGGGATGAACAGCAGGACGCCGATCGGCAGGTCCTCAGTCCCCGCCGCGTCCGCAACTGACGTTGACGCATCCATGTGCACCGAACCCTTGTCTACCGCCGGGCACCCGAGACTAGTCAGATTATCTTACTAGCTTCCCGCTTTCTGTTGTGCGAAGTTCCTGGCGTCCACGACACTGTGTCGCGGTCGGTCGATCAGGCCGATCCGATTCGATAGGTACCGGTCCAACCGGGTATGAACCGCCGGCCGCGAGCCGAGCTCGACACAGAGCGGTCTTGGCTGCGCCAGGACCCTTGTTCGTGACCGCGTGATGGGCTTACCGTGCCTGTTGCTCGGGAACGGTCCGTGATGGCATCAGTCCGACGATCACGACCTCCTCGGTTCCCGTTCGATCAGCGTCGGCGACAGCCCGCTGTCGGCGAAGGCGCTCCAGGAGTTTCGGACAATCTCACATGTCTGAGGGCTGTCTACCGAGCTGGGGGACGAGCACGGCCCACTGCTCGGGTCGACAACCCGGCGCACCCTCGGTC
>CAVXBJ010000060.1:0-93435 GCA_963759915.1 uncultured Actinomycetota bacterium | reverse complement strand
AGGCGGTCGAAGCAGCCCAGGGACTCCCCCAGGCGTGCAGCAGTAACGCCGGCACACCCGAGGGATCGCCTGGGCGACATAATGGGCGTCTACCCCGGTACTGAGTGAATCGCCTGAACGGATCGGCTGACCACGATCCCCGCATCGAAGGCGGTCCGGACGTCCCACGCCGACCGAGTCCTCGACGGTTTCAACGGATCGGTGCGCACCGCACCGCAGATGCTTCGAAGCGCGCGGCACCGCGTCTGACTCCCCAACGATACCCGTTGGGGGTCAGAAGGTGGCGAGGCTTCGAACACCGTCGCCCGTGAGCAGAGGGGTTGCTGCCTCGGTTCGTCGGGTGAGGAGGAGCAGCATCGCGGAGATCGGGCCGGCGATCTCGGGCCCGGTGCCGATGGTCCAGTCAGCGTCGGTTGCCGTCAGGGTGAACGAGCCGAGCCGGCGCTTGGCCCCGAACCAGAACGGCCAGCGGAGCTCCCAGATCCGGGTGGCGGCGGCGGCACCGGCGTCAGGCGGGGTAGGGAAGTCGATTCCCAGGGGGATCGCGATGTCTTGAGCGTGCACGAGGATGTCCCACATCACGTTGGCCGGATTCGCGGGCCAGGGGACCGAGCGCGACTCGGCGGTGGTCCGAAAGTCCTGCACGAGCTGGGCAGGCGTGCGCGCCGCGCGGCGCCGGCTGGCCACGGTGTTCCATCGGGCGTAGTTGCCGCGGGCCTTCGCGAAGTCGACCAGCAGAGTGCCCGGTGAGGGCGGTATGGGCATCAAGGTCACGTGGGCGGCGACCTCGCGCACCCGCCAGCCGGCACACAACGACGGCTGCTCCCAATCCGCCTCGGACAGTCCGGCGAGCAGCTCCGCCATGGCCAGCCGCTGCTCGGCGACGACCTGCCAGTTGTCGTCGGTGCTCGTGCTCGCTCCGGTGCCCATGATGCTCCTCGGGAGTCGACCGCTTGACCGATATTAGACAGATAATCTGTCTAGTTCAAGGGGTGGTGTCGTCCTTCAGAAAGGGGTCGGTGATCTCGCGTAACATCGTCAGCGTCTCGCGCAGTTGTGCCATCCGCTCAGGTCCGATGTGCGCCAGCCATTGCGCCTCGACCTCGGCGAGAGCAGGCAGAACCTCGTCCCTTGCGGCGTGGCCTCGGGCGGCGATCTTGACCAGCCGGGCGCGGCCGTCGGTCGGGTCCGGGACTCGTTCGACATAGCCCGCGCGTTCCAGTTGCTCGACCAGGAACCCGGCAGTCTGCTTGGTGACCTGTGCGGCTGCGGCGAGCTGGGTGATCCGCGACCCGCCCGGATCGATTCGTGCGGCGATGCGTGCTTGCGCGACCGTCATGTCGGTGTAGCCGGCACGAGCCAGCCCGTCCATGGTCGCGGCCTCCATCGCCCGAGCAGGGATGAACAGCAGGACGCCGATCGGCAAGTCCTCAGTCCCCGCCGCGTCCGCAACTGACGTTGACGGATCCATGTGCACCGAACCCTTGTCTACCGCCGGGCACCCGAGACTAGTCAGATTATCTTACTAGCTTCCGCCTTCTGTTGTGCGAAGTTCCTGGCGTCCACGACACTGTGTCGCGGTCGGTCGATCAGGCCGATCCGATTCGATAGGTACCGGTCCAACCGGGTATGAACCGCCGGCCGCGAGCCGAGCTCGACACAGAGCGGTCTTGGCTGCGCCAGGACCCTTGTTCGTGACCGCGTGATGGGCTTACCGTGCCTGTTGCTCGGGAACGGTCCGTGATGGCATCAGTCCGACGATCACGACCTCCTCGGTTCCCGTTCGATCAGCGTCGGCGACAGCCCGCTGTCGGCGAAGGCGCTCCAGGAGTTTCGGACAATCTCACATGTCTGAGGGCTGTCTACCGAGCTGGGGGACGAGCACGGCCCACTGCTCGGGTCGACAACCAGCACCCTCGGTCAGGCGTCACGACGTTCGAGCAGGAACCAACCCAGCCCGAGCAGGATCGCGACGAACACGGCGAACACGGCGCCGCCTTCCCAACGGCCGAGCAGCTCAGCCGACTGAGGCGTCAGACCGGCGCTGAGCAGGCGCATGCCGGCGCCGAACGGCAGGTAGGGGAGCGCATCGCTCACCCAGCTGAGCGCGTCCAGGCCGGAGAGGGTGGAGATGACCGGTTCGATGATCAGCGGGCAGACCAGGATGATCACGGTAGCTGTCGGGATCGCGCGGGTGAGCTGGCCGAGCGCGACACCCAGCACCCCGTACAGGATCGTCAGCAGGACGTAGCCGCTGAGCACCACGGGGATCGGCTCGGCCGCCAAGGGCAGCGGTTGACCGAGGGCGACCGAGGCGATCGACCAGCACAGGACGATCGATGCCAGCGCGGCGGCCGAGGCCACCGCCGCGACGATCACGATCTTGGCGGCCAGCACCAGGGAGCGTCGTGGAATCGCGGTGAGGGTGGGGAAGATCGTCTTGTAGCGGTACTCGTGGGCGGTGGACAGCACACCGATCAGGGCGACCGGCAGCCCCAGCACGATGAACGGCAGGCTCTCCCCGCCGCCCGTCAGCAGCAGCGTCGCCACCGCCGGGGGCAGCTCGGTCCCGCGCGAGTCCATCCCGAAACCGAAGGCGATGAGCCCGCACAGCAGGAGTCCGATGATCAACGTCCAGTAGGTCGAGCCGATGGTGCGGACCCGTACGGTCTCGTAGCGCAGCGCGTCGATCATGATGTCCTCTCGACGGCCCGGCCGGGTGCTCGGCGACCCACGTACTCCTCGGACGCGCCGGTGGCCTCGAAGAACGCCTCCTCCAAGGTCGCGGTGCGACTGGCCAGCTGATGCAGCACGATGCCCCCGGCGGCGGCGATCTCACCGATCCGCTCGCTGCCGACGCCGACGACCAAGGCGGCCTCCTCGGACTGGCGGTCGATGGTCGCGGACGGCGCCGCGACCACCACGGCACGCAGCAGGTCGTCGAGCGCGGGGCTGCGGACGAGCGTGGACGTGTGGGTGAAGCCGTCCACGAACGACCCGACCGTGCCCGAGGCCAGCAGCCGCCCCCGTCCGATCACCACGAGCTCGTCGGCCATCAGCTCGACCTCGGCCAGGAGGTGGCTGGAGACCAGCACCGTGCGCCCCTGCGACGCCAGGTTCTTGAGGAGGTCTCGCAGCCACTGGATGCCGTGCGGGTCGAGACCGTTCGCCGGTTCGTCCAAGATCAACGTGTGCGGATCGCCGAGCAGCGCTGCCGCCAGCCCGAGCCGCTGGGCCATGCCCAGGGAGAAGGTCCGCGGCTTCTTCCTGGCCACGGCCGTCAAGCCGACCATGGCCAGGACCTCGTCCACGCGGCTCTTCGGCAGGGAGCTGGCCGCGGCCAGCATCCGGAGGTGGTTGCGCGCACGCCGGGTCGGGTGGAACGAGCCGGTCTCCAGCATCGTGCCGATCTCGAGCATCGGACGCCGGAGGTCGCGGTAGCGGCGACCGTCGAACTGCGTGCGGCCGCCTCCGTGGTCCAGATCCAGCATCAGGCGCAACGTCGTCGACTTGCCGGCGCCGTTGGGTCCGAGGAAGCCGGTGACGACGCCCGGTCGGACCTCGAAGGACAAGTCCTCCACCGCGACCTTGTCGCCGTACCTCTTCGTCAGCCCCTGCGCGACGATCATGGATCCGTCCGATCTGAGCCAGAGCCGGTCTCCGGAACAGACCTCAAACTAGTGTCGCAGCGACCGGACCCGGCAGGGTCGCGATCGATGTCAGGGGTGGTTCAGGGTCTGGCCTGCCGACCGTCAGATCCCGGCGATCCGATCGGCGGGCAGGGCCACGGGGGCGTTCGCGCCGAGGTAGTCGGTCAGCGCCTCCAGATCGTCGCCGCCACCGATCCGGTTCGTCCCGTCGCGGAACACCGTGAACTCGTCGCCGCCGTCAGCCAGGAAGTTGTTGGTCACGATGCGGTAGGTGGCGGCCGGGTCGATGACGGTGCCGTTCAACGTGATGCTGGCCGGGTCGACACGGTCACCGAAGGCGCCCGCTGGGTTGTAAGTGAAAGTGAAGCCCCGCGACACGCCGAAGATCAACACCGGCCGCCCGCGGGTCTCGATGGCTTGTTGCTCCAGCAGGTCGTGGAGCTGGGCGCCGGTCAGATCCATGGTCACCAGCAGGTTCCCGAACGGCTGGACCTCGAAGGCCTCGCCGTAGGTCACCTGGCCGGGTTGCTCACCGCCCGAGATCTGGGCGTACGTCAGATCCCCCCGAACCCCGCCGGGGTTCATCAGGGCGATCTGCGCCCCGCCGTCGGCGGCGGCCGAGGTGGCAGCCAGCTGAGCGTCGGCGATCACGTTGGCCATCGTGCTCTCGGTGTCCCGGTTCGGCGACCGGGTGAGGTCGGCGGCGATGGAACCGACCACCTGGTTGGCGATCGGGGCCGATGCGGCGTTCCAGCGGGCGATGATCTCCGTCTGCGCCGGATCCGCCTTCTGGGTCCTGGTCACCAGGTGGTTCGTGGCCGTGGTCTTGGTGCGGCGGACGTCACCGGTCCGGCGGTCGAGGGTGAGGGTGGTCTCGGTGACCACGCGACCGTACGAGGACGCCGAGGTGACCATCCGCGGCTGGCCGGCCGGGTCGGGGATGTTGCAGATGTACGGCTGGTGCGTGTGCCCGGTGACCACCAGGTCGATCGACGGGCTGAGGTTCTTCGCGATGTCCACGATCGGACCGGAGATGCCGGTGCACTGCCGGTAGGTGCCGGTCTGCAAGCCACCCTCGTGCAGCAGCACGATGATCGTCTCGACCCCTTGACGCCGCAGGTCCCGGGCGGCCCGGTTGGCGGTCTGCACCTCGTCGCGGAACTCGATGCCCTGGATCCCGGACTGGGCGACCAGCGTGGGGGTGTCCTCGAGCGTCATGCCGATGTAGCCCACCTTCACGCCCTTGACCTTGGTCACCCAGGTGCCGGGGAGCACGGTCCGGCCGGTGCGCTCACGGACCACGTTGGCGGCCAGCCACGGGAAGTCGGCACCGGGGTAGCCCCGCTTGCCCCACGCTTCGTAGCAGCCGTCCTCGGGATGGCAGCCCCCGCGCTGCATCCGCAGCAGCTCGGTGACGCCCTCGTCGAACTCGTGGTTGCCGACACTGGAGACGTCGAGACCCATCTCGTTCAGTGACTCCACCGCCGGCTCGTCATGGAACAGCCCCGACAGGAACGGGGTACCGCCGATCAGGTCGCCGGCGGTCACCGTCTGGGAGTACTTCGCCTTGGCCCGCAGGCGTTCGAGGGTCGTGGCGAGATACTCCGCGCCACCGACCGGTGTGTTGCCCGGGTCGAGCGCAGCCCCCAGGGTCGCGTCGGTGCCACTCGGCGGCTGCAGGTGACCGTGGAAGTCGTTGAAGGACAGCACCTGGAGCTGCACGTCCTTCGGCTTCGGTGGCCGCCCGTGAGCCTCCGCGGTCGCACTCAGACCCACGGACCCCAGGGCCAGCGTGAGGGCGACGGTGACGGCGGCAAGACGACGGCGCAAGCGCATGGAGACTCTCCCCGGGAGCGGGCGTTGGGCGGTCCGGACACCGTAACCCGACACCCGGGGATACGTCGACGGGTCGCGACGACAATCCCTCGGCCGATCGGCCGGCGTGTCGGCGGGGTCGGTCCCCGACTCCCGGCACGTCAGGTCGATCGAGACAATGGCGCGATGAGAGCCTCGCGCACCGTTGCCGGTCTCGTCGTGACGCTGCTCGTCGCCGCGCTGGCTGGTGCCTGCTCGACGTCGCCGACCAGCGATCCCACCACCGCACCGGCTCCGACCGTGACGAGACCGGCCGCGCCGGAGGGTGAGCTGCCGGAGGCGCTGCAGACGAAGCTGCAGACCGCACTCGACCAGACGATGAAGGAGTACGGCGTGCCCGGCGCCGCGGTCGGGGTGTGGGTCCCGGGCCACGGCGCCTGGACGAAGGCCGCGGGGCTCGCCGACATCGACAACGACGTGCCGGCCAGCACCGACATGACGTGGCCGCTGCGGAGCGTGACGAAGTCCTACACCGTGACGCTCATCCTCCAGCTGGTGGACGAGGGGGCGATCCGGCTGGACGACACGATCGACAGCTACGTCGACGGCGTCACCAACGGCGACAAGATCACGTTGCGTCAGCTGGCCGACATGTCCAGCGGGAACGCCGACTACACCAACGACGACTTCCTGGCGGAGTTCGGCAAGGACCCGTCGAAGATCTTCACCCTCGACGAGCTGAACGGCTTCGTCCTCGGCAAGCCCGAGCAGTTCGCGCCGGGGGCGAAGAAGGTCTACACGAACGCCAACACCAACCTGCTCGGAGCCGTGGTGGAGAAGGCCACCGGGCAGCCGTACGCCGAGGTGCTCGCCCAGCGGATCCTGGCGCCGCTCGGACAGGAGCACACCCGCTACATCGTCGACGCCGGCACCTGGGCCGAGCCTCATCCGGTCGGGTACGCGCCCGGCGAGAACGGCCCGGAGAGGCAGCCCGACAACCTCTCGATCTTCGGCCCGGCCGGTTCCATGATCACCACCATCGAGGATGGTCGGGTGTGGGGTGAGGTCCTCGCCACCGGTGCGCTGCTGAAGCCCGAGACCCAAGCCGTACGGGAGCAGGGGGCACCGCTGGAGGCGGGACCGCCGTACGACCTCTACGCCCTGGGGATGGGCCAGACCGACGGCTGGTGGGGGCACAACGGTGAGGGGCTGGGCTTCACGGCCGCCGTCTTCCACCACCCCGAGACGGGGGCGACCGTGGTGGTCTTCATGAACGAGTCGAACGTGGTGCCCAAGGCGCACCCGGCCGACCAGCTGTTCCGCCGGTTCGCGGAGATCCTTCGCCGTCAGTGAGGTCGGCGGGTCCTACCGCTGGGCCGGTGCGAGGTCTCGGTGCGGCACGGGATCGCCCTGGTCCCGGAAGTCGTGCCGCCGGCCGCTGATCAGCAACCAGAAGATGCAGTGCCACCTCCCCGACGAACGTGAACTGGCCGAGGCCGACCGCGTGGTCGCCTCGCAGCACGGTCCCGAGTCCGTCGGCGAGGTAACCGAGTCCGGCGATCAGCACCAAGACGCCGAAGACCTTCGGGAGGTAGCCCGACCGGTAGGCCAGGGAGCCGATCAGCAGCAGGTGGACCCCGAACAGGATCAGTCCGACGTCCCAGATGCTGGTGTAGGCGTCGATGGCACGGAGTGCCTGGGCGGGCTCGTCGAGGAGTCCGACCGCTTGGACGAGCTGGCTGATGGCGACCAGGTAGACAGCCGCGTAGACGAGCCGGAAGCCTGTGGCCATGGCCGCGACCATGGGGTCGGTCCGCGCGAAGACGGTGAACAGGGCGATCGCCACGACGACGTCGAGGGCGACCACGGTGATCAGGCAGGCGATGCCGATCCGAAAGAGCGACGACGACGCGGCGACCTGCTGCGCCACGGCGGTCGCGTCTCCGGCGCTGATCATGGGGTGGATGATGCGGAGGGCGGCGAACCCGCCCAGCACCGCCATCAGCGCCAGGGCGACCCCGGCCGTCACACTCGCCCGGCGCATCGCGCTCGCGGACGCACCGATCTGTTCCGGCTCGGTCAGCTCGAGATGCTCCATGACCAGACTCTCTTCGGGGGGATGAGCGCGGCGGATCCGCCGTACTTAGTACGACAAGTTACCATACATAGTACGAAACGAGAAGATCCGGAGTGACATGACCGACCAGAGCGAGCAGAGTCCCAGCCCGGGCCGCCCGGCCCTCAGCCGCGAACGGGTGGTGGAGGGGGCGGTCGCGATCGCCGACGCCCGGGGCATCGCCGCACTGACCATCCGCTCGCTGGCCCAGCACCTCGGCGTGAAGCCGATGTCGCTGTACTACTACGTGGCGAACAAGAGCGAGATCCTGGACGCCATCGTCGACGTCGTCTTCAGCGAGATCGACCTGCCCACGGTGGACGGCGACTGGCGATCCGAGGTCCGCCTCCGCGCGACCTCGGCCCGACACGTCCTCCGACGGCACTCCTGGGCGATCGGGCTGCTCGAGTCCCGGACCTCGCCCGGTCCGGCCACCCTGCGTCACCACGACGCGATGCTCGGCACCCTCCGCGGGGCCGGCTTCTCCATCGAGATGACCGCGCACGCGTACGCCCTGATCGACAGCTACGTGTACGGGTTCGCCCTCCAGGAGGCGGCCCTCCCGTTCGACGGACCCGACACCGTCGCCGACCGTGGCCGAGCCGATGATCGAGCAGTTCTCCACCGGGCAGTACCCGCACCTGGTCGAGCTGGCCACCGAGCACGTGCTCCGGCCCGGCTACGACTTCGGCGACGAGTTCGACTTCGGACTCACCCTGATCCTCGACGGCCTCAACGCCTCGCTCACCCCGCCGTCGGGATGACGTTCGAACCCGGCCGCCGACGGCAGGTCGACCCCGTGAGCTCGGACGCGCTCGGAGCGTTTACGGTGTAAGCGTGACGCATCCTGTGAACTTCGGCTACACCCTGATGACCGAGCAGAGCGGGCCCCGGGAGCTGGTGGGGTACGCGGTCGACGCGGAACGCGCCGGCTTCGACTTCGAGGTGTCCAGCGATCACTACTCGCCGTGGCTCACGAGTCAGGGACACGCCCCGTACGCCTGGACGGTGCTCGGGGCCGTCGCGCAAGCGACCACGACCGTCGAGCTGGCCACCTACGTGACCTGCCCGATCCAGCGCTACCACCCCGCCGTCGTGGCGCAGAAGGCGGCGACGCTCCAGATCCTCTCGGGCGGTCGGTTCATCCTCGGACTCGGCTCCGGTGAGAACCTCAACGAGCACGTGACCGGGGAGGGCTGGCCACCGGTCGCCCAGCGGCAGGACATGCTCGAAGAGGCGATCACGATCATCCGCGAGCTGCTGACCGGTGAGCTGATCACCTGGGGCGGTGAGTACTTCCGCGTGGACTCGGCCCGGATCTGGGACGCTCCCGAGGACTCGGTGCCGATCGGTGTGGCCGTCTCCGGCGACAAGTCGATCCAGCGGTTCGCCCCACTGGCCGAGCACCTGATCGCGGTGGAGCCCGATCCTGACCTCATCACCGGCTGGTCGGCGGCCAACGCCCACCCGGGTTCGCGATCGATCGGCCAGGTTCCGATCTGCTGGGACCCCGACCGGGAGACCGCCGTGCAGCGGGCCCATGATCAGTTCCGTTGGTTCGCCGGGGGCTGGGCGGTGAACGCCGATCTCCCCACCCCGGCCGGATTCGCCGGGGCGAGCCAGTTCGTCCGGCCTGAGGACGTTGCCGACAAGATCATCTGCGGTCCTGACCTGGACGAGATCGTCGAGGGCGTCAGACCGTACTGGGAGGCCGGTTTCACCGACATCGCCCTCGTCCAGGTCGGCGACGAGGGACAGCAGAAGTTCCTGGACGAGGCGGCGGTGCCGCTGCTGGAGGCGCTCCGGTCCGCTGCCGGGCGATAGGATCGGGGACCGTCCCGAAGCGGCCGGACGCCGCCGACGATGATGAGCGCATGCGTACCTGGATCAGAGATCGCGGTCTTCTGCTCGCCAATCTCGTCCTCTTCCTGGTGTTCTTCGTCGGCATGACCGTGAGCGGGTTGCAGGTCTACAACTCCGACCAGTCGGACCACGGCCAACCGGTGGTGACGCTCGGTGGGTATGTGACCAGCGGCGACTTCATCGAAGCCACGTTCGAGAACTGGGAGAGCGAGTTCCTGCAGATGGGCATGTACGTGGTGCTCACCGCGTACCTGTACCAGAAGGGATCCTCGGAGTCCAAGCCGCTCGACCGCCCGTCGCCGCAGGACGCCGATCCCCGTGACAGCCAGGACCGCGCCGATGCGCCGTGGCCGGTCCGCCACGGCGGTCTGGTGCTCAAGCTCTACGAGAACTCGTTGGCGGGCTTGTTCTTCCTGCTCTTCGCGGGCTCGCTGATCTTGCACGCCGCCGGCGGGGCCGCCGCGTACAGCGCCGAGCGGTCAGCCCACGGCGGTGCCCCGGTCACGTTCTGGGAGTACCTGGGGACCAGTCAGTTCTGGTTCGAGTCGATGCAGAACTGGCAGAGCGAGTTCCTGGCCATCGCGGTCATGGTCGGCGCCTCGGTCTATCTCCGTCAACGAGGCTCCGCGGAGTCCAAACCGGTGGCCGAACCGCACCACGCCACCGGCACCTGACGACACCCGGTCTGGCGACCGCTCACGAACGCTGCTCGCGGACCCGTTCCTTCTCGGCGATGACCTCGGTCTGGACCCGGCGCTCCCGCAGCAGCCACGGCGGCGGGTCGGCCAGCAGCGCGCCGATCTGCTCGGCGTCCAGGGCGTCGCCCACCTCGCCGCGGGCGAGACCGGAGCGGGAGATGCCCAGCTTCTGCGCGACCACGTCGCGGGGGAACGGTCCGGTCCTCCGCAGCTCGACCAGCCAGGCCGGGGGATCGGCGCGGAGGGCGTCCAGCTCGGCCCGGGTGAGAGAGGACCGCTGAAACTCCTCCGGCGCGGCCGGGAGGTAGATCCCGAGCTTGTTGGCCGCCGTCAGGGGCTTCATCGTCTGGCTCACGTCCAGCAGCCTAGTGCCGGCCGGCCGAGCCGCCATCCGCTCACGATCCGCCGGCCTCGTAGACCAGCCGGCTGCCGACGCCGACTCCCCAGGCCGCCAGCGCCCCGGCCGGCGCCTCGACCGTCGCCGTCGCCGTGAACCGGGGCCGGGTGGCTCCCAGCCACGGCTTCAACGTGGCCACCTTGATCACCACGCCGTCCCGATCGACCACGGCGACGTCGATGGGGTAGCGCATGCCCATCATGTGCACCGACGGGCACTTGGTGATCCACAGGGCACCCTCGACGGCGTGCGTGCCCAGCAGGCCCTTGCGCCGTGAGTCGGCGGTGTCGGCCAGCGCGGCCGCGGCCACGACGCGGCCGTCGCAGAGCAGCCGACCCGGTCCGGGACCGAACACCGTACGCGCCATCGCCGCCCTCCAGAAGTGCCTCAGGGAAAGGCACCGAGGATCGTCCGGACGGCCGATGAGTTGACTCGGTGCTCGATACAATCGTGCCTCATCCACAGGGCCGGGGACGTCCCGCCGACACCAGGGGGACCGCAGGTTGGCTCGCCGTCGTGACGTGGAGCGGGCCTCGCGGCGCCGCAACGTCACCGACCGGATCCTCGTCCTCGTGCTCGTCGTGGTGGCGGCGTCGGGCCTCATGAGTGCGCTACCCGCCGCGGCCCAGGTCGCGGTCGGTCGGCTGGCCTGTCGGGTGGGCTCCCTCGGCCTGGGAGCCTGCGGGGCCGACCCGATCGCGTTGACCGACCCCGACCTGGCGCCGCCACGGTGTGCCGCGCTGGCCGCCCTCGACCAGGCCCTGCCGGAGGTCCGGGTGAGCGAGACGACGACGTCCGCCGGGCTGCGGATCCAGACGCGGACGGCTCGATCCGGCGACAGCGTCCTGCACCTCGGGCCGGACCAGACCGAGGACCCGCCGCTGCTCCTGGCCGGGCAACGCCGCGGGCGACAAGAAGTGCTGCCGGGTGTCGACGTCACCACGTCGGCCGACTGGTTCCTCCCGGGGGGCCAGGGCGGGGACATCGTCGTGGCCGCCGCGCTGGAGCAGCACCGCCAGTGGCTGCAGCGCCGCTCGAGTCTGGCCCCCCTCGGTGCCGTCTTCGGCTCATCGGGTCGGGATCTGCCGGACCCGACCCTGCTGCGCAGCCGGGTCTGGCCCGCGGTCGCTCAGCTGCCCACGTCGCCGA
Source organism: uncultured Actinomycetota bacterium (assembly GCA_963759915.1). Lineage (GTDB taxonomy): Bacteria > Actinomycetota > Actinomycetes > Propionibacteriales > Propionibacteriaceae > Microlunatus. The sequence continues at coordinate 81,747 of CAVXBJ010000060.1, read as the reverse complement.
GCGCGACTCCGGCCCGTCCCGACACCCGGAACCGGGTGGCGCTGCGGTCCGATCAGCCGGGTCATCTGGTCACCAACAGGATCGACCGTGACAGCGTGCTCACCGTCCCCCTGACCGGCAGCTGGGCCGGCCAGCCGGTCACCGGGGCGGCGTCCTGGCGACGAGCGGCGTCCGGTGAGGTGGAACAGGTCACGGTGGCGGTGGTGGCCGCCCGGGCCCTGGTCAAGGGTGAACCCGCGTCGCCGGCCGGGTCGGCGGAGGTCGCCTACATCACCATCCCGGTCGCCTCCGGCGTCGAACGACGGCTGGTCGAGGGCTGGCTGAGTCGACCGATGGGTTTCAGCCTGCCCCTCACCGAGCTGCTCGGACTCCGCCAGCCCGATGTCCGTGATCAGCTGGCGGCCTTCCTGACCCGCGCTGCGACGGTGACGGTGCTGCGTCACGGCGACACCGACCGGGCGGAGCTGACCCGGCGGGTGACGGCTGAGCTGATCGCCACCGAACGGGCGGAGCGAGCCGGCACCCGGCTGACAGCCGCCTTCTCCGTCGCCCCGCAGCCGAACGGCGCGCCGCGCACCCTGGCGGCGGATCCGGCGTGTGCGAGCTCATGACGTCGCGCCGCCGGGTCGTCTCCCGCCGAGCCGCCCTCGCCCTGGGGGTGGCGGCCGTCGCCGGCCTGACCCTTCGCTCCCGACCGGCCCGGGCCGGCGAGATCACGGTGGGTGACCTGATTTTCGAGGTGCCCGACGACGTGGTGCCCGCGGACCTCGGTGATCGACTCGGACGGAACTGGCAGTGGCGCGGGCGCACCGACGACAACCAGATCACCCCGCGCGGAGTGGTGCTGGCCCGGGTCGACCTCGACACCGCCGATCCGGTGGAGGTGCTGGGACTGCTGTTGGCGTCAACCTCCGCCGGGCTGCTGCCGCAGCTCCAGGTGACCGGTCGTCGCAGCCGGGTGGTCGAGGGCGGCGAGCAGACCCGGATCGCCGTGTCGTACGCGCTGGATCGGAGTCGACGCTACGGGGGTGAGCTGCTGATCGCCTCCCGGTCCGACGGGCCGAGTGGGCTCGTCGTGGTGCTCGGTGACGGCACTGTGCCGACCAGCTTCTTCGCCGGCGTGCTCGGGTCCGTCCGGTGGCGGACGTGAGATCGCCTGCCGTCCGGGCCTGGCTGGTCGGCCTGGTGGCGGTCGGTCTGGCGGGAGCCGGCGTGACGTCCCTGGCCGCCGGGAGTGCCGTGACCTCGCTGGGCCGGATGTCTGTGGCAGCAGGGGTGCTGGGCGCCTACACGGCCGTCGCGGCGCTGCTGGTCACACCCCGCGACGAGCGCACGTGGGTCCGTTGCCTGTGGTGGGGCGGCCTGGTGCCGATGCTGATCGCGGTGGTCACCCTGGTGCTGGTGGCGGGTCGCGCGGGACTGGCCCCGGCGGCCCTGGCGGCCCTGCCCTGGCTGGTCGGCGCGCTGCCGGTCTGCCTGGTGGGTCCGTGGCTGCCGGCTCTTCCGCGGCTCAGACTGCGGCGATGGGACCGGGACTGAGACCGCGGAGCACCGAGACCGGTCAGACCGAGACCGGTCAGACCCAGACCGGCGAGCTGAGCCGGTCGGCTCACTTGGTCAGGCGCGGATCGACGTCCTCGACGTCGTCGGCCAGCTCCCGGAAGAAGAACCGGCCGACGGCCGGTCGGAACTCGACCACCTGACGACCGATCCCGCAGTCGATCCAGGTGCTCAGCGGACCGGGCGGCAGCGGCGGGGGACCGTCCTCCTCCTCGTCGTCACCGGGGGGATCGGGCTCCTCGGTCGGCAGGTCGAAGCCGGGGTCGAGCCGGCACTCGTCGGCGGTGAAGGTCGTCTCGGCTTCGGCCTTGGCCGACACCTTGTCCCCGGCGACGGCCGTGGACCGCAGCTTCACCGACACCGACACCTCGTCGGCCCAGACGTTGTAGCAGTAGGAGGTGAGATCGGCGCCGTTGGCCGCGGCGAGCCGGTCCGCCTCGCCCCGGCCGTTGCCCAGACAGGTGCCGCCGCCGACCATGAGCGGGATGTCAACAGGGGTGGTGAAGCCGAGCACCAGGTCGGTCGGCAGGTCGTCCAGCACCCCGCGGGCCCCGCCGAGGGCGGCCGCGTCGGCGGCGTGCTGCGCGCCCGAGCTCTCGTTGGAGGCCACGGCGCCCATGGTGGTGATCACACCGGCGAACAGGGCCACCAGGATGCCGATGCCGATCACCACGGTGACCGGGGTGGCGCCCGCGTCCCGGCGCCGGCGGACCGGTGCCGTCTCGTCCATGATCATCAACTCCTTCCCCTGACGTCGCCTTCGGTCCTGCTGTGCACCTCGCGGCCGAGACGGTGATCACGACCCGAGAAACGGCCGACGGCCGGGCGAGGAGATCCTCGCCCGGCCGTCGTGCGCTGACGACTCAGGCGCCGCTGGTGGAGGTCTTGATCTTGTTGATGAGCCCGGTGGCCCACTCGCCCAGTGCGGCGTTGTTCACCGCACCGACCACCGCGACGATGATGATCGCGGCCACCGCGATCGCGGCGATGTACTCCAGCGATCCCTGGCCCGCTTCGCGACGCTGCTTCAGCTTGTCGCCGGCGGTGAGCTGCCACACGTAGAGGGTGACCAGCAACTGGTTCATGGGGATTCCCCTTTGCTCGCGACCCTGTTCGGGTCTGCTTCGGCTCCCGCGGTGTTGCGGTCGCGCTGACAAGGACAAACCTACGGAGAGAGCCGGTTTCGGACATGGGCCCCAGGACCCACCTCCGGGCCCAATCTCGCCCGGGTGCGGGACTCATCGGGATGGGTCCTGCAGCCACAGGGCGACCGCGTGCCCCCGGCTGGTCACCCCGAGCTTGGCGAAGATGTGGTTGATGTGGTTCTTGACCGTCTTCTCCGAGATGAACAGGGTCCGGGCCACGTCGGCGTTGGCGGACCCCTTCGCCACCAGCTCCATCACGTCGGCCTCGCGTTCCGAGAGCCCGTACGCCGCCGCGCGGGAGGCCGAGGTGGCGACCGGACGGGAGAGGGCGGCCACAGCCTGGGCGGAGAACGTGCCGAACCCCCGGGCGGCCATCCGGACCGCCGACAGGAGCTCGTCCTCGCTGAAGTTGCCGTGCACCAGGTAGCCGAGTGCGCCGGCCTGGACGGCCGCGGAGATCACCTCGGCCGAGTCCGAGTACGTCAGCATCAGCACCGAGGCGTGCTCGGTCACCTCCCGGGCGGACACGACGCCGTCCTGGCGCGGCATCCGCACGTCCAGCAGCATCACGTCGGGCTTCTTGGCCTTGGCCAGGGCCACGGCGGCCAGACCGTCGCCGGCCTCGCCCACCACCACCACGTCGTCGGCGGTGCTGAGCAGGCTGCGGATCCCCATCCGCACCACGGCGTTGTCGTCGGCGATCGCCACCCGGATGGCGGGCCGGTCACCGGCCTCGGCGCTCAGGCCGGAATCGGTTGTCGTCGGGCTGTCCACCGGATCGTCGTCCCCTCCCCCTTGTCGGAGTCGATCGTCAGCGCGCCGCCCACCTGGGCCGCGCGTTCCTGCAGTCCCCGGAGCCCGAAGTGCCCCTGCGCCTCACCCCGGCGCGCGTGGGTCGGGTCGAAGCCGACGCCGTCGTCGCGCACGACGAGCTCCAGGCCCTCGGCGTCCGCGGTCAGCTCGACGTCGACCTCGCTCGCCTCGGCGTGCTTGTCGATGTTGTGCAGCATCTCCCGCAGGGCGGCGGCCAGCTGGACGGTGACCGCCGGGTCGGCATCGACGCCGCGGATGACCGAGAGCCGGGTGATCACCCCGGTCTCGGCCGTCCAGGTGTCGAGGATGTCGCGCACCACGTCGACCGTCGGTCGGTCCATCTGGCCCCGGCGCAGACCCACCAACAGCTGCCGAGCCTCCTGAGCGGCGGTCTGCGAGGCACTGGCCAGCTCGCCGGCCAGGGCGCGCGCGGCAACCGGGTCGTCGTCCACGGTGCGGCGCAGAGCTGAAGCAGCCAAGGAGATCCCGTGCAACGACTTGCCGACCGAGTCGTGCATGTCCCGGGCCAGGCGAGCCCGCTCGTCGGCCGCGCCGACCGCGGCCACCGCCTCGGCGACCTCCTTGCGGGCCTCGACGGCACTGACCACCGCGGCGCGCACCAGCACGCCGATGACCACGAAGCAGACCACCAGCGCCGGGGTGCCGGCGATCAGGGCCAGCCACCCGGTCCAGGTCTCCGGCAGCGTGCCGAGCAGGGTGCGGGGAGCCCCGAGCGAGCCCACCGCCAGGGTGGCGGTCAGCACCACCAGGAACCGGCGCGGGAAGAGCAGGCCGGTGAGCAGGGCCGAGCAGACCACGGTCAGGGCCGCCGGCTGGGCCGAGTCGACGCTGACCAGCAGACCCAGGGTCAACGCGATGTCGACCATGCCGAGCAGCGGGTGCCGGATCAGCACCCGGATCTGCCGGTTGCCGAGACCGAACAGCAGACTGGCCAGGGCCAGCAGCAGCAGGCTCAGCACCGCCGCGGGCGCCGGATCTGGTCCCGCCAGCGTCGCCGGGGTGGCCAGCAGCAGGCACAGCAGCCGGGCGTGGAACACCCAGCGCACCAGACGCAGGTAGCCGGGGTCGTCGAGCACCGCGTCAGCCCACTCCGACGCCGGGGCCGGTGCGCTCACTGCAGGGACTCCATCAGACCGCCGAAGTCGATGCCGGAGCCGAGGGCCAGACCCACGATGATCAAGATCAAGGCGGCCGGCACCATCACCAGGGACGTGACCAGGGTGACCTTGGGCACGGTCTGGGCCGCCTTGCGCCGCAGGGCCTGGGCGTTCTCCCGGCGCATGTCCAAGGCGATCTGGTTCAGCGTCTCGGCCAGCGGGGCGCCCAGCTCGTCGGCCTGCAGGAAGGCCGTGGTGAAGCTGCGGACCGCGGTGGAGCCGGACCGTCGCTGCATGGCCAGGAAGGCGACCTTGGTGCTGGCACCGTGGCCCATCTGGTCCAGCGTGAGCCGTACCTCGTCGGAGATCGGTCCGTCGAACCGGTCGGTCACCCGGGCCAGGGCCGAGCGGAAGCCGATGCCGGCGTTCACCGTCACGGCCAGGATGTCCAGGAAGTCCGGCAGATCGCGGTCGATGCTCTCCCGTCGGCGGCGTCCCTGGCCGGAGATCCGCGCCAGCGGCAGCAGCACCGCCACCAGCGGGCAGATCAACGCCGCGAGGAGCTGACCCTGGTAGACGAACAGCCCGACCACGGGGACCATCAGCAGCGCCCACCAGCACACCGAACGCAGCAGGCTGTCGACGCTCACCCCGGCGGGCCGGCCCGCCGTGTCGATGAGCTGCTGCAGATAGCGCACCCCGGTCGGTCCCACGAGCCGACGCAGCCTCGGCACGAAGCGGCTGGCCAGCCGGTTGATCGGCGAGAGCCGGGCCTCGCGGCGCCGTTCCTCCCGCAGCAGGATGAGGTCGGCGGCGTCCAGGTAGTCGCGGGGGCTGGTGCGAGCCATCCGGTAGCCGAGCAGGAACACCAGCAGGGCGCCGGTGGCACCGAGCGCCGGCCACAACGTGGAGAACTGGCTCATCAGTGCTCCGCCCGCGTCATCCGCTGGATCACCAGGAAGCCGGTGGCGAACAGACCGAACCCGAGGATCAGGGCGATCTGGCCGATGATGTTGCGGGTCATCAGCTCGACCGTGCCGGGCCGGATCGTGTTGAGCAGGAGCAGGATCCCGACTCCGAGCAGAGCCACCAGGACACTGGTCGAGCGGGCCTGGGCCAGGGTCGTGCGGACCTCCCGCCGGACCTCCTTGCGATCGTCCAGGGTGAAGGAGATGTCTCGCAGCGCCTTGACCAGCGAGCCGCCGGACCGCGCCGAGACGACCATCGTCGACATCAGCACCCGCACCTCGCGCGACGGCAGGCGGTCGTTGAGCTGCAGCATCGCCTCCTCCAGCGGGGCGCCGAAGCGGACCGCGGAGTTGAGCCGCTGGATCTCGGACCGGGCCGGCTCGGCCATCTCCGCCTCCGCCACCGCCCAGGCGGTCGCGATGCTCAGACCGGCGTTGGTGGCGTTGGACAGGATCCGGGCCAGCTCGGGGATCTGCTGGACGAACTTCTCGCGCCGACGCTCACGGGCCCGCCGCAGCCAGGCGCGCAGCAGCACGTACCCGCCGACCAGACCGATGATGCCGAACAGCGGGGCGAGCAGCCGGGCGAGCACGTAGGGCACGGTGGCGGTGACCACGAGGAAGATCAGGAACACGACGATCGGCGGATGGCCGTAGCCGGCCAGGGTGAGCTCGCGCTCCAGCCAGCGACCGATCCGGGTCCGGTTGAAGCGCCGGGACAGGCGGGCGGCGGCCGATCCCTCGGTCACCCCGGTCTCGCTGCCCTGCCGGGCAGCCACGCCGACCTCGCGCCGTTCGGCCGAGTGGGTGGCGAACTCGGACAGCCCGGCCACGGCCAGCACGACGGCGAGCACCGCCCCCGCCAGGATCGCCAGCGTCATGAGTCAGACCCCGTCCGGTCGGCGCGGGGGACACCTCGCGTACGAGCAGATCGGGTGCTCATCCCACCTCCCACGCTGCGGGCAGCGCCTCGCCGGCCAGGGCGAGCTGGCGGGCGAGGACCTCCGGCACGGTGTGGCGGACGAACCGGCGTCCGATCGGATCGAACTCCGCGATGGTGTGCAGGCGGTAGTCCTCCCGGCGCTCCGAGGTGACGGCCGCGATCTCGACGATGCGCCGGGTGCCGTCGGAGGCCCGGGTCAGCTGGACCACCAGGTCGATGGCGTCGTTGACCTGGTCCCGGATCGCGGCGAACGGGATCTCGATGTCGCTCATCGAGGCGAGCGTCTCCAACCGCGACAGGGCGTCGTACGCGCTGTTGGCGTGCACGGTGGACAGCGAGCCGTCGTGACCGGTGTTCATGGCCTGCAGCATGTCCAGGGCCTCGCCGCCCCGGACCTCGCCGACGATGATGCGGTCGGGCCGCATCCGCAGCGAGTTGCGGACCAGGTCGCGGATGGTGATCGATCCCTTCCCGTCCGCGTTCGGCGGCCGGGTCTCCAGCCTGATCACGTGATCTTGGTTGAGGGACAGCTCGGCGGCGTCCTCGACGGTGACGATCCGCTCCCGGGCGGGCACGAACTGCGACAGCGCGTTCAAGAACGTGGTCTTGCCCGAGGAGGTGCCGCCGGACACCACGATGTTGGCGCGGGCCCGCACGCAGATCGACAGCAGCTCGGCGGACTCCTTGTCCAGAGTGCCGCGCTGCAGCAGCTCGGCGAGCCCGTACGCCTTGGGAAACAGCCGGATGGTCACCGATGGCCCGGTCAGCGAGAGGGGAGGCAGCACCACGTTGACCCGGGCGCCGCGGGGCAGCCGGGCGTCGGCGGGCAACCGTGCGTCGACCATCGGACTCGACTCGTCCACCCGGCGGTTCACCGCGGACACGATCCGGTCGATGGTCTGCAGCAGCTGGGCCTCGGAGGTGAAGCCGCTCGGGATCCGCTCCACCCGGCCGAACCGCTCGATGAAGACCGTCTGGTGTCCGTTGATCATGATCTCCGAGATCGACTCGTCGGCCAGCAGCGGCTCCAGCACGCCGAGCCCGACGGCCTCGTCGACGACGCGGCGGATCAGGGTCGATCGTTCGCGGGTGGAGAGGATGACGCCCTCGCGGGAGATCAGGTGCGCGAGCACCCGCTCCAGCCGGGCGCGTCGCTCCTCGGCGGCGAGTCGGGTGAGCTCCTGCAGGTCCACCTCGTCGAGGAGCAGCTGCTTGAACCGGCTGACCTGCGCGTCGTCGGCGACGATCTCGGACTTGTCGGAGGTCTGGAGCCGGGCGAAGCCGCGACTGAACTCGCGCCTCACGGCATCGTCACCGATCGGCTGATCGTGCGGTCGGTGATCACCACGAGGGAGGGAGCCCGGGCCGTCACGGTCACCCCGTGGTCCGGACCGAAGGTGGAGACCGACACCAGCGAGACACCACTCGGCAGGCTGGCGGCGGCCGCCGCCTGAGGCGACTGGCCCAGGGAGTAGGCGCGGGCGCCGTCCCGGGCGGCCTGGGAGACGCCGTGACTGGCGTACGCCATCGCGAAGATCTGCACGATGATCACCAGCACCCCCATCGCCAGAGGGATCAGCACGGCCGCCTCGAGGGCGGAGGAGCCGCGTTCACGGGCGCGGCGTGCGCAGGTGGCGCCGGTCACCAAGAGGACGGTCATCTCGGCTCCTTGACGACGGTGTGGTCCACCTCGATGGTGGCCTTGGACGACGCGCCGTCGCCGACCAGCAACGGCGGGGACACCCGGACCCTCACCGTCGAGCCGTCGGAGGTGACGGTGGTGAAGCTGCGCAGTGCCGCCGGCACCGCGTCGCTGGCCGCCGCACTTGGGCTGTCGCCCAGCGAGGCCGCCCGAGCGGCCGCGGTGGCCGCCACCCCGGACCACACGAACGAGACGCCCCAGACCATGAACTGCAAGCAGATCAGGACGACCAGGACCGCCGCGGGCATCATCAGCACGGTCTCGAGGCTGGCCTGTCCCGCCTCGCCGACGCGCTGCTCGGCCCGGCGGCCCTTCTTCGCGGGGGCGGTGCGTCGCCCTTTGGTGGCGACGGCGTTCTGGTCGCCCGCGTCGGCCTCGGGAGTGGACGTGCCTGCCGCCACGGTGCCGTCCGGAGTGGCCTCGCGGCCACGCGCCGCCCGTGCACCGTTGGCACCGTGAATGCCGTTCGCGCCCGGGACGGCACCGTTGCCGGTGGCCGTCATGGCGGCCGACGCCTCGGCGGCGCGACGGAAGGCGCGGTAGACGTCCAGCTCCTCGCCCAGGCTGCGCAGGCTCTTCCACCAGACCTGGTTGCGGACCTCGGCCGGAGTCCGGCTGTTGCCGGCTCGCTCCAGCCCACGGTCCAGGTCGGGGATCAAGACCTCGGAGCGCTTGCCGAGCACGAGCTCGTCGATGGTGTCCTGCTGGATCTCGGAGCGGCGGACGAACCGGTTGACCACGACCTTCAGGGCCTCGTCGGAGACGACACCGAGGGACTCCCAGGCCAGGGTCTGGCGCCGGGCGGCCCGCAGGGCGGGAACGTCGGCAGTGACCACCTGCAAGGTGACGTCGGCGGTCTCGACCATCGCCGCCTGGGTGGTGGTGACCGCCGAACCGGCGTCGACCACCACCAGGTGGTAGAGGCCACGGAGCTGCGCCAGGATCCTGCGCACGGCCTCGGGCGTGACGAACTCGGTGTCGCGGATCTCCGGCGGGGCCAGCAGCAGGTGGAGCCGGCTGCTGTGCACCACGACGGTGTCGGAGACGGCCCGCGGCGACAGGTCCTCGCTGATCTTGGCCAGGTCGGCGATCGAGACCCGGTGGGCGACGTCCAGGTAGCTCGGCACGTCGCCGTTCTCCACGGCCAGGTCGACCAGACAGACGCGGATGTTCGGATCGCTCCGGACGACGTCCCACGCCAGGTGGGTGGCGATCACCGTGGTGCCCACACCGCCCTTCGCGCCGGCGATCGCGATCACCCGGGCGCCACGGTCGGCACGCCGGGCCGACGCCTCCGGGTTGTCGGCCATCGCGGCGCGCAGGGTCTGGGCCCACTCCAGCACCGACCCGAGCCGGTGGTTGACGTCCTCCAGCCCGAACGGGAACTCCAGCACCCCCCGGGCGCCCGCATCCAGGGCCGCCCGGTAGGTGGCCGCGGTCTGGCTGGTGGTCACCACCATGACGGCCAGACCGGGGTTCCGCAGCGTGAGGTCGCGCACGGTGTCGGTGACCGAAGCCGGCCCCAGCGCGTCGTGGACGAACAACAGCGTAGGGCGGTGACTGCGGACGGCGGAGGTCATCTCCTGGGTGGACTCCGCGACGAACGCGACGTCGATCTCGGCGTCGGCCTCGTCGAGCCGGGAGCGCAGCTCCTGCACGATGACCTGGTCGGCGATGGCGATGACGGCCCTGGTCACTGTGAGTGCCTCTCGGGACTGCGGTCGGTGATCATTCGGCACCGTCCTCGGGGACGGCCTTGCCGCCCAGGTTGCGGGCGTCGAAGGTCTTGCGCTCCTTGCTGCGGTCCTGCGCCACACCGGGCGGCAGACCGATCAGGCGGACCTCGTCGGCGAACGAGGCCGCGTACGTCACCGACAGCGCCGCATCGGCCTTGAGGGCCAGCGTCACCGGGATCACGTTCTGGATCGACTTGGCGTCCGGCGCCTGCACCTGCTGCTGCCCGAGCACCGAGACCACGCGAGCGTTCTCCACCAGGATCCTGGCCTGCTTGGGCAGACCCTTCACCTGGTCGAACGCGACGTAGACGTCGACCCGGTCCCCGGGACGGACCCGACCGGCGAGACCGGTGACGGCGTCCACGTTGACGGCCACCTCACGCTCGGTGGGATCGAGGTCGCTGGCCGGGACCAGTGCGTCCAGGCTGATCGGGGACCCGGCGGTGATCGGGGTGGCGGTGACCCGGCCGTCGATGTCGGAGGACTTCAAGATCGTGTTGTCGGCGGCCCAGCGTTGCGGCACCTGGACGGGTTCGGTGTTCTCGCTCGACAGCGTCGTGAACGGCGGCAGGTCCTTGGTCACCTGGTAGACGGTGACCATCGGCCCGACCTTGGTGTTCACACTGGACACGTAGCTGGCGACGCCGACGAAGACCAGGACGGCGGCCACGACGGACAGCACCATGAAGGCGACCCCTCGTCGCTGGCGCGGGTTCATGCTCATGCTGCTTCACTTTCTCGGCTGACCACGGCAGGTCGAGGTCCATCCAGGGGGGTTTCGAGCGGGGCGGGAACCGGCGCGTCGGTCGTGACCTCGGCACGCTCGGCGGCCGACCTGGGCAGCGCGGTCAGCAGACAGGCCGATCCGGTCGTGTGGCGGCTGTCCTCGACGTGCGTGTCGACTCGCTGAGAAGCACCGACGATCAGCAGGTCCCTCAGCGGAGCGGGCACAGGACCGGCGAGGAAGACCCGGTCGTCATCCGCCGGGTGCCAGCCGTCGCTGCTGCTGCTCCGGTGCGGAGCGAGCTCGAAGATCTGGCTCCGTCCCCCGACCAGGGAGCGGAGTCGCGCGCCGACGCCGAGCCGGACGCCCCGCAGCCGCCAGGCGGCCGGAGACCAGATCAGGCTGTGGGCCCGGGCCATCTCGGTGCGGAGGAGTCCGCGGAGCTCGTCGGTACCGGTGAGCCACGGGTTCGCCGTCAGCACCCGGTCCGCGATCACGGTGAGGGTGAGCGCATGGTGGGAGCTGGTGATCACTGACACCCGGGCCGCCGGGCGCGCGGCGGCGACCAGGTCGGCCTGCCGCTGCGCCGTCGTCACCAGGTGCTCCGGGCTCAGCACCACCACCTCGGTGTCGGGCCGGTCGGCCACGACCCGGAGCAGGGCAGCGGGTGAGCCGGTGGACACTCCGGCCACACGGCCGAGACCACTGGTTCCGACAACGGCGATCAACACGTCACACCTCGACTCCGGCGACCTGACATCGCACTGGGGGCGTCTGCTCGGGGAGAACCCCCGGGCCGAGGTCCATGCTGGCAACGCAAAGGGTCACCCGTTCCGATTCGCGCCGGGCCGAGGGGAGCGGGACCGCCGGATCGCGAGCCAGACGACCAAGCCCAGCAGGGCAACTGCTCCGGCGCCCACCGCGGCGGCGATCGCCAGGGAACCGGAGCTCGGGGGCTCCGCGGGAGGGGTCGTGGTGCCGGCCGAGGTGGACGGTTCGGGCGTGGCGGCCGCCGAGGACGCGCTCGCCGACGGGGTCGGGGACGGCGACGTGGCGTACTGGGGTTGACCCGTCGCCGTGCCCTCCACCGCCAGGTCCAGGCGGATCGGGAGGACCCGCCCGGTGGTGTCCTCCGTGCTCTGGCGCACCTGGACCGAGACGTAGTAGTCGCCGGCCACCGAGGCGTACGAAGCCTTGGAGAGGGGCTCACCTTCGGTGGAGACGAGCCGCTCGTGGGGGATCTCGCGGTTGCGGACCCGCACCTGCGGGGAGTAGACCGTCAGCTTCTGCCGGTTGTCCCCCTGCAGGACCCCGCTCTGCTTGGTCTGCGGCACCCGGGACGGGGTGTAGATCACCGAGGCCGACCGTGACGGACTCGGTGCTGGTGAGATCCCAACCATCCCGATCCGACGGCGCGGTGACAGTGGTCCGCAGCCGCTGCCCGGTCTGCAACCTGATCTTGTAGAAACGCTCTCGCCGACGGCCGGGGCATCGGCGAACGAGCCAGGTGTCAGCAGCGGCGCGTTGGTGAACGACGATCCGCCGACGGTACGTCGGACCGGTTTCTTCACCGGGACAGCGGATCCGGTCTGCGCGAACGACTAGATGGGCCCGGGCAGGGACGCGAGATTGGCGATCTCCGGCTCGGCGGAGACCAGATCTCGGCGCCCGCCGCCTTCGCCCCCTCCTTCTCGCGGCGCTCCACCGACAGCACCAGGGTTGCCGGGTGCACGCGGACTCCTTGGTCCCGCTCACGACAGCCCCGGACACCACCACGGTCGCGTCGGCGGTCTCACTCAGCGTGTCCACCGCATCGCAGGCCTCCCCGCCGTCGGTCGACAGCGTCAGGGACCAGTCCTCACGGTTGTACGACTTGGTCGGCTGGACCAGGCTGTTCACCGACACGGTCACGGTCTCGCCGGGTCGGCGCGTGATCCGGTAGTAGCGCTTGTCGCCGTCGCCGCCGAAACGATCTTGGTACTGACCGGTCGTCAGCTCCGGCGCCCCCTCCGGACTCTCGGTGCCGGTCACCCGGGTGCCGGTGATCGCGAAGGGACGCAGGGCCCGCTGGGTGATCTTGCGAAGCGCCTCGGACAGGTCGTCGGACTCCTCGGCGTCGTAGTAGGAGCCGTTGCCGGCCTCGGCGATGCACTTCAGCTGCTTGCGTGCCTTGCCCCCGACGTCGAGCCCGATCGCGTTGAACTGGAGGTCGACGCCGGTGTCCGCGAGCTTCCGGGCGACCGGGCACGGGTCGCCGGCGCAGGACTCCTCGCCGTCGGAGATGAGCACCATCACCCGGCGGCCGGAGTCGCCGAGATCGTCGACCGCCTTGCCCAGTGAGTAGGCGATCGGGGTCTCACCGACCGCCCGGAACGAGTCCACCGCCCGGTACATCTTGGTCCGGTCCAGCGGGCCGATGGGCATCACCAGCTTGGTGTCCCGGCAGGCTCTTCGGGTTGGTCGCCTTGGGCTCGGCGATCTCCGACCCGTACACCCGCAGGCCCACCTCGGTGCCGGCGGGGAGCGCGTCCGCGACCTGCTTGAGCGCCCGTTTCGCGGCGGCGAACTTGGTGCCCCCGGAGGAGATCTTCTCGTTCATCGACCCGGAGACGTCGAGCACCAGCAGCACCTTGGCCGGGTCCTCGGCGCGGGCCGGCAGTGGTGCCCACAGTCCGGCGGCCACGACGGTCCCGGCCAGCAGCAGCATCAGTGCAGGCCTGAGTCTGGACTTGGTCACGGCCTGGTACCCCCTGATCTGCGCCGACCGAAGAACTCCCGAACGGTATGCAGAGACGAGGTCGCAAATCCAACCGCAGCCGAAAAAGATCGATGGAGAAGCACCGATCCGGCCGTGATCTTCGTCACGTCGGCGTTCATGGCGATCCTGCGGCGAAGACGAGGCAGGTCAGGTAGGCGCCGGCCACCATGGCGGGACCGAAAGCGATGTGCGAGTGCCGATCGGCCCGCCGGGTGAGCAGCAGGACCGCGGCGACGAGTCCGCCGAGGACGAACCCGGCAGCCAGCCCGATGGCGGCTGCGCGCCAGTCGAACCAGCCGAGCAGCGCGGCCAGCACACCGGCCAGCTTCACGTCGCCGAGCCCCAGCCCGCCGGCTCCTGGGGACAGCAGGGCCAGTCCGGTGAACACCGCCACGGCGAGGCCGGCCGAGGCGGCGGCCTCGCCCAGCTCGGACCACCGATCGGTGATCACCGAGCAGGCCAGCAGAGCGACCGCCGTCACCGGGTACGCGGGCAGGACCAGGCGATCGGGCAGGCGTCGTACGCGGAGGTCGATGTGCACCAGCGTGAGTCCCCAGAGCAGCGCGACCAGGTAGACGGCCACCACCGGCAGCGGCAGCCGGTGGAAGAACGGCGCGGCGAGCGCGGCGCAGGCACCAGCGGCCACGGCGATCCACCACCGGGGCAGCACGCGGTACAGCGTGTCGTCGGGGTCGTCGCGCCAGCGGCCGAGCGCGACGGCGATCACCGCGCCCGCCCCCGCTGCGACGACGGCTGCCGCCAGCCACGTCCACCACGTCATGGTTCACCCCCAGCACGAGGATGTCAGAGAAGGTGGGTCCGGCGATGGGTCCGTGGGCCCAGGACCGCGAGACCCGGGATGCCTACCGTGTAACGACTATGAGCACCTGGATCGAGTCTTCGGAGGCCGAGCGGCGCGGCTGCGGTCCCGGTCCGCCGCGGGGGCCGGAACCGTCGAGTACGTGGCCGCCATCGCCATCGCCGCGATCGTCATCGGTGCCGTCGTGCTCGGGGTGAACAACGCCAAGGTCGAGGTCTACTCGGCTCGCGTCCTCTGCCTCATCCAGAGCGTGGTGGGCGGCGGCCAGTGCGACGAGGCCATCGGGGACGGGCCGGGCAGCGGTTACGGACCCGACGACGTCAACGAGCCCTGGTACTGCGAGGTCTTCGGCATCGGCTGCTCCGATCAGCCGACCACCGATCCCGACGACGTGGAGATCCCCGACGGTCTGGATCGCAACGACCCGATCGTGCAGATGATGCTCAGCACCGAGCGTGGCAGACAGGTGCTGCAGTGGTTGGCCGACAACGACATCCCGATCGTGGTCGACCCGAACGCGACGGGGGCGTTCTGGAACGGATCGGAGATCGTCCTCGGACCCGGCTACGACAACGCGGCCGTTCTCGTGCACGAGGCCAACCACGCGCGCTACACCGTGGAGGGCCGTCATGCCGAGGTCTCCAACCCGTCCCGCGACGCGTACGTCCACGGGGCGGTCGACGAGGAGGTCGACGGCACCGTGCAGCAGATCCTGTCGGCCCAGGAGTTCCGCAACGCCGGCGCCCAGCTGGGCAGCCAACCCGGTGAACCGCAATACGATGCCGCGTACCAGCAGGTGATCCGCAACGGTGGGAGCCAGGCGGAGGCCCAGGAGGCCGGGTACCAGGCGGTGAGCGACCTGTTCTACAACGGTGGCATGGTGACGTCGACGAACGGCCAGGCCTATCCGGACTACTACGGCAGCTACTGGGACAGCGAGCACTGATGAGGGAACCGTGGAACTTTCCGCACGACCGTCCGCGTTGCACGGATGTGTCGTCACCGTTGCGTCGTGCCCGGGGGTTGACCGCGCTCGCCGCGGTCACCGCGTTGTTCGCCCTGCCGGCGTGCACGCCGGAGCAGACGCCACCCACCTCGCCACCGTCGTCCACTCCGGGGAGTTCCGTGACCAGCTCGCCTGACGCCTCGGACACCCGCGGCCGGCTCGCCACCGGGCTGCAGGGCAGCAGCCCCGCCAACGCGCGGCTGGTCAGCGACGCCAAGACCACCCTGACCCCGCTCGAGGCGTCCTGGCTCACCGGATGGCAGATCTTCGACGTCCAGAACCAGACGCCGCCGCATCCCCGTCGGGTCTTCGCGGCCCTGTCGGAGACGGGGGAGGCGGTGGTGCTGACTGGTCAGCCGGACGCGTTCTCGGCCATGGTGAAGAAGGCCGGCGTCGAGGTCAGCTCGGCCGACGTCGCCGCCCAGGTGGCCACGGTCTTCCTCGACAGCACCCGGACCTTCACCACCCTCGCCTACCGGATCGACGACGCCGAGGACATCCGGTGGCGGCCGAGCCTGACCGCGGAGGAGCAGAGAACCCGAGACTCGATCGTGTCCTCCTACGGTGACCGGATCGCCCCGGCCAAGGCCGAGCAGTCATCCGGCCGGTTGGACGGTGGAGTCCTGGATGATCAGCGGAGCCGACCTGGTGCGTCACGAGACGACCATCGCCACCGACGGGACGGTCACCGACAAGACCGAGACCGTCGCCTCCGATCTTCCCGTCCCCGCCTCCCGCTGACCCCGCTGCATCGTCAGCACGGGGATCCTGCCGCCGGAACGCCTCCAGATCTTCGGGGGTGGGCCGCTCTCCTCGGGAGTCTGAGGGCCGCGGTCGCGCGGAACCTCAGGCGCCCGGGATCGCCAAGAGCGCAGGGATTCGAGCCGTCCGGCTCGCGGTCGCGGACGATGAGACCCGCGGATCAGCTCGGTGTGATCATCGCTGGTCGATCATGGTGTGGTGTTCAGGTGATCATCGACGGCCGCCGATCGGTCGGCCTTTGAGCCGGATGTGACTCTCTGGTGGGACCCGGCGTTCGGGTGAGCGGGCCGGGTCACCGGATGTGACTCTCCGACGGGATCCGGCGTACGGGTGAGCGGGCGGCTGAGCCGGATGCGACTCTCTGCTGGGATCCGGCGTACGGGTGAGCGGGCGGCTGAGCCGGATGCGACTCTCCGACGGCATAAGGGGTGCCCGCTCCGGATCGATCAGGAGACGCACTCGGGGAAGTCGACCGGCGGACGGACGCCGTCGGTACCGGGGACGCCGAGGTAGGTGGCGTCCTGGGCCTTGGAGTCCGTGGTCTCCAGGCTGAAGTCGACCCCGAAGGCCACGCCGACCTTGACCTCGAGCGCGAAGCCGGCCTTGTCAGTCACATTGGCGTACTCGACGTTGCTCACGGTGGCGTTGGTGTACATGAGGTTCTGGAACGGATCGCCGTCCACCAACCGATCGGGGCGGTACGTCTCGGGGGACACCGCGCCCTCGCCGGAGGCCTGGGCCGCCAACCACTGGTTCACCAGATCGCGCTGGGCTGCTGTCGTCACGTCCAAGGAGGCGGTGGTCACCGTGAGGCTGCTCGCCGAGCCGGACTGGGAGGCGTTGCCGCCGAGATCCGCCTGACCGGAGTTGACCGAGCCGGTGGCCTTGCCCTCCCGGGTGGTCACCAGAGCCACCTTGATGATCTCGCCCTTGTCGTTGCGGGTGATGGCCAGGCTGGATCCCTGGACGCCCTTGAGCTCACCAGCCAGCGGGCCGAGTGCGGCGTTGCCCTGGATGAAGGTCTCGCCCGTCGTCGTCCACGTGGTGTTGCCGGTCTCGAGGTCGTTGATCTGGGTCCACTTCTGGCTGCCGCCGAACTTGATCCCCGCCTCGGCGAGCTTCAGGTTCGGCACGCCCGACTTCTGGTCGTCCGGCAGGTTCTTGTCGGCCGGGATCGAACGGCAGGCTCAGGCCCACCTTCCCGCTGACGTCGCCCTCCACGGTGAAGCTGCTGACGTTCTGGCTGGGCGGCTTGGGGGGTCGACGAAGCCGCCGGTGAGCCACTGCCCGATGGCGTAGCCGCCGTAGGTGTCGTGCTTGAGCATCTCCTGCTGCATGAGGTACTCGTCCAGCTGGTCCTTCATGGAGTCGGCCTCGGCCTGGTCCTTGAACACCCAGGTGCTGCCGTAGTCGACCTTGAAGCCGCCGCCGAAGTCGACCTTGGCGCCACGCTCGAGCTCGCCGATGTCCATCTTCCCGCCGACCCCGCCGGTCAGTCCCAGGGACGCACCGTTCGTCGCGGTGTAGGTGACCGTCCCGTCGCTGTACGTGGCCTGGACGAAGCCCGCGTTCTCGCCGAACTTGATGAACGCGATCTTGACCTCGGAGTTGACCTTCTCCGAGCGCTCGGAGATCTTGCACTTGGTCGGCTTGGGATCGAACGGCGGTTGCTCGGTCGGTGGTTGCTGCTCCTCGGAGCCGCCGCACGATCCGTCGCCGCCGACCGACGTCATGATCGTGCAGAGCACTCGGCTGGTGTAGGCCGCGATGTTCGCGCCCTGGACGCCGACGACGATGGCGGCGATCACCAGCGCCGCGATACCCCAGGCCGCGGCGACCTCCACCATGGCCGCGCCTGCCGCGGGCCGGGATCGCACAGCCCTCCAGCGGGTCAGCATGTCTGGTCCGTCCTGTCGTCGGTGTCCCGGCGACAGTAGTCGGGACCCGTCTCACGGAGATGGGCCCGAGGGCCCAAATGCGGGCCAGACCGTCGCGGGCCCGACCGCGGCCGGGCGGAGCCGGCGCGCGGGCTCCCGGTCACTGCAGGACGGGCTTCAGCTCCATCGACTCGAGGATGCGACGCTCGAGATCGGCGTCGAACTGCGGCTGCAGCACCGAGACCGCGACCGACTGCGGGTACGGCCAGTGGGCGGCGACGAACCACTCACCCGAGAGCTGGGAGCCGGTGTTGTCGGTGATGGTGTACCGGGTCACCCGCCCCGTGGTCGCTCCCTTGATCTCCACGTCGCGGCTCTCCACGATCGTCGAAACCCTTCAAGCCGACCTGGGCCTGACCGACGAGGGTGCCCATGGCGGCGGCGGCCGTCGGGTACTCGCCGAAGTCGCCGGAGACCTGCAGCTGCTCCACGGACTCCGGCGCCAGGCGGAAGCCCTGGCTCCAGGGGGCCTCCACGGCCAGCTCGGTCGCCCAGTCGGCCGGACGATCGACGGTGAGCTTGCCCACCGTGACCTCCGTGTACGCCGCCGCGTCGGGGTCCGAGCAGGCGGGCACCAGCCCGAGGGTGAGGGCGAGGATCAGCACGCACCCGAGCAGCCCGGTCGGCCGTCGCCGGCTACGCCCTACCTGGCCCGGCCGCCCGCCACGGGCCGCCCGCTCCGTCTGGCTTCTGCGTCGCATGCCGGTCGAGGCTACCTGGCGATGGTCTTCCTCCGGCCCCGCCTGGGCGACCTCGCGCCGTGTTAGTGTCCGGACCGCGCGCCTCGTGGTGGTGGATTCCAGCCGTCGGCCGTGTTGCTGCTCTTCGTCAGGGGATGGCCTGTGGACATCGCGGTTGCCGGTTCGTCCGGCCTCGATTCGGTGCTCGGTGTCGGCGTCGGACCGACGCGCCCTGGTGACTGCGCTGCCGACCGGTCGGTCCGAGCACGTGCTCCTGCTGACGCCCCGCCACCTCGAGCGGCGTGCGCGGGAGCAGGCCCACGTGGTGGTCGCCAGCCATCCCGAGATGCGGGTGGGCGTGCTGGTGCTCGATCACCACGCGCTGACCCTGACGCTCGTCGGCGCCGCCATCCAGGCCCTGCGAGGCGCACCGTCCGGGTGGTCCGAGCCGGGTGCCGCGGTCCAGCTCGTCCGCCAGGCCGCCGCACGGTCGCGCAGCATCGTGTGGCATCCGCGGGTGCTCGGCCTCCGGCGCCCGGTGCCTTCCCTGGCACAGTCGGCGGCGAGCCTGCTGCGCTCGGGCGGCTACTTCGTCGAGCTAGGAACCGACAACGGGCCGACGCGAGGACCGGGCGGCTTCGCGCCCGACGGCGACGAGCGGCTCTACACCGGCGAGGACCCGCCCGCTCTGCTGCTCCGACAGCTGGGCGACACCGATCCCCGTACGGTGACGGTCGTCTCGGAGTCCGAGGCCCCGTACCGGACGCGCCGCACCGTCGAGCTCTGCGGCCTGGCCGGACCCGCCTGGGCTCCGTTGGCGCAGGACTGACTGCGAGATCTGCGGCGCCGACCAGACCGCTGTCGGGCTGCCTGTTCTGCGGTACGGGCTCCACGGTGCGGCCGCAGCCGGCCGGCCCGGCCGTGTCCGTCCGCCTCGGCCGCCTGACTCAGCTCCGATCGGTCTCCCGGAGCGATCGCCGCCGCCACACGACGCAGACCACCAGGGACTGCAGCACCACGACCACCAGGGACCCGATCAACCACGGCAGCACCGAGGACGGGGTTCCCTCCGGCAGCCGGACCTGGACCAGCAGACGCAGGATCAGGAAACCGACCAGACCGAACCCGGCGGCCAGGGCGACGGCTGCCCGCAGCTGATCGCGAGGTGGGTGAGCCAACCTGCCGATCGCCAGTCCGGCGACGACGCCGATCCCCACCAGCACCAGGCTCGGCACCCACGGGACGCCGAGTCACGCGTCGGCCGAGCAGCAGGGTCGGGAGGAAGCCGACCAGAGCGCCGACCAGCTGCGCCGGCAGGGTCAGCACCGTGAGCCGCAGGGCGAGCGCCCGCCACTGGGCGCGGATCGAGCCGTCCGTCGAAGGGGTCACACGCGCACAGTCTGTCGCGCCGCGGGTCCGGTCAGGTGGAGCGTGAGACCGGTCGCCGACGGGTGCGTCGGCGATCGGGACGGGTCGCCGCCGAACGTCAGCCGAGCTCGTCCAGATCGGCCAGCCGAAATCCGTAAGACGCCCACCGGGCGATC
The DNA here is from genome assembly GCA_963759915.1 of uncultured Actinomycetota bacterium. Lineage (GTDB taxonomy): Bacteria > Actinomycetota > Actinomycetes > Propionibacteriales > Propionibacteriaceae > Microlunatus. The sequence continues at coordinate 61,531 of CAVXBJ010000060.1, read as the reverse complement.
TCGGCAGGGGAGGGGGTCGGCGCGCTGTTGCACGGCGCGCCGACAAACCACACCTGGCTTCTCGCCCGTTCCGACATTCGACCGGAGGCCCGATCACGATCAGGCAGCGAGCCCGTGACATCGGAACACCCTGACGTGCCCACGACGACCGCACAGAACTCTACCGATGCGGAGCGTGCTGCGTGCGGCAAACGGGAAGTTCGGCAGACCGCCGACGGTGGGGCTCGGTCCGGGGACACGAGCTGCCCTCGAGGACACGAGCCACAGGCGAGTCGGGGGAGAAGGTCCTCGGAGGAGGAAAGCGGTCCGTCGGGAGGGGATCGGGGGAATCCCCTCCCGATACGGACTACTGTCGTGGCGCTGGCAGCGTCAGGTCCGCCGCGCCTACCTGCCACAACCGGACACAAGGGGAGTTGCCCGGGTGGCGCTGTGTCGGATATCCGGAGCTCGGGGGTTCCCCGGTTGCCGACAGCCATAACTCTAGAGCCTTGTCAGCGGTGCCGACAGCCAAAATGCTGTCCTCTTTGTGCATGTCCTCAAGAGGACAATTTCGGCTCTGGGCGTCCGGTAGCGGCGGTGTCCCTAGGCTGCTCCCGTGTCGACAACAGCCGCCGCCGAGGGTGCCGAACCTGCCGATCCAGGCCCGGGACGGCGACGTCAGAGCCGGATCTACGGTGACGGTGCGCGAGGACGGCGGCCCCGGGTCCCGACCGATCCCGAGGCGCTGGAGCGACGGGCGCGGCGGGCGATGAGCCGACGCGCCTGGGCGTACGTGTCCGGCGGAGCCGGCGCAGGACGGACCATGCGGCACAACCGGGACGCCTTCGATCGGTGGCGGATCGTGCCGCGGGTGCTGCACGGCGTCGGACGCCGTGAGCTGCGGACCGAGATCCTGGGCACGACCATGCCGGCGCCCTGCTGGTCGCCCCGATCGGTGCCGCCGGGCTGGTCCGCGCCGACAGCGACGTGCAGATCGCCGGGGGCGCCGCGGCGTCGGGCACCCCGTACGTGTTCTCCAGCCAGGGGTGCAACCCGATGGAGGACACGGCGCGGGCGATGGGGGCGACACCGTTCTGGTACCAGCTCTACTGGTCGACGACGAGCAGCTCGTCGACTCGATGATCCGGCGGGCGGAGCGGAGCGGGGCCGCGGCGCCTGGTCGTCACCGTGGACACCACCGTGCTCGGGCTGGCGGCCGCAGGACCTGGATCTCGGCTCGCTCCCGTTCGCCCGCGGCGAGGGCATCGCCCAGTACACCTCCGATCCGCGATTCGCGACGCTCGCGGCGGAGCAAGCCGCCCGGCTCGCATCGGCCGGCCGGGGCGACGTGACCCCGGGGGCGATCGCCACCCTGCTGACGATGGCGCGCCACCATCCGGGCCGGCTGCTGGACAACCTCCGTTCGGGTCTGCCCCGGGCAGCGGTGCAGACGTTCCTCGACATCTACTCCAACCCGGGGCTGAGCTGGGACCATCTGGTGACCCTGAAGCGGCGCACCTCGTTGCCGGTGCTGGTCAAGGGGATCCTGCATCCCGATGACGCCCGTCGCGTCTTCGAGCTCGGCCTGGACGGGGTCGTGGTCTCCAACCACGGCGGACGTCAGGTCGACGGCGCCGTGGCCTCCCTGGACGCGCTGGTCGCGGTCCGGGCGGCGGTCGGCCCGGAACCGGTCGTGCTGGTCGACAGCGGTGTCCGCGGGGGAGCCGACCTGTTCGTCGCGCTGGCGCTCGGCGCGGATGCCTGCCTGCTGGGACGACCGCACGTGTACGGGCTCGCTCTGGCCGGGGCCGACGGAGTGCGCCAGGTGATCGACAACCTGGTCGCCGAGCTGGACCTGATCATGGGACTGACCGGGGTCGCACGGGTCGCGGACATCGGACGTGATCAGCTACGTCGAGCGCGAGAGGCGTTGTAGCACTAGGATCTCGTCATGATCGCACTCGTCGGTCCCGAGAGGACCAGCAGATGGCCGTGACCGACGAGGCGATCGCCCGGATCCGTGATCTGATCCGGTCCGGGGGTCTGCGGCCAGGTGATCGGCTGCCGCCGGAGAAGGAGCTGAGCGAGTCCCTCGGCCTGTCGCGCAACTCCTTGCGGGAAGCGGTCAAGGCGTTGGAGATGATCAACGTCCTGGACGTGCGCCGGGGTGACGGGACCTACGTGACGAACCTGCGCCCGAGCTCGGCGATGGACGCGATGTCTTTCGTGCTTGAGCTGCAGGAGGACGAGACGATCTTGGACCTGCTCGAGGTGCGCCGCATGCTGGAAGCTGCAGCCGGCGCGAAGGCTGCGGCTCAGATCACCGGTGCTCAGGTGCAGGAGCTGCGCCGGATGCTCGGCGAGGTGGGCGCCGACTCCGACGTCGAGGCGCTCGTGACGCACGATCTGGCCTTCCACCGCCAGATCGCGGGTCTCGCCGACAACGAGTTCCTCTGCGACCTGCTCGATGTGGTGGCTGGGCGGACGAGTCGGGTACGCGTCTGGCGCGGGATCACCCAGGAAGGCGCGATCGAGCGCACGCTCGGTGAGCACGCGCTCATCGTGGCGGCTCTGGAGCTGCGGGACCCGGCCCTCGTCGCGGCCCGGCTCACGGCGCACGTCTCCGGCGTCGAGGACTGGGTCCGCCGAGCCCTGCTGGAGGACCCCACCCCGCGGTGAGGCCCACTGCGGCGGCTCAGCCGCGGAGGGTCGTGGCCAGTGCCGGCCAGAGCGCCGGATCGATCTCCGTGTGCATGCCCGCCAGGGACGCGCGAATCTGCCAGTCCGCCGCGGCACCCACGGTCACGTTGACCACACCGGGCAGCGTCCACGAGTACTGCAGCGCCGCGTCGGCCACCGCGACCCCGAAGTCGGCGCACACCGCGTGCACCCGCTCCAGGTCGGCCAGCCGGTCGGGGGTGATCGGGGCGTACTCGAAGTGCAGCTCCGGCCCGGGGATCGGTGCTGCGAGCGCTCCCGAGTTGAACACCCCGACGTTGACGATGCCGACGCCGTGCTGCTGACACAGGTCGATCAGCTCTGCCCCCCTGTGATCCAAGATCGTCAACCGTCCGGCGACCATGATCAGATCGCACAGTCCGGTGCGAACCGCGGTGGCCAGCGCGCGGACGGACTTGGACCCGATGCCCACCGCCCGGACCAGTCCGGCCGCCTTGGCCTCGGCCAACGCCGGCAGCCCCGTGGCGATACCGCCCTCGAGGTCGTACTCGTCCGGATCGTGCAGATAGGCGATGTCGATCCAGTCCGTGCCGATCCGCTCCAGGCTCTCCGACAGCGAGCGTCGGACCCCGGCCGGACTGGGATCCCAGAACCGCCGATGGGCGGCCGGCACGACGAAGCCCTGGTCGTCGGTCCGGTCGGCGTTCTCCGGCGTCGGCACGAGCAGTCGACCGACCTTGGTGGAGAGCAGGAACTCCTCTCGGGGGTAGCGGGCCAGGGCGGCACCCAGTCGACGTTCGGCCAACCCCAGGCCGTAGTGCGGGGCGGTGTCGAACGCGCGGATGCCGCCCTCCCAGGCGGCCTCGACGGTTCGGCACGCTTCGTCATCGGAGATCGCCTGGAAGAGGTTGCCGATGGCAGCTGTCCCGAGTCCGAGCCGGCCGAGATCGGCGGGGATGTCCAGTCGCGGACCACTCATGCGAGGAAGAGCTCGACAACCGGTACGGCGACGGCGGGCTGGCGGATGGGGAGCGTCAGGGTGAGCGTGCCCGCCGGCTGGCCACCCATCGTGGTGTTCTGAGCGGCGGCGTCCGGATCGCTCGAGGAGAACGCGATCTCCGAGGCGTCGTTGAGCAGCTGGGCGTAGGCGACCTTTCCCGCGAGCCCGGGCAGGTGCACGTGCTCGAACGGCCAGGCGAACAGGTGCAGGTAGAGCCGGTCGCCGCGCTGGGTGTAGCGGCAGTCCGTGGGTGGGGTGTAGTCGCTCGGGCCTGCGCCGTAGATGGATCGTCCGTGCACCCTCGTCCACTCGCCGAGGCCGGTCAGGATCTCAGCCGACACGGGGTCGAAGTCGCCCCGCCCGGTCGGGCCGATGTTGAACAGCAGGTTGCCGGCCTTGCTCACCCCGTCGACCAGCATCCGGACCAGCATCTCCGGAGTCTTGAACAAGGTGTTGTCGCGGTAGTAGCCCCAGCTTCCGTTGATCGTCTGGCAGGCCTCCCACGCGACCAGCTCGCCGTCCCGCCTCATCGGCCCGGCGGGCTGGTACTGCTCCGGAGTCACCAGGTCGCCGGGGATGTCGAGTCGGTCGTTGATCACGATGCCGGGCTGGAGCTCCCGGGTGAGAGCCATCAGCTCGACCGAGCCCCAGTCGTCCTTGCCCTTGTTGTTGAAGATCTGAGGCATCAGGTGCTCAGGGTAGGAGAAGTCGTAGAACAGGTAGGAGATCTCCCCGTAGCCGGTGAGCAGCTCACGCACCTGGTTGTGCAGGTACTCGCGATAACGCGCCATGTCGCGGCCCTCGTTGAGCTCCGGCACGTTCTCCTCGTCGCGCAGCGGGTGCAGGCCGTCGACGATGAAGTCGCGATGATGCCAGTCGATCAACGAGTGGTAGAAACCGATCTTGATTCCCTCGGCGCGGAACGCGTCCACGAACTCGCGGACCAGGTCGCGACCGAACGGGGTGTTGGTGATCTTGTAGTCCCCGTACTGGGTGTCCCACAGGCAGAAGCCCTCGTGGTGCTTGGTGGTCAGCACCGCGTACTTCATGCCCGCCTGCTTGCACCGGCGGGCCCAGTCCGCGGCATCGAAGAGATCCGGGTCGAAGTGCTCGAAGTACTTCGCGTACGTGTCGGGGTGGATGCGCTCCCGGTTCTGCACCCACTCGTGCCGGCCGGCGAGCGCGTACAGGCCGAAGTGGATGAACATGCCCAGCCGGTCGTTCATGAAGGCAGCGATGTTCGGGGGCGCGGGTGCGACCTCGGTGACTGTCATGGTCAACCTCTCAGTTGGCCTGGAAGCGGTAGCGCTCCAGTGCGTCGGTGGTCATCTCGGTGCCGGCCCCCGGTGTCAGGGGAGCGACATAACGTCCGTGCTCGATCCGTACGGGATCCACGAAGTGCTCGTGCAGGTGATCGACGAACTCGACGAAGCGGTTGTCCCAGATGCCGCTGACGGCGATGAAGTCGATCATGGACAGGTGCTGGACGGCTTCGCACAAGCCCACCCCGCCGGCGTGCGGGCAGACCCGCACCCCGAACTTGGCGGCGAGCAGCAGGTTGGCGAGGTTCTCGTTGACGCCGGCCACCCGGGCGGCATCGATCTGCATCACGTCGATGGCGTCGAGCTGCAGCAGCTGCTTGAACATCACCCGGTTGGCGGTGTGCTCGCCGGTGGCCACCGGGACGCCGTCGAGTCCCTTGCGGATGGCGGCGTGGCCGACCAGGTCGTCGGGGCTGGTCGGTTCCTCGATCCACGCGATGTCGTAGGGCTGCAGCTGCTTCACCCAGGCAATCGCTTCGTCCACGTCCCAGCGCTGGTTGGCGTCGATGGCGATCTGGATGTCCGGACCGACCTCGGCGCGCGCCAGGGACAGGCGCCGGACATCGTCCTCGAGGTTGTTGCCGACCTTGAGCTTGATCTGGGTGAAGCCCTCCGCCACGGCCTCGCGAGCCAGCCGCAACATCTTCTCGTCGGAGTACCCGAGCCACCCCGGTGTGGTCGTGTAGGCGGGGTAGCCGTGCTGGAGCAGCAGGTCGGTGCGCTCCGCCCGACCGGGAGCGGCCTTCTCGAAGATCTCGAGCGCCTCGTCGGGCGTGATCGCGTCCGTCAGATAGCGGAAGTCGACGAGGTTGACCAGCTCCTCGGGTGACATCGCCGAGACGAGCTGCCACAGCGGCAGACCCGCGCGTTTGGCCTTGAGATCCCACAGGGCGTTGACGACGGCGCCGATGGCCATGTGCACGACGCCCTTCTCCGGACCGAGCCAGCGCAGCTTCGAGTCGTACACGAAGCGTCGGTAGGTGGCGCCCATGTCGGTCAGCAGGTCCTCCACGGACTCGCCCAACAGCCCGTCGGCCACGGTCTGGATGGCCTCGGCCGCGATGTTGTTGCCGGTGCCGATGGTGAAGACGAACCCCGCCCCGACCAGGCCGTCGCCGGCGTCCGTGGTCAGACTGAGGTAGGCCGCCGAGTAGTCGGGGTCAGGGTTCATCGCGTCCGAGCCGTCGAGCTGCTCGGACGTGGGGAAGCGCACGTCAACGGTGTTCGCTGCGGTGATCCTGGACAAGGGAGCCCTCTCGTCGGCGATGGTGTGGAGCACGAAGGCCCAGACGCTGATTGTCTCCGAGCCGATGCCAGGGGCTCCCGTCGGGCTCGCCCGCGGAAGTCAGCATCGAGAGGAGCGGCCGGCCCTGGTCGCCCGGTCACCGCAGTCAATCATCGGATGTATGTGCCGTCAAGAGGTGACTTTCTGACCGCAACGCGACGTCTCTGGCCCGTTCTCCGAGGTTGTCCGGATGGGCTTAGGAGCGCGATGTGAGGGCCCATTCCGGCCGACTCGCGGCACTCGTCAACGAGTCCGGCACGGCGGAGTCTGGTGCCTAGACATCCTATGACTCATGTGTCAGGCTGCCGCTGACAACGAGGTTGCCAGTCCTTTGGGCGCCACAGCGGCAATGGCTGGCCAGTAGATGGAGGACAACAATGGTCGGTCCGTCAGACTTTCGGTTGACCCGCAGGAACCTGATGAAGGCCGGGGCGCTGGGGCTGGGAATGGCAGCGATCCCGGGGCTCTCGGCGTGCACCTCGGGCACCCCCGGGGAGAGTGGATCCTCCGGATCGGTACCGACGGTCGAGCTGGGCTCGGAGGTCACCAGTGGCGGTCCGACGTTCCCGGAAGGCTATCTGGGTCCCCGGATCACGGAGCGTAAGCCCTTCGGAGACGGCAGCAAGACGTTCCGGGTCGTCGTCCCGCAGGACTCCACCATCGTGGGCGACTGGAACGCCAACAAGATGACCGCCTGGTTCGAGAAGTTCACCGGGGTCAAGGTGCAGTTCGATGCCGTGCTGATGACCGCGCCCGACGGTACGACCGACATGACCAAGATCAACGCGATGCTGGCCGGCGGCGATCTGCCGGACGCCTTCCTCGGCATCCCCTTCACCACCGACGCAGCTGTCGCTCTACGGCCAGCAGGGTCTCTTCGCCTCGCTCGACGACTTCATCGCCACCTAGCACCGACAGCTGCGCCAGGCCATGACCGACTACCCCGACCTGAAGAAGGCTCGTCGCCGCCACCGACGGCAAGATCTACACGTTCCCCGGGATCAACGACTGCTTCCACTGCCGCAGTCAGCCCGGGTCGGGCCTGGATCAGTCAAGTCGTACCTGGACAAGGTCGGCATGCCGATCCCGAGCACCACCGACGAGCTGCGCCAGGTGCTCCAGGCTTTCAAGGAGAAGAACCCCACCGGCAAGTCCGGCATTCCTGCCGTTCGCTGCCGGCGTCGGCAACCCGTTCGACCGCTGCTTCATGAACGCCTTCGTCTACAACCCCGTCCAGCGGGACCCGGGACAAGGGCTGGCTCCGTCTGGAGGACGACAAGGTCGAGTTCGTGGCGAACAAGCCGACCAGTGGCGCAACTGCCTGATCTACCTGCGCCAGCTGGGCGACGACGGCACGCTGACCCAGCGAGCGTTCTCGATGACCGGCGAGGAGCTCACCCAGTCGCGGCAACAACGGGCACAGCTCGGCTTCGCTCGCGCGTACTGGTGGGGGTCGTTCTCCGACGATCACCCTGGACGCCAACGCGCCGTGGCGCGACTACGTCGCCAGTCCCACCGGTCAAGGGTCCGGACGGCACCCAGATCGCCGGCTGGGACCACTACGGCTTACGGCGGCCAACGGCCTGCAGATCACCAAGAACTGCACCGACCCGCAGACCCTGGTCCAGTGGGCCGACCACCAGATGGACCTGCTGAGCCGACCATGTGCGGCTACGGCGGCGTGCAGGACACGAACTGGACCTGGGCGAAGGCCGGCGAGAAGGGCATCAACGGCAAGCAGGCGCTCTACGCCAACAAGGTGTGGCCGGCGCCGGCGGGCCAGTCGTGGAACCAGTACTCGGTGATGTACCGATCGAACGACTTCCGGCTCGGCCAGCGGGTCGACCCCAAGAAGCCGAACTTCGAGAAGGGCCTGTACGAGGCGTCGACAAGGCTACGAGCCCTTCGCGCAGCCGAAGGAGCAGCAGCTGCCGCCGGTGATCTTCGACGATGCCGAGGCTGCCCAGAACGGCCGACACGGCGAGCGCGGTCTATACCACGTCAAGCAGTCGATGGCCCAGTTCGCGCTCGGTCAGCTCGACATCAACGACGACGGGGCCTGGCAGACAGTACCTCGACGACGTACAACGCGATGGGGCTGCAGCACTACCTCGACATCTACCAGCAGGCCTACGACAAGCCGCCCGAAGTGAGATGGCGGTGCTCGCGAGCCGCACGGCGCCATGAGGGCCGGAACGGCTCAGCCCGAGGCGGACCGGGCCTTCCACGTCATCAACTACTGCGTGCTGGCCATGTTCACGATCTCGGTGCTGTATCCGTTGATCTACGTGTTCAGCGCGTCGTTCAGCAGTGCCTCGGCGGATGCGAACAACGCAGGTGCGGTGCTGCTGGCCGGTCGGCTTCAACATCGACGCGTACTACGACCGATCCTCGCGTCGCCCCGGCTGCTGGTCACCGGCTTCCTGCAACTCGTGTTCTACACGGTCGGCGGGGCGCTGATCGGCACGACGCTCACCGTGCTGGCCGGCTACGCGCTGTCGCGGCCCGATCTCCCGTTCCGGCGGCGCTGATCCTGTTCTTCTTCCTGATCCCGACACTGTTCTCGGCGGGCATCATCCCGACCTACATCGTGGTGCAGCAGCTCGGTCTGCTGAACACCCGTTGGGCGATCATCCTGCCGGGCGCGATGAGCGTGTTCAACGTCATCATCACCCGCACGTTCTACCAGATGACCATCCCGAAGGAGATGCTCGAGGCGGCGAAGGTCGACGGTGCCATCCGACTTCCGGTTCTTCCTGCAGGTCGCGCTGCCGCTGAGCAAGCCGATCATCGCGGTCAACCTGCTCTTCTACGGGCATCGCGCAGTGGAACGGCTGGTTCAGCGCCTTCCTCTACCTACCGACCAGGATCTGTATCCACTTACAGCTGGTGCTGCGCGACTCCTGCTCGAGAGCGCGGTGAACCCGGCCAGATCGGCGGCGGGACGCTGGCGGAGATCCTGGCCCGACGCAAGGAGCTGTTCGACAAGCTCAAGTACGCGCTGATCGTGGTCGCCATGATCCCGCCGCTGATCGCCTACCCGTTCGTCCAGAAGCACTTCGTCAAGGGCGCGCTGATCGGATCGCTCAAGTGAGCGACGGCACCGACTGGGGTCCAGAGCCGTCGGATCGACAGCGGCCGACGATCAGGCACGCGGAGCCGCGCGCGAGCCAAGCTGCGTCGACCGCCGCGCTCAGCGCCGGATGCGCCGCTGCTGGCAGCTGTACGTGCTGCTGCTCGCGCCCGCTGATCTTCGCGCTCGTCTTCCTCTACTGGCCGCTGTACGGACTCCAGCTCGCGTTCAAGAACTACAACAGTCGTCGAAGGGCATCACCGGCAGTCCCGTGGGCCGGGATCAAGTACATCGAGCAGTTCATCGAACTCGTACCAGTTCTGGCCGGTGCTCTGGAACACGCTGTGCTGAACCTCTACGAGCTGCTGGCGCTGTTCCCGCTTGCCGATCATCCTGGCGCTGCTGCTGAACTCCGTGCGCAGCCAAGATTCAGCCGCGGCGTGCAGCTGATCACCTACGCGCCGCACTTCATCTCGACGGTCGTCGTGGTCGGCATCATCATCATGCTGTTCTCGCCCGACGGCGGGTTGTCAACCAGTTCCTCGAGGCAGGTGGCCGGCAGCCCAGTCGACTTCCTCGATGCCACGATGTTCCGGCACACCTACGTCTGGTCCGGCGCCTGGCAGACCCTCGGCTACTCGGCGATCATCTACCTGGCTGCGCTGGCCGGCATCGACCCGGAGCTGCACGAGGCGGCGCAGGTCGACGGCGCGAGCATCTGGCGCCGGATCTGGCACATCGACCTGCCCGGCATCCTGCCGGTGACGATCACCCTGCTGATCTTGAACATGGGCTCGATCCTGACGCACCGGCTTCGAGAAGGTGCTGCTGATGCAGAACCCGCTGAACCTCGGCGGTCTCGCGAGGTCATCGACACCTACTCGCTACCGGTCGCCTTCGTGTCGGCCATCCCGCAGTACTCCTACGCGACCGCGATCGGCTTGTTCAAGTCGGTCATCGCCCTCGTGATGCTGCTGATGGCCAACTACCTCGCCCGCCGCGTGGCGAAGCAGAGCCTCTTCTGAGCACGCCGAGGACTGTCGCGATGAGAGCCGGCCGCCGCGCGGCACATCGCGTCGCGTCGGTCGCGGCGATGCTCACGGTGCCGCTGCTGCTGGCCGGCTGCGGTGTGGTGCGTCCGACGGAGTCCGACCACGTCGCGGCCGCCGGTGCGCCGATCCCGTCGGCGGGCTCCTCGGCGACGCCGAACGAGGCGGGCACGCCCGCCGCCGCCCTCCACCGTCTCTACGAGGTCGTCGACCGGCTCGACCGAGATCCGACGCTGCCCGTCAGCCGGCTCGATCCGGTGGCTGCCGGTCCGGCCCGCGACGCCCTCACCGCGGCCCTGCGCCACCGGCGGGCTGCCGGCCGGGGCCACGCGGCGGACACCACCCAGCTGAGCCAGATCGTCGTGCGCCCCTCGGTTCGCTCGGAGGACGCGGTCTCCGCCGCCGTCCAGTTCTGTTCGAACCGGCGGATCGACGCGACGTCGGACCAGGACCGGCCTGAGCTCCAACCGACCACCATCACCTTTCGGTACGCCTCGGGACGGTGGCGGGCGTACACGTTCGGGTTCGACTCCCCGGACTGCGGGTGCAGCCAGCCGATCCAGTGCGGGTGACCAGAGACTCCAGGCTGCTGCCCGACCTCGCCCGGGTGTGCCCGGCTCAGGCGACAGTCAGTGCCTCGATGGCCTCACGGTCCCACTCGATCCCCAGTCCGGGAGTGCGTGGCACCTCCGCGTGTCCGTCCCGGATGGTGATGTCGCTGGTGGTGATGGCCCGCAGCTGGGGGATGCGTTCCAGATAGAGCCCGTTCGGGATCGCGCAGAGCAACGGCAGATGCAGCTCCATCAGGAAGTGGGGTGCGACCTGGACGTTGAACGACTCAGCCAGGTGGGCGACCTTCAGCCACGGTGTGATGCCGCCGACCCGTGCCACATCGACCTGGACGATGCCGGCGGCTCCTCGCTGCAGGTACTCACGGAACGGGGCTACGGCGTACAGGCTCTCGCCGACGGCGATCGGGACGGTGGTGAGCGACGCGAGTCGCGCATGTCCGGCGATGTCGTCGGCGGGGAGCGGCTCCTCGAACCAGAAGACATCCAGGTCCACCAGCATGCGGCTGCGGCGGATCGCCTCGGCCGCGGTGAACGACTGGTTGGCGTCGACCATGATGTCCAGCTCGTCACCGACCGCGTCGCGCACCGCCGCCAGCCGCCGCCGGTCGTCCACGCCGGACGGCTTGCCGATCTTGATCTTCACGCCGCCGAGTCCGTCGGCGAGCGACTGCTGGGCGTGCTCGACCAGCTCGTCCTCGGTGAGATGGAGCCAACCGCCCTCGGTGTCGTAGACCGGAACCCGATCACGGAACCCGCCCGCCAGCTGCCACAGGCCGAGGCCGAGGGCCCGGCAGCGGGCGTCCCACACCGCGGTGTCCAGCGCGGCCAGGGCGAGCGAGGTGATCGCCCCGGTCGTCGTGGCGCGGGTGATGGTGAAGGCGTCGGTCCAGATGCGCTCCGGACCGTGCACGTCCTGTCCCACGACGGTCTCGAGCAGGGTCTGGCGCAGCAGGTCGAGCACGGCCCCGCCGCCGGTGCCGATCGTGTACGCGTAGCCGAGTCCGACCACGCCCGACTGCGTCTCCAGCTCGACGAAGATCGTCTCCTGCTTCACGAACGACTGAACGGCATCGGTGCGCACCTGCTCGACGGGTAGGTCGCAGAGCCAGGCGCGGGCTCGGACCACCCGGTCCGGGGCAGTGCTCCCATGGTCTCGAGCCGGCTTCGGCGAGCCGGCCGGTCGGGCGCTGTGGGTCATTCCGTGCCCCGCTCGAGGGAGGAACCGGCCGCCGGTCGGTAGGTGCGCAGCGCCGTGCCGACCTTCGCCTGCTCCTGCTCTGCCGCAGACCAGCCGCTCAGCAGGCCGTCGAGTCGGATCATCGACCCGGCGTAGTCCGTGGTGCCGCGGGCCAGGGGCCAGTCGCTGCCGATCATGGTCCGGCCCGCGCCGGCCGCGGCACGGGTGAGCTCGACGACTCGCGCCAGCTCGGTCTCCCGTGCCGGTGCCAGCCCGCTGCCGGCAAAGAGACCGGAGAGCTTGACGACCACGTTCGGCCGGCCGGCCAGCTCGGCGAAGCCGCGTTCCCACCTGGCCCAGGCGATCGGATCGCCGAACGGCGGCTTGCCGCAGTGGTCGAGCACGAAGGTCGTGTCGGGCGCAGCATCCACGGCCGTGACGAGAGCCGGCCAGACGGTGGGGAAGGCGTTGGGGACGTCGACCGGCAGCTCGGCTTCACCGAGCAGCCGCAGACAGCTGATCGTCCTCTCCGCGGCGAGCTCACCGGCGTCGTCGTGGTCGTGCCAGAGCTGGCGTACGCCGAGCAGTCCCGAGCCGACGTGACGGGCCAGCAGATCCTCCAGCGCAGCGGTGTCATCGAGCGGCAGGTAGCCGACGACGCCACCGATGGACGGCTCCCGGGCTGCCAGGTCGAGCAACCACTCGGTCTCGGCCAGCTGATCAGCGGCCTGAACGAGGATCGCGGTCGTGACACCGACCTGCGCCATCGAGGGGAGGACGTCGCCGAGCTCGGAGTCGGCGTGGACGGGGCCGAGCGCGGGGGTGTTCCAGGCGTACCACCCGGCGCTCAGGCGCCACAGATGCAGATGGGTATCGATCATGTCCGTTCCGTTGAGCAGCCGGGAGCCGGGGGATGTTTCGTCGACGGGCGAGCGGTTCTGACCTGAGTCCAACAGGACAGACAAACCCTAGACATCCGATCTCTGCACCGTCAACCCGCCCTCGGCGAGGTCAGGCTCACTCTTTTCGCCAACGCCGTCCGATGTATGGTGGTCAGCGGCCAAACGCCTCCACCGCGGGGTGGGTGGCGCCGCCCTCGTTTCGCTGCTCACCTGGAGGAGACTCGATGAAATTCGCTCGACTTCGAACCGAGGACGGCACGAGGCCGGTGGTGGTCTCCGGGGACGAGGCGTACGACCTCTCCGGGCTGCTGGGCGACCTGACGCCGAAGACCCTCCCGCTGCTGGCCGAAGCGGCGGCCGCGGCGGCCGGCGGACGACTGAACCGGGTCGACCTGGCCGACGCCGACTTCGACGCCCCGGTGGCCTCGCCCGGCGCGGTGATCGCGATCGGCATGAACTACGCAGCCCACGCCGCGGAGTCGGGCGCCGCGCCGCCGCCGGTGCCGGTCATGTTCCTCAAGACCCCGAACACCATCGCGGGCCCCGACGACGACTTCCGGATCCCGGCGCGGGCGACCAAGATCGACTGGGAGGTCGAGCTGGCCATGATCATCGGCAAGCGGGCGTACGAGCTGACCGAGGACGACGACCCCCTCGACTACGTCGCCGGTTTCACGGTGGTCAACGACCTCTCGGAGCGGACCTTCCAGATCGAGGAGTCCGGCGGCCAGTGGAGCAAGGGCAAGTGCGTGCCCGGCTCGACCCCGATCGGACCGTGGCTGGTGACCACCGACGAGGTCGACCACGCGAACCTGCGGCTGCGCAGCTGGGTCAACGACGAGCCGCGGCAGGACTCCTCGACCGCGGACCTGATCTTCGACTGCCCGACGATCATCCGGCACCTCAGCCAGTACCTGGCCCTCGAGGTCGGTGACGTGGTGCTGACCGGTACGCCGGAGGGGGTGGCCCTGTCCGGCCGCTTCCCCTACCTGCGACCCGGCGACGTGGTCCGGATCGAGATCGAGGGCCTCGGCGCGCAGCGGCAGCTGATGACGGGTGCGGGCGCTTCGACGGGATCGGGGCCGGCGGCGTGAGCGGTGACTTCGACGGTCTGGTGGCGGCGGTCACCGGCGGCGCCTCGGGGATCGGTGCGGCCATCGCCGGGGAGCTGGTCCGTGGCGGTGCCCGGGTGGCGGTGCTGGACCTGCGGACCGAGGACGTCGCCGCGCCCCTGGTCGGGTTCCGCTGTGACGTCGCCGACGACGCCTCGGTCCGGGCGGCGATCCAGGGCGTGGTGGACCACTTCGGTCAGCTGGACATCGTGGTCAACAACGCCGGCGTGGGGGCCCAGGGGACGGTGGCCGACAACTCCGACGAGGAGTGGCAGCGGGTCCTCGACATCAACGTGATCGGCATGGTCCGGGTGACCCGCGCGGCCCTGCCGCACCTGCGGGCCTCCGCGGCGGCGGCCGTGGTCAACACGTGCTCGGTCGCGGCGACCGCCGGGCTGCCGCAACGGGCGCTGTACAGCACCACCAAGGGTGCGGTGCTCTCGCTCACCCAGGCGATGGCCGCCGACCACCTGCGCGAGGGGATCCGGGTCAACTGCGTCAACCCCGGCACCGCCGACACCCCATGGGTCGGTCGGCTGCTGGACAGCGCGCCGGATCCGGCGGCCGAGCGGGCGGCCCTGGAGGCCCGCCAGCCGCACGGGCGGTTGGTCACCGCCGACGAGGTGGCCGGCGCGGTGGCGTACCTGGCCAGTCCCCGCTCGGGGTCGACGACCGGTGTCGCCTTGGCCGTGGACGGTGGCATGCAGGCGCTGCGCCTCCGCCCGCCGACCCCGTGACCTGGGTTCCGTGACGCCCGGGCGCTGACTCGGCGGTCAACGCCGGTGCCGCCGCAGCTGCAGCACCGCGCAGTCGACCCGCGGGACAGGGCTGAAGGCGCGGCGGGGGACGGCGGGACCGAGCCCTCCGTGGAAGCGGCGGGCCGCCCTCAGGCGCCCGTCCGCCCAGCGCAACGCGACCGAGCGGGGAAGCACCAGGTCGAGCGCGACGACCCCCGGCTGCCCGATCGCCACCCGGATCAGGCTGCTCGCGATGCCGAACGGTGGATTGGCCACCACCCGAACCGGTCGCCGGGGATAGCGGAAGTCCGCCGCGTCCATCTCGGCCACCCGGACGTCGAGGTCTCGTACCCGATCGCGCAGCCGCTCGGCCCGGCCGGGGTGGAGCTCAACCGCGATCACCCTGGCGCCGGTGCGGGCCAGCGGCACGGTGAGCGCGCCGTCACCGGCTCCGAGCTCGACCACCAGCTCGCCGCGCCGGATGTCCGCCGCTTCGACCACGCGGACGGCCCAGTCAGGACGGAGGCGATACCAGTCCGGGGATCCTCCGCCGGACACGGAAGACCGCCATGCAGATCATCATGGTCAGCGACCGTACGGGCCGCCTCCATCCGGGCCAACCGGTTTTCCGCTGAGGTCCGTGTCACTCACTGCACCCTCCTGGTCCGTGGCCCGATGTCGCCGAGGAGTCACGTTCGGCCGGGGCGCGGGTTGGGGTCGTGGCCGGATGTCGCCGGGGAGTCATGTCCGGTGGGGCGGCAGGGTGGGGTCGTGGCCGGATGTCGCCGGGGAGTCATGTCCGGTGGGGCGGCGGGTTGGAGTTGGGACCCGGATCGCCAGGCAGCGGTGCCCGAGGGTGAAACGGGGCGTCAGAGCGGTCCTAGACTCCGCTGTCGTGGTCCATGACGTGACGGTGCGCGAGCTGGCGGGTATCGACGAGATGACCGCCGCGTCGACCCTGTGGGACTCGATCTGGTCCCGGTCGGTTGCGTCCGGAGCGCGTGCCGCCGGTGCGGCCGACCACGAGATCGATCCGTCGCTGATGGTCGCCCTCGCGCACGCCGGCAGCTACCTGGCCGGTGCCTTCGTCGGCGACACGATCGTCGGGGCGGCCCTCGGCTTCTGGGGTTCCCCGGCGTACGGCGCGCTGCACTCCCACATCACCGGGGTGCTGCCGAGGAATGCCGGTCAGGGCGTCGGCTCGTTGATCAAGAACCACCAGCGGGACTGGGTGCTGGCTCAGGGCGGCCACGCCATCACCTGGACGTACGACCCGTTGGTCTCCCGCAACGCGCACTTCAACCTGAACCGGCTCGGTGCGCGCCCCGAGAGCTACCTCCTCGATCTGTACGGCACCCTCGCCGATGACCTCAATCGAGGGGACCCGAGCGATCGGCTGCTGGTCCGCTGGTCCCTCACGACGACACCGGTGCCCGCGTCGAACCGGCCCGCGGCGGGGCTGGTGATCGACCGGGGCGGCGCGCCCGCCGTCGGCGTCAGCATCGACGACCTCGACCCGGCGACGCCCCTGACGGTGGCGGTGCCCGACGACATCACCGCGCTCCGCCGTCGGGACCCGGCCACGGCCTCGCTGTGGCGGACCGCGGTCCGGGAGGTCCTCGTACCGCTGCTCGACCGGGGCTGGGCGATCACCGGGTTCGATCGCCGGTACGGCTACCGGGTGGAGCCACCCGCGCACCCGACCTCGGCAGACGCTCGGTGAACCCCCAGGAGGTCACGATGATCATCACCAGCCTGCGGCTGCATCGCCTGTCGATGCCGCTGGTCAGTCCGTTCACCACCTCGTTCGGCACCGAGCACACCCGGGAGGCGCTGATCGTCGAGGTCGGCGCCGACACGGCGACCGGTCCGGTCACCGGTTGGGGGGAGTGCGTGGCGATGGAGGAGCCGTTGTACTCCTCCGAGTACGTCGACGGCTGCAGCCAGGTGATCAGCCGCTGGCTGGCGCCCGCGCTGACCTCCGTCGAGCACCTGACGGCCGAGACGGTCGCCCACCGGCTGCGGCACGTGGTGGGCCATCCGATGGCCAAGGCGGCGGTGGAGATGGCGGTCCTCGACGCCCAGCTCCGGGCCGCCGGACAGTCCTTCTCGCAGTACCTGGGCGGCGTCCGCGACACCGTGCCGTCGGGGGTGTCGGTCGGCATCCAGGACTCCATCGAGCAGACGCTGCGGGTGGTCGACGGCTACCTCGACGACGGCTACGTGCGGATCAAGCTGAAGATCGCTCCCGGATGGGACGTGGAGCCGGTCAGGGCCGTCCGAGCGATGTTCGGGGACGACGTACCGCTGCAGGTCGACGCCAACGCGGCGTACACCCTGCTGGACACCCCGACCCTGCGGCGGCTGGACGAGTTCGGCCTGCTGCTGCTGGAGCAGCCGTTGGCCGAGGACGACCTGCGTCAGCACGCCATCCTGGCCACCCGGGTGCAGACCCCGATCTGCCTGGACGAGTCGGTGGTGTCGGCGGCCTCGGCCGCCGACGCGATCGCCCTCGGCGCCGCCCAGGTGATCAACATCAAGCCGGGTCGGGTCGGCGGCTATCTGGAGGCCGTCCGCATCCACGACCTCGCCAAGGCCAACGGAATCGCCGTCTGGTGCGGCGGCATGGTTGAGACCGGACTGGGACGCTCGGCCAACGCCGCCCTCGCGTCACTGCCGGGATTCGTGCTGCCCGGCGACATCTCCGCCTCGGCGCGCTTCTACGAGCTCGATCTCACCGAGCCGGTGGAGATGGTCGACGGTGCGGTGAGCGTGGACACCGCTCCGGGCGTGGGCCGGGCCCCGATCCCCGACGTCCTGGCGCAGTTCAGGACCGCGGAGCTCGAGGTCTTCCGCCGCTGACAGCGGCGGCTGCTGATGCGATCATGCTGCGATGACCACCGAGCGTTCGCGAGTGCCTGGCTACATCGCGGCCGGTCTGGCCATGGCGGCGATGGCGGTGATCGGGCTCTTCTACGTCTCCGCCGGGTTGGTGGCTCCGCTCTGGGCGGTGATCCTGCTGATGATCATCTGGGTGGGGCTGGTGGTGATCGGCGTGATGTGGTTCCGCCGCCGGCCCTTTCTCGTGCTGCTCCTGCCCGTGATCGCCGTGCTGGTCTGGTTCGGGGTGATCACGCTGGGCGAGCAGCTGCTCGGTTGGACGGCCTGACCGCACAGCTCCCGTCCCTGAACGTAGCCGAAGCGTGACGTGGCGATGATGGCCAAGGTCCTGCCCACCCGATAGGTTTACGCGATAAATCCACGACTTCGGTTGGAGGCAGGAATGAACAGAGGACTGATCGGCGCCATCATCGGCGTTCTGGTGATCATCATCTTGGTGATTGTGATCATGCGCATGGTGTGACGCGCCTGCATGTCGACGTCGGCGGCGTGCTGCCGACGTCGACAGCCGAGCTGATCAACCCAGCTCGGTGCGGTCCGGGCCGCTCGATCCGAGCACGATCTGGACGACCCGCTGCAGGTCCGGCGTGAGGTCGCGTTCGCCGACCGTCACCGACTGCTCACCGATCTCGACCGTGTAGACGAACCGGTCGGGCAGACTCTCACTCGTGGTGACCTGCTGGAGGTCCACGCGGCGCAGCAGTCGACGCACCTCCTCGCCCTGCGGATCAGCGTCCAGCTCGATCTGGGCACTGCGCACCTGACCGGTGAAGCCGCCGCTGCGTCGCACGGCGACCGTCTGCGGCTCGGCCGGCCCCTCGGACGACGGCTCGGCGGGGGACGGCTCGACGGGGGACGGGGGCGGAGTCGGATCGCCGGGGGTCGGCGAGGGATCCGAGGGGCTCGACGACGGGTCGGGTTGCACCACATCGACCGGCACCGAGCCGTCCAGCACCCCGACCTCCACCCAGGCCGCACGCACCTGATCCGGCACGGCGGTGCCGGCGAACAGCTGGGTGGCGGCCGCCACGGTCGCGTCCGCGAACTCCCGGAAGTCGGTCGAGGTGCCCACGGAGGAGGACGTGAGTGCGGCGTACCAGACCTTGCCGGTCTGCTCCCAGCTGTGACCGCCGACGTCCTTGGCGGCGAGGGCGAAGGCCCGGTTGGGGATCCCCGAGTTCAGGTGCACGCCACCGTTGTCCTCGGTGGTGTCGACGTAGTCGGCCATCGATCCCACCTGGGGGTCCTTACCGAGCTGGGGGTCGTCGTACGCCGTCCCGGGCTCGAGCATCGACCGCAGGGCCTTCGCGTTGATCCCCGGCTTGAACAGTCCTTCGCCGATCAGCCAGCTGGCCTGGTCGGCGGTCTGGCCGGCCGCGTGCTGGATCGACATCGCGGCGAACACGTCGGCGATGCTCTCGTTCAGCGCACCGGGCTGCCCGTTGTAGGTGAACCCCGACGTGTACTGCACCACGCCGTGGCTGAACTCGTGCGCGAGCACGTCGGCCGGCTTGGTGAACCGCTCGAAGATCTCGCCGTCGCCGTCGCCGAAGACCAGCTGCTCGCCGTCCCAGAAGGCGTTGTCGTAGTCCTGGCCGTAGTGCACCGTCACCGTGACCGTGCTGCCGGCACCGTCGAAGGACAGGCGTCCGAACTGCTGCTCGTACAGCTCCCAGACCTGCTGCGACCACACGTACGCCTCGTCGACGCCGGCGTCGTCGCTGGCGGGGTCGCCCTCGGCCCGGACCACCGCCCCGGGCAACGTCTCCTCGTTGCCGGCCGAGTGGATCACCCAGCGGTCGGTGTCTTCGGTGGCGGCGGCCGACGCCCGGGTCGACGGCTCGGCCGTCGCGTGCGCGCGGCGCTCACGGAAGCCGGCGTCGATCCGGAGGGTGTGACCGCTCGGGCGCTCGGTGGCGGCGACGGTCGGGTGGTCCTCGGTCGCGAGGTGGCGCAGCAGGTACGGCGGCACGAACGCGCAGACAGCCCGCCGCGGCAGTGGGGAGGGGGAGAACGGGGTCATGACACCAGAGTGCACCAAGCCTCCGACAGCGTCGTCCTCCCTCGCTGTTCGCTGCGCGCTGAGGGATCTGTCGTCACTCCTCACTCGCGTACGAAGAGCGTGTTCGCTCGCTCGTCGCTCCAGACAGATCCGGCGCTCCGCTCACGGCCGCTCGCGAGGGGTCGTCGTCCTCCCTCGCTGTTCGCTGCGCGCTGAGGGATCTGTCGTCACTCCTCACTCGCGTACGAAGAGCGTGTTCGCTCGCTCGTCGCTCCAGACAGATCCGGCGCTCGGCTCACGGCCGCTCGCGAGGGGTCGTCCGCCCTCGCTGTTCACTGGTTGGCCGGGCCGCGGGGACGGCGGAGGAGCGCTCCGGCATCCGTACGGATCGAGAAAGAAAAATGAGAAAATCCGCCGGATGGGTTGACCGGGACAGCAGGCCGGGTCGAGGCTAGCGGAGGCGTAGCCTTCGGCTGCCCTCTGCGTAATAGTCTGCCTGGCGCCCTTATCACGGGGTGGGGAGCGAACGGGGTCAACGACCCTCGCGTCGCGCCGGATCGCTTGGTCAACTAACGCGAGTTAGGCGTGTCCACTTGATGACATGTCCTCTTTTTGCCATCTCTCCCTGGTGACGTTCACACGCGCTGACCTTAGGTTGGGACCCATACGTCAGGGGCTCTTTCGCGTCGCGGGAACGACGCGAATGACCAAGGAAGGGATCACATGCATCGAGTCATTGATGCGCGTCGTTGGGGTCGGCTGTTGGGAGCAGCTGTCCTCGGTGGTGCGCTTGCGGCGGGCGCCCTCGCGGCCATGCCCGCAGAGGCAGCAGTACACAGCTCGTCCGTCGTCCTGGTCGCTTCCGGGGCAGACCTGGGTGACCTCAGCGAGGACGGGAGCTACAGCGACACCGGGTCGGGCGGGACCGACACGACCGATGGCAACTCGCTGGGCAACAGCCTGAACGACACCGACGGCAACTCGCTGGGCAACAGCCTGAACAGCACCGACGGCAACTCGCTGGGCAACAGCCTGAACAGCACCGACGGCAACTCGCTGGGCAACAGCCTCGGCAACTCGCTCTGATCGCCGACCCGCGGTGACGCGGGCCACGTGAGCGCTCATGACCAGGGCGGCCGCCATCAAGGGGCCGCCCTGTCGTCATCTCCGGACCCGGGTGGGTCGGCTCGAGCCGCAGGTGCGCGGTCAGCGCCGCTTCATGTTCAGGCTGTCCGACCGCACGAGGGCCGCCCCGAGCTGCAGGCGGGTGGTCACCCCGAGCTCGTCCATCAGCTCGGAGATCCACCGCCGCACCGAGCGGACGTTGATGCCGAGCTGGGTCGCGATAGCGCTGTCGGTCGAACCCGTCATCAGCAACGAGATCAGCATCTGCCGGCGCGGGTCGTTGTAGCCGGAAGCCATGATCGGCACGGACTGGTCCCAGACCGCCTCGAAGAGCCAGACGAGCGCCTCGACCAGCTGAGGGTGCCGGACGACCGAGGCGCGCAGCTCCTGACCGGGGTCGTAGGACCGCATCGACGGGATCAGCGCGACCTCGGTGTCGACCAGCAGCAGCTTCATCGGCACCTGGGCCGTCCGCGACTTCTCACCCTGCGCGGCGAACAGACTGAGCTCGGCCAGTCGGTCGCTGTCGAACCCGGGGTGGTAGACGCAGCGCATCACGATCCCGCGCTCGAGGGCCTGCCATTCCGGCGAGGAGGCGCTCAGGGTCTCCACCGTGGCGGCGGCCCGGTTGTCGACGTACGGGGGCTTGTCGAAGAAGCAGATCTCCTTCTTGGCCTCCTCGCAGATGCCGTCCCGAGCGGCCACGATCGCGTCGGTGCCCAGGAGCACGGTGATGCTGTCGTCGTCCGACTGGTTCCTGGCCGCGGCGAGCAGGTAGTTCTGCATCGACTCCGCCGCGGCGGTGGCGGCCCGCAGCTCGGCCTCCCGGCGCTCGCGCAGGATGCGCACCCCGTCGACCAGCGGCAGGGCCCGCCAACCCTCGACCCCCAGATCGGCGGCCAAGCCGACGGCGACGAGCTCGCGCAGGTGCCGCTCCAGCTGCTCGGCGTCGTACGCGGTCGAGGACTCGGCGAGGCTCTCGGTGGTCGCCGTGCCCCGTTGGGCGAGCACCAGGTAGGCGGCTTCGGCGTCGGAACTGATACCGAGCGACTGCAGCATGGCGCGACACCTCCGAGCTCCGCGTACGGCTGTGGCGCCGGTGCTGCCCGCGCATCGCCCCCCGATACGCTGAGCGTCGCACCAACCTCCACTCGACCGTGATCGTCTCACATACCGGCAGGAGCATCGCGCCATGACCGAACTGTCTGTCGCGCTACGCGCTCCGACGTCATGAAGTTCCGCAAGTCCCGCTCGTTCGTCGCGATGGGTGACGACGAAAAGCGTGCCGTCCCCCATCGCTCCTGCACTCCCGAGAGGCTCCACCCATGACTGAACTCGCGCAGATCGGTGTCACCGGCCTGGCCGTGATGGGCCGTAACCTGGCCCGGAACTTCGCCCGTCACGGGCACCGGGTCGCCGTCCACAACCGCAGTTACGCCAAGACCGAGTCGCTGGTGGCCGATCACGGTGAGGAGGGCACGTTCATCGCGTCGGAGTCGATGGCCGACTTCGTGGCCTCGCTGGAGCGGCCGCGGCGGGTGATCATCATGGTCAAGGCGGGCGGGCCGACCGACGCGGTGATCTCGGAGCTGGTGCCGTTGCTGGAAGAGGGCGACATCATCATCGACGCGGGCAACGCGCACTTCCCGGACACGATCCGCCGGGAGAACGAGCTGAGGGAGCTGGGTCTGCATTTCGTCGGGTCCGGGGTGTCTGGTGGGGAGGAGGGTGCGCTGAACGGTCCGTCGATCATGCCGGGTGGGTCGGCGAAGTCGTATGAGTCGCTGGGTCCGTTGCTGGAGTCCATCTCGGCGAAGGTCGACGGCGTCCCGTGCTGCACCTACGTCGGTCCCGACGGGGCTGGTCATTTCGTGAAGATGGTGCACAACGGCATCGAGTACGCCGACATGCAGCTGATCGCGGAGGCGTACGACCTGATCAAGCAGGGCACCGGGAAGTCGGCTGCGGAGATCGCCGACATCTTCCGGGACTGGAACTCCGGTGACCTGGAGTCGTTCTTGATCGAGATCACCGCGGAGGTGCTGTCGCAGACCGGGGTGGACGGTCAGCCGCTGGTCGATGTGATCGCCGACCAGGCTGAGCAGAAGGGCACCGGTCGGTGGACGGTGCAGAACGCGTTGGATCTGGGGGTGCCGATCACCGGGATCGCGGAGGCGACGTTCGCCCGGGCGTTGTCGGGGTCGGTGCCGCAGCGTGAGGCGGCTCGGTCGGTGCTGCCGGGCCATGCGGCGGAGTGGTCGATCGCCGACGAGGACGGTTTCGTGGAGGATGTCCGCCAG
Organism: uncultured Actinomycetota bacterium; assembly: GCA_963759915.1. Classification (GTDB taxonomy): domain Bacteria; phylum Actinomycetota; class Actinomycetes; order Propionibacteriales; family Propionibacteriaceae; genus Microlunatus. The sequence goes on along the minus strand of CAVXBJ010000060.1, from coordinate 38,316 downwards.
GCGTTGTTCGCGTCGAAGATCGTCGCGTACTCCCAGGGTTTCGACCAGATCGCGGCGGCCAGTGAGGAGTACGGCTGGAACATCGACCGTGGGGCGATGGCGCGGATCTGGCGGGGTGGCTGCATCATCCGGGCCCGGTTCTTGAACCGGATCACCGAGGCGTACGAGCGGACGCCGGATCTGGCGTTGTTGATCGCGGATGAGTACTTCGTCGACGCCATCTCCACGGCCCTGCCGGCGTGGCGCCGGGTCGTCGCGGGGGCCGCGCAGAACGGGATCCCGACCCCGGCGTTCTCGTCCTCGCTGGCCTATTACGACGGCATCCGGGCCGAGCGGCTGCCGGCGGCTTTGATCCAGGGTCAGCGGGACTTCTTCGGCGCGCACACCTATCACCGGGTCGACAAGCCGGGCACCTTCCACACCGAGTGGAGCGGCGACCGGAGCGAGTCGACGCTGGACGCGGGGCAGGCCCAGGCACTGCCGCCGGAGCCGGCCGAGAAAGCCGACCCCACCCCCGCCTGAGCTGACGAAGAAGCCTGAGCCCTCGTGGTGAGGTTGGCGAGTCTGAGGGGTTACGCCCGGCTGGCCCGCGAGAAGCTGGGTAACCAGCTGACCGCGGGCCGGTTCGCGGGCGAGGTCGCGGTGAACGGGCCGGTGCCGGACGAGGCGGTGGCGCTGTTCTTCGCGGTCGGTCCGGAGAACGCGTACCAGTTCGAGCAGTGGCGACTCCCGTTGGAGGCTCTCGCCACCCGACGGCCGGTGGTCGTCATCGTCGACCGACCCGACGCGGGGCGGCTGGTGCTGGCCACCAGCACGCTGCCGGTCGCCTTCGCCCGGGCCAGCGGGGAGCTGGAGACCCTGGTCGAGCGCCACCGGATCGCCGCGGTGCTCTACGTCAACCAGGTGGAGCAGAACTTCCGGATGCTGCGCTTCGCCGAACCCGTGCACCTCCAGATCGGGCACGGCGAGAGCGACAAGGGCGGCAGCGTCTCCAACCAGCACAAGGCGTACGACTACACGTTCATCGGCGGGCCGGCCGGGCGGGAGCGCCTGGCCGCCGCGCTCTACGACTTCGACGCCGACGCCCGGATCCGCGAGGTCGGTCGGCCGCAGCTCGATCACGAGTCGGCCGGGGCACCCGACTGGACCGACGACGGGCGGCTGCGGGTGCTCTACGCGCCGACCTGGGAGGGCGACCGCCCCAGCATCCGCTACGGCTCGCTGGTCAGCCACGGCGCCGCGATCATCGCCGCCCTGCGGGCCGACCCCCGGGTGCGGATCATCTACCGACCGCATCCGCGGATCGGCCGGGTCTCGGCCGCGCACGGTGCGGCGGACGCCCGCATCCGGGCCGCCCTGGCCGCCGACGGTGACCGGCACCTGGTCGACACCGGACCGTACGGCTGGCAGTGGCGGTTCGCCGACCACTGCGTCACCGACGTGTCCGCGGTGGCGTACGACTGGCTGGCGACCGGCAAGCCGCTGGTGATCACCGAGCCGGCCGAGGGTGCCTATCGGCCCGCGTCCCGGCTGCTGGAAGCTTTGCCCCTGCTGCCGCCCGGCCGGGCCGGCGACCTCGCCGCCCTGCTGCCGGAGCAGGGGGCGGAGCTGGCCGACCTGGCGGCGTACTACTTCGGCGACACGACCGCCGGCGCCAGCACGGAGCGCTTCGAGGCGGCGCTGGCCGAGGTCATCGAGCGACGCCGACGGGAGCTCGCCGAAAGATCCTGACCCGAGCGAGCGTCAGCGAGCGAGCCGTCGCGAGCGCGCAGTGAACAGCGAGTGACGACTCACGCAGCTACAAACCCCTGAGGAAGTCCACGTCGTCGTCGGGGGCGCGTGGGGTCGACCGCTTGCGGATACCGAGCGACTCCGCGTTGGGGCGACCGAAGAAGAGCCACGCCAGCGCGCCGAACAGCGGCACGCAGATGACGACCGTGGCCCACAACCAGCGAGGCATCCGGCGGACCGCGTACGGCTGCGCCTGGGCGACCTCGACCACGCAGTAGATCATCAGCAGCGCCACGATGATGATCGGGAGATAGCGGGCCATCTCCCAAGAGTATGCGCGCGCCTGAGCGTCGGCTACCGCGCGCCAGGAGTTCGGCCCGGCTCGTCGGATGAGGCACCAGATGCCGGTGTTGAGCGCGCTTGGCGGATAGGGTGACCGGATGCTCGAGGGGACGCCAGCGACCGGTCGTCCGGCCGATCCGACGATCGCCCAGCTGCGGGACGTCACCCAGCCGCCGAGCGTGCGGACCCGGGCCGGAGCCGAGCACTGGGTGGCGAGCGCCTACCTGCGGGACGTGTCGCCGTACCTGACCCGGATCCTGCTGAAAGCCGGCTTCTCCGCCAACGGGGTCACCTGGCTGATGATCGCCTGCACGGTGCTCGCCTTCTTCTCCACGGCCTGGTGGCCGTTGGCGGGCGCCATCGTCACCGTGGTGCTGATCCAGCTGCAGATGCTGTTGGACTGCTGCGACGGCGAGGTGGCGCGCTGGCGTCAGACGTCGTCGCCGAAGGGTGTCTACCTGGACCGGGTCGGTCACTACGTCGCGGAGTGCGGGATCTCCGTGGCCCTGGGCATCCGGGCCGCCCGCGAGGTCGAGCTCGGCAACGTCTGGGTCAGCCTGGGGCTGCTGCTCGGGTTGCTCGTGTGCCTGAACAAGGTGGAGAACGACCTCGTGCACGTGTCCCGGCACTACGCGGGCCTCCCGCAGATGCAGGACACCGAGTCGGTCCGCAAACCCACCCAGGGACTGCTGCGGACGGCCCGTCGGGTCGCCCGGTTCGTCCCGTTCCACCGGGTCTTCCACTCCGTCGAGCTGTCCCTGCTGATCCTGGTGGCCGCGCTGCTCGACCTCTGGCTCGACGGGGCGGCCACCCAGTGGCTGCTCATCGGCCTCTGCGTCGCCGCCGTCATCACGTTGGTCGGTCACCTGGCCGCGGTGTTGACCTCGCCGAGGCTGCGATGACCGCCGGCGGATCGACGAGGCCGCGCTACGGCGTGGTCGTGCTGACGATGGGGAAGCGGCGCGCGGACCTGCAGCGCGGTCTGGAGTCCCTGCTCGAGCAGCGCGATGTCGACCTGGATGTCGTGGTGGTCGGCAACGGCTGGCAGCCGACCGGACTGCCCGACGGCGTCCGCGCGCACGGGCTCCCCACCAACCTCGGCATCCCGGCCGGCCGCAACGCCGGTGTCGCGCTGGTGACCGGCGACCTGCTGTTCTTCCTGGACGACGACGCCCGGCTGCCCGCCCCGACCGTGCTGGCCGAGCTCGCCGACCTGTTCCGCGCCGACCCGACCCTGGGGCTGGTGCAGCCGCGGGTGGTGGACCCCGACGGCCGCCCCGCGCCGCGCCGGTGGACACCCCGCCTCCGGGCCAGCGACCCGGGACGCAGCAGCCCGGCCATGTCGGTCTGGGAGGGCGCGGTGGCGATGCGGCGGGAGGCGTTCCTGTACGCCGACGGCTGGCCCGCCCCGTTCTGGTACGCCCACGAGGGGATCGAGCTCGCCTGGCGAGTCTGGGACGGCGGCTGGCACGTGCGCTACGACGGCACCATCGAGGTCTTCCACCCGGCGATCACCCCGACCCGGCACCCGGAGTTCTACCGGTTCCAGGCCCGCAACCGGGTCTGGCTGGCCCGGCGCAACCTGCCGCTGCCGGTCGGGCTGCTCTACGTGCTGTCCTGGGTGCTGGTCGGCGGCGTCCGGCTCCGGACGAGGTCGGCGGTGCGGGAGACCCTGCGCGGCTACCAGCTGGGGCTCACCGAGGAGTGCGGGGTACGCCGGCCGATGAGCTGGCGGACGGTGTGGCGGATGACCCGGGCCGGCCACCCGCCGATCATCTAGGCCGTGACCTCGATGACGGAACTGACCGACCGGGAGTGGCAGGCCTGGGCGATCGCCCAGGTGGAGGCCGACGCCAACCGCACCTCCGACACGCACCTGCACGTGTTCCCGCTGCCGCCGGAGTGGGGCGTGCGGCTCTACCTCAAGGACGAGTCGGTGCACCCGACCGGCAGCCTCAAGCACCGGTTGGCGCGGTCGCTGGTGCTGTACGGCCTCTGCAACAACTGGATCCGGCGCGGGACCACCCTGGTGGAGGCGTCGTCGGGGTCGACCGCGGTCAGTGAGGCCTACTTCGCCCGGCTGCTCGGGCTGCCCTTCGTGGCCGTGATGCCGGCCAGCGTGGTCCGGGAGAAGTGCGACCTGATCGGCTTCTACGGCGGCCGCTGCCACCTGGTCGACGACCCGGCCGCCATCTACGACGAGGCCGAGCGGCTGGCCCGCGAGTCCGGCGGGCACTACCTGGACCAGTTCACGTACGCGGAACGGGTGACCGACTGGCGCGGCAACAACAACATCGCGGAGTCGATGTTCGACCAGCTGCGGCTGGAGCCGGACCCGGTGCCGACCTGGGTGGTCGTCGGTGCGGGCACCGGCGGCACCAGTGCGACCATCGGGCGTTATCTGCGCTACCAGCAGTTCGCGACCCGGCTGTGCGTGGTGGATCCGGAAGGCTCGGCGTTCTATCCGTCCTGGAGCACGGGCGACCGTACGGTGACCGCCCGCGGTTCCCGGATCGAGGGGATCGGTCGGCCGCGGGTGGAGCCCAGCTTCATCCCCGAGGTGGTGGACCGGATGATCGCGGTGCCCGACGCGGCCAGCGTGGCCGCGATGCGCTGGTGCACGGCGCTGCTGGATCGCCAGGTCGGCGGCTCGACCGGCACCAACCTGTGGGGAGCGGTCCAGCTGATCGCGGAGATGGTCGCCGCCGGCGAGCGGGGGAGCGTGGTCACCCTGATCTGCGACGACGGTCGGCGCTACGCGCACACGTACTACTCCGACACCTGGGTGGCGGCGCAGGGCTGGGACCCGGCGCCGTACACGCGAGCCCTGAACACGTTCCTGCGCACCGGCACCTTCACCCACCCCTGCCGAGTCGCCGGGTCGCCCCGCTCCATCTGCAGATCGCAGCGACTTTAGGCCGAGTGCGGGGTCGATCAGGCGAGGAGGAGCCCGGCCACCAGCCCCAACGCGTAGGTGAGCTCGGCGGTGCCGCTGGCCTTCAGCACCGCGATCAGGGCCGGTCCCTGCGCGCCGCCGAGGACGCGGCGGACGGCGGGCACCAGCAACGCCACCCCGGCCAGTCCGAGCAGGGCCCACCAGGTGGTCGCGGCGGCGACCACGGCGACCGCCACCGCCGCGAGCCCCACCAGGGCGACGTAGAACCACCGGGTGCCCCGATCGCCCAGGCGGGTGGCCAGGGTGTGCTTGCCGACCGCGAGGTCGCCGCGCAGGTCACGCAGGTTGTTGGCCACCAGGATCGAGCAGGCCAGGGCCCCGATCCCGACAGCCACCGGCCAGGTCGGCCACGGCACGGCGCCGACCTGGACCAGCACCGTGCCGGAGACCGCCACCAGCCCGAAGAAGACGAAGACGAACACCTCGCCGAGACCGCGGTAACCGTACGGTCGCTTGCCGCCGGTGTAGTACCAGGCCGCGAGCACGCAGGCGGCCCCCACGACCAGCAGCCACCAGAACCCGGTCAGCACCACCAGCACCAGACCGGCCGCCGCGGCCACTCCGAAGCAGGCGAACGCGGCCAGCTTCACCGCGCGGGGCTCGGCCACCCCCGAACCCACCAGACGCAACGGACCCACCCGTACGGCGTCGGTGCCGCGGACCCCGTCGGAGTAGTCGTTGGCGTAGTTGACCCCGATCTGCAGGGCGAGGCTGACCAGCAGGGCGAGCAGCGCCGCGACGAGCGAGAAGCCGCCCGCCCAGGCGGCCACACCGCTCCCGGCGAGCACCGGGGCGACGGCGGCCGGGAGGGTGCGCGGGCGGGCACCGGCCATCCACTGCGCCGCGGTGGGGCGGCGCGGCCGGGTCACATCGGTGCTCACGTGGGGTCCTCCGGGCGCTCGTGCGGCGGTTCGGTCAGGTCGGCGACCAGCTGCCGGCGGTCGATCTTGCCACCGGAGGTGCGGGGGAGGGTCGGTCTGACCACCAGGCGGCGGGGCAGGGCGTACGACGGGAGCCGGCCGGCCAGGGCGGCGCGCAGATCGGAGAGGAAGAACCGAGCGCCCGTCGCGAGACCCGAGCGCGGGTCCGGCGCGGGAGCCGGCATGAGCGCCGAGTCCTCGGCGACCTCGGCGACCTCGGCGACCTCGGCGACCTCGGCGACCTCGGCGACCACGGCGACCACGCACCTGCGGTGCCCCAGTCCGGGTCCGGTACGCCGACCACGGCCGCCTCGCCGGCCCCCTTGGCGTGGGCCCAGGCCCCGACCGCGCGCTCGACGGCGGCCAGGTCGACGTTCAGACCGCCGGAGATGACCACGTCGTCGATCCGTCCCAGCACCGTGACGCGACCGTCGCCCCGGACCTCGCCCCGGTCCCGGGTGCGCAGCCGCCCGTCGACCAGGGTGTCGGCGGTGGCCGACCGGATCCAGCCGGTAGCCGGCGAACAGGGTCGGTCCGCCGATGCCGAGCCGCCCGCTCTCGTCGGCGGTGACCGCCACACCATCGAGCGGCACACCGTCGTAGACGCAGCCGCCGCAGGTCTCGCTCATCCCGTAGGTGGTCACGACGCGGATGCCCGCGTCCGCCGCCGCCGTCCAGCAGGGCTCGGTCCGCCGCCGCTCCGCCGAGCAGCACGGCGTCGAAGCGCCGCAGCGACCGCCGTCCGGGCGGGATCGCCGAGCGCCCGCCGCAGCTGGGTGGGCACCACCGACAGGTAGTGCGGGCCGTCCCCGGTCAGGTCGATCGTGGGGAGGGCGTCCAGGCGGGCGTCCACCTCCGACGACGGGGTCGGTCGGCCACCAGCGAGCGGACCAGCACCATCAGGCCGGCGACGTAGTGCGCCGGCAGGGCCAGCACCCAGCGGCCGGGCCCGCCGAGCCGGCGGTGGGTGGCCTCGGCCGAGGCGATCAGCGCCGACCGGGACAGGACCACGCCGCGCGGGCGGCCGGTCGAGCCCGAGGTCGCGACGACGGCCGCCGCGTCCGGCTTCCTCGACGTCGACCTCGGGTCGGAGCATCGCCAGGGTCTGCGCCCGCTCGGCGGGATCGGCCGGCAGCGGGGCGGTCACGCCGGCACCGGCCAGACTGCGGCGGAGCGCGTCCAGCACCTCGGCGGTGCCGTCGGCGAGGCGGAGCCGGTCGGTCACGGCTGCCACCGTACGCGGTCGGTCGGGCCCCGCCTGAGAGACTGACCACCCACCACCGAAAGCGAGCATCCGTGGCTCGTCCACGCCAACCGATCCTGTCCCGCGACCTGATCATCAGCCACCGCTCTCGACCTGATCGACCGCACCGGACGGTTCACCCTTCCCGAGCTCGCCCAGCGGCTGGGGGTGAGCGTCTCCTCGCTCTACCACCACGTCGCCGGGCGGGCCGACATCGTGGAGGGCATCCGCGGCCGGCTCGTGGCCACTGATGGTGGCGCCGACCGAGCCGGATTGGCAGGACGCGGTCGTGCACTGGGCGACGTCGTACCGGGACGCGTTCGCGGCCCACCCGACGGCCATCCCGCTGCTGGTCGGCCAGACGGTGTCGGATCCGGCCACCTTGGCCCAGTACGACCAGCTGGCCGAGCTGCTGCAGCGAGCGGGCCGGTCTCACCGGCGACGACCTGGTGGTGGCCATCACGATGCTCGACACCCTCTGCCTGGGTGCCGCTCTCGACCTCGGCGCTCCCTCGGAGGTCTGGGCCGCCGGCCGCGACTCCCCGCTCGCCCGTTCGCTGGGCGGGACGGCGCACGCCGAGCTGTCCCGGACGGCCTTCGATCGGCAGCTGCGGCTGATCGTCGCCGATCTGGCCCGACCTGCCCAGGCCGACGTCACCGGCAGGGCGCGGGATCGACGGATGACCGTGCCCCGACTCCGTGAGGGCGATCGCGTGCGTCTCGTCTCGCCGGCGAGCACACCGTCGCGTGACGGCGTCGCCCGCGGGGTCGAGCTGCTGGAGGGCTGGGGACTCCGGGTCGAGGTCGGGCGGCACGCCTTCGACCAGCTCGGGTACCTCGCCGGCGACGACCACGACCGGCTGGACGACCTGAACGAGGCGTTCCGTGATCCGGGAGTGCGGGCCGTGCTCGCCACCCGGGGTGGCAAGGGCGCCTATCGGATCGCCGACTCAGCTGGACGTCGAGGCGGCCCGGGCCGACCCCAAGCCGCTGGTCGGGTTCAGCGACATCACCTACCTCCATCTCGCGCTCCACCGCGCCGGGGTCCCGGTCGGATTCCACGGGCCGATGCTGAACTGGAACGACGACTACTGCGACGCGGCCTGCGCGGAGGCCCTCCGCCTGGCCCTGATGGTGGTCGAGCCGATCGTGGTGCGTAGCGACCCGGCCGAGTACACCGCTCGCTTCACCGCCGGCGAGCCGGTCACGGGCACCCTCCTGGGAGGGAACCTCGACAGCATCAGCCGCTCGGTGGGTTGGGCCCTGCCCGCGCTCGACGGCGTCATCCTGCTCGCTGGAGGACCATCACGGCACCGGGCTCGGACAGATCGATCGCTGCTTCGCGCAGCTGTTCCACAGCGGCCACCTCGACCGGGTCGCGGGATTCGCGATCGGCACGTTCGGTGAGTTCGAGACCGCCGACGCGAGCGGGTGGGCGCTCGCCGACGTCGTCTCCGGCTGGCTGGACCGGGTCGGCGTACCGGTCCTGGGGGGACTGCCGATCGGGCACGGCCGCCACCCGGCGACCGTACCCCTGGGCACGAGCACCACGATCGATCCGGCCGCGGGCCGGATGACCATGGCGCCGGGGGTGAGCTGATGGCGGTCGACGATGGTCGAGGGCCCGAGGTCCGAACGGTTGGAGGCCGGCTGCGCGGCACCCGCGAAGCCGGTACGGCCGTCTTCCGCGGTATCCCGTTCGCGGAGCCACCCGTCGGCGCTCTGCGGTTCGCGGCACCGCGCCGGACGCCCGGCTGGCCCGGGGTGCGGGACGCCGTGGCGTTCGGTCCGCCGCCACCGCAGGCCGGCCACTTCGGCATGGACACACGGTCGCCGGACGTGGGCGACGACTGGTTGACGGTCAACGTCTGGTCGCCCGATCCCGGTCCCGATGCCGGGTTGCCGGTGATGGTCTGGATCCAGGGCGGCGCGTACGTGATCGGCATGTCCGGCCTGCCGGAGTACGACGGCGGCCGGCTCGCAGACGACGGCGGTGTCGTCGTGGTGACCTTCAACTACCGCGTGGGGGTCGAGGGGTTCGCGCAGCTCGCAGGAGCTCCGGCGAACCGGGGTCTGCTCGACCAGGTGGCCGCGCTCGAGTGGGTCCGGGACAACATCCGGGCCTTCGGTGGCGACCCGGAACGGGTGACCGTCTTCGGTCAGTCGGCGGGTGGGGGATCGGTCGCCGCGCTGCTGGCCGTGGACAGTGCGGCCGGGTTGTTCCGACGGGCGATCGTGCAGAGCATGCCGGGCACGTTCTTCTCCTCGGAGCTCGCCACCGACATCGCGGCCGCGTGCGCTGCGGAGCTGGGGCGGCGACCGACCGTGGCCGACCTGACGGGCGTGGACCCACGACAGTTGTCCGCCGCCGGCGATTCTGTGGCGGCCACGTTGGGCCAGCGGGTGGCCCGGTGGGGCCGGCCCGCCTTCCGGTCGATCCCGTTCTCGCCGGTGGTCGACGGAGAGGTCCTGGCCGTCACGCCGTGGCATGCCCTGGCCGACGGAGCCGGCGCCGGTGTCGACCTGCTGGTCGGTCACACCCGCGATGAGCAGCGCCTGTTCACCGCCGTCGACGGTCTCCTCGGCGAGGTGAGCGAGGAACGGGCGGCCCACGCCCTCCAGAACCTGGCGCCCGGTCCCGACGGTGCCCGCCGTTATCGAGAGGCCTTCCCGTCGGCAGGCCCGGAGGAGCTGTACGAGCTGGTCCACTCCGACTGGCTGTTCCGGATGCCGTCGCTGCAGCTCGCCGAGGCGCAGGCGGCGGCCCGAGGTCGCACGCACGTCTACGAGCTGACGTGGCCGGCTCCCGGGATGGACGCGGTGTTCGGTGCCTGTCACGGCCTCGACGTCCCGCTCGTCTTCGGCAACCTCGACCGGGGCCAGCCGGCGATGCTGATCGGTGACGCAACGTCTCCCGAGGCGCTGGCCGTGTCCGCCCAGATGCTCAGCGCCTGGGCGTCGTTCGCCGCAAACGGTGATCCCGGTTGGCCGGCGTACGACAGCGATCGACGCCTGGTCCGGTGTGTCGACACCGAGCCGGCCGTGGTCGCGTACCCGGAAGAGCGGTCCCGGCGGATCTGGCAGCACCACACCTTCCCCGCGCTGCCGCTGCTCGGCGCGTAGACCGGACGGCCCCGGCCGGCTGGATCCGGCCGATGGCTCCGGTCCGGGGGGGTCAGCGGGTCCCGAGCTGGTCACGCCGGCGACGGAGGTACGCGATCTCGGCGCTGTTGGTCGCCAGCTCGATGGCCTCCTCGTAGGACGCCCGGGCCTCGGCGGTGCGTCCGAGGCGGCGGAGCAGGTCGGCCCGGGTCGCGTGGTAGGCGTGGTAGCCGCCCAGGTCCAGCCGGTCGACCGCGGCCAGCGCCACCTCGGGCCCGTCGAGCTCGGCGATCGCGACGGCCCGGTTCAGCGCGACGATCGGTGACGGGTCGAGGGCGAGGAGCTGGTCGTAGAGCGACACCACCTGGGACCAGTCGGTGTCGCGGACGTCGCGGGCGGAGGTGTGCACCGCGTTGATGGCGGCCATGATCTGGTAGCGGCCGGGGTGTCCCCGACCCGCGGCGACGGCGACGACCCGCTGCCGGACCAGGGTGTGCCCCTCGGCGATCAGCTCGGCATCCCAGGCGCCGCGGTCCTGCTCGACCGAGCGTGACCAGCTCCCCCGAAGCGGAGACTCGCGCCGGCCGGCGGGCCTCGGTGAGCAGCATCAGCGCCAGCAGACCGGCCACCTCCCCGTTCGACGGGAGCAGCGTGCGCAGCAGCCGGGTCAACCGGATCGCCTCGAGGGTGAGGTCGCTCCGGACGGGCTCCTGCTGCGGGTCCGAGCCGAGGTAGCCCTCGTTGAAGATCAGGAAGAGGACCGCCAGGACCCCGGAGACCCGGGCGGGAAGATCCGTCGACGACGGGACCCGGTAGGGGATCCGGGCCGCCTTGATCTTGCCCTTGGCCCGCGTGATCCGCCGAGCCATGGCGGACTCCTGCACCAGGAACGCCCGCGCGATCTCGGCCACGGTCAGACCGCCGACCAGGCGCAGCGTCAGCGCGATCCGGGCCTCCATCGCCAGGGCCGGGTGACAGCAGGTGAAGATCAACCGGAGCCGGTCGTCGTCGATCGGCTCCGACCGGCTCGGGTGGCGTGTCGTCGTAGAGCATCTGAGCCTCCCTCTGCTTGTCGTCGCGACGGGACTCGCGGCGCAGCCGGTCGATCGCGCGCCGGTTGGCGGTCGTGGTGATCCAGGCGCCGGGATTGGGTGGCACGCCGTCGGTCGGCCAGCGCTCGACGGCGACCGCGAACGCCTCCGCCGCCATCTCCTCGGCGATGTCCAGGTCGCCGAAGCGCCTCGCCAGCGCGGCCACCACCCGGGCCCACTCCTCGCGGTGGACCCGGGCGATCGCCTCGGCGACGACGGTCACAGGCTGCCGAAGGGACGCACCTCGACCTTGCCCCGGCAGGCCTTCGATCCCTCGGCGGCCAGCGTCAGCGCCACGTCCAGGTCGGGAGCCTCGATGATCCAGAAGCCGCCGAGGTACTCCTTCGCCTCCAGGTACGGGCCGTCGGTGATCACCGGCTCGGCACCCTGTCCGTCGACCACGGTGGCGGTCGTGGCCGGCGCCAGCCCGTCGGCGAACACCCAGTAGCCGTCCTGCTCGCAGCTGCTCGTTGAACGCGTCGGTGTCCGCCAGCGCCTGCTTCATCGCCTCTTCGGAGGGGTAGTTGCCGTACTCGGTGTACTCGGCCGCTCCGTACACCGACATCATGTAGCGCGTCATCTCTGTCTCCTCGGTCTCGCGGGCCCGGGTCGGCCCTGCGCTCATCCCTGCTACGAACGCCGACCGCTCGATCGGACACCTCGGCCGTCGTCTTTGGCAAGAGATCTCTCGTCACGACGCTGCGACGCGAGCCCGACCACGGGCGCCGCGTGGGTGGTAGGAAGGAGCGTGCCGATCCTCCCGAGTGCGCGCAGCCGTGCGGCGGCGGTGCTCGGTCTCGCGGGAGCGGTGCTGTCCGGGATCGGCGACGTGATCATGCTCGGGCGACCCTGTTCGGGCCGGGACTTCGACGATGCGGCGGGGCGGATCCCACCGAACGTCGACGTCGACCCCCGCTGGCGTTCGCTGTGGAACGGTGCCTCGTTCACGCCGGGCCGACGTCGGGTCGGGACCGTCATCGGGGTCGTCGGCATCGGTGCACTGCAGGGGGTCGGGCTGACATCGACCGCCCGGTCACTCCCACCTGGGAGCCTCCGTCGTCTCGCCACCGTCGCCGCGGTCGGCTTCGCCGTGTCCGGGGTCCTGACCCACCTGGGTTGCGGGACGGTGATCCTGGCGTACCGGCGGACGGCGGAAGGCGTCGCCGACGTCTCGGACCGGCGGCAGCCTGCGCCACGATCCGCCACGACCGTGTTGGCCGTGAGCGCGGTCGGCGCCCTCGGTGCGTTGGCCGTCTTCAGCGGCGCCGTGGTCGGGGCGGCTGTTCGCGGACCGAACACGACGCCGACGGTGCGCGCGGTGCGGGCGATCGCGACGCCGTTCCCCTGGGTGGTGGCGACGCTGCTGACCTTCGGCGCGCTCCCGGCCCCGATCGGGGGGTACGCCCGCCCGGCGTCGATGAGCATCGGCTTGGCGGCGTCGTTCGCCGCGGCCGTCGCCGCTGCGGAGGAGCTCTCCTCGACCGGCGCGAACCCGTCCCGACGGACGCGGCGCCGTTAGGCTGACGGACGTGAGCCGGATCTTCACCGTCAGCGTCGCCTCGGTCTATCCCCACTACGTGGCCAAGGTGGAGAAGAAGGGGCGGTCGAAGGACGAGCTCGATCAGGTCATCTGCTGGCTCACCGGATTCGACGAGACCGAGCTGCGCAGCCACCTGGACGACGGGACGACGTTCGAGGACTTCTTCGCCGCTGCGCGGCTCCACCCGAACGCCTCGCAGATCACCGGCGTGGTGTGCGGGAAGCGGGTCGAGACCATCGAGGACCCGCTGATGCAGAAGATCCGTTACCTGGACAAGCTGGTGGACGAGCTGGCCAAGGGGCAAGGCGATGGAGAAGGTCCTGCGGGCCTGATCGCCGCCGGACCTGTCCGCTGCCCCGGATCAGCCGGCGGCGAGCAGTCCGTGACGCTCGAGCACCGTCGCGGAGCTGCGTGCGCTCCTCGTCGGAGGCCTCGACGAGGGGAAGCCGCAGGCCGCCGACGCGGTGACCGGCGAGCGCGAGAGCCGCCTTCACCGGGATGGGGTTGGTGGTGATGCCCATCGCCGCGTACACGTCCCGCAGCGAGGCGTCGATCTCGGCCCGGCTGCTCGGGCTCGTCGACCATCCGGCGCATCTGCTCGCCCACCAGGTGGCTGGCGACCAGGATGCCGCCGCAGCCGCCGAGCTCCAGGGTGTCGAGGAAGGCGTCGTCGTTGCCCGCGTACAGACCGAGACCGTCGACCTGGGCGAGGTTCGCGTTGTTCGCCTGCTTGATGTACGCGACGTTGTCGAGCTGGGCCAGCTCGGCGAGCAGGTCGTTGGGGAGGTCGATGACCACCCGCGACGGGACGTTGTAGAGCACGACCGGCTTGTCGGTGGCTCGGGCGACCTCACCGAAGTGCGCCAGGATCCCGCGCCGGTTGGGCCGGTTGTAGTACGGGGTGACGCTGAGGACCGCGTCCACGCCGAGCTCGGTCGCCCGCTCGGTCAGGTGCACCGCGTGCCGGGTGTTGTTGGAACCGGTGCCGGCGATGATCGTCGCACCGCTCGGACGCTCCTGCACCGCCAGCTCGATGACCCGCAGGTGCTCCTCGTCGGTCAGCGTGGACGCCTCGCCGGTGGTGCCGCAGACCACGAAGCCGTCCGAACCGTGGGCGGCGAGATGGTGCATCAGGTCGACGAATGCCTCCTCGTCCACGTTCAGGTCGTCGTCGAACGGCGTCACGATGGCCGTGAGCACGGCTCCCAAACCCTCCACAGTCACGGTGGGCATCCTTCCAGACAACGGTTGCCGTACGGCACGCCGACGCCCGGAACGGCTGCGATGACCATCAGCGGGAGGACGGTCGGCGAGCAGTCACCGACGTCGACCGACCGCGATGCGGCCCGATGATCAGCGCGACCGGCGAACCAGTCCGCAGGCGACCCGATCGCTGGCGTTGCCGGTCCGGGCGGTGAGGTCCGTGGCGGTGGGACTGTTCGGCTGGTACTGGTTCGGCTCGCTGCCGACCGGTATGTTGCCGAAGTTGTCCGGCTTGGCGTGCAGGATCACCGCCGTACCGCGGAGGGCGGCCGGATCGATCCGGTCCGTGGTGAACGAGATGCGCGCCGTCCCGTCGCGGAGCACGAGCGGACTCGGCAGGTCCCCGTTGTGGCTGCCGTGGCTCTGGCCGCTGGCGGACAGGTGCCCGTCGGCGGAGACGAACCACGTCGACGCCAGAGCGGATGGGTCGGCCACGCATCCCACGCCGTTCGCCGGGTCGTTGTTGGCGTGGACGTGGAACCCGTGGAACTGGCCGGCGGCCACGTACTTGTTCGGCCACAGGCGCGCATCGACCCGCATGTCGTGCCGGCTGATGCGGAACTTCACCGTGCCGACCGATTGACCGCGAACGTCACGCAGCTCGGCCCGGAACTGCGCGTCGCCGGCCTCGGCGGACTGCCCGATCGCCAGACCACCCGCGACGGCCAACGTGATCGTGGCGCAGCCGATCGCGAGGGCCTTCCGTACCGACATCGGTCCCTTGAACGCCATGACGCCTCCTTGTGCCGAGGTCCTCATGGTCCACCCCGAGCAGTCGTTCTGGCTACCTGTCGCCGACACTTGTTCACCGTTTCGAAGATCGTGAGTCGACCGGCGGCAGGGCGTTCAGTAGCCGACCGATCTGCGGCAGAAGCGGCGGGCGGCTTGTCTCACACGCTGCGCCCAACCACCGCCTCAAGACCAACCGACTCCCGCGGGCGAACGTCCACAAGCCGTCCGTTGAGCAAGCGGAATCCGGCCGGTTCGGGTCAACCGGCGAGCGACTCTGCGATCGTCATTACCGACCTTCTACAGCGTTGGGGAGGGGTCGGCGCGTGCCGGTGTCTTGACCGCGGTGACCAGCGCGAAGCCGATGTCGTCAGGCGCCACCGAGGTCAGCATGGTGAGCAAGGGGCTGTTGTCGCTCTCTCCCGCCGCTCTCGCCCAGATGACCCAGTCGTCGCGGCTGCCGGGTTGCATCCAGGCCGTCACATCGGTGACCAGTCCTGTCAGTTCCCAATGCCGATTCGACGACCCAACGGTCGACCGCAACCACCTGGAGGTCGAACTCTCGCGCCAAGAAGACCGACGTGGCTCCACGCCCGCATCCGAGATCCAGTACCCGGTCGCCAGGTTGGACCTGGAGGTGAGCCATGAGGTCCTCCAGTTGCCACAGCGGGTGCGGTCCCATGTCCAAGCCGAGCACCCAGTCCGGGTCATAGTTGCTCGAGAGCGGAAACCGGTCAGGTCTACGCAACGACTTCATACCTTCAACTCTGCCAACGATTTGATACTTCCCTCGCCTACCCCCAGGGAGAGGGACCCGATTCCGAGCCCCTCGGCAGCCGACCCTGCTCGGGATCGCCGCCGCAGCTGTGGTGAGAGTCGTCTGGTTGAGCCTAGGTTGCGCGCCTTCGACCGCGGCAAGGTTGCGCGCCTTCAACCGATGTTGGAAGGGGTCATCCTCCGGAGCCGGCCATGCGGCATCCAGGAGATCGAGATCGGCCATCGCCGGGGCTTCGTTCAGCTCCGTGGCGCGACTGAGCACTTCCCACACCACCGTGGTCTTGCCCACCCCGGGCGGCCCAGAGATGACCAGCACTGGCACAGGATCCATGCCGACCTCTGCCAGCGCCGGCCCTGCTGGACCGGCCCGCGCTTCACCACAGGCCGACCGGGATCCGAGCACCTCGAAGGACCTGGCCGTCGTTTCACACTCCGTGCTCAACCACCGGTGAGCGGGCGGGGGACCCAAGGTAGTGACAGGGCCGGCGCGTGGCGGCACGATTCGCTTGAGGGAGACAACGAAGTGAGAGGAGACGGCGATGGATGAGATCAAGGCTCCGAGCATCGAGCAGAACAAGGCGACAGTGGCAGCGTTCGATGAGCTACTCGGCTCCGAGGACCTGCGCACCCTGGATGAACTCTGCCGATCCGACATGATCAACCATGCATTGGCGCCGGATCGACCTGCAGGGCTCGCCGGCACAAAGGAATTCCTTGAGACCATGGGCCGCAATCAGATGACCCATGAGGGTTGGAGCCGGCTCGTGTGGGTGGCCGAAGGCGACTACGTCGTGCAGGTCGGGGCTCGGCATGGCCGTTGGCACGGTGGATCGTTCCTAGGGATTCCAACCCCAGCCGGGACCTACGATCGCGACTTCGCGGCCATGTACCGCTTGGTCAACGGCCAGATTGCTGAACGCTGGGCGATCCGAGACGACCTCGGCATGCTGCGCCAGCTGGGCGCCCTGCCGCCACAGTAGGTGGTGGTAGTCAGCGAACTGAGAAGGAAACACCTCTTCGGCCGCTCAGACTGTGACGGACAGCCAGCGACGCGCGTGCGCGAGCCGCCTCCGCCTCGAGCTGTCGGTGCTGAGAGACCAGCCGTCGCCGTACGAGGACCGCTGAACGCGCAGCTGCGATTGAGGGATCGATGTTTCAGACGTTGCGCTCACCCACCGTGGCGCGAGACGGAGGCTGCGTGAAAGCCGCTCAGGTTCGGAACTGACTCGATCAAGCGCCAGGGACGTGCGTGATGCTCAGGGCTATTGGCGTCCACACCACCGCCACGATCGCCGCGAGGGTCGCGATACCTACGTATTCGGGCTTGGGACTGGCTCACCCGACAGAATTACCGGGTGGCGAGACGGCGATGGGGGCGAACCTTCGCCGGCGGGAGGCTGGTTGCGGGGATGGCGAAGCTGAATGCCCTCCATCCGTGGAGTCACAACGATCACATTCACAGTTGGGTCGTCGCGAACCTGCCGGAGCCGCGCCGGACGGCGCTTGACGTCGGATGTGGTCGGGGTGAGCTGGTCGTCGCACTCTCGCTCAGCCGCGCACCGTGGGCTATCACGCTGGGACGTCACCTCCATGATCACCAACCCAATCATCATCATCGGGTACGTGAAGCATCCTTGGCCCAGTAGGGCCGACGGTGTCCAGCCGCCGCCGATCCCGGTCCGCGACCCGACCCTGTCATTCGACGAGTTGCGTCAGATGCTCGACCAGAACATGCCAGGAGCAGTCATCCGTCACCGACTCGTGTTTCGTCACACAATCGCTTGGACCAAACCGAAGCCGTAAGGCGTCCTTCCACCGAGCAGGGGAGTGCCGCGGCCGACCGTCACATGAACTGCACCGGTTCGCCGCCCGAGCGATGTCGGCGGTCGCGGCTAGCGTCGGCCGCATGGCAATCCTGCTGCCCGAGCTGCTCGTGACCGACCCGGCCGCGCTGCGGGCGTGGCTCGAAGAGCACCACGCGATGTCGCCTGGCGTGCGGCTGGTGCTGACCAAGAAGGGCGGCACGGACACCACGATCACGTGGGCGAGCGCAGTCGAGGAGCTGCTCTGCTTCGGCTGGATCGACGGCCAGGCCGGCAAGCGCGACGAGGACACCTACACCGTGCGCATCACCCCGCGCCGGGCCAAGGGCAGCTGGTCCCAGCGAAACGTCGCGCTCGTGGCGACGCTCGAGGAGCAAGGACGGATGACCGACGCCGGGCGCGCCGCGGTCGAGGCCGCGCGCGCCGACGGGCGGTGGGGCACGGCGTATGCCGGTCCGGCGACCCGCCAGGTGCCCGACGACCTGGCCGCTGCGATCGCGGCGGAGCCGCAGGCGCAGGCGATGTACGACGTGCTCACGAGTGCCAACCGGTTCGCGCTGATCCATCGCGTTGAGAGCATGAAGCGAGCTGAGAGTCGGGCTCGCAAGATCAGTGAGATGGTGGAGATGCTGGCGCGGGGCGAGACGCTCTACCCGCAGAAGGCGGCGCGTACCTGAGGGCGACCGCCGCCGTCGGCACGCGGACGAGCATCTCGCCGCGGAGCTGCCGGAAAAAGTTGCGGCGCGATGTCGAGAACGAGGTCTCCGGCTCCGTCCCAGGGTTGAGCGCGACCCACAATGGGCCGCACCACACGAAGGAGATCGTCATGGCCAAGTACCTGTTGCTGAAGCACTACCGTCGCAACGCCGGTCCCGAGAACCTCGTCGACATCCCGATGCAGGAGTGGACGCCGGAGGAGATCGACGCCCACATCGCGTACATGGGCGACTTCGCCGCCACGCTGGAACGCAACGGTGAGTTCGTCGACGGCCAGGCGCTGTCGCCCGAGGGCACGTTCGTCCGCTACGACGGAGCGGGTCGTCCGCCGGTCACCGACGGTCCGTTCGCCGAGACCAAGGACCTGATCGCCGGCTGGATGGCGATCGACGTCGACTCCTACGAGCGGGCGATCGAGCTGGCCGGCGAGCTGTCCGCCGCTCCGGGCAAGAACGGCGAGCCGATCTACGAGTGGCTCGAGGTGCGGCCGTTCCTGACCGAGCCGCCCACGGTCAGCGAGTGAGCGCATCGGTCGACGAGGCCCTGTTGCGGGACCTCGCCCCGGCCGTGCTGGGTGTCCTCGTCCGTCGCGGAGCCGACTTCGCGACGGCCGAGGACGCCGTGCAGGAGGCGCTGCTGACCGCCGTGCAGACCTGGCCGGCCGAGACGCCGCGCGATCCGAAGGGCTGGCTGGTCACCGTCGCCTGGCGCAAGTTCCTCGATCTCGCCCGTTCCGACGCCGCGCGACGGGGCCGGGAGGACGCGGCGCACGGCGAACCGCCTCCCGGACCGGCCGCCTCCGTCGACGACAGCCTGGAGCTCTACCTGCGGTGCGCCCACCCGGCCCTCACCCCGGCCTCGGCGGTCGCCCTGACGCTCCGGGCCGTCGGCGGGCTGACCACCCGACAGATCGCGGCGGCCTACCTGGTGCCCGAGGCGACGATGGCCCAGCGGATCAGCCGGGCCAAGCGCGCCGTGGCCGACGTCCGCTTCGATCAGCCGGGCGATCTCGGCACCGTGCTGACCACGCTCTACCTGGTGTTCAACGAGGGTTACACCGGCGACGTCGACCTGGTCGGGGAGGCGATCCGGCTGACCCGGCAGCTGACCACGCTGGTGGCCGACGGCGGCCGGGAGGAGCCGGAGGTCTCCGGTCTGCTCGCCCTGATGCTGCTGCACCACGCCCGTCGGGACGCCCGCACCGACGCCCACGGGCGGCTGATCCCCCTGGCGGAGCAGGACCGGACCCGGTGGCGTACCGACCTGATCGCCGAGGGCGTCGAGCTGCTCCAGGCCGCCCTGGAGCTCGACCGGCTCGGTCCGTACCAGGCCCAGGCCGCGATCGCGGCGCTGCACGCCGACGCCCGGACCGCCGCGGAGACCGACTGGGTGCAGATCGTCGGCTGGTACGACGAGCTGCTCGCCCTGACCGACTCGCCGGTCGTCCGGCTCAACCGGGCGGTCGCGGTCGGTGAGGCGGACGGCGCGCTGGCTGGCCTGGCCGCCCTCGCCGAGGTCGACCCCGCCATCCCCCGCTACACCGCGGTCGCCGCCCACCTGCAGGAGCTGGGTGGGAACCTGGACGCCGCCGGCCGGCTGTACGTCGACGCCGCCCGCCAGGCCCAGAACGTCGCCGAGCGCGACCACCTGACCCGGCAGGCGGCCCGGCTCCACCTGGTGCTCGGGCACGACTGACGGCGGGGCCCGCTGGTCGGTGGCGGGTCGTGATCTCCCGCGTACGCTCGCACCCGTGCCGCACACGTACGCCCTCGCCCTGCGCACCCGGTTCCGCGGCATCACCACCCGGCACGGCATGGTCTGGCAGGGATCGGCCGGCTGGGCGGAGTGGAGCCCCTTCCTCGACTACGACGGCGAGGAGATCGTGCCCTGGCTGCGGGCCGCGGACGAGGCCGCCGAGCAGGGCTGGCCGGCACCGCTGCGAGACGAGATCGAGGTGAACGCGACCGTTCCCGCGGTCGGACCGGACCGCGCGGCCGACCTGGTGCGCGCCGCCGGCTGCCGGACCGTCAAGATCAAGGTCGCCGAACCCGGACAGGCACTGAGCGACGACCTCGACCGGGTCGCGGCCGTGCGGGACGTGCTCGGACCGGACGGTCGGATCCGTATCGACGCCAACGGGGCCTGGGACCTGAACCAGGCGACGGATGCCCTCGAGCGCCTGGCCGGCTACGGACTGGAGTACGCCGAGCAGCCGTGCCGGACGGTCGACGAGCTGGCCGCGCTCCGGGTGACGCTGGCCCGGGCGGGGGTGGAGGTCCCGGTGGCGGCCGACGAGTCGATCCGCCGGGCCGACGACCCGTACCTGGTCGCCCGACGGGGAGCGGCCGACATCGCCGTCCTCAAGGTGCAGCCGCTCGGTGGGGTCCGGGCCTGCCTGGACGATCGCGGCCGAGATCGGTCTGCCGGTGGTCGTGTCCAGCGCGCTGGAGACGTCGGTGGGGATCACCGCCGGGGTGGCCCTGGCGGCCGCCCTGCCCGACCTCCCGTACGCGTGCGGGCTGAACACCGTACGACTGCTGACCGACGACCTGGTCGACGATCCGCTGGTCGCCGTCGACGGGCGGTTGCCGGTGCGCGTGGTCGTACCCTCTCCGGAGCTGCTCACCGAGCACGCTGCCGACGCGGACACGAACGCCTTCTGGCAGGCTCGGCTGGAAGCGACGCGGCACCGGGCCGCGGGATGCCGGCCGCGGGGGAGGGACGACCATGGGTGACTCCTCCCGCTGCGCCCAGCTGGTGGTCACCGAGCTGCTCGGGGCCGGGGTGCAGGAGGTGGTGCTGTCGCCGGGGTCGCGGAGCGCCCCGCTGGCGTACGAGCTGTTCGAGGCCGACAAGATCGGCCTGCTGCGGCTGCACGTCCGCATCGACGAGCGGACCGCCGGCTTCCTCGCCCTCGGTCTGGCCAAGGCCTCCGAACGACCGGTCGCGGTGGTGACCACGTCCGGGACCGCCGCCGCCAACCTGCACCCGGCCGTGCTGGAGGCCTTCCACAGCCACCTCCCGCTGGTGGCGATGACCGCCGACCGGCCCCGGGCGGCCCGGCACGCCGGCGGCAACCAGACCACGGACCAGGCGGGCCTGTTCGCCCGGCACGTGCGCGCCGAGACCCAGATCGACGACGCGCCGTCGACGCCGCGGTCCTGGCGGTTCGAGCTGGGTCGCGTGCTGACCGCCGCCACCGGCGCCCGCAGCGGCACCCCGGGCCCGGTGCACATCAACCTGTCGTTCAGCGAGCCGCTGGTGCCGGGCGTGGAGTCGGCACCCATCCAGCCCGAGCTCCTGGTGACCCCGCGCGTGACCCGGCCCGACCCGGTCGACCTGCCGGTCGGTCCGCAGACCCTGGTGGTGGCCGGTGCGCTGTCCCCGTCCGCGGGTGCGGCCGCCCGGGCGTTCGCCGAACAGGCCGATCTCCCGCTGCTCGCGGAGTCGGTCAGCAACGCCCGCGGCGGCCCGAACGCGCTCGCGACGGGCCGGCTGCTGCTGCGGACCGGGTTGGGCGAGGAGATCGAGCGGGTGATCATGTTCGGCCACCCGACGCTGGCCCGGCCGGTGCTGCGCCTGCTCGGCCGGGAGGACGTCGAGCTGGTCGTGGTGGCCTCGACGGCCGAGTGGATCGACCCCGGCACCAACGCCCGGCTGGTGACCGATGCCGTGGCCCTGGACCGCGCCGACGACGGCTGGCGGGACCGGTGGACCGAGGCCGACGGGGCGATGTCGGCGCGGCTCGCGGAGGTGCTGGACGGGCTCGCCTACCTCAGCGGACCGGTGGTCGCCGCCCGACTCTGGGCGGCGCTGGGCGGCGCGGACACCCTCGTCATCGGCTCGTCCTCGCCCGTCCGGGACCTCGACCTGGCCCCGGTCAGCGCCGCACCCCCGGCCGTGTACGCCAATCGTGGGCTGGCGGGGATCGACGGGACGATCTCGACCGCGATCGGGGTCGGTCTGGTGGTCGAGCGACCGACCCACGCGCTGGTCGGCGACGAGACCTTCCTGCACGACACCACCGGGCTGATCGTCGGTCGGCACGAGCAGCGCCCCGATCTGCGGATCGTGGTGGCCAACGACAACGGCGGCGCCATCTTCGCGACCCTGGAGCACGGCCACCCGATCCAGTCGGGGGCGTACGAGCGGATCTTCGGCACGCCGCACGACGTCGACCTGGAACGGCTGGCCACCGCGACCGGTGCCGGCTACCGCCGGGTGGAGACCGGGGAGGAGCTCGCCGAGGTGCTGGCCGAGCCGCCGCTGGGCATCGAGGTGGTCGAGGCCGTCATCGACCGCCGGCTGCGGCGGGTGCTGGACAACGAGATCGGATCCCTCACGGTCGCGGTGTGAGCGCGTGTTGCAGTGGCATGTTGTCGGGCACGCCGCAGGACAGGAACCCAAGCACAGAAGGGATTACGTGTCTGCAACATGCTGGATTTAGAACGCCTGTTCGAGTAGGATCGAGGCATGTTCGACGTCGAGTTGGAAGCTGCGCTGGGAAACTCCTGCGCGCTCACCGACCTCGCCGCGTCAGTCGAACAGGACTCACGGATCGCGGGGTGTCGCAAGCTGCTGGTGGCTGCCGCCTGGGCCGATGCCCACTCGGCTGTCGATCATCCCGATGGTGGCCTGCTGGTGGAGCGTCTGGTGACGTCTGTCCTTCGGTCCCGTCGGCTGCCCGCCGGTGGCCGAGTTCGCTGCCCAAGGACTGGTGGGCCCGTTTGACGCGTCTATTGCGTCAGTCCGCTCTTGGATGGCGGACGCGCTGACCATCCGCCACCGCCTTCCCAGGCTGTGGGAGCGGGTGGTCGCCGGTGAAGTGCATCACTGGAAGGCCCGCCAGATCGCCACCCTGACCGCCCACCTCGCGGGGGCCGCAGCCGCCGAGGTCGACCAGCAGACCACACCATGGGTGGAGCAGCTGCCCTGGCAGACGTTCCTCAAAGCGTTGGACGCGACCATGCTGCAGGTCGATGAGTCCACCTACCGGGAGCGGGAACGGGTCGCCGCCGCGAAGCGGGAAGTCCGGGCGACCCCGTCGGAAGCGGGGTTGCGGACCCTGATCGCCCGCGGCGAAGCCGGGGACGTGGCCATGATGCTCGCCCTGTATAAGCGGGTGGCGGAATGTCTGGCCGAGGAAGGGGATGAGGATCCGCGGCCGATCCGGATGTCGAAGGCCATCGGGATCATCGCGAACCCGGCCCGGCTGTGTGATCTGCTCGGCCGGCACGCCGATGACGAGGATCCGCGCCGGGAGCCGTGGGAGCAGGTTGCCGCCCACCTCGCCGATCCGACCGATCCGTGGGCAGATGATCTCCCACCCGCGGGCTGGGAAACCGATCGGCACGGCAACTACCAGCAACCCGGCTTCGACGAGAACGAGTGGTGGGACACCCCCGGGGCAGGCGACCAGCAAGGAGAGGACCAGCCCGCCGACGCATCGTCGGAGTCCGGGCCGGACCCCGATGATCTGGCCTGGTACGAGAGCCACCAGCGACCCACCGACATCCACATCTCCGACACCAACCAACCAAGGCACCCTCACGCTCGGCCACGGCGACTGGGCCGGCCGCCTCTGGGAATCCGCCGGCCAGGACTGAACCAGTCCGTGCATCGAGCAGTGCGAGACGACGTGGAGTCACTGCAAGGGCAACGACGGCCAGCGCTCGGACGCCCAGTGCGACCAGGTTGCGTACCCCGGCGGCACCGGGGGGATCCGGTCGCCGCGCAGTTCTTCCTCGTCCGGCGCCTGGAAGACCCCGTGCCATCCCTCCAGCTCGGCGTCGCTCATCTGGAACTGGCCCGGCTTGCTGCCGTAGCGGTCCGTGACGCGCCGGCGTTGCTCCGGGTAGTCGATCGGCAGGTAGACGACCTGCGCGCGGACGCCCCGGGAGCCCGCGATCCAGCGGAGCGCCGAGCGCTCGTCGGCGCTCCAGAGCCCGAAGTCGAAGACGACGTCGAGGCCGAGCTCGGCGGCCCGCATCCCGAGCTCCACCAACTTGCCCTCGATCCGCTCCCGATGGTCGACACGCTCCTTCGTCCGCCACTGGGTCGGGCTGTCGCCGTGGAACACCGCCATCTGCCAGTCGTCCGGGGTCAAGCGAAGAGCCGACTCGCCGACCTCCAGCTCCTTGGCTCGCGTGGTCTTCCCGGCACCGGGGAGACCGACGATCAGGTAGATCGTCACCGAGGTGAGGGTAGTGGCCGGGGCGTGCCGGGTCAGCGTCCCGGCGGACGCCTCCCGTCGATCACCAGGATCCGAGGCAGGGCGGGGTCCGGCTCGGTGAAGCCGGTGAGCTCCAGGCCGTGGGCCAGGATCGCGTTCAGGTACGTGGACAGCCGGCGGTGATGGGCGCCGACGTGGCCGCGCACCCCGGTCGACTCCGTGGTCCACCAACCCTCGGCGGCGTACCCCCGTTGCGGTGGCCAGCTCGGCAGCGACTCACCGGCGGGGGTCGTCACACCGGGAAAGCACGGGTGCAGGAGCGAGAGGTGGAACCAACCACCCGGCCGGAGCACGGCGGCGATGGTGCCGATCGTGCCGTCCAGGTCGTCGATGTCCATCAGCGCCATGTTGCAGACCACGCCGTCGAAGGGTTGCCCGTCCCACCAGCGCAGCGTCGAGGCGTCGCCCTGCAGGTAGCGGATGCCCCGCCGCTCCCGCTCCTCGACGGCGCGGGCCTGCACCAGCAGCGGCTCGGACAGCTCGACGGCCGTGACCAGGGCACCGCGCTCGGCCAGGTCTCGACTGAGCGGTCCCCAGCCGCAGGCCAGGTCCAGCACTCGCACGCCGGGGAGCTCTGCCGGCAACAGCGGCGATGACGTGGACGTCCAGTCGCGGAAGTAGCCCACGAACCAGGACGCGTGATCGTCGTACCGGGACGGTTGCATCGACCCAGCCTCTCAACGGGCGTCGTTCGTCCGGCCGAGACCCTGCTCACGATCCGCTCCACCTCCCCTGGTCGCGCCGGACCGCGGTCCTCTACGCTGCCCGGAAAGCGAGGTGAGGGTCGTGAACGGGTCGCTCGGTGCAGATCGAGACGACACCGCCCCGGTGTCCGATCCCGGTCCGGCTCGCCCCATCGCGGGCGAGATCGTCAGCACGACGTTCGCGTACGACGGCGGGCGTCAGGTCGCGGTGTACGTGCCACCGGACCCGCCGCAGGCGGTGGTGTTCGCCGGCGACGGCCAGCTGATCTCCGGCTGGGGTGCGTCCCTGGAGGCTGCGAGCGTGCCGCCGACGCTGGTCGTCGGCGCGTACCGGAGTGACGACCCGGACGAGATGGTGCGCCTGCAGGAGTACTCACCGTCGTTCGATGCCGCGCGGTTCGCGGCTCACGAGAGCTTCTTCGTCGACGACGTCCGCCGCTGGGTCCGGTCGCAGTTCGGGGTCACGCTGACCGCAGACCGCACCGCCGTGTGCGGGGTGTCGGCGAGCGCCGAGTTCGCCCTGGCGATGGGCGTGCGGCACCCGGAGCTCTACGGCACGGTGTTCGCGTCCTCGCCCGGTGGTGGGTACCGACCGCCGCCCGTGCTGCCGGGCGTGCTTCCGCGGACGTACCTCACGGCCGGCACCTCGGAGCCCTTCTTCCTCGAGAACGCGACCCGCTGGTCCGACGCGCTGCGGGAGGCCGGCGCCGACGTCGTCCTCACCGAGCGTGCCGGTGACCACGGCGACCCGTTCTGGGAGGCCGAGTTCCCGCTGATGGTGGCCTGGGCGTTCGCGTCGTAACGCATTGCCCGCTCGACTGGTGCGTAGGGGCTGGTTCGCGTCGCTCGAGGCAGCCACCAGGTGCCTCTGGGCGGTCGCCTGAGATGGCGACCGGTCAGGCGGTGCCGCGATGGAGAGCGACGATGCCCGTGGACAGGTTCCGCCAGGCCACGTCCTGCCAGCCGGCGTGCTGCATCAAGGTGGCCAGCCCGGCCTGATCGGGCCAGCCCAGGATCGACTCGGCCAGGTACTCGTACGCGACCGGGTTGGAGGAGACGATCCGCGCGATCCGCGGGATCGCGGCCACCAGGTAGTTGCGGTAGAGCACCCGGAACGGGGTCCAGGTCGGGGTGGAGAACTCGCAGACGACCAGCCGCCCACCGGGCTTGGTGACCCGGCGCAGCTCGGTCAGGGCGGCGGCGGTGTCGGAGACGTTGCGCAGCCCGAAGGAGATGGTCACCGCGTCGAAGCTGTCGTCGGCGTACGGCAGCTGGAGCCCGTCACCGGCGACGAAGGCCAGCCACGGGCTGCGGCGCTTGCCGACCGTCAGCATGCCCAGCGAGATGTCGGTCGGCACCACGAACGCCCCGGCGGCCGCGAACGGCTCGCTGGAGGTGCCCGTCCCGGCCGCGAGGTCCAGCACCCGGTCACCGACCTGCGGGTCGACGGCCTCCAGCACCAGCTTCCGCCAGGCCCGGTCCTGGCCCAGCGACAACACGTCGTTGGCCAGGTCGTAGCGCTCGGCCACCCGGTCGAACATGGCCGCGACCTCGGTCCGGCCCTTGGCCAGGCTGGCCCGCGAGCCCCGACCAGGTGCCGAGTCGGCGGGGGTGGTGGTCATGCCGCCATCGATGGTGACAACGTGGATGGGGACTCGTGGCTCACAGGCGCCAGCCTGCCACGGCTCAGAGCTCGACCGCGGCGAGCGGGGTGGTCGTGGGCGCGGGCGAACCGCCGGCCGGCTCGATCGTGACCGCCATCACCTGAGCACCGTCGACCGGGGCATCGAACCAGTGCGTGACGGCACCGGTGCCCTCGACGAGGCCCTGAGAAGTCGGTTGCTTCCCTTGGATCGTCCAGACCTGATACACCTTGTCGTCCCCCGGTGGCTGGAGGTTGTCGCCGAGGAACACGGCCTGATTGCGCTCCTTCGAGACCACGTACGACACGTTCGCTCCGTCGAGCTGGGTGGTGTAGAGCTTCGCGTCCGGGGCCGTCAGCAGGTCGTTGACCTGCTGGGTCGCCACCTGCTGGTTCTGCTGGTTGCCGCGGAGCGCGGCCACCCAGCCACCCAGACCGACGACCAGGACCAGGGCGGCGGCGACCAGCCCGGTGAGCACCCGCCGCGTCCGTCGTTGCCGCCGCGCCGCGAGCTCGTCCACCTGACGGCGCTCGACGGTCACTTCGGGGTCCATCGCGGGTAGGGCCGGTACCGATCCTCGCGGCGTCCCCGCCGAAGAGGCCTCGGTGGCGGCCCACCAACCGGGTGAGACCGGTGAGCCCGGTGTCACCAGCGGTTGCTCGGGCGGCAGCGGCCGTACGGTCGCGATCTGCCACAGCACCGACGTCCGCAGGCTCGGCGGGGGAGTGGCCTCGGACAGCCAGGTCAGCTCGGCGGCCGTCTCGGTGAATTCGGCCACCTCGCGGCGGCAGTTCTCGCAGCCTTCCAGATGCTGCTCGAAGACGGTGCGCTCGTCGTCGTCCAAAGCGTCGGCTACGTAGGCGCCCACGGCCCCGTGAGGATCGTGCACGTACGGGTCGTAGCCCTGTGAGTCAGACATCTTGCACCCCCTCTCGCCCGGACGCCGCGGTCATGCTTCCACTCCGAGCGCGTCTCGTAGTCCGATCAATCCGTCTCGGATCCGCGTCTTGACGGTGCCGAGCGGCAGCTTCAACAGCCCGGCCACCTCCCGGTGGGTGTAGCCACCGAAGTAGGCCAGGCTGACCGCCTCCCGCTGCACCGCGGTCAGCGAATCCATCCCCTTGCGCACACGCTCCGTGTCGAGCCGGTGCTCGAGCGTGTCCCAGACCTTGTCGTGCGGTCGTTCCGCGTCGAGCCGGGCCCAGTCGGTGTCCCGCCGGGTCTCGCTCACGGTGGAGCGCACCCGGTCGACGGCTCGGCGGTGCGCGATGGTGACCATCCACGACATCACGCTGCCCCGCTCGGTGGAGAAGCGGCTGGCCAGCCGCCAGATCTCCACGTACACCTCTTGGGTGACCTCCGCCGCGAGGTCCGGAGACCTCAGCACCTTCAGGACGACGCCGTAGATCCGGCTGGCGGTGGCGTCGTACAGCTCGGCGAAAGCCTCCTCCTGACCGCGTGCGGAGCGGTCGAGGAGGTCGGCCAGTCGGGCCGCCTGGCGCTGACGTCCCCCGACGTCGGCATCGGCGGGTTCCCCGAGCCCTTCCGGCCCGACTGACCTGGTCACGGTGACATCCTCTCGCGCAGCCCTCGATGTTTCGCGCACCGGCCGCCCTCGTGTGGCCGGCGACCGGTGCGAGCGATGATCAGGACTTCGGCAGCAGGACCTTGTCGATGATGTAGACGGTGGCGTTGGCGGTCTGCACGTTGCCGCAGACGACCATCGCCTCGCCGTTCACCTCGAAGCTCTCGCCGGAGCCGGTGACGGTGACGGGCTGCGCCTTGTTCAGCGACTGGTGCTCGCCGGCCAGCTGGTCGGGAGAGAGCCGTCCGGCCACCACGTGAGCGGTCAGCACGTCGGTCAGCAGACCCTTCGGGTCACCCAGGGCCTTCTTCAGGGTGGCCGGGTCCATGGCGGCGAACGCGTCGTTGGTGGGGGCGAAGACGGTGATGTCCTCGGTGGTGTTCAGCGTGTCGACCAGGCCGGCCGCCTTGACGGCGGTGACGAGGGTGGACAGGGCCGGGTTGTTGCTGGCGGCGGTGGCCACCGGATCCTGCGACATCCCGTCGAAGGAGCCCTTGCCGGTCTTCGGCACGGCCGCACAACCGGCGCCGAACGGCTCGGTCATCGAGCCCATGGACTCCGACGCCGACGGGCTGGCCGGGGCCGACATCGAGGGGCTGCTCATCGGGGCGGACGAGGTGCCGCCGGCGGGGGCGGCCGCGTTGCTGTCCATGCCACAGGCGGCCGCACTCAGTGGCAGCAGGATGGCGGCGGTCAGGGCGGCGATGCGAGTCGCGTTCTTGCGGTTCTTGATGGTGATCATGACGTGTCCTCCGGTGATTGAACGTCCCCGGTGGGGTCGTCTCACAGAAGGATTCGGAGCCTGGGGTGCTGCCGGATGGCCGATAGCCGAACTTTCTTTCGGTGTGGGGATCGGGCCCGGGTCGAGCACCTACGCCCGACCCTCGGACGCACTACAGTTCGGGGCCGCTCGTCGCAGAGACCTCAGCCACCCCACAGGAGTCCAGCTCAGATGAATCGCCGTCTCGCCCTCGCCCTCACCGCCGGCGTCACGGTCGCCGCCTTCACCCTCACCGGTTGCGGCGGCGCGCAGACCAGCGATACGCCGTCGGTGCCGCCCGCCTCCACGCAGCCGCCCGCCTCCACGCAGCCGCCCGCCTCGTCCCCCGAGACGACACCCAGGTCAGCGCCCACGACCGAGAGCACCCCGAGCGGGAAGACTGACGACGGGGCCAAGCCGTCGAAGCAGGACATCGTGGCCGGGCTGACGACGTTCTACCGGGAGAACCAGGGATTGCCCGCCGACAAGGCGGAGAAGTTCGCGGTCTGCATGGTCGACGCGATGTACGACAAGGCGAAGACGGCGACTCTCGAGGCGATGCGGGACGGGGATCCGACCAAGATCGCCACGAGCGACGCCGGACTGGTCGCGGAAGCCGGGTTCACCTGCCAGTCCGCGCTCACCTAGGCGTCGGCCGCACCCACGGACGGTGCCGTACGGCGACGACGCGTCGCCGAGGTGACGGTGGTCGTGGGCGGGATCCACTGGTTCGAGGGGGCAGAATCGCCCTCATGGCCAAACGCACCACCGTGCTCAAGGTGTCGGGACTGAAGCGCGCCTTCGGCCCGAACACCATCTTCGACGGGTTCAACCTCGAGGTGCGGGCGGGTGAGGCCATCGCTCTGACCGGGCGCAACGGCGCCGGCAAATCCACCCTCCTGCGCTGCTTGGTCGGAGCCGACCGTCCCGACGACGGCACCATCGACGTGCTCGGCACCCCGATGTCGGAGACCTCGCCCGAGATCCGCCGCAACGTGGCCACGGTCATCGACGACCTCGACTTCTTCCCCGACCTCAGCGTCGTCGAGCACCTCGACCTGCTGGCCCGGGCCCACGGGCAGGACGACCCGGACGCGATGGTCGACGAGGTGCTGGACGAGGTCCAGCTGGTTCCGCAGGCGGGTCAGCTGCCGGGCACGCTGTCCTCGGGTCAGCGTCGTCGACTCGCGCTGGCCACCGCCTTCGTCCGGCCCCGCAAGCTGCTGATCATGGATGAGCCCGAGCAGCGGCTGGACGTCGAGGGTGTGGCGTGGCTGTCCCAGCGGCTGCAGGCCGAGCGCAAGAGCGGGCTGGCGATCGTGTTCGCCAGCCATGAGCCGTCGCTGGTCGAATCGGTCGCCACCCGGGTGGTCCGGCTCGGCGAGGCGCGATGAGCACCGCCGACGCCACCGGCGACGCCGAGTTCAACGAGTACCCCGCTCACCACGACGCCGGCTTCGAGGGCCCCGAGGAGCCCGTCCACCTCGCGGTCCCGTCGGCCGCGGAGCTCAAGGGTCTGATCCGGGACTGGCGCAAGGGGCGGGCCACCCGCAACCTGTGGGAGGCGTTCTCGGACGCCTACATCGCCGTGATCGCCGCGCTGATGATCGGCGGGGCCATGGTCAACGTGGTCATCCGCGCGCAGCGGGTGGTCTCGGAGTGCAGCTCCGAGTCCTGCCTGTCCGCCCGCACCGTGCTGCCCTGGGCCGCGCTGGCCCTCGCCGTGGCGCTCGCGCTGGCCATCTCCCGGTTGTTCGGTCCGGTGCTGGCCTCGGCCGCCGAGGGCTTCTGGCTGCTCGACACCCCCGTACGCCGGGCTCGGCTGCTCGGCCCGCGCCTGGTCGCGGCCCTGGTGGCGGCGCTGGTCGTCGGCGCCCTGATCGGCGGCGCGATCACGGCCCTGACGGGTGGGTCGGCCGTCGGCGTCGTCGTCTGGTCGGTGGCGACCGCGCTGGCCGCGATGTCGGCCGTCTCCTGCGCCGCCGCCCAGCAGGGTGCCGAGCGGCACCGGATGACCGCCGTCGCGACGTACCTGTTCGCCGTCCTGGGCGTGGCGTCGCTGGTGTCGGTCGTCGGCATCGCGGCGGGGTGGTTCAGTCTCGGCATCGATCGACGCCGTCGACGCGGAGATCGGGTACGCCGTCATCGCGGTGGCGGGGGTGCTGCTCGCGGTCAGCCTGGTGCTGGCGGTCCTCCGCCTCGGCCGCATCCGGCGTACCCGGTTGGTCAGTGGCGGGGCCCTGGTCCGGGGCATCTCCGGCGCCTTCTTCGCCCTCGACTTCGGGCTCGCGCGGGACATCGTGGTCGAGCGTCGCGCGGTCGCGGTCGGATCGGTGCGCCCCAAGCGAGGCCGCGGGCTCGGACGTCAGGCGCTGGTCTGGCGGGAGTGGCAGCGGCTGCTCCGCTTCCCGCAGCCGCTGTTCATGCTGGCCGTCACCCTCGTCGTCCCGTACGCCTGCGACGCCCTGGGGATGAGCACCCTGACCCCCGTGGTGGCGGCGCTGGCGCTGTTCGGGGCGACCGTGCCGCTGCTCGGCGGCCTGCGGGTGCTGACCAGGACCGGCGGGCTGTCGCGCTGCCTGCCCTTCTCGCTGGCCCAGCTGAAGATCTCCGCCATCACCGTGCCGGCCATCCTGGTGGCCGGCTGGGCGGTCCTCACCGCACCGGCGTACCTGGGCTTCGGCGACGGCGCGGTCACCCGCGCCTGGGACGAGGCGGGATTGATGGCGATCGCCACCGGAGCGGCCGGGTTGCTGGCCGCGATCCGCTGGGTCCAGGCGAAGGGCCCGGACTTCAGCGCGCCGATGATCTCCACCCCGTCGGGGGCGTTCCCGCCCGGACTGATGTCCAACGTGTTCCGCGGCTTCGACGTCTGCCTGATCGCCACCGCGCCGATGCTGCTCGGCTTCTCGCCGCTGTGGTCCCTGGCGATCTGCGGCATCGCCGCCCTGATCCTGTTGAACTCGATGGACGCGGAGTCGCTGCGGGCCCGGCAGGCCGAGCAGCAGCGCGAGCTGGACCGGGCCAAGAAGCAGCGCGCGGCCGCCGTCGGCGGCGGAGCAGCAGAAGAAGCGGTGACCGTTCGGGTGGAGTCGCTCGGGTTCGGAGTTGTCGCTCCGTCTGCGGATCGAGCGACAACCTGAAACCCGAGCGACAACCACGGAGAGGGTCGGGCTCGGCTCACTCCACGCTGAACTGGATCTGGTGCCAGCCGCGGGCGCCGCTGGGGAACACCTTGGTGCGCTCCTCGGCCTGCACCTTGCCCGGTCCCGTCGGTGGCGCGGACCTGCGCGGTGTGCCGGCCGGCCGGACCCTCGTAGCGGAACGACCACTGACGCCAGGTGTCGATGCCGGCGGTCTCCGCCAGCGTGACGTCCTGCCAGTCCCCGTCGTCGATCCGGATCTCGACCTTGTCGATGCCCCGGTGCTGGGCCCAGGCGGTGCCGCCGATCATCTTGCCGGCGCCCAGCGTGCCCAGCGACTTCGGCACCTCGATCTTGCTCTGGGTCAGCACGGGAGCGTCGGTCGCCCACTCCCGCTCGGTCCAGTACGCCGTCCGCTCCGCGTAGGTGGTGAACTCGATCCGCTCCAGCCACTTGGTGGCCGACACGAAACCGAACAGACCGGGGACGACCATCCGGGCCGGGAACCCGTGGGCGTCGGGCAACGGCTTCCCGTTCATCCCGACGGCGATCATCGCGTCCCGGCCGTCGCTGACCGCCGCGTACGGGGTCGAGCAGGTGTAGCCGCTGTCGGAGGAGTAGCTGAACACCTGGTCCACCCCGGGCTTTACCCCGACCCGGGAGAGGATCTCGCTGAACGGCACCCCGAGCCAGCGGGCGGAGCTGACGTACGCTCCGCCGACCTCGTTGGAGACGCAGGCCACGCGTGATGTCCCGCTCGATCATCGGCAGCTCGAGCAGCTGGTCGTAGGTGAGCTCCAGCGGGCGGTCGACGCCGCCGTCGATGGTCAGCTTCCAGGTGCCGACGTCGACCCGGGGCGTGACCAGGGAGATGTCCACCCGGTAGAAGGCGTCGTTGGGGGTGGTGAAGGTCTGCACCCCGGCCACCTGGACGCCGTCGGGGATCGGCGCCGCGGCCGACTTCGGTCGGGGCAGCCGGATCAGCTCCCGGGCCGCCAGGCGGGTGCGGTTGACGGCTTCGCCGACCCCGGCGCCGACGGCGGCGAGGACACCGACCCCGGCCAGCGCTGGCGAGGAACCGACGTCGCGATCCGTCGTGATGGTGGGGGAGTCTGGTGCTGTCTCCGGGGCGGGCGAGCCTCGGGACAGCCCGGGTGATCAGGGCCAACGAGCCCACGCCGACCGCACCGGCGACGATCGACGGCACAGCGCTCCAGACCCCGCCGGAGGAGAGGCCGCTGCGGAGAAGCGCAGCCCCCACCCCGACGAGGCCCAGAGCACCGATCGCCACCAACGCCGGGCGTGGACGCCGCCAGGCCAGCAGGCCGATCCCAGCGGCCGCGACCAGCAGCACGACGGCGATCCCGCTGATGAGAACCGGTTTGTCCCAGTTCCCCAGCAGCCGGACCGCGTCTCCTTCACCGGCGTCGGTGCCGCATCCACCGCCACGGAGCCGACAGCGATCAGCGGCGAGGCCGCCGGTCGCGACATCGCTGCGGCCACAGCGTGGCCGACCCCGAGCGCCGCCAACGCGGACAGCACCCCAGCGAGTGCTTGCGTCGACTTCCGTGGCGTTCCCATGACTCTCATTCGGAGCGAACGGTCATGCGGATGGGTCATGACGGACGCGGAGATACGCTGCGAGAGTGAGCAGCACCGGCCCGTACCCGCCCCGGCTCTACGCCCGTACGGTCGAGATCGACGATCCCGGGTCCGCTGGCCGCCCTGCTGCCGGGTCAGGACGCTTACGCCTGGGTGCGGCGCGGTGAGGGCATGGTCGGCTGGGGCGAGGTGGTCCGCAGCAAGCCCGCCTCGGTGGCCGAGGCGGAGGACTGGTGGACCGGTCTGGTCTCCCAGGTCGTGTCGGTGAGCGACCTCGACCACACGCCCGGTGCGGGTTTCATGGCCTTCGGCAGCTTCGTCTTCGATCCGGCGACCACCGCCGCCCGGTCCACCATGGTCGTGCCGCAGCACCGTGCTCGGTCGCCGCAACGGTCGCGCCTGGCTGACCCAGATCGGCACCTCGTTCGTGCACGACGACACGTTGCCGCCGGTCACCCCGCCGGTCGCCCCACGCACCGTCTCGTACGCCGACGGTGGCCTGACCGGGCCGCAGTGGGAGGCGGCGGTCGCCGAGGCGGTCCGCCGGATCACCGCGGGCGACCTGGAGAAGGTGGTGCTGGCCCGCGATCTGCTGGCCCGGGCGAGCGAGCCGATCGACCCGCGCTGGATCCTGGCCCGCCTGGCGGAGCGGTACGAGCGCTGCTGGAGCTACCTGGTCGACGGTCTGGTCGGTGCCACCCCCGAGATGCTGCTGCGTCGGGAGAACGGGCTGGTCACCTCGCGGGTGCTGGCCGGCACCATCCAGCGCAGCGGCGACAACACCCGCGATCTGGCCTCGGCGGCGGCGCTGGCCCGGTCCAGCAAGGACCTGGAGGAGCACGAGTACGCGGTGGCCTCGGTGGCGGACGCGCTGGCGCCCTACTGCTCCGGGATGAACGTGCCCGACGCACCGTACGTGCTCGAGCTGCCGAACGTGCTGCATCTGGCCACCGACGTCACCGCCGTGGCCGGGCCCGAAGCGCACCTCGCTGGGTCTCGCGGCGGCCCTGCACCCGAGCGCGGCCGTCTGCGGCACGCCGACCGACCGGCGCGCGAGACCATCGCCGAGCTGGAGCACCTGGACCGGGAGCGGTACGCGGGACCGGTCGGCTGGATCGACGCCCAGGGGGACGGGGAGTGGGGGATCGCGCTGCGCTGCGGCATCGTCGACGAGACCGACCCCCGGCAGATCCGGTTGTTCGCCGGCTGCGGTGTGGTGGCGGGCTCCGACCCCCAGGCCGAGCTGACCGAGTCGAACGCCAAGCTCGTGCCGATGCGCGACGCCCTCGGCTGAACCTGGATGGACCCTCGCCCCCCGGCTCTGGCGGCCGTCGTGCTGGCCGGCGGCGCGTCGCGCCGGTTCGGCGCCGACAAGCTGGCCGCCGAGATCACCGGTCGACCGCTGCTGGAGCACGCGCTCGACGGTCTACCGGCCGACACCACCGTGGCGGTCGTCGGACCGACCCGACCCCTGAGCCGGTCGGTCACCGTCCTGCGCGAGGAACCGCCGGGCGGCGGGCCGGCGGCCGGCCTGATCACTGGACTGATCTGGGCGCTCGGCACCGGCGCGGCGGCGGTCGTCACCCTGCCCGGCGACGCGCCCGCCGGCGGGCGAGCGGCCGTGCTGCTGCTGGCCGAGCTCGACCGACAGGCCCGGGACGCCGTGGTCGGGGTCGACGGATCGGGTCGTGACCAGGTGCTCCAGCTGGCCCTGCGGCCGGCGGCCGCACGCCGCCTGATCGAGGCCGCCGGGCCGGATCGCGGCCACGACCAGTCCGTCCGTCGGTTGGTCGCCGCGCTGGCGCCCGAGCGGCTGACCCTGTCCGAGGAGCTGTCGCGGGACATCGACACCGCCGACCAGCTGGACCATTTTCGCAACCTCCGCCGCACGTAATTCGTCGAAGATTTCTTGTCTGGCAAGGGAAATCTCCGCCACGGGGCCCCGCCCCGGCATGACGCCTCCGGCGTCCGAGTCGTAGGGTAGGTTCGCAGAGTTCGTGAAGGTTTTCACGAGCGCTCACCCCCACTCATGTTCACCGCTGACGCCCGGGAGGGACGATGTCTGTCGAGGCCGACGTCCTCGTCGTGGGCGCCGGACCCGCCGGTTCGGCCACCGCGACGCATCTGGCGCGTCGCGGGCTGGACGTGGCGTTGCTGGAGAAGGCGCAGTTCCCGCGGGAGAAGGTGTGCGGTGACGGCCTCACGCCGCGCGCGACCCGGCAGCTGATCCGACTCGGCATCGACACCAGCGAGCAGGCCGGCTGGCTGCACAACTTGGGTCTGCGGATCTACGGCGGCTCCACGACGCCGTTCGAGCTGCCCTGGCCCGAGCTCGCGGACTTCCCGTCGTACGGGCTGGTCCGCCCCCGCTCCGACTTCGACGACCTGCTGGCCCGCAACGCGGTGGCCGCCGGCGCGAAGCTGTACGAGCTGTGCAACGTGACCGGACCGGTCGTCGACGACCGGACCGGTCGGATCCTCGGTGTCACCACCAAGGACGGCCAGGAGTTCCGCGCCCCGCTGGTGGTCGCCGCCGACGGCAACTCGACCCGGCTCAGCCTGGCCATGGGCCTGGCCAAGCGCGACGACCGGCCGATGGGCGTGGCGGTGCGCACCTACTACGAGAGCCCGCGGCACCTCGACGACCACCTCGAGTCCTGGCTGGAGCTCTGGGCCGGGACGCCCGGGCAGAGCGATCTGCTGCCCGGCTACGGCTGGATCTTCGGCATGGGCGACGGGACCTGCAACGTCGGGCTCGGCGTGCTCAACACGTCGTCGGCCTTCGGCAGGACCGACTACAAGGACCTGCTCAAGCGGTGGCTGGACAACACCCCGGAGGAGTGGGGTTTCCGCGACGAGAACATGACCACCAAGGTGATGGGCGCGGCCCTGCCGATGGGCTTCAACCGGACCCCGCACTACACCAAGGGTCTGCTGCTGGTCGGAGACGCCGGCGGCATGGTCAACCCGTTCAACGGCGAGGGGATCGCGTACGCGATGGAGTCGGCCGAGCTGGCCGCGGACGCCATCGCCGAGGCGCACTACCGGGGTGTCGGCACGAGCACCGCGGAGCGTGCGCTGCAGGGCTACCCGGCGCAGCTCAAGGCGGAGCTCGGTGGCTACTACACCCTCGGCAACGTGTTCGTGAAGCTGATCGGCAACCCCAGGGTGATGTCGATCTGCACGAAGTACGGTCTGCCCCGCAAGACCTTGATGCGGTTCACGCTGAAGCTGCTGGCCAACCTGCACGACAGCCGGGACGGGGACGCCATGGACAAGATCATCAACGCGCTCTGCCGGATCGCGCCCGCAGCATGAGGAGCGGCAGCGGCCTGAGCGGGCAAGGAGTGGTGTGGTGAGCCCCTACCTGGGCATCGTGATCATGCTGGCGCTGGCCTCGGCGTTCGTCGGCCTGACGATCGTCACGTCCATGCTGGTGGGTCCGGGTCGCTACAACCGGGCGAAGTACGACTCGTACGAGTGCGGGATCCAGCCGACCCCGCAGCCGCTGGGCGGCGGCCGCTTCCCGGTGAAGTACTACATCACCGCGATGCTCTTCATCATCTTCGACATCGAGATCGTCTTCCTCTACCCGTGGGCGGTCTCGTTCGACCAGATGGGGACGTTCGCG
Source organism: uncultured Actinomycetota bacterium (assembly GCA_963759915.1). Taxonomy (GTDB): domain Bacteria; phylum Actinomycetota; class Actinomycetes; order Propionibacteriales; family Propionibacteriaceae; genus Microlunatus. The sequence continues at coordinate 782 of CAVXBJ010000060.1, read as the reverse complement.
CTGGTGGAGATGGTGCTGTTCGTGATCACCGTCTTCTTGGCCTACCTTTACGTGCTGCGTCGCGGCGGACTCGAGTGGGACTGATCATGATGCCGCACGAGCGCAGCGAGCACCGGCCCCACCGGCGAGGTGCGTACATGATTTCAGAGCTCCAGACCTACCCCCGGGAAGGAGATCACCATGGGTGTTGAGGAGAAGCTCCCCACCGGCGTGCTGTTGACGACGTTGGAGGGCCTGTTCGGCTACATGCGGAGCGCCTCGTTCTGGCCCGCGACCTTCGGGCTCGCCTGCTGCGCGATCGAGATGATGACCTACGGCGCCCCGCGCTACGACTCCGGTCGCTGGGGTCAGGAGGTCTTCCGGGCCTCCCCGCGCCAGGCCGATCTGATGATCGTGGCCGGTCGGGTCAGCCAGAAGATGGCCCCGGTGCTGCGGCAGATCTACGACCAGATGCCCAACCCCAAGTGGGTGCTCGCGATGGGTGTCTGCGCCAGCACCGGCGGCATGTTCAACAACTACGCGATCGTCCAGGGCGTCGACCACGTGGTGCCGGTGGACATGTACCTGCCCGGCTGCCCGCCGCGCCCGGACATGCTCATCGACGCGATGTTCAAGCTGCGGGAGAAGGTCGCCCACACTCCGGTCGGCCTCAACGCGATCGCCGCCGACGAGGCCGCCGAGGCGCGCCAGCTGGAGGCCCCGGCCGCGCACGAGCTGAAGGGCCTGCTGCGGTGACGGACACACCGACCGAGCCGGCCGGGCCGCACAACGAGTCCGACGCC